>NZ_CAMDCK010000004.1 GCF_945890115.1 Sphingorhabdus sp. EL138
ATGTTTTGCCCACGTCACTGATCTTCTCAGCATGGCGCAGCACCTTGAGCTTGCGCTGAATATCGCGGTCTTCCTTTGTCATTGGATCCATCCTTCTGGTTGCCTATCGGCAATATGAAAGATGTCCCACGAGTCCGTACAGTCCTACATTCAATGCGCTTGCGCCTTTTTCATCAATTATTTATCGTAATTGCGGGTACGGTGTTGCTCACCGCAATGGCTATGGCTTTTATTTTGTCGTTCAGCCTTCGCAATGGATTTTCAGAATATCTTGAAGCTCAAGATATTCAGCAATTGGAGGAGTTCGCCAAGGCAGCGGCAAACAATGTTTTTGCGAATGAACCGTCTAAATTCAAAGCCGATGGAAGCGTCGATATCAATGCGCTGATTACCGACATGATTCGTCGCGGCGACGTTCCTAATGCACTGAAGTCTGCAAATGGTTCAAACGGGGCGGGGAGCATCGGTTCTTCCACCGAAACACTTTCGCCAGTTAGCCTAAGGCCTCAACGAGGCAAAACGCCACCCGGTGGTTTTGCCAAACGCTTAATGATATTTAATGCGGCAGGAATTCAGATCACTGGTCCGCCTCCGCCACAAGGCGCGATTAGTGCGAAAGTTCTTGTGCAGAAAATAGTCGTTGACGGCAAAATTGTAGCGTTTGCAAAATTGCTTCCCCGTCGGCGAGTACCCGGAAATGTCGACGCGAATTTTCTGAAAAGCCAGTATCAGAATTCAGCATTGGTGATTTTACTGTTGCTCTTTTTGGCGGTCGTACCCGCCTTTTTGATCGCTAGACTTGGGGTAAATCGATTGGCAGAGTTACGGCATACGGCCAACGAAATTGCCCAAGGAAATTTGACTGCGCGGGTTGCTGTACGGGGCGATGATGAGCTATCAGCTATGGGTCTGCATATCAATAGTATGGCTGAAAGCCTTTCAAACTTAGATGATAGCCGACGTCGCTGGCTTGCTGAAATAAGCCATGAATTACGTACACCTTTAACCGTTCTTGTAGGCGAATTAGACGCGTTGAAGGACGGCGTAAGGCCAGTCAATGTCGTCGCCATCAATTCCCTGTCCGACGAAGCTCAGCGATTGAGGCGTATCGTGGATGATCTCCATCAACTTGCGGTTGCAGACATGAAAGGCACGTTATGCGAGTTTGAAACCTGCGACGCCGTCGAAATCATACGTCGACTTTCCAATCGGTTTGAATCGAAGTTTCGGAGCGCTGGGCTTGATCTCGATGTGAATTGCGAAGGGCATTCAGAAATGCATGTGGTCTGGGATAGTGAAAGGATCGGGCAATTGCTCGCCAACATATTGACCAATAGTTTGCGATATACCACGGCCCCCGGGAGAACATTGATAAGCTTAACGTCGACTCCTTCTAAGGTATCCATTCAAATCGATGATAGCGCACCGACAGTCTCCAGCGAAAATATAGGACGGCTGTTTCAACCTCTTTTTCGCGCCGAGCAATCGCGTGATCGGGCATCTGGAGGCAGTGGCCTTGGGCTCTCCGTCAGTGAAGCGATCGTAAATTCACATAGAGGAAGTATCTCGGTCGCAAAATCCGTGCTCGGTGGATTGTGCGTAACAGTCATTTTGCCTCAAGATGCGCGTAATAGATGACAAGTTTGCGAACTGTATTCATCATTGAGGATGATCCTAAAATCGCTTTATTATTAAGCGACTATCTATCCGACTCCGATTTCAAAACGCGGATATTCGGCGATGGCCGTGATGTAGTAGCCGAAGTAAAGCTTAATTCGCCAGATGCAATAATTCTCGACCTCATGCTACCGGCGAGTGATGGCATAACGATTTGCAAAGCGATCCGAAAATTTAGCGCAGTACCAATTTTGATGCTTACTGCTCGGGTTGAGGAAAGCCATATGTTGACCGGTTTTGACTGCGGCGCCGATGATTACGTCATCAAGCCATTTAGCCCAAAGCAGGTCGTCGCTCGCATAGCCGCGTTAGTCCGCCGATCAGAAGGCCGTGTAGCAAACGATATTTCCGCTCAGCGCTATTGGGTAGACGAAAGGCAGCAAGCCACGTTTTGGCGCGGAGACGTCTTGCCGCTGTCAGCATCGGAGTATCAAATTTTGGCTGCGATGATGAAACAACCTGGTCGTGTTTTTTCGCGCGACCAGTTACTTGATAGGCTAGGTGAACGTGCCGAAGACAGCGGTGATCGCGCGGTAGACAGTCATATAAAAAATATCCGGCGAAAGATCAGTGCTATTGATCCAGAAACAAGATGTGTCACATCAGTTTATGGTGCGGGGTATCGGTTCGATCCCGGCTCGGACAAATAAAGGTAGCTCTATAGTTCGGCCGCCACTCTGACCAAGAGCAATATAGCGCCCAAAATTAAAGCGCACCATGATGCAAACCGAGGTAGCTGTTGTGCAAAGCGTGCCCGACCTAACCTCGTTACAAGCGTGGATACAAATAGCAACGCACCGAGAAACAGCAATTGTCCGAGCTCAATTCCCACATTGAAGCCAAGAAGCGTTGCTATTTGGTTTCCTGAACCAGTTGCAAAAACATTGACCGCACCGGCGAAGCCCAAGCCATGCAAGAGTCCGCAAGCAAAAACGATGACAATGCGCTTCCATTCGATTTTTGTGCTGATCGCGCTGGATGACAACAGATTAAGCATTGCCATGAGAACGATACTGGCGGCAATACCGATCTCTACGACACTTGAGGAAATACTGACAACATTGAGCGCTGAAATCACCAAAGTAAAACTGTGTGCGATGGTAAAACTGGTGACGATACAGAGCCAATATCTCCATCCCGCCGCAACAACGACTATCGTAAGCAGAAAGAGCAGATGATCTGCCCCACCTAATATGTGGCCAATGCCGATATGAACGAAGTCAGCGAAAATTGCCCAAGCGCCTCGAAAAAATGTGTGCGCGGGATTGTCAGTTTCAAGAATAGATGTTTCGCTGGCTTTGACCCCGTCAACCTTGTGTGTCGCTGTCATAACCAACCGCGCTTCACCTACTTTGGTGCCAAATAAGTCTGTTTCAACTCTTGGATTTTTGGGCGGCTTCGCAAAATTGGTCCTGTGCAACACAACGAGATAATCTGTGTCGGCAGTCTCTGCACCGGTTTGTGGCGGCATCACCCATGTCAGTACCTTCTCGCCTCTTTTACCATTACTGCTAACGTGGAAGCGAGCATCAAATTGACGGCGAATACTGAGATTACCAGCTTGGACTTCGGCTATCGACAGCAAACCGTTACCGTCGGCGTCAACGTTTTTCAGGGTTGAGGCAGGCACCGAAACGACGAAAAAAATGGCCTCATCGACGACATTCATTGTTGCATTTTGTTTGGGCAACAGATGTGCATACGCTGCGCCCGACAGACTAAGTATGCAAATCAGAACACATATTCGGCTCAGCATTATGGGCGCTTTGCTCCGCCTCTTGAAGGCTGACGTATCGCGCCGATGCTCGTGGTGCCTTTTACGCAACGTTGCACGAATGGATAGCCGTCTGTCGCGTAATAATGGTAGATACCGCCTGGGAATTCTGGCGTTACATCAAAACTACCATTGCATTCGTCGAGATCACCCGACCCGTTGATATATTCATAGTCCTGTGTGAATGCCCCCAAGGGAATTAGATTTACAGGGGGGCGTCCATCAGCAGGCCGTGTCTTTAACTGATAACTAGCTTTCATCAATCGAAGCGGGCTGCTGCCTGACCTTGGGTCAGACCGGCCATATCGCGCATAAATTGGGAAGCCGTCGCTGGCCCAGCCAATAAGCATCATTTCCTTGCCTGACTTAGCACCGGCGGACAGCATCCCTTCTGGAACACCATGATAGTGATATTCGCCAGTTGGCTGGACATGAGCATGGTTCATATCATCACCAAAATTGAAGCTTTGCTGACCCAACGCCTCGATTTCCCACGGACCAGTCCCACGGCCTAAATCACACTGGGTCGGATTGCTGACACCCGTTGGACAGCGGCCCGCCGTTCCAGGTTCGAATTTTATGCCGTTAAGGGCGTAGCCCGCAATCCGGACCGGCGTGCCAGTACCTACGAGCGCTACTGGGTGTAACGCCGCGCTAAACGTAATCTTTTGGGCAGAAATTCGGTTAGGGTTGTTGCGGTTGGGGAAGGCTCCCGTATAGTGGTTAGGAATCCCATTTGACGTCAAAACGCGATTACTCGCGGTGCAGGCCCACTTCGCTATACTTTCCAAACCAAGCGCTTTGTTTAATTCCGTTTTGTTGATGCCACACAGAATTGCTGATGTATCGGCCTGCGACGATAGAATTGCGCCGCCCTGCTCGGAGGGAGTTAGTCCGCCAACCGGGTTGTTGGGTCCTGCGTTTTGAGGGCGGCAAGCAAGTGGGCGATCCTGCGGAGCGAAACAAGTGCCGGATATACTGCGGCCCTGAGGCCCCGTCGCGGTGCAAACATCTCCATAGGATTTATTGACGCAGGCCTTTAACATTTCAGGCGGCGGGCCCCCTTGTCGTCCGCCTTGCCGACCGCCGTTTCGGTCGCCTCCGTCTTGCGCAGTTAGAGCGACTGCACCCAACGCCCCCACACCAATTGCAATCAATGTAATTGGAATGGCCCACCGTTGTTGGAGGCCTGATTTTGTCACCCTTAGGCCCCTTTCACGCAGCGGCTGAAATACGGATAGCTATCGGTGGCCATATAGTAGTAGATTCCGTTGGGGAATTCCGGCGTCACACCTGTCCGACCATTGCATTCGTCAAGGTCACCGGTGCCCGCCGTATAAGTCCAGTCTGAGGTAAATGCGCCAAGTGGCACGAGTGACGTTGATGGACGACCGGAATCCGCCACAGTGTCTTTGACAAAGCTACCCGTGCAAACCTTGAGTGCGCTGTTGGCATTATTAGGGTCGCTGTAACAATAGCGGGCATATATAGGAAATCCGTCGCCCGCCCACCCGACAAGGAGCATTTTGCGGCTGGTGTCGGTTACTCCTGAGTTGGTGAGCAATGCTTCCGGCATACCATGATAATGATATTCGCCTGATGGCTGCACATGTGCGTTGTTCGAGTCTTCACCAAAATTGAATGTATCTTGGCCGAGCGCTTCGACTGCCCAGGTTCCTCCTGCACCATTTGCGAGATTGCACTGCGAAGCTGCTGTGATTGTTCCTGCACAAGTGCCTGCCGTTGCAGGATCAAATTTCACTCCCTGCAAAGAGTAGGCGCTCACCCCTCCGGGACCAATTTTTCGGGTTACGGCGCTTAATACCGGAGTTAGCGTGGCTGCGAAGTTTACATTTTGGCTTGAAATAAGATTTGGGTTTCCAGCATTGGGGAAAGTGCCAACCGCATGGTTGGGCAAGCCATTCGCGACCAATGAACGTGCCGTCCCGCTGCAGACCCAACTCCATGTCGATGTCAAAATTCCCGACGTGCTATATACGCCTTGGTAGCTGCCGCTTAACGGGCAAAGCACTGCAGCTGTGTTATAACCTGTCGGGGATGGCGGAGGCGTAATTGGAGTCGGTGGGGGAGCGGGTGACGGTGTTGGCGCAACTGTAATCGGCGGAATTGTGCCGCCGCCCACTTCATCCCCGCCGCATCCCGAAAGACTGTATAGAATCGCGCTCAAAGCAAGGACATTGAGTCTAGTTGAGCGGCTCTTGTTAGCTAGCATGGAGACATTTTCCCAAATCGATGGCGTTTTTGGGTATGTTATACGCAAATGTGGATGTATTATGGACGTCATCGATCCAAAGGGCGCGCGGGGGCCTATCCCTGCGTCATTTACTTAGTTGTTAGGCGGCGTTTTGCATTTAAGCGACCGGGCGTTTGAACAAATCGAGCCCGTCCAAACGACTGCTCGTGTCTTGGCGTCCTCTGTCCCCCGTCAGCATTGAATAGACAGCCTGGCTTCGTAAAATAGGAGAGTGTTTTGGGTTTATCGTAGTGACTGTAAGGTGTTCCCCGTCAGTGTCCGTCGTCAGGGCTGGCACTCGTATTATTATCCCCCGTTCCCAAATGCGTTGCCGCCCAAGGTTTCAAGGGCTATGCGAAGTTCCGAAGTTGACGGCTTAGTTCAGATGCGTTCAACCCTGCGTTTTGCAGCCATGTCGGGCTGCACACAGCGTGGGTTTTAAGCTAGTTAAAGATATAGGTTTTGAGAAATTAAATGTCATATATACCTGATATCAGTATAGTACTCCTAGTGTATTTTTTTACAGGATCCTTAATTTCATACACCATATGTATTCTTATTTTTGGTAATAAAGGTCGAGAAAGAGATATATGGATTTTATCAAATATCGTTGGCATTTTAGGAATGTTATTTTTATCGAATATTGAAAACGTATATTACGTTGGTATAGGTATTTCTTTAACAATTTTAAGTGGATCACTAAAGTCACTTGCTTTTTCTGGTAAGAATTTTTGGTTCAAACGTTATTTCTTACCACATTTATTTTTACTTCTGAGCTTAATATGTGCATCAATCGTCGCATTTTACCCAGATATACACTACAGACGAAATTATTTTTTACTGGGTATGTTTTTTGCATTGGCTGCAAGCCTGATGTATCTTTTGAGAAATAGACAATGGTATGGCTTGAAACAGAAGGGGTATGCCGTTGCAGGAATGGCCTTAGGCATGATTGCCGTGCTATTTGTCATCGGCCAAGCATTTCCATTCGTTCCAAATCAGAGGCTGGTTGAATCTTCTGCCCGAGGCGTAGCCAATTTTTCTGCGCTCTGCTTAGCATCATTGGCTATTCAATTACTTTTTCTGGCGCTCATTTTCGGGCAGAGCCAGAGAGAAAGAGAGAGGCAACTTCGCCGTAACGCTATGCTTTCGTATGAGATCAGACTGAAACAAGCTACGCTCATTGAGACGAATAAGTTGGCCGACGAACGGCAAAACCTCATTAAGATGCTAACCCATGAAGTGCGACAACCACTCAATACTGCACAGGCCGCGTTGCAAAGCATCTCGGCTGATGTGGCAAAATTGGGGAAAAAAGCCGTTGGCGTAAAGTCCAAATTGACCAACATGGTTACAGTCTTAAACTCTATCACGCTTTCGATATCAAACTCGCTGCTTGGTGCCACGCTGATTTCAAATCGGAGAAAGCCGGAGCTTGTGTCCATCGACATATGCGATGTTTCACAACTCGCGTATCTGGATATCAATCCGATAGACCAGCCCCGTATAAATTTGCAATTCGTCCAGCCTCATATTTTTGCCGAAGCTGACCCGATTGTGTTGCGTCTGGCTTTACGCAATTTGCTTGAAAATGCAGTCAAATATTCGCCAGCTGAAACGCCAATTATTTTTAAAATCGGGACGGACGAAGACAGGCTCTCCGTTCAATTTGCTATAACAAACCGCTTAATCGATAAGGCTATGTTAGACGGTGACATTTTTGCACGAAATAAGCGCGGTGTAGATAGCCGCTACAACGGGGATGGTCTTGGCCTCTTCATTGTCAGCGAGGTTGCTAAAATGCATCAAGGCACATTGGGCCATAATATCGCCGATAATGAGGTAACATTCCATCTTGAAATCCCGGCCTGACAAGGCCTTGCGCATGGCCGGAGCCGCGGCAGACGATTTATGTGCACGTCACGATTCATAAGATCAGTAATGATTGATACCAAGGCACAGAGACGCTCGGTTATGGATCATCTGTCTAAGCATGTGCTATCGCAGAAAATGTTGTTTCTTCTTCCAAGAACGCCTTCACTGCGGTCGGATCAAGCCTGCTGGGAATTCCGGTGGGAATTCCGGTGACAGGTGCGTCATCCCCGAAATAGCTTTGCGCCGCGCTGTCTTTATCCTGCTGCGCCAGCGGTGTGACCAGCGCCAAACCTGTGTTATGGTGGCTGACAATTCCGTGCAATTCCGGTGACAATTGCGATCACCCCTAAATAGGTTTCGCTTGCAATGTAGGATTTGCTTTGAGATTCTGTGCGTTGATCGCTCACCTGTTGCGCAGTAGGCTCTTTGAATGTGTTGAACCCAACCCCGGCTTTCCTCCCCGGTGAGCCAACCTCGCAGAGCTTCCGTAAGTTTACAGAAATACCGCGTTTTGCGGATAAGTTTGTAAACTTAGGTGCCGCGATGGCATTTTGGCCACAGGTGCGTCATCCGCGAAATGGCGTTGCATGATGTCCGCCTGCGTCCGTCGATGCGTCGTGTACGATCATGCATTGGCTAAAGACGTCCTGCAAAAGTTCGAACGCAGGGAGGCCGTGGCGGCAGAAATGGCCAACACCAAGGCAGGCGGAAACCGCCAACTTCCAGCACATCAACGGGGTCTACAACACCCGCCGCCATCGCTCATATCTGAGTTGTATCGGCCCGCTGGCGTTCGAAGCAAAGGTGGCATAATGAGATAAGTGATTGGCGCAAAACCGTTACAAGTCCAGAATGATGGTTAAGCTCCGGCGATTTAATCACACCGTTCTCGTCACCTTCGCTAAAACTGCGCTATTTGCCCTAACAAGAATGTCTTGTTTGCGGGATGCCATGACTTCTGACTATGAGGATCATAGGAAGCGAAACAGACTATGACCAAAACCCTGACCCATCTTGAGCGCCTGGAGGCTGAAGCCATCCATATTATGCGGGAGGTTGTCGCCGAGGCGGACAAGCCGGTGATGCTGTATAGCGTGGGTAAAGATAGCGCCGTGATGCTGCATTTGGCGCGCAAGGCGTTTTACCCATCGCCGCCGCCATTTCCGTTGTTGCATATCGATACGACATGGAAATTCAAGGCGATGTACGCGTTGCGCGAAAAGGCGGCGCGCGATGCCGGTATGGAATTATTGGTCCACCAGAACCCAGAGGCGATTGCCCGCGGCATCAACCCTTTTGATCATGGGTCGCTGCACACCGATATGTGGAAAACCGAAGGGTTGAAGCAAGCGCTCGATAAATATGGTTTCGATGTCGCCTTCGGCGGGGCGCGGCGTGACGAGGAAAAGAGCCGGGCCAAGGAACGCATATTCTCTTTCCGCACCGCGACGCATATTTGGGATCCAAAGAACCAACGGCCCGAATTATGGAACCTCTATAATGCACGTAAAGCGAAAGCAGAGAGCATAAGGGTTTTCCCGATCTCCAATTGGACTGAACTCGATATCTGGCAATATATCCACCTTGAGAATATCGAGATAGTGCCACTCTATTTCAGCGCCCCACGCCCCACTGTCACACGCGACGGCATGTTGCTGATGATAGATGATGACCGCTTTCCGTTAAAAGACGCCGAGGTTCCGGTTGAACGCTCCATTCGTTTCCGGACGCTTGGATGCTATCCGCTGACGGGCGCGGTCGAAAGCCACGCGGCAACCTTGCCCGAGATTATTCAGGAAATG
Source organism: Sphingorhabdus sp. EL138 (assembly GCF_945890115.1). Taxonomy (GTDB): domain Bacteria; phylum Pseudomonadota; class Alphaproteobacteria; order Sphingomonadales; family Sphingomonadaceae; genus Sphingorhabdus_B. The sequence goes on from NZ_CAMDCK010000004.1 coordinate 9,383, forward strand.
CTGCTGACCACCACCTCCGAACGCCAAGGGCGCGCTATTGACCATGATCAGGCCGCCAGCATGGAGAAGAAGAAGCAGGAGGGATATTTCTGATGTCGCCCGTCACAACCGACCAAGTCATCTACAAAACCGATGACCTTATTGCTTCAGACATTGACGCCTATCTGAATGTCCACCAGCATAAGTCTTTGTTGCGGTTCATCACCTGCGGTTCCGTAGATGACGGTAAATCGACGCTCATCGGTCGGTTATTATATGATTCCAAAATGATCTTTGAAGATCAACTTGCGGCATTAGAATCCGACTCGAAACGGATGGGCACGCAAGGGCAAGAGATCGACTTTGCGTTGCTTGTGGACGGGCTTGCAGCCGAGCGTGAGCAAGGCATCACAATCGACGTCGCCTACCGGTTTTTTGCGACCGAGAAGCGAAAATTCATCGTCGCCGATTGCCCGGGCCATGAACAATATACAAGGAATATGGTCACGGGCGCATCAACCGCGGATCTTGCGGTAATCTTGGTCGACGCGCGTAAAGGCGTTCTCGTGCAGACGCGGCGCCACAGCTATCTTGCCAAATTACTGGGCATCAGAAACATCGTCCTTGCCGTGAACAAGATGGACCTGATCGACTATGATCAGGCGAAATATGATGCAATCGTCGCCGAATATACTGCATTTGCCAGCAGCATCGGCATAAGCGATTTTACCGCCATGCCGATATCCGGCTTCAAAGGCGATAATATCACCGAGCGTTCCGTCCATATGCCATATTATGTGGGGCAGCCGCTGATCGCGCATTTGGAGACCGTCGCGCTTGATAATGACGCGGATCAGGCCAAGCCATTGCGTATGCCGGTACAATGGGTCAATCGGCCCAATCTCGATTTCCGGGGATTTTCTGGCCAGATCGCAACGGGCATATTGCGTCCGGGCGATTATATTCGCGTGCTGCCGTCAGGTAAGACGTCAACGATCAGCAAGATTGTCACATTTGACGGCGAGCTCAGCGAAGCAGTTGCAGGCCAATCGGTTACGCTTTGCTTCGCAGACGAAATCGACTGTTCACGCGGAGATGTGATTGCCGCTGCAGACAATCCGCCCGAGGTTTCCGACCAGTTTGAAAGCACCATTGTCTGGATGGCGGACGAGGCTTTGACTCCGGGGCGGGCCTATTGGCTGAAGCTTGGGACGCAAACGGTGTCGGCCACGGTGCAATCCCCCAAATATACGATCAACGTAAACAATATGGAGCATCTGGCGGCGAAGACGTTGGAGCTGAATGCCATTGGGGTCGCGGAAATATTAACCGACAAACCTATTGTGTTTGAACCATATGCCAACAATCGTGTCTTGGGCGGATTTATCCTGATCGACAAGATCAGCAATGCGACCGTCGCTGCCGGCATGTTGCACTTTTCTTTGCGGCGCGCACAAAATGTCCATTGGCAAGCCACCGACATTGGCCGCGAGGCGCATGCTGCGCTCAAAAACCAAAAGCCAAAGATTTTGTGGTTCACCGGCCTTTCCGGTTCGGGCAAATCGACGATTGCCAATGAAGTGGAAAAAACACTCAATCTGTTGAACCGGCATACATTTTTGCTTGATGGCGACAATGTCCGCCACGGCCTCAATAAGGATTTGGGCTTTACGGAAACCGACCGGATTGAGAACATTCGCCGGGTGGGCGAAGTCGCAAAGCTGATGGCAGATGCAGGTCTCATCGTCTTGACTGCATTTATTTCCCCATTCCGCGCGGAACGCGATATGGTGCGGGCGATGATGCCGGAGGGTGAGTTTGTCGAGATATTCGTCGATACGCCATTGGAGGTCGCCGAGGCGCGCGATGTGAAGGGGCTTTATAAAAAGGCGCGTGCTGGACAATTAAAGAATTTTACAGGAATCGACAGTCCCTATGAACCACCTGAAAACCCCGACATCCGCGTGAATACGGTCGAAATGACCCCTGCCGAAGCCGCAGAACATATTGTTCGCCAGCTGATGCCGTTAAAATGAGCATTGTCGCCGACGATAGCGCATTGGCGGCATATTTGGCCGAAACCGCTGGAAAACTGCTGTTGCAAGTGCGCGAAAGCGGGCTGCTGTCATTGCATGCGCTTGGCAAGGCTGGCGATCAAACCGCCAACCAGTTTTTGGTCCATGCCCTTGCCGAACAACGTCCGGATGACGGATTATTGTCAGAAGAAAGCCAGGATACCGACGCGCGCCTGTCAAAATCCCGCGTGTGGATCATTGATCCGGTTGATGGCACCCGCGAATATGGTGAAGGCCGCACCGATTGGGCCGTCCACGTCGCGCTCTCTATAGATGGCGCGCCGGTGATTGGCGCGGTCGCACTTCCCGGCTTGGGTGTGGTTCTCAGGAGCGATCAGCCGACCGAAATCCCCCCCGCCCCTGAAAAACTGCGCATGGTAGTCAGCCGAACCAGGCCCGCAGCAGAAGCGTTGACCGTGGCAAACGCTTTAGGCGCTGAATGCATCCCGATGGGTTCCGCAGGCGCAAAGGCAATGGCGGTGGTGCGCGGTGAGGCCGACATTTACCTGCACAATGGCGGGCAGTATGAATGGGACAATTGCGCGCCCGCGGCTGTCGCTGCCGCCTTTGGTCTGCACGTCAGCCGTATCGATGGCAGCCCTTTGGTCTATAATCAGGCGGATACATATATCCCGGACCTGCTCATTTGTCGCAAAGAGCATGCCCAAAGCGTGTTGGACGCGCTCAGGGCGGCCACGCAGGCGACCTGAGCGCATCTATCAGGATGCTTTTAGAACAATCCCGGTATCTCACGCTGCGCTGTGCTGGCGTCTCTCGGCGCAGGCAAGGCACGAAGTTCATTCCGTGAAGCTGTGCTTTGCGCGCTTTGGGCGAGCGCGATTGGCGTGCAACTGCGTCCCGCCACGAAATCAAGCGCCGCACGCAGCGATGCCTCTTGCGGGTCGCCTAAAGGCCGGGTGATATCGTCAGCCGCTGCACAAGTGGTGCGCAAAGTGCCCGCAAGACCCGAGTAATAATCAGCCTGCCCAGCCGCATTTTCCATCGCAAAGGCAACAACGCGAATGCGATCATCACAAGCTGACAAATCAACGGCAATCTGCCCGACGGGCTTACCGTAACTGTTGCTGCCAATCAAAGCGGCGTTAGTCCCGAGATACGGCGCGAGGCCCGCCGCCACCAATTCACTGGCAGACGCCGTAGCCCTAGTGGAGATGAAAGCGATTTTCACGGGTGACACCGACTGTGACTGCGGCGAAAAGCGGCGCGTTTGGTTTTGCGATGACTTGGAAGCGCGGAAACGCGTGACTGCAAAAATGTCGTTGTTAGTTCGGTTGGCCCCAAGCAAGTCGCCCATTAGTTCCGCCGTCGAGACAAGCCCGCCGCCATTATAGCGGAAATCGATAACAAAGTTTGTGATGCCTTGGGCGCGGAAATCCGAAAACGCAGTTCGCAGTTGGTCATTCGCAGTCGAGATGAACGTGCGCATGTTGATATATCCAACACGCTGTCCGCCGCCATTGTCGATGATCTTCACCCCATAACGCGCTGACAGCGGCCTAACGTCATATTCCGCTTTGGCCGCGGTGACATTGCGGGTGCCGGTTGAGTCCGTTATCCGAAATACGCGGCTGGTCCCAACGGTATTCGGACCCAAAGCGCTGGATAGACCAGCAGATCCTTGTGCCGCCAATATGTCCGCTACCGACCGAATATTCGAAGAATCGGTACCGATCCCCACAATTTCCGCGCCGCGGTCAATGCCAGCGGCAAGCGCTGGCGCGCCCTCATAAGCTTCTGTAACGAACAAGCGTGTGCCTTGAAACGAAAAAGTCACGCCGAATCCGGCCGTTGCACCTGACGAGAAGAAGGCGTTTTCTTCTTTGATAGAAGTAATGTACGTGAAAAACCGGTCTCGCCCCTGACCACGTGCAGTCGCGGTTAAGGCGTCAATATAGTCGTCCACGGTGGTGTAAGCTGCGGGGCTGAGTGCGGTTGGCAGCGTTTCTGGAAACAGATACCATTCATTCAGGACGGACCCCGCAAAATTCTGCCGATTAAGCAAGCTACAGGTCGAATTGGGTGGAGGTGGAGGCGGGGGTGGAGGCGTCACACTCACAGGTGGAACGGTGATTGTTCCGCCGCTTGAATCACTTCCACCGCCGCCGCCACATGCCGAAACGCCTGCAGCAAGTATAAGAATGATGCTGTTTAACGAACGCTTTTTCATACCCTGCTCCTATTATTTTTGTATAATCCCAATGACATATAGGTGCACCCGTTGCGAACTATGCACAAGTGGAATTTCTATCTTAAACTGCGGATTCAAGTCTATTTCTTGTAAATTCTTTTGCCACTTTACCTTGCCGAACGGCGTGCGGCATCTCATCTAGGTGGTGTCCCATTCCCAGAGCAGCCATTTCATGCCCCCTGATCAATTCGCGTCCAAGGGACTGCGCGTCCCAAGCGGACGGCTCTCCCGTATTGCCCGCTTCGGCAACATGGCAACGGGTATCGCCGGAAGCATGTTGCTGGATGGCGCGCGGCAACTGGCCAGTGGCCGCAGGCCAACCGTGGGCGACCTGCTGATGACGCCAGCAAATGCAATGCGGGTCACGCTTCAGCTTGGACAAATGCGGGGCGCAGCGATGAAGCTTGGACAGCTTTTTTCGATGGATACCGGCGATTTCCTGCCGCCTGAACTGACGGACATTTTTGCAAGACTTCGTGCCGATGCCCAACATATGCCGCCAGCACAGCTGAACATGGTCATGACGCGCCATTGGGGAAAGGATTGGCGCGCGCAGTTCATACGTTTTGATGAGCAGCCCATAGCGGCGGCCTCCATCGGGCAAGTGCACCGTGCACTTACGCTGGATCATCAGGACCTAGCCGTCAAAATCCAATATCCCGGGGTGCGCCGCAGCATCGATAGCGATGTCGATAATGTCGCCGCGCTGTTGCGTTTATCGAATGTGCTTCCAAAAACGCTAGATATCACGGCATTGTTGACGGAGGCGAAACGCCAGTTACATGAAGAGGCGGATTATGCGCGTGAGGGCGCGTGCCTTATGCAATTTGGCGAGCTGTTGGCGGATACTCCCGAATATGCCCTGCCTTCTTATCATGCATCGCTGAGCAGTAAAAATGTGTTGGCGATGTCCTTCATCGACAGCGTTCCGATCGAATCGATGATCAGCGCACCGCAAGCGGACCGTGACCGGATTATGACGCTGCTGATTGAACTGGTAGTGCGGGAATTGTTTGAATTCCGATTTATGCAGACAGACCCCAATTTTGCGAATTACCGATATGCCCCCGAAACGCGGCAAGTCGTTTTGCTCGATTTTGGTGCGACCAGAGCCCTGCCGGACGGCATGGTCGCGCAATATCGAACGTTGCTGCACATGGGTATGGTGGGCAATAAAGACGGCGTGCTGGCGGCTATCGTTGACATCGGTTTTATGAATGCACAAACCGCGCAGCAGAATAAGCGCGAGATTGATAAGCTAATCGCAACCGCGATTGATATGATCCAGCAGGCCGGGCCGTTTGATTTTAGCCGGACCGACTTTGTCAGCGACATGCGCGATGAAGGCATGACAATCGCGGCTGATCGGCGCAACTGGCACATTCCGCCCTCCGATACGTTGTTTGTGCAGCGTAAACTGGGTGGCGTTTTCTTATTGGCCAGCCGGTTAAAGGCGTGTGTGGATGTAAACCGTATCCTTAAGCGCTACTTGTAGGGTCAGGACTTAACATATTTATCATCGACAAAAACGATTAGTCATTACAAAAAGCGTTGCTAGACCAAATCAAAAAAATCGTGTTTAGGCACGTGAGTTCAAATCAAACTCTCCTCAATCCAAAGGGTAATTCACATGGGAATCATTGGTTCAAGCCTTAAGCCATTCACCGCGCAATCGTATAAAGCGGGCAAGTTTGTTGAAGTGTCGGACACCGACGTTAAGGGCAAATGGGCCGTATTCTTCTTCTATCCAGCCGACTGGACCTTCGTCTGCCCAACCGAACTGGAAGATCTCGCCGACCAATATGCAGACCTGCAAGGCATGGGCGTTGAGGTCTATTCAGTATCGACCGACACGCATTTCAGCCACAAGGCATGGCATGATGGTTCGCCAGCGATCAGCAAGATCAACTTCCATATGCTTGGCGACCAGAACCACGTTCTCAGCAACAATTTCGGTGTGTTGCGCGAAGGCCAAGGTCTTGCAGACCGCGCAACCTTCGTCGTCGATCCAGACGGCGTTATTCAGGTTATGGAAATTACCTGCGAAGGCGTTGGCCGTAACGCGGTTGAACTCGTCCGCAAGATCAAGGCCGCCATTTACGTGCGTGAGCATCCAGGTCAGGTTTGCCCTGCAAAGTGGGAAGAAGGCAGCGAAACGCTTGCGCCTTCGATCGACCTCGTCGGCAAGATCTAAATTTATATCGGGTGCCGCGTAAACGGCGCGGCACCCAACATACCGTTTTTCGAAGAATTTCGACCGCGTTTGTGCGCGGCACGCTTGTGCTTGCTTAAAAAAGGCCTCCCCGATGCTTGACGCTGCTACAATTGCCCAGCTAAAAACTTATTTGGCAAATCTGCGCACGCCCGTTGAACTGGTCGCGACGTTGGACGACAGCCCAAAGTCTGCGGAAATGCGCGCGCTGGTGCAAAGCGTGGTCGAACAATCGCCTTTGCTGTCGGCGCGGTATGATGGTCATGCCGACCGCACGCCTTCCTTTGCTATTCGCCGTGCCGATGGCACAGCGGAAACGCACTTTGCTGGCCTGCCGCTTGGACATGAGTTTACGTCATTGGTGCTCGCCTTGTTGCATATGGGCGGTCACCCCCCAAAAGAAGAGGCAGAACTGCTCGATTCGGTGAAGGCGCTTGAGGGCGTGTTCAAATTCGAAACATTTTTCTCTTTGTCTTGCCAGAATTGCCCTGATGTTATTCAGGCGATCAACATCATGGCGGCGCTCAACCCCGACGTGAGTCACGTGGCGATTGACGGCGCGATGTTCCGTGAGGAAGTCGAAACGCGCAAGGTCATGGCGGTCCCCGCAATCTATCTGAACGGCGAACCATTTGGCCAAGGGCGCATGGACCTGTCACAGATCATGGCAAAGCTGGACACGGGCACCGTCGCCCGCGCTGCGGAAAAGATCGCGGCCAAGGAACCATTTGAAGTTTTGGTTGTCGGCGGTGGACCTGCTGGCGCAGCGGCAGCGATTTACGCCGCGCGCAAGGGTATTCGTACAGGCGTTGTGGCCGAACGCTTCGGTGGCCAAGTGCTGGATACTATGGGTATCGAAAACTTCATTTCGGTCCAACACACAGAAGGGCCAAAGCTTGCCGCCCAGTTGGAACAGCATGTCCGCGAATATGACGTCGACATTATGAACTTGCAGACGGCCGCTGAACTCATCCCCGCTGGCGCCGATGGTCTGCACGAAGTCAAACTCGCAAGCGGTGCGTCATTAAAGGCGCGGACACTGATCCTTTCCACCGGTGCGCGCTGGCGGCAGATGGGCGTCCCGGGCGAAGAGGAATATCGCAACAGAGGCGTCGCTTATTGTCCGCATTGCGATGGCCCACTGTATAAGGGAAAGCGCACAGCGGTCATTGGCGGCGGGAACTCTGGCGTTGAGGCTGCAATCGACCTTGCCGGCATCGTCGCGCATGTCACATTGATCGAATTTGACTCACAATTGCGCGCCGATGCTGTGTTGCAGAAGAAACTCCGCAGTCTACCAAACGTAGATATCATTACCTCCGCGCTCAGCACTGAAGTCATTGGCAATGGCGAGAAGGTTCAGGCTTTGGTCTACACCGACAGAAACACGGACAAGTCCCATCGCATCGATCTCGACGGCATTTTTGTACAGATTGGGTTGGTCCCCAATACCGAATGGCTTAAAGGCCCGCTGACATTGTCGCCCCGCGGGGAAATTGAAGTCGACGCGCATAACGCGACCAATATTCCGGGCGTGTTTGCCGCAGGTGATGTCACAACCGTGCCATATAAGCAGATCATTGTAGCGATGGGCGAAGGAACGAAGGCCGGATTGTCCGCCTTTGACCATATCATTCGGCAGTGATGGCAAGATAAGATAGCGCCGCCGAGTGTGCCCAGCTTGGTGTCAAAAAAAGGTTTTTCTGCAGAAAAGCTTCATTTGTCGAAAATGACTGGTCGATGGGAATAAGTTCCGCCAACAGCAAGTTTGAGGTAAGCCCCTTCCTGAATTTCCCAACCGGTGAAAAAATGCGTAAGCCAATCATTCTGTCATTGATGTTCTATGTCGCCGCATGTGGCGGCGGCGGTGCAGAGAAGCGCGAGCGCCCTACCCCGGTGGTCACCATTGGCGCGGCATCCTCCCATGAATTTTCCGATGTCTACGTCGCTGTGGGAACAGCTAACGCAAATGAGCAAGTTTCGGTCCGAGCGCCGGTTACCGAGCGGATAACGCAGCTTGGCTTTTCCGATGGCGACTATGTGCAAAAGGGACAAATGCTTGCGGTTCTTGCGCAGGGTCAGGAAACGGCATCGCTTGCCAGTGCGCAGGCTCAGGCACGCGAGGCCGAGCAGCAACTAACGCGCATCAGGGAACTTCACCGCCGCGGCTTTGCCACCAACGCAAGTTTGGACGCGCAAACCGCTTCTGCAACTGCGGCACAGGCGCTAGCAAATGCGGCGCGCGCCTCGATTGGTGACCGCGTCGTGCGTGCGCCTTTTTCCGGCTACGTATCGTTGCGCCGAATCTCGGTTGGCGCAGTAGTAAGCGCTGGAGACGAAATCGCCGCAGTGAGCGATCTGAGTTCAATCAAGCTCGACTTTACCGTCCCAGAGACAATGCTGGACAAGGTCCGGGTGGGACAGGTTATAACGGCAAAGGCCGCCGCCTTTCCAGATTATCTCGCGTCGGGCGGCATTAGCGCCATTGACCCGGTTGTTAATCCACAAACCCGCACCGCAGCATTGCGTGCCATTTTACCAAACCGCAATGCCCTATTGAAACCCGGCATGCTCTTATCCGTAACCATAATGTCGAAAAACCGCACTGCCCCTGCCGTGCCCGAACTGTCCTTGGTCCGCGAAGGCGATGCCAGCTTTGTCTACACGGTTGCCTCCGACCTTAAGGTAAAGCGCACGCCCGTCAAAACCGGCACGCGCGACGGTAACCTCGTTGAAATTATTGAGGGCCTGAAAGTGGGTGACAAAATCGTCACCGAAGGCGTGGTAAAACTTTCTGATGGTACCAATGTGCGGACTGGCCCCGCCAAGGCCAGCGGCGCGCCAGCCAAAGCGCGCTGATGTTCGTCTGATATGAAGCTTTCCGATACCTCCGTCCGCAGACCCGTATTCGCAGCCGTCATTGCGATTTTAATGGTGCTCGTCGGCGTTGTCGGGTTTTTAAGTCTGCCCGTCCGGGAATATCCGGACACGGAACCGCCAATCGTGTCTGTCGGGACAACCTACACTGGCGCAGCCGCCACTGTCGTTGAATCCCGCGTCACGCAAGTCCTCGAAAATTCACTTGCCGGTATTGAAGGGATTCAGACGATCACGTCGCGCTCACGCGATGGGCAGTCGGACATTACCATCGAATTTGCGCCAGGCCGTTCAGTAGACAGCGCCGCCAATGATGTCCGTGATCGTGTCGGCGGGGCTGCGGACGATTTGCCCGAAGAAGTGCTGCCACCCGAAGTGCGCAAGGTCGATGCGGACGCGTCGCCAATCCTGTTTCTCGTCGTGTCGAAACCCGGTTGGTCGCGGCTTGAACTCAGCGACTATGTTGACCGCAATTTGGTTGATCGCTTTTCGTCCATAGACGGGGTAGCTCGTGTGTTTATCGGCGGTGAAGCAAGACCTTCTATGCGTATCTGGCTCCAGCCGGATCGCTTGGCGGCTTTGGGCCTGACACCGATAGACATTGAAAATGCCTTGCGCAGCCAAAATGTTGAACTTCCCGCTGGGCGGCTTGAATCGACCGATCAAAATATCACGCTGCGGGTGAGCCGCCCCTTTGGTAATGAAGCCGAATTTCGCCAGTTGATTGTCACGCGGGGCGCGGATGGGTCGCTTATCCGACTGGGTGATGTGGCGCGGGTCGAAACGGGTGCGGAAAATCCTTATGCAGCGTTTCGCCTCAATGGTGAGTCCGCCTTGGGCATGGGTATCGTCCGCCAATCTGGCGCGAACACGCTGGCCGTGGCGGAAAGCGCTAAAGCACTTGCCGCGCAAATAAAGCCTTCGCTGCCACAGGGCATGACGATCACTGTAGGCTCGGATGATTCCTTGTTCATCAGCAAGGCGATCAGCAGCGTGTGGGTCACCTTAGCAGAAGCAGCCGCGCTGGTTGTCTTAGTGATCTTCCTGTTTTTGGGCAGTTGGCGCGCGACTATTATCCCTGCTGTAACGGTGCCCATTTGCTTGCTCGCAACTTTTGCAGTCCTCTGGTTCCTCGGATTCTCAATCAACTTGCTGACGCTATTGGCAATGGTGCTGGCCATTGGCCTTGTTGTCGATGACGCCATTGTTGTGCTTGAAAACGTCTATCACCGCATTGAAAAAGGTGAGCCGCCCTTGGTCGCGGCGGTAACCGGAACGCGGCAAGTGGCGTTTGCCGTCGTTTCCACCACCGTTGTTGTCTGCGCGGTGTTTGTGCCCGTCATGTTCTTGGCTGGCCAGACGGGCTTGCTGTTCCGCGAATTGGCAGGTGCGATGATTGCTGCCGTCGCCTTTTCGGGTTTTATCGCCTTGAGCCTTACGCCGATGTTGTGTTCAAAGCTTTTGAAGAAACAAGATCGTGGACGGGTTGCACAATGGGTAGATGACAAGTTCCAGAGGCTTGAGAAGCGTTATGCCAATCTGCTTTCGCGGGTTATCGCAAGGCCTTTAGTCGCCTCGCTAGGCGTGCTTGGATTTCTTCTGTTCGCCGGATTTCTGTTTACAACATTACAGTCCGAACTGGCGCCAGCCGAGGATGTCGGCAATCTGAACGTAAGTGTTTCCGCGTCTGAGGGCACTGGTTACGAAACTATGGACAAATATATGCTTCAGGCGTCTGAGCCGATTGTGAAGCTGATCGAAAAAGGAACTGTGCGGTCCGTCGTCCAGCGAACGCCTAGCGGATTTGGACCAAGTGATGATTTCAACAGCGGGACGTTCCTCGTCTTTTTGAAACCATGGGAAGAACGCACGGAAAAAACCGAAGATGTGGTCGCGCAGATCAACAAAATCCTAGCCGAGTTACCTGCGGTTCGCGGCAATGCTTCGGTACGCTCCTCCATCGGACGCGGGCGTGGTCAGCCGGTAAACTTCGTTATTGCAGGCTCAACCTATGAATCGCTGAGTATTGCACGCGACCGCATATTGGTCGCAGCAAGCGAAAATCCCGGTCTCGTGAATATGGATTCCGATTATAAGGAAACCAAACCCCAAATGGAAATTCAGGTCGATACTGCACGCGCAGGCGACCTTGGCATATCAGTGGCGGAGGTTAGCCAGGCGCTACAAACGCTTTTGGGTTCGCGCCGGGTGTCGACCTATGTGGATCGCGGCGAAGAATATCGCGTCATCGTGCAAGCGGATGCAGCGGATCGCGCCACTGCCCAAAATCTTGCTGCAATCCAGCTTCGGACGCGTGACGGATCATTGGTGTCGCTCGCCAATCTCATAAAATACACCGAGACCGCAGGCGCGCGGGATTTGGGTCGCTTCAACAAGTTGCGCGCCATCACGCTCCAGGGCGGGCTGGCGCCGGGTTATTCCATGGGTGAGGCTTTGGCCTTTTTGGAAGAGCAAGCCGCTGCATCCCCAGAGGTTCTGGCGGTTGGATATCGCGGTGAAAGTCAGGCCTTCAAAGAAACAGGCGGTTCAATCATGCTTGTATTCTTACTGACCATCCTTCTCGTGTATCTCGTGCTCGCAGCGCAGTTTGAAAGCTTCGTTCACCCAGTCACCATCATCATGACGGTACCATTGGCGGTCGGGGGTGGCATCATTGGTCTTGCCCTCACTGGAATGACGTTGAACCTGTATAGCCAGATTGGCATTGTGATGCTGGTCGGCTTGGCAGCGAAGAACGGCATCTTAATCGTCGAATTTGCCAACCAGTTGCGCGATGAGGGCTTAGAAATTCTCGAGGCCATTCAGCAAGCTTCTGCCCGGCGTTTGCGGCCAATACTGATGACATCCATCGCCACCGTATTCGGCGCTATTCCATTAGCGATTGCTGGCGGTGCAGGCGGAGCGGCGCGGTCGGCCATTGGTGTAGTGATCGTCTTTGGCGTGACGCTTGCTACGCTCATCACGCTCGTGCTTATTCCCCTGATTTATGCGCGGCTGGCCAAATATACCGGCTCCCCCGAGGCGACATCACGCCGTTTGGACCAGGAAATGAAAACGCAAGAAGCGCCATTGTCTTAGTCTGCGGTGCGGAAAAAGATTTTTTATAAATTTACGTTACTTTTTAATATGTTATTTATATCTACGATCCTAGTGCAGGCCAAAAATGCAGGGACCGCAGATGTACAAGAATTTGGTAATTTTCGGAACGCGGCCCGAGGCCGTTAAGCTTTTCCCCGTGATAAGCGCGCTGTCGCAATATGCAGATATGCATACCCAAATTCTGGTCAGCGGGCAACATCGGCACATGCTGGACCAAGTGCTATCGATCAGCGGCATCGTGCCGGATTATGACCTTGATGTCATGCGCCCGGAACAATCACTCGACACGCTCACGGCGCGCCTGCTGCAAACAATTGGGGTGGTTCTGGACAGCGCGAAGCCAGATCGCGTCATCGTTCAGGGCGATACCTTAACAGCTATGGTCGGCGCGCTAGCCGCTTATCATCGCAAAATTCCAGTGAGCCACATTGAGGCGGGATTGCGCAGCCATGATATTTACCAGCCATGGCCGGAAGAGGTGAATCGGAAGATCATCGGCAATATTGCCGATCAGCATTTTGCCCCGACCGAGATGTCCGCAGCCGCTCTCCGCGCAGAATCCATTCCCGCCGATCGAGTCTTTGTCACTGGCAACACCGTGATTGATGCGCTGCATTGGGTTTTGAGGAAAATCGCCCACGATCCGTCGCTCATTAGCAGCCTTGCCCCGCTGGAGGCGCGTTTTCGCGGTCGTAAAATCATCGGAATTACCGCCCACCGCCGAGAGAATCTTGGTACGGGCATGGTGAACATCGCGGCTGCAATAAAAGCCATTGCCCTGCGTGACGATGTGGCCTGTATTTTTCCTGTCCATTTGAACCCGAAAGTCCGTGCAGTCATGAATGCCACTTTGGGGAACTTACCCAATGTCGCCATGATTGAACCGCTGGATTATCCCAACTTTGCACGGCTTTTGTCCATCAGCCATATCATGCTGACCGACAGCGGCGGCGTTCAGGAGGAGGCGCCCGCGCTTGGCAAACCCGTATTGGTCCTGCGCGAGACCACCGAACGCCCCGAAAGCGTCGCCACAGGCATAGCGAAGCTCATCGGGACAGATACACAGCGGATCATTCGCGAAATTTCGGCTCTTCTGGACGATGACGCCGCTTATGCCGCGATGGCCCGTGGGCGATATTCCTTTGGCGATGGGCATGCGAGCCAGCGAATAGCAGATATCATCTCGAACGCGCGTTGACAAAAACCCTAAGGTGTCAAGCCAACGCTGAGATTTTGTTAATTTTTCCAGCATGGCCCCGGAACCGAGTGTCCCAAGGCTTGTCCCTTTGCGGATAACATCATATGGCGCACACATTCGGATGCCGCCTTTAAGAGAGACAATTGATGAAAATTGCTATGATCGGTTCGGGCTATGTCGGCCTTGTTTCTGGTGCGTGCTTTGCCGATTTCGGCCATGAAGTTGTCTGCGTGGACAAGGACGAGTCCAAAATCGCCCGCCTGCACGCCAACATTATGCCGATTTACGAACCTGGCCTTGACGCGCTTGTCAAATCCAATGTCGATGCAGGCCGGTTAAGCTTTTCAACGGATGTTACCGAAGCGGTCAAAGGGTGCGATGCGGTTTTCATCGCCGTGGGCACGCCTTCACGTCGTGGTGATGGCCATGCGGACTTGAGCTATGTCTATGCTGCTGCCGAAGAATTGGCACGCGCGATCGATCCGCGCACCGTTGTTGTCACAAAATCGACCGTTCCAGTAGGCACTGGTGACGAGGTTGAGCGGATCATCCGCGAAACCAGCCCCAAGCTCGACTTCGCTGTTGTGTCCAACCCCGAATTCTTACGCGAAGGCGCCGCGATTGGCGACTTTAAGCGCCCAGACCGTATTGTCGTCGGCAGCGATGTCGAATGGGCTCGCGATGTCATGCGCGCTGTGTACCGTCCGCTCTTCCTCAACGAATCGCCCTTATTATTCACCAGCCGCCGTTCGTCGGAGTTGATCAAATATGCCGCCAACGCATTTTTGGCGACAAAGATTACCTTCATCAATGAAATGGCCGATCTCTGTGAAAAACTGGGTGCGAATGTGCAAGACGTGTCGCGCGGTATCGGCCTCGATAACCGCATCGGGTCGAAGTTTCTGCATGCCGGCCCCGGCTATGGCGGCAGCTGCTTTCCAAAGGACACTTTGGCGCTTCTCAAGACCGCGCAAGACCATGAAACACCCGTTCGGGTGGTTGAGGCTGTGGTGCAGGCAAATGACCTTAGAAAGCGCGCTATGGGACGCAAAATCATCACGGCGCTGGGTGGCGATGTGCGCGGCCTGAAGATTGGCCTGCTTGGCCTGACGTTTAAGCCAAACACAGACGATATGCGCGATGCGCCGTCGATTGCGATTGTACAGACCCTGCTTGACGCAGGCGCAATCGTCCACGCGCATGACCCCGAAGGTATGGAGGAAGCCGCGAAGATCCTGCCTGATGTGGTGATGACTGATAGCGCCTACAACGCGGCGCAAGGTGCGCACGCCGTTGCCTTGATCACCGAATGGGACGCCTATCGCGCACTTGACCTCAAAAAACTACACGCAGCCATGGCGGGCGATGTACTTGTAGATTTGCGTAACATCTACCGCCCTGAAGATGCAGCCGCAGCAGGGTTTCAGTATGTCAGCGTCGGGCGCTGATATAACACTCGCGGTGCTTCAGTTTACCTGCCGCTCAAAACCAGCCCAATATGGCGCGCGTAGGTCCTTGCGTAGGATTTTGCCTGACGCATTGCGCGGCAAAGCGGCAATGATGTCAACGGAACGTGGCACCTTAAAGCCTGCAATGCGTTCGCGCGCCCAACCAATGACGCTTTCGGCATCAATCTGTGCGCCGGGTTTGGGAACGCATACCGCCTTCACCGCTTCGCCCCATTTGGCGTCCGGCACGCCAATCACTGCGACCTCCAATATGTCAGGATGTCCGTAAATCGCGCTTTCGACTTCAGCGGGATAGACATTTTCGCCGCCCGTGATGATCATGTCTTTTACGCGGTCGTGGATATACATATATCCGTCCTCATCCAGATATCCAGCATCACCGGTCTTAATCCAGCCACCATCGGCAACAGTGCCTTTTGTGGCGTCGGGTAAGTTCCAATAGCCGATCATATTGTTGGACGACCGCGTCCAAATCTCACCCACTTCACCCACCGGAACATCGTTCCCTGAACCATCCACCACACGCAATTCGACGCCAGGCAGAGGCTTACCGGCCGAACGCATGCGTTGGTTGCCATTGGGATCATGATCCTCGGGCGGCAACATGCAGATGGTGCCTGTGGTTTCCGTCATACCATAGACCTGAATAAATTCGGCGCTGAATACGTCCATGCACTGACGCAGAAGTTCAAGCGGAATGGGCGCTGCGCCGTAGAGGATGTATTTAAGACGGCTATAATCTACGTTGCGGCAGCGCGGGTGGTTGACCATCATCTGCAAAGCGGCAGGAACGATGAAAAGCCGCGTTGCCCCGCCCTTTTCAATAGCATCAAAGACGGAATCTGGCGCGAACTCCGCCTGTACGAGCGCGGGCAGACCTGACGCCATGGCCATGATGCCAAGCCCCGTTCCGCCAATATGCGCGCAGGGCATGGCGATCAGAACGACCTCATCATCTTCCCATTTGCTATAGGCATGCGCCTCTTCAGCCGCATTTTTGCGTAGCGCGAACAAGTTCCGGTTGGAAAGCACCGCTCCTTTGGGATTACCCGTTGTCCCGGAGGTGTAGAGTTGCAGCACCGCGTCATCAGGGCCAGCAGGTTCAAACGCGGTGCGGGCCGTCGCGTCAATCATATCGCGCGCTTCTTCCTCAGCGATCACCCGATCAACACCAGCCAAGTCGTTGGCCAGTGCGTGCACACCCGCCTCAAACCCCTGCCCCGCAAAGAGTATGCGTGCGCCGGTGTCTTTGGCGATATAGGCCCATTCGGCAGGCGCAAGACGCCATCCCACGGGCACCGTCACGACACCAAGCCGCGCGGCGCCGTAAAAAAGCGCAAAGTATAAATCGCTATTTTTGCCAATCCAGGCAATCCGGTCGCCCTTTTTCAGCCCTAACCCAAGCAGCATCGCGACGATTTTCGCGGTGCGCTCCTCCAACTGGCCATAAGTGAAATGGTGGTCCTCTTGCGAAAGCGCCGCCCAGTCCGGCCGTTCCACCGCCCAGTGCGCTAAAAAACCATCAAAGCTCAGTATGTCGTAGCTGGCAACGGCCATATCATTCTCTCCTAGCACTGGCCATTTTTTCGCAGAGGCCTGATGCAATGTGTCGTGACATTATGGCGGCCTGTCAATATTGTGATTTACCCACCGCTAAGCGCGGAAAATCAGCGACAGATTGTTCGCGGGCATGGCTATGACTGGATCAAGGCGTAACCCAAATTTGTGGGCTTCTTCTGCAATATCCTCGACATAGCGCAGGCCCCATTCGGCATTTTGTTGCCGCAACGACGCATCAAAGGCGGCATTGCTCTCCGCCAGCGGGACGTCATATTGGTTGTAGGGTCCGTAAATGAAAAGCACGGCAGACGGCGGCAAAAGGCGCGCGACGTTGCGTAGTAGACCAACGGTGGCTGCCCAAGGACTGATATGCGTCATGTTGATGCAGACGACCGCGTCCGCCTGCGCTATCGGCCAATCTGCCGACGCATCCAGCAGCATTGCGGGCCGCATATTCGGTACG
Source organism: Sphingorhabdus sp. EL138 (assembly GCF_945890115.1). Lineage (GTDB taxonomy): Bacteria > Pseudomonadota > Alphaproteobacteria > Sphingomonadales > Sphingomonadaceae > Sphingorhabdus_B. Next base: position 26,545 of record NZ_CAMDCK010000004.1, read on the forward strand.
TTGGAATCCGCACGCCATGCGTTGATCGACGCAAGCGCGATGGGGTCCGGGTCGCTTGGCTGCCAAGTCAGTGCGGGAAACAGCTTTGCAAAATGCACGGCATGCTCGCCTGTCCCGCTCGCCACTTCCAACACAAGGCCTTCTGCCGGAAGCACACGCACCAAGGTTTCCGCAATCACATCTCGGTTGCGCTCCGTCGCTGGCGCGTGCCGTTTTACCTCCGCGCCAGCTTCAAAAACAAACGGCTGCGGTCCACTCATTCTGCCGCAACCGCCTGTTCGGGCTCGCGCCAAACCAACACGGGCTTGCGCGCAGCTTGGGTTTCATCCAGACGGCGACGTGGCGCATGATGCGGCGCGGACTTGAGCGACGGATCACCTGCCTTGGCCCGCCCCGCAACATTGCGCAGTGCACCGATAAATTGGTCCAGCGTCGCCTTGCTCTCGGTCTCGGTCGGTTCCACCAACATCGCGCCATGGACGACAAGCGGGAAATACACCGTCATCGGGTGATAGCCTTCGTCGATCAGGCCCTTTGCAATGTCGAGCGTGGAGAAGCCTTCTGCCATGCCGTTATCGCTGAACAGTGCCTCATGCATGCAAGGGCCGCTGTGCGCAAATGGCGCTTCAAGCACATCTTGTAAGCTGCGCAAGATATAATTGGCGTTCAACACGGCATCTTCCGCCACTTGGCGCAGCCCATCTGCGCCATGCGACATGATGTAGGACAAAGCGCGGGTAAACATGCCCATTTGACCGTGAAAGGCGACCATGCGGCCAAAGCTGTCCGGATGGCATGCATTCGCCGTTTCTTCTTCGACCAACCGATACTGATCGTTATCCTGCGTGACGAAGGGCAAGGGCGCATAAGGGGCCAATGCTTCGGACAAGACCACTGGTCCGGAACCCGGCCCGCCGCCGCCATGTGGCGTGGAGAATGTCTTGTGCAGGTTGATGTGCATGGCATCGACGCCCAAATCGCCGGGGCGGACGCGCCCCACAATGGCGTTGAAGTTCGCGCCGTCGCAATAGACATAGCCACCGGCCGCATGCACCGCGTCCGAAATTTCGCGCATATCCCGCTCGAAAAGACCGCAGGTGTTGGGGTTGGTGATCATGACACCTGCAATATCAGGACCAAGCCGCGCCTTCAACGCAGCCAGATCAACGCGCCCTTCCGATGTCGCGGGGATATTCTCCACCGCATAACCCGCAAAGGCCGCCGTCGCTGGGTTGGTGCCATGCGCGCTTTCGGGGCAGAGGATCACCGAACGCGCATCACCGCGCGCGGTCAACGCCGCACGAATGGCAAGGATGCCGCACAATTCGCCATGCGCCCCTGCCTTGGGCGACATCGCCACGGCCTTCATGCCCGTCAATGTAATCAGCCAATGCGCCAGTTCGTGAATGACGGCTAGGGCACCTTGGACGGTCTCGACTGGCTGCAACGGATGGACATCGGCAAAGCCAGCCATGCGCGCGACCTTTTCATTCAGGCGCGGATTGTGCTTCATTGTGCAGCTTCCCAGCGGGAAGAAACCCAGATCAATCGCGTAATTCTGACGACTGAGGCGCGTATAATGGCGGACCGTCTCAGGCTCCGACAGGCCAGGCAGGCCAATGTCGCGGTGCCTTTCCAGATTGCCGAGACGCGCGGCGACCTGCGGTGCATCAGCCAGATCAACGCCCGTTGTTCCGGCGGTGCCAATCTCGAAGATCAACGCCTCTTCCAGCATCAACGCCTTATTCCCTGTGTAGGTTGCAGGGGCGGTGTCGCCGGCATTGCCCATTTCGGGCTTCCATCCGCTCTGGTTGATGCTGTTCATGCCAAAATCTCCTGCAATGCGGCGGCGAATGTTTCGACATCCTCTTGGGTAGCTGTCTCCGTGACGGCCACCAGCAGGCCGTTACGCAATGCAGCAGCGCCAGGGTAAAGTCGCCCGAGCGATACACCACCAAGGATCTTGCGGTCGGCCAATGCGCGCACAACGGGTCGCGCGTCTGTAGGTAGCTTCAACGTGAATTCGTTGAAGAAGCTGTCATTGACCAATTCAACGCCAGCGATTTGGCTCAGCCGATCGGCCGCCTGCACCGCGAGCGCGTGGTTCAACTGCGCTAATCCGCGTAGACCCTTTTCGCCCAACAACGTCAGATGCACACTGAAAGCCAAGGCACAAAGGCCGGAATTTGTGCAGATATTGGACGTCGCCTTTTCACGGCGAATATGCTGTTCACGCGTCGACAGCGTCAGAACAAAGCCACGCTTGCCTTCAGCGTCGACAGTCTCCCCGCATAAGCGACCGGGCATTTGGCGAACGAATTTTTCTTTGCACGCAAACAGGCCAACATAAGGCCCACCAAATTGTAGGCCGACGCCAAGCGACTGCCCCTCACCCACCACAATGTCCGCGCCCATGTCTCCGGGCGCCTTAATCGCACCCAAGGCAACGGGTTCGGTCACAACTGCGATCAGCAATGCGCCATGTTCATGCGCCTTGGCGGCGATGGCGGACAGGTCTTCGATCCGGCCCAATATGTCGGGATATTGCACCACGACGCAGCTTGTCTCGCCGTCAATGGCGGCCAGCAAACGGGCGCTGTCGGTCTGTGCGGACAGTTCCGGCAAACTTGTGTCCAGCGTATCGCCTGTATATTGCGCCATGGTCTTGGCCACGCTGACATAATGCGGGTGCAGCCCTGAAGACAGCAATGCCTTTGTCCGCTTGGTAATGCGGCCAGCCATGCCGATCGCTTCCCAACAGGCGGTTGAGCCGTCATACATCGACGCATTGGCGACATCGCACCCAAACAGGCGCGCAACCTGCGTCTGGAATTCAAACAGCATTTGCAACGTGCCCTGCGCGATTTCCGGCTGATAGGGGGTGTAAGCCGTCAGGAACTCGCCGCGCTGGATGATATGGTCAACGCTCGCGGGCACATGATGCTTATACGCCCCTGCGCCCAAGAAGAATGGATGATGCGACGCGGTCATATTTTGGCGCGCAAGTTCGGAAAAATGCCGTTCCACCGCCATTTCGCTGGCATGATTGGGCAGGCCACGGATAGGCCCATCCAGGCGCGCTTGCGCAGGAACATCACAGAACAGATCATCAATCGATTTTGCCCCAATGACGCCGAGCATCGCTTGCCGGTCGGATGGGGTTAGCGGTAAATAACGCATGTCAATCTCCATAGCCCGCGTCGCGAGCGGATTGTCTTAAAGTCCGTCAACAAATGCCTGATATGCGGCGGCATCCATGAGGCTGTCGAGTTCGCTGCTATCGCTTAAGGTCAGTTTGAAAAACCAACCTTCCCCTTCGGGATCACTGTTGACGAGCGCCGGATCGCCTTCCAGCGCGTCATTGCCTTCAAGGACTGTACCGCTCACGGGCGCATAGACGTCGGACGCCGCCTTCACCGATTCCACAACCGCTGCATCGCCGCCTTTGTTAAGCGTTGCACCTGCCGCAGGAACTTCCGCAAAGACGATGTCGCCCAATTGGCTTTGCGCATAATGCGTGATGCCGACGGTTGCACTGTCGCCGTCAACGTCGATCCACTCATGATCTTCGGTGAAATAACGGGTCATGTGTTTGCTCCTTTGCGATGATAATGATGTGGGATGAAAGGTAGGCTTGCGACCGTGACAGACACGCGTTTGCCGCGCACTTCGGCCTCAAGTGCGGTGCCGACGGCGTTATGGGCTGCATCGACATAGCCCATAGCAATGGGCGCGCCGACGCTTGGGCCAAAGCCGCCAGAGGTAATGACGCCCACTTGCGCTTCGCCTGCGAAAATCGGTGCGCCTTCACGGACCGGCATTTTGCCGTCGACCGACAGGCCGACCAGCTTGCGTACGGGGCCGTTGGCAAGCGCGTTCAGGATACGATCAGACCCAGCAAAGCCACCCTCGGCGCGGCGGCGTTTGGAGATGGCAAAGGCAGCATTGGCCTCAACCGGCTCCAATTCGGGGTTCATGTCATGACCGTAGAGCGGCAAGCCAGCCTCAAGCCGCAGAGAATCGCGTGCGCCAAGACCAATGGGCTTGACCTCTGGCTGCGCGCACAACTGGTCTGCCAGTTTTTGTGCATGCGTGGCCGGAACGGAGATTTCAAAGCCATCCTCGCCCGTGTAACCAGAACGGCTGATCCAAAGCGGCTCAGGGTCGGTTTTGGGCCCCCAGAAGAAGGAACCCGCCTCCATAAAATATAGCGCGTCCACGCCCGGCACGACGCGCTTCAACGCATCGACCGCCTTGGGCCCTTGCAGCGCCAATAATGCGCGGTCTTCCATATTGTTGATGGTGATTTCGTCGGGCAGATATTCGCGCAGATAGCCCATATCGTCCCACTTCACCGCGCCATTGACGACGACATACAGACCCATGGGAACCGCCGTAATCATCATATCGTCCAGCACGCCGCCATCTTCGGCTAGCAAGAGGGAATAGCGCATTTTGCCTTCTTTCAGTGCGGAGATATCGCCGGGGACCAGCGCCTCAAGCGCTTCAGCGGCACCGTCGCCGGTCAGCATCAACTGCCCCATATGGCTAACGTCGAACAAACCAGCATTTTCGCGGGTCCAAATATGTTCAGCCATAATGCCTTCATATTGGATCGGCATATGATAGCCCGCAAATTCGACCATGCGCGCGCCCTTGTCGCGGTGCCAAGCGTCGAGCGGCAGTTCCAATATTTCGATGGGTTCGAGTTCGAATTCGTCTTCTTCGCTCATATCAGTCCGTTCAAGAGTTGCAGCAACCGACGCCGGATAGCGCCAAGTCTGCTGCCCCCTCTGTCACGGATACCTGAGAGCTTTATCTGCGATATGCGCCCTTCATGACACATATGGCAGGTTACACCTTCGGTGGCGTATTTTGGCAAACGGCCAAGACACGCGCTTTCCAGAGTGTCGCAAAAGCCGAAGCGGTCCTTTTGCCTGAGAGATTCCGGGGCGGTTGCTCCTTCGGCGGTCCCTATAAGGGACGCTCTCCCGCTTCGTCAGCGACTCTGTTCTATTGGCGTTAGCATTTTGCAGAGTCAACCCGCGAGCGCGCGGATGGAATCATTTTCGTGGATAAAAACACCTTCGTCGGGCCTATCTGCCAACGCCGCGATGGCCTGTGCCAATATATGGGATGGCGTGGAGGCATATTTCCGCATCGATCCGATCATCAGCCTATCGGCCAAAGGCGACAATAAAATCCCTAATGCCTCACCCGGACGGTGCGCGTCGCGCTTGCCACCCGTCAGCAGGCTTGGGCGCATGATATCAAGGCGTTGAAAGCCAATGTCACAAAGCCCCTGCTCCATCTCGGCCTTGGTTCGAAGGTAGAAATTGCTGCTGGCGGGTATCGTGCCTACCGACGAGACAGTTATAAAATGCTGTGTTCCAGCTTTATGGCTCGCCTCAGCAAAGGCAAGCACAAGGTCATGATCGACGGCCCGGAAAGCCGCACGCGACCCTGCGGTACGTATCGTGGTTCCCAAGCAGGAAATGGCAACGGCAGGCTTGATGCTTGCGACAATCGCTGGCCAGTCATCGCTCGGCGCGACATGTTCATGCACATTGGGTGTTGATTGCGCGGACGGTCGACGCGACACCAAATGGACCTCATATCCGGTGCGCGCCATCTGATCCGCGACTTGCTTGCCAACCAAGCCCGACCCACCAGATATGATGATTTTCGACTTCACGCCGCGTTCCCGCAGTGTTCGCGGTGCCGGTCGGTGGCGTAACGATCGGTCATCCCCGCCAGAAAGTCACCGATATGGCGGCTGCGCGCGGGTTCTTGCTGGGGTAGATTCTCCTGCCATTCGGGCGACAATAGTCCGACATCGCTGCGATAGATCACAAACAATTCGCGCACGATGTTCGATGCCTCCACCGCCGCTGCAGTCTGCGTGGGGTGATGGTATAGCTTTTGATACATGAATTTTTTAAGCTGCCGCTCACGCGCTGCCATGTCTGGCGAAAATCCGCCGATCATCGCGCCGGCTTGGCGCACATCCTCTGCATCTTTGATACCCAATTCGTGGATTCGCGCGCGCGTCGATTCAATCACATCATTGACCATCACACCAATCTGCTCACGAGTCAGTTCGCCGATCAAGCGGCGTGGCCGCACGTCCGGATAGCGCGCCAATATCGCTTCCCAACGTTCCGCCACAAATGGCAACTCAAGCAATTGCTCCATGTCGAGCAGCCCTGCCCGGATGCCATCGTCAATATCATGATTGTCATACGCGATATCGTCGCTGATCGCCGCGACCTGCGCCTCCAACGAAGGCCAATCGGTCAGATTTAAGTCAAACCCTGCGTTCACATCGGCCAAGGCCCAACCGGGATTGGCCACTGGACCATTATGTTTGGCGAGCCCCTCCAGCAGTTCCCAGCTTAAGTTCAAGCCCGGCCATGACGGATAAGGCGATTCCAGCAGCGTCAATGTACGCAGCGTCTGCGCATTATGGTCGAACCCGCCAAAGGGCTTCATCGCCTCTTCAAGCGCATCCTCGCCCGCATGGCCGAAGGGCGGATGGCCAATATCATGGGCCAGACACAAGGCCTCGGTCAAATCCTCATTCAAGCCCAGCGCGCGGGCAATTGTCCGGCCAATTTGCGCTACCTCCAGACTGTGGGTCAGGCGGACACGAAAATGGTCCCCATCGGGGGAGATAAAAACCTGCGTCTTGTGACGCAGGCGGCGAAACGCGATCGAATGAATGATACGGTCACGGTCCCGCTGAAAAATATCGCGTGGTCCGCGCACATCGCTTGACGGTTCGGCATGCAGCCGACCTCTGCTACGGTCAGGAAAGGAAGCATAAGGGGCAAGGTGCGACATGCCGCGCTTATGCCGCCAAGTGCCGCGAACCGGAAGCCACTATTTTGTTTTCAACGGATTAACGACCTCGCCAATCTGGCTTTTCCACATAAACGCGTCACCACCGGCGTTTTTATAGTCGCCTTCCCATTTCTTCGCCGCTTTCAGGTCAGGAAACGGACCAACCAACAGCCGGTCCGTCCTGCCCCATTCGGACGTGTATGGGCTTCGGGATTTGAGCAAAGCCGAATATGTCTTGATGAGTTTGCGATAATCAAAGCCAAGGGCATTGGCGTTTCCTGTCGCAATCTGCACCCAGTAGCGCGCAGGATGGTCCTTTTCGGCTTTGGCTTTGGCCGCAATCTTGGGGTCAACCTTGGCAACCTTGACTGGCTCTGCCGTCGCCTTGGGTGCCTGTGGTTTCAATTTTTTCAAATCGACTGGAACTTGCGAAGGCTGTTGTTCGCTCTCCGGAATATCAATGGCCTCCACAATTGCGCTCAGATTAAAGCTGGAGGAACCAACTGGCAGCGCAGGCACGGTTTCAGGCGTTTGCGAGGCTATCGCGGCGGCCTGCGATAGAGGGAGTGCCTCCTGTATTGACCCGCTGCTTTGGGTTATTACTGGCGTAATAGCATCGGGCAAAGTAGGCGCAGGCGTCAGCGTGCTTGCCGGCCTTGGCAATGCTGCACTGACCAATGAGCGCGCAGTTTCAGGCACCGGCAGCGCATTGTTGCTCACACCCGCAATCCGGGAGGTTTGCGTGTCCTCGGTCTTGGAACGCGCGGTGGCCGTGCTTGGGCGGGATGTGTCTGCCCTGGCCAGCTTTTGTGCTTCGGGAATATTGGCAACTACCGTCTGAATTTCCGTCCGATCCTGCGCCTTTCGGTCACGTTTAATATCCGGCTTCGGCGTATTTTTGCTGTCGCGCGCAGGCGTAGATTTTGGTCCAAGCGCAGCGCCAGATGGAATAAGGCGATTATCGCCGGAAACGACGGGCACCTGCGGCAGCGCCGATGCAATGCGCCGGACTTGTTCACTGTCACGCCCGACCGATTGACGCGTCGGGAAATGCCCCAAATGGATTGCCGCTGCCTTCTGCGCAGGCGTCAGCGAAGGCATCAGCCGGAAAAAACCTTCCATACGCAGCGCCGAACTTGCATCCATAAACCCTTGTGCAACTTTCGACGATTCACGCAAGTCTCCTCGGGCCGCCAGCATGAACGCCCGGGCACGCCATGCAGTGGCACTGTTGCGTTGCAGCAGCGGTAGCAGCATCGCATCAGCGGGCTCTTTTTGTCCCGCTAAAGACAAGGATACCGCTTGGCGAATAATGAGGTCGTCCGAGATGGACGCTGTTCGCGCCAATTTATAGTCCTGCTGCGCACGGCCAAAATTACCCAACAGGTCGAAAGCTAATGCACGGTCCAGCGCAATTGAACGCTCACTCGCGCCAAGGCGGACGGCTTGATCAAACAAACGCAGTGCTTCAAACGGATTTTCAGTGCGCACGGTCGCCGTCGCCAAACCTGACACGATGCGGCTGTTCCCGGGGCGAAGCGCATTGGCACGCGTGAAGAAGTTCAAAGCGGCGTTAGCGTCGCCCAAGGCAAGCGACGCATTGCCAGCATCGGCCATGGCATCAGCATCAGAAGGATTAAAAGATATCCGGCGCATGGCTGCACGCAACTCGACTGCACCAGCGGGCTCCGAACTTATGGGTACAGCAGGCGTTGCCTGATCCAGCGCCTCAAGCGCGCTTTCATCAACGGCTTGCGCGAACACGCCGGATGAAAAAGCGAGCGCACAGAATATCCCTGCACCACGTAACATTGTCACATTCATTCGCCCTTATTGGAATGTCGATGGCCGGACGCAAAGCATGTTTACGCAATGCTCCGACAAACGGTTGCCTAAAGCGGACGAAATGACACTGCGCTGCGCACGCAGCTTAGAGTCAGGACCACTTAATTTAAGTGGTCCTGACCTTAGGAGTTGTTCTGCCTATCGAGAAAACGCGGAACACCGTTGCTGCTCGCGCCATCTTGGCCCTTGACATCGTCATCATCGGACCGGGAAAGACCGCGTGACAGGTTCGACATACGTTCAAACAACGTGGCACCTGTCGGAATGCGGGGTGCCGCACGCTCAGGCGCCTGCGTTACATCGACAGGTGCAGGCGATGGTGCATTTGCATCTTCCGGAGTGTTCAGTTCAAGCGCATCTGCGCCTGCCCAAGATGCAGAGGAAAAGGTGCTCGACCCGGGCGACTGTTCCTTGCCGTCCGTAATGGCTTCTTCATCCACGTCGGGCGCTTCGAAATCGCTGCCGAGGACCAAGCTGTCGTCGTCGTCTGGTTCCGCAATCGCGTCTGGTTCTTCAACTGGCGCGGAATTGGTGGATTCAAATAAAGGCGGTATTGGCGCAGGGGCCGCCGCAACTGGCTCAGGTGCCGGACGGCTGACCGGAAATGGCGTTCGCGATTGCGTTGCTGGTGATGCGGCAATGCCTTCATTGTCGATACCGGTTGCAACAACCGAAACGCGGATTTTGCCGTTCAGATTTTCATTGAACGCCGATCCCCAGATGATGTTGGCATCGGGGTCAACAAGCTCCCGGATATAGTTCGCAGCTTCGTCAACTTCCATCAGGCGCATGTCATCGCCGCCCGTAATCGACACGATAACGCCCTTTGCACCTTGCATCGAAACGCCGTCGAGCAGCGGGTTGGCGATCGCCCTCTCCGCAGCTTCAAGCGCGCGGCCATCGCCTTCGGCTTCGCCAGTGCCCATCATCGCCTTGCCCATTTCATGCATGACAGACCGCACATCGGCAAAATCGAGGTTGATGAGGCCAGGCATAACCATCAGGTCAGTGATACCGCGAACGCCCTGTTGCAGAACTTCGTCAGCAAGCAAGAATGCCTCTTTAAACGTCGTGTTCGGGTTGGCGACCAAAAACAGGTTCTGGTTCGGAATAACGATCAGGGTGTCAACATGCTGTTGCAGTTCAGCAATGCCGGATTCTGCCGAGCGCATCCGGCGCGATCCTTCAAAAAGGAACGGCTTAGTGACCACGCCAACGGTCAGTATGTTCATTTCACGCGCGGCCTGCGCAATGACTGGAGCAGCACCGGTTCCAGTTCCACCACCCATGCCAGCCGCGATGAAGCACATGTGGCAACCAGCCAAAGCCGCCTTCACTTGCGCAATTGTCTCTTCTGCAGCGGCGCGTCCGACCTCAGGGCGCGAACCAGCGCCAAGACCTTGCGTAATCTCGGGTCCAAGCTGAATGCGGTAATCCGCAGGCGAGGCGTTCAATGCCTGCGCATCGGTATTGGCGACAAGGAAATCGACGCCTTCAACCTTTGCTTTTATCATATTGGCAACGGCATTTCCGCCGGCACCGCCAATGCCAATCACGGCAATTTTCGGCTTCAATTCGTCAACCATTGGTGGCCCGATATTGATGCTCATAATATTATCCCCTTAGCCTCTCTGGCTCGTTCGAAAATTTACATGCTTTTTACACAAAAGTGAAACACGCACACCAGAAAATTACCCTTTTGCACAGTTTTCTATCAGAAGTTCTCACGAATCGCCCGTTTCAGCCGTTCAATCAAACTTGGCATCGATCCGCCCAAATGTTCGGTGCGCAAATCATAGCCCGATTGCAGTTCAATCCGCTCCGATGCCGCATAATGAATCAACCCGACGAGCGTTGAGAATGCGGGCCCGGAATGCGCTTCGGGAATGCTGATGAGTCCGGTGGGACGCCCAATGCGGACAGTGCGGCCTAATGCGCTCTGCATATGTTCGGCTGCACCCTTTAATTCTGCACCGCCGCCGGTCAGGACAATCTGATGCCCGGACGGCCCTGTAAAGCCAAGCGTTTTCAACGCCTTCGCAACTTCAGTCACAATAGCGTCAACGCGCTGGCACACGACCGCATTCAACTGCGCCTTGGTGATACGTGGCGCTTGATTGCCGGGTTCAACGCCATTTTCGTCAGGACCGATATCAAGCACTTCTTGATGATCGCGTGGGCTGGTCAATGCCGAACCATGAAAACATTTCAGCCGCTCCGCCTGCGCACGGCGAATGCCAAAGACCGACGCTATATCATCGGTGATGTCCGATCCGCCTTTCTGAATGGTTTCAAGTCCGACCAGCATCCCGCCAATGAACACCGACACGTTAGTTACTGCTGCGCCAAATTCGACAAGTGCAACACCAAGGTCCCGCTCTTCGGCCGTCAAACAGGCAAGACCGGTTGCAACCGGCCCAACCACGAGCGAATTAACATCCAAATGCGCCGAGCGCACGGTCATATCCATGTTACGCACCGGTGATTGGTCGGCAAGGATGACATGTACGTCAACGCCAAGCCTATCTGCGTGCAACCCAAGCGGATTTGCCACGCCGCCAACACCATCAAGCGCATATAGCGTAGGTTGGATATGCAAGGCAATTTTGCCGCCCGTCTGGATATTGGCGCGTCCGGCCTGAAGCAGTTGGTCGACATCGTCTTGCGTGATGCGGTCGCCGCCCAATTCGATTTCAACGGGTGCCAACATGCTATCGAGCCCACCCGACGACATACCGACCCAAGCCCTGTCAATGTTGAGGCCCGCAATGCGTTCGGCTTGCTCCACCGCGTGGCGGACAGACAGCTCGGCCTGTTCGACATCCGCAATGCAGCCACGGGTGACCCCGCGACTTTCGCGCTGACCAGTGCCCAGCACCAGCAGATCGCCATTTTCGGTTTGCCGGGCGATTAACGCGGACACTTTCGAGGAACCGATATCAATCGCCGAAATCAGCCGTTCGACCCGCGCCGTTTTCATGCCGTTAGTCCATTATTTTTTGATGTGATTTCGTTGTTTTCTGTGTTTTCTTTGCTTTCTTTATTTTCCACTTTAACAGCTTCGGCCTTTGGTGCTTTGCGGAAATAGGCGCGATTGGGGTCGCGTAGGTCAAAATGGATAAGGTCGCGGCCAAGCAACCGGTGGACACCGTCCAACCGTGCAAAGTTCAGCAGTGCTTTAGCCGCTTCCGCCTCACCCTCTGGCAAAGCCAGCGTTTCGCCCGATTGGAACTGCAAGTCCCAGCGTCGGTTACCTATCCAGCTTGCGCCTGAAACCTGCGATTTCAACGCCGAAGCATTGTCGAGCAAGACGTTTAGCGCGACGATATGCGCATTGGCTTCATTGCCGTTCAACATCGGCAAATCGCCGCCTTCACCCGCGCGGACATGTGCCAGAACGATGCCATTCGCGTCGATCAGCGAATATTTTCCGTTCCGTTGCCATATCGCGGCAGGCTTGCGCTCAATGATCTCTATTGCCAATGTATCGGGCAACTGCCGCGCAACGCGGGCATCCTTAATCCACCCATATTGCAGCAAGTCCGCGCGTATTTTGTCGATATCCACCAGAGGCATAGCGCGGTCTTTTTCGGCGAACACCAATTGATAGACTTTCAACTGGTCCACGCGCTCCATGCCCGTGACCGGAACGCGCTTTACTTGGAAACCAGCCTTGGCGGCCAGCGCGGCATATTGTTGATAGGCAGCGGCGGTAAGGCCAGCATATTGGGCAGCGACCAAGGCCAACAGCGTGAGCGCGGCCAATATGATCCATGTAACAACGCGCTGCAGTTCCCGTTCGGAAAAAGGCAGCATCCGCATCAACATGTCGACTCGCGACGCTTGCAGCACCTTTTGCCGTGGGCTTGGGCTTTTTGCGTGACGTTTTGCGGGCGCTTTGCGTGCGACACCAGCCATTATGCCACTGCCCCTTTAACAATCAGTGCCTCTTTGACGATGATGTCCACAAGCTGTTCGTAGCTTATGCCGACATGACGCGCTTGTTCGGGTACAAGGCTCAATGGTGTCATGCCAGGCTGGGTATTGATTTCGAGAACGAAAATGCCGTCCATGCCCGCTTCATCATCCCAACGGAAATCGGTACGTGAGGCGCCCTTGCAACCAAGCAATTGATGCGCGCGCAGGGCCGTGTCCAACATATATTGGGCAATATCCTGAGGGATTTCCGCAGGACAAATATGTTCCGTCAACCCGTCTGTATATTTGGCATCAAAATCGTAAAAGCCGCTCTTGGGCTTCAACTCGGTCACGCACAACGCTGCGTCGCCCAGCACGGCCACGGTCAACTCGCGGCCTTTGATGAAGGGTTCCGCCAGCAACCGGTCAAATTCCAGCCAAGGCCCCTTGGTATCGCGCGCAATCGGGTTGCCGTAATTGCTGCCTTCTGTAACGATTGCGACGCCCACCGAGCTGCCTTCATTGATAGGCTTCAGGACATAAGGACGCGGCAGCGGGTCGGCCGCATAGAGGCTTTCGCTGTCCAATATCGTGCCTTTCGGCATCGGGATACCAGCGGGTACGAGGCACTGTTTCGTCAATTCCTTGTCGATGGCAATAACCGACGTAACCATGCCGCTATGCGTATACGCTATGCCCATTAGGTCCAGCATGCCCTGCACCGAACCATCTTCGCCGGGAACACCATGCAAGGCGTTGAACACAATGTCAGGGCGAAGGCCCGCAAGAACTTGTGCTACATTACGGTCCATGTCGACGCGGCTAACCTGATAGCCAAGCTTTTCAAGCGCATCGGCCACACCATTGCCGCTCATCAAGGACACAGGTCGTTCGTTCGACCATCCGCCCATCAACACCGCAACGTGAATTTGCTTGCTCATTTCGTTTCACCCACGCGCTGGATTTCCCATGTTAAATCGACGCCAGAATGCGCCAATACGCGGGCGCGGACCTCTTCGCCAAGCGCTTCAATATCCACGCTGGAAGCGTCACCGGTGTTGATCAAAAAATTGGTGTGCTTTTCGGACACCTGCGCGCCGCCAATTTGCAGACCCCGACATCCCGCCGCATCGACCAATTGCCACGCCTTATGTCCGTCCGGATTTTTAAAGGTCGACCCGCCGGTTTTCGAGCGCAAAGGCTGCGACGCTTCACGCGATGCGCTAATCCGGTCCATCTCGGCTTGGATCGCTTCGGGTTCGCCCGGATGCCCTTGAAAGCGTGCGGCCACAATGATTGCGCCATAGGGCAGTTCGGAATGGCGGTAGCTGTAATGCAGGTCATCCACGGACAAGGTCGCCAGCGTCCCGTCGCGCATCACCACATCGCAATCACGCAATATGTCTTTTACCTCACCGCCATAAGCGCCGCCATTCATGCGGACAAAGCCGCCAACTGTGCCGGGGATACAGCGCAAAAATTCTAAGCCAGAGATGCCCTTGTCCCGCGCGGTCGAGGATACCAATATGCCCGACGCACCCGCGCCGCACGCCAGCGTCACCGCATCTGTGCACATGACCTTGGCAAAGGCCTTGCCCAACCGGATGACAACGCCCCTGACACCGCCATCGCGGACGATCAGGTTCGAACCCAGACCAAGCGCCATGACAGGCGTGCCAGCGTCAAGTTCGCGCAAAAAGGATTGCAGGTCGGCAACGTCCTTGGGTTCAAACAATATGTCCGCGCTGCCGCCCGATTTGAACCACACCAATGGCGCCAAAGGAGCATCTTGGGTCAGTCGCCCTTCTACGTGCGGCAGAAGCTGCATGTTCATGCACGCGCTGCCTTTATGGCGTCGGCGAGGCCAGCGGCCCATTTGGTGATGTCGCCAGCGCCCAAACACACGACAATGTCATGGCCCTGCACCACTTGTGCCAACTTGCGCGCCAAGTCACCTGCGTCCGTCACGGTCGCGGCGGAACGATGCCCGCGCGCCTTAATACCATGGACCAATGAGTCTGCATCAATGCCGTCAATTGGCCCCTCACCTGCTGCATAGACTGGCGAGATGAATACCATATCGGCGTCATTAAACGCTTGTTGGAAATCATCCATATGGTCGCGCAATCGCGTAAAGCGGTGCGGCTGTGCTACGGCAATCACGCGGCCCTGCGCGCCTTCGCGTGCAGCGGATAGCACCGCGCGGATTTCGACGGGATGGTGGCCATAATCGTCGATGATCGTGACCGCACCATCAACAAGCGCTATTTCGCCCACCTTGGTAAAGCGGCGTTTAACGCCACCAAATTTGTCGAAGCCATGCGCGACGGCTTCATCGCTCATGCCCATTTCAAGACCCACAGCGACGGCAGCCAGCGCATTTTGCACATTGTGGCGGCCGGGCATAGGCAGGTGGATGCCCTCTATCGTCCGTTGCGATCCGTCGCGGGCGCGCACTACGACGTCGAAACGGTTGCCGCCGGGATGCGGGGTAACATTCTCGCCGCGAATGTCGGCCTGCGCCGAAAAACCATAAGTGATGATCCGGCGGTCGCGGATCTTGGGCAAAATCGCCTGCACTTCTGGATGGTCGAGGCACATGATCGCCGCGCCGTAAAAGGGTACGTTTTCGACAAATTCGACAAAGGCGTTTTTGATTGCGTCGAAATCACCATAATGGTCAAGATGTTCGGGGTCGATATTGGTGACAACCGCCAACGTGCCATCCAGCCGTAGGAAGCTTCCGTCGCTTTCATCCGCCTCAACCACCATCCAGTCGCTTGCACCAAGGCGTGCGTTTGAGCCGTAGCTGTTAATGATGCCGCCGTTGATGACCGTTGGGTCAATGCCGCCATGGTCAAGCATCGCAGCAATCAGAGATGTCGTTGTCGTCTTGCCATGTGTGCCAGCTACGGCGACTGTATTCTTCAACCGCATCAATTCGGCCAGCATTTCGGCGCGGCGCACCAAGGGTATGCGCCGTTCCAAAGCGGCGTCGCGTTCTGGGTTGCCCGCCTTTACGGCTGTCGAGGTCACGACCACTGCTGCTTCGCCCAGATTGTCGGCGCTATGGCCAATCATCACGTTGATGCCGCGTTGGCGCAGGCCGTCGATGACATAGCTGTCGGCGATATCGCTGCCCTGCACTTGATAGCCCAAATTGTGCATCACCTCCGCAATGCCCGACATGCCGATGCCGCCAATGCCGACGAAATGCACAATCCCGATATCAGTTGGAACACCTCTCATGCTGCATTCTCTTTGGCCAGTGCGGGGGATGAACTGAAACCGCCATTTGATTGGAGTTTTGATTTTATGCCATGCATGATCGGCGCACGGCCGAAGGATTCGACCAGATCGGCAAGATCGGCAACCGCATTGGGCCGGCCGCACCTTTTAGCGGCCTTGGCTGCATTTTCCATCGCCCCAGGCTCCAATGCGATCATTTGGATCTGCTTTGCGAGTTCAACTGCCGTAAAGGCCGGCTGCGCAATGGCGCGCGCACCGCCTGCTTCAACCATTTCTTTGACGTTGTAGCTTTGATGATCGTCGGTTGCGCTGGGTAGCGGGACCAATATTGCTGGCCGTCCAGCGCATGTTAGCTCGGCAATCGTCGATGCCCCTGCCCGCGATATCACCATATGCGCCCAGCCAAGCCGTTGCGGCAGATCCGGCAAATAGGTCGCCAGCTCAGCTGGAATATCGTGGGTGGCATAAGCGGCCCGCACGGCGTCAATATCCTCCGCGCGGCATTGCTGCGTCACTTGCAAACGCCGCCGTAAACTCATTGGCAAGTTCGATAACCCGTCAGGCACGACATTAGAAAGCACCGTGGCACCTTGGCTTCCGCCCGTCACCAACACGCGGAAAATGCCGTCAGGCAATAGCATTGGAAAAGGCTGGTCACGTAACACAAGCACCTCTTCGCGGACTGGGTTGCCGACCAGATGCACCTTGCGGGCATGACGCGGCGACAGGCGGAGTACGTCGGGATAAGAGGTGGCGATGGCGTTCACTTGCCGCGCGGTGAAACGATTGACACGACCAAGCACGGCATTTTGTTCATGAATGATCGTCGGTATTTTCTCGGCAAAGGCACCCAATAATGCCGGAAACGCCGGATAACCGCCAAAGCCGACCACGGCGCTGGGTGCAAAATCTTCGTAAAGGCGCCGCGCCATCGCGCGGCCTTCGGCAATCGCCTTTATCCCGGGAAGCCAGCTCGCCGGATTTTTGGTGATACGGCCAGCGGGCAGCTTGTGCGTCGCCATCTTATCAGGGCAGCCCGGAATTTTCGCCCCGCGTTCATCCGTAATCAGCGCCACATGATGGCCCCGGCTGATCAGTTCCTGTCCAAGCGCAAAGGCAGGAATCAAATGTCCGCCAGTACCGCCAGCGGCCAACACATAATGCCGAGAAATGGTCATGGCCTGTTTCCCTTCACCATATATAGCGACCGGTCAAGATATGGGTTTCGCTTCGTCAATGCGAGTATCAGGCCGCAGGTAATCGAGAGCGCAATGATAGACGAGCCGCCATAGCTGATGAAGGGCAAAGTCATCCCCTTTGACGGAAAAACACCCAAATTCACGGCAACATTAATCATCGCCTGTCCGCAAAATTGCGCACCGAGGCCAGTGACCGCCATCACCACAAACTGGTCTTTCTCATCCAACAGGCGGGTGATGATGCGGACCAAAATCGCGAAATACAAAATGGCAATGACCATGCAGGTCAAAAGGCCAAATTCTTCACCAATGACCGAGAAAATATAGTCAGTATGCCCCTCGGGCAGCGAATATTTCTTTATGCCGAGCCCCGGACCAAGGCCAATGAAGCCCCCGTTAGTTAAGGTCGCCAGCGCCATCTTGTCATGCGTCAGCCCCTCGGTGCCAAAAATCCACGCATCTATCCGCTGCGTTGCGACGGGGTAGAAATTATAGGCCAGCAAGATGAATACAATGCCGCTGATGACGAGGAACCACAAACGGCGTGCAGGCACGCCAGCGACCATCATCAGCGCAAACCACGTGCCCATGAACAAGATAGTTTGCCCAAGATCCGGTTGAAGCAACAGGAAAAAACACACAAGGCCAGTGGCGATGCTGGTAAGAAAAAGAACGGGCAAGCTTGGGTCTTTCAACCGCCAGCTTATAATCCACGCCATCATGACCGCGAAAAAGGGCTTCAGAAACTCAGACGGCTGGAGACCCGCAAAACCCGGACCAATCCATCTTTGTGACCCGTTCACCTCGCGTCCTAATAAGGGCACCAAAGCAAGCAGAACAAAAAAGACGCAGAAGCCATAGACCGCAAAACGTCGCGCTTGTTCGCGCGGATACATCGACACAAGCAGCATGACCGGGACACCAATGAGCACCCACATCAATTGCCGATAAAAGAAATAGAGCGAAGAAAGCTCAGTCGTTGAAGATGACAGGCGCTGCGCACCCGCCGGAGACGCCGCAGCAACGGCGAGCAACCCAATGGCGATCAACACCATCATTAACGACAATAACACGCGATCGAGTTCCCAAAACCAGACACCCAGAGGCGAACGGTCACCACGGCCCAAGCGGTTGGCAAAGCCGATCTTGCCGGTTTTGGCGGCGAGGACCCAAGGCGCTTCTTTGCGGTCGCTCATAATGCTTCCACAATCGCGCGGAACGCATCGCCGCGCGCTTCGAAATCTTTAAACTGGTCAAAGGACGCACAAGCAGGCGAGAGCATGATGACGTCGCCCGGCTGTGCTTGCGCTGCTGCCGAATGCACCGCTGCGCCCATCATCTCGCTGCGTTCCACAGGCATGTGCGGAGACAATAATGCATGGAACAAGGGACCGGCTTCGCCAATAGTGTAAGCCTGTACAACATGGCTAAAATTGGGAATGCATTCGTCAAGATTATCGGTTTTTGGCAAGCCGCCGACGATCCAATGCACGCGCGGATAAGCGGCCAAGGCCGGCGCAGTAGACGCCGCATTCGTTGCCTTGCTGTCGTTGATGAACAATACGCCATTCCGTTCGGCAACAACTTCCATCCGATGGGCAAGCCCGTTAAAGCTACGCATCGCTGGCCGCCATTGGGCCTCCGTCACGCCAAGCGATTCGACGATGGCAATGGCCACCGCGATATTCTGCAAATTATGTGGCCCTTGAAGCGCAGGCCATTCGGCTTGGCCCGTTACCGATTGCGGATCGGCCAGATGCACATATTCCGCCCCACGCCGCGCAAGCACTTCGTTGTACACGCGCTCGGTATCCGCATCGCCTTTGCCAAACACAGAAAATTCTTTGCCCGTCTGCATTTCAAACAATCGCGCTTTCGACGCCATATAGCCGTCATAGCCATCATAGCGGTCGAGATGGTCTGGCGAGAGGTTGATGAGCGCAGCGGCGTCGCACGCAAGGCTGTGCGTGATGTCAATTTGGTAACTGGAAAGCTCAAGCACATAAACGCCGCCTGTGGGCAGCGGCACTTGCGATAATATTGGCAAGCCAATATTGCCCCCCATGCGGACGGGAATTGACGCGCTTTCCAGCAAATGATGCACCAATGCCGTCGTCGTGGATTTTCCATTGGTTCCGGTAATGCCCACAACATGATGCGGCGGCAGGTTCGGCCGCGCCATTGCGAACAATTCGATATCCCCAATCAACGGGATGCCTGCCGCCTTTGCCTTATCAGCGATAGGGTGGCGGTTGATGGGAACGCCCGGCGAGACTACAATGGCGTCATAGCCCGTCAAGTCGCTTAGCAACGGATCGGCAATCGTCGCGATATCCGCAACTTTGGCGCGGGCGCCTTCGTCATTGTCCCATGCCAAAACTTCTGCGCCGCCCGCGACAAGCGCATGTGCAGCCGAAAGGCCAGAGCGCGCAAGTCCCAACATTGCGAACTTCCGGTTTTTAAAGGCAGGCGTAGTGATCATCTGAGTTTGAGGGTCGATAGCCCCGCAAGCGCCAATACGAAAGCCACAATCCAGAAGCGAATGACAACAGTCGGTTCGGACCAGCCAAGCTGTTCAAAATGGTGGTGAATTGGTGCCATCCTAAAAATGCGCTTGCCGGTCCGCTTGAACCAAAACACCTGAATGATAACCGATAGCGCCTCGACCACAAAAAGCCCGCCGATAATGGCCAGCACAAATTCATGGTGCGCCACAACGGCAATTGCGCCCAGCGTGCCACCCAAGGCAAGGCTGCCGGTGTCACCCATGAACACCGAGGCGGGCGGGGCGTTAAACCACAAAAAGGCTAAGCCAGCGCCCACAATCGCGCCGCACAGCATGGCAAGATCCCCTGCCCCCAAAAAGAACGGAATACCGAGATATTCTGCGTATTTGGCATTGCCGACCATGTAGACGATCAACATAAATGCAATGGAGGCAATGATGACGGGCATGGTCGCAAGCCCATCCAAACCGTCTGTTAAGTTCACGGCATTGCCAAAGGACACAATCACAAACGCGCCAAAAGGCACATACCACCAGCCCAAGTCGATGACAGGACCGTTGACGAAGGGCAGATATAAATTGCCGCCCGATTGCCAGACGATCAACGATACCGCGACGCCGGCAATGGCAAATTCCCACAATAAGCGGACTTTTCCGGACACGCCCTTGTGGCTGCGTTTCTTGACCTTGTCATAATCGTCGAGAAAACCGACCAAGCCAAAGCCCGCAGTCACCAATAAACAGGCCCAGACATATATGTTTTTCAGGTCCATCCACAAAAGCATCGAAATGCCGACCGACACCAAGATCATCAAGCCGCCCATCGTTGGCGTACCGACCTTGGCCAGATGCGATTGTGGCCCGTCACTGCGAATGGGTTGCCCTTTACCCTGACGAACGCGCAGCATGCTGATAAAGCGTGGTCCAATCAGCAGGCCGATGATCAGTGCTGTAGCAATCGCCGCCCCCGACCGGAAGCTGAGATAGCGGATGAGGTTGAAAATACCCGGAAACCCAAGATATTCGGCCAAAATATATAGCATCAGTTTTTCCCACTTGTCAGCGCGTTCACGATATTGGAAAGTCCCATACTATTGGAACCTTTGACCAAAACCGTGTCTGATGCGCAAAGATATTGTTGCAGAAAGACAAGAGCCTCCTGCGCGGTCGCGCAATGCGCGAATTCCTTCGGTCCCTCAACCCCTGCTTTCAACTCCTCGGCGAGAATTTCCATCTCTTTGCCGACGAGGATCGCAAAATCTACCTGTGCGGCGGCCAAGGGCACGGCAAGTGCGCGATGATAATGATCGCCCTTGTCGCCCAATTCCTTCATCGAACCTAAAACCGCTATGCGCCGCCCGCCGCGCGACAGTCCCAACTGCGCAATCGTTGCGGCCATGGACGCTGGGTTGGCGTTGTAGCTTTCATCGATCACATGCACATTGCCGCCAGATATGGCCACATCATACCGCGCGCCGCGTCCGGATAGGCCGCCCATTTCGGCCATGGCCAGACCCGCAGATGCCAGATCACCGCCAGCGGCGAGCACAGCAGCCAACACGGCCATGCTGTTGGCAATCCAATGCTGACCGGGTTGGGACAAGGTGAACGACAGCGTCGCGTCACACACTTTCGCGGTGACCAGCGTTCCATTGTGGGGCGTATTGAGATGGTCGATAACATGGACATCGGCGTCGGGGCTGAAACCAAAGGACAAGATCGAGCTGGTATATCTTTCTGCCGCAGCACGCAGGCGCGGATAATGCACATTGTCTGCGGGCAGGATAGCTGTGCCGCCGTCGACTAAGCCTTCGAATATCTCCGCCTTGGCATCGGCAATGCCGCTTTCGTCCTTGAAAAATTCAATATGCGCCGGGGCAATGGTGGTAATAATGGCGAAATCAGGGCGGACAATATGGCTCAGCGCGCGCATTTCGCCTGCATGGTTCATGCCCATTTCGAATATGCCAAAGTCGCAATCTGCCGGCATCCGCGCCAGACTTAAGGGCACGCCGACATGATTGTTGTAGCTTTTCACCGAACGGTGCGCGCGACCGCGTGAACACCGGTCCAATGCGGCAAACAACGCCTCCTTCGTCCCTGTCTTGCCCGCAGAACCGGTCACGCCAATGATCTTTGCTTTGGTGCGCGCGCGCGCCGCGTGGCCCAATGCCTCCAACGCCTGCATTGTATCGGCGACAAGAATATGCGGGTGCGGCACGGGCTGCGACACAATTGCGCCCGCTGCGCCATTGGCATAGGCTTTGTCGACGAACAAATGCCCGTCGGTCTCCGCGCCCTTCAACGCCAGAAACAAGTCGCCTGTGCCGATTTCACGCGAGTCAAAAGCAACGCCAGTGGCATCAAAACGCCCCGATGCTGTGCCGCCCGTCGCTGCCAGCAGTTCTTCAAAGGTCCATAATAAGGTCATGCCGCACATTCCCGTGCAACTTCGACATCGTCAAAGGGCAAAACACGACCCATGATGATTTGCCCCTGTTCATGCCCTTTGCCCGCAATCATGACGATGTCGTCCGGCTCGGCATGTTCAATAGCAAAGGCAATCGCGTAACGCCGGTCGCCAATTTCATGCGCGCCCTTCGCACCCGCCATGACGTCGGCGCGAATGAGCGATGGGTCTTCGCTTCTCGGGTTGTCGTCGGTGACGATCACAATGTCGGAATCCGCCACGGCCACCGCGCCCATTTCCGGACGCTTGCCGGTGTCGCGGTCGCCGCCGGCACCGAACACGGTGATGAGCTTACCCTTAGTATGGGGACGCAAGGCCGCAATGGCCGCGCGCAAGCCGTCGGGTGTATGCGCATAATCAACATAAACGGGCGCGCCGCTTTTGGTAATCACCGCGCGTTCCAAACGTCCGCGCACTGGCTGCAATCGGGCCAGATGCGACAGCAGGCTTTCGACCTCTCCACCGCTTGCCATAACTACGCCAGCCGCAACCAAAGCATTCGCAGCTTGATACGCCCCGATCAACGGCAGCTTCAATTTGTGCACATCGCCTTGAATACGCAGTTCAAGCGTCTGCCCAAGCTGAGTCGGTTGGCGCGACAATAATTGGATTCCCTTGCCCTTTTCCCCGACCGTAATCAGGCGGAGTTCGCGTTTGCGTGCACGGGCAATCGCTTGGTCGGACCAGACATCGTCGGCCCAAATGACGGCGCAACCATTTTCGCCGACGACCTCGTCAAACAGCCGCATCTTGGCTTCAAAATACGCTTCCATGGTCCCGTGATAATCAAGATGGTCGCGGCTTAAATTGGTAAATGCCGCAACCGACACTGGCACGCCTTCACTGCGATATTGGGTCAGCCCGTGGCTCGACGCCTCGAATATGGCATGGCTAATGCCTTCGCGCGCCAGACCCGACATATTGGCAAGAAAAGTGACGATGTCAGGCGTCGTCAGACCAGTCTTGGCCTGATCCGACGCCGTGGTAATTCCCAAAGTGCCAATCGAAGCCGCATTATGCCCCGCCATCCGCCAAAGTTGACGCGTGAGTTCTGCGGTTGATGTCTTGCCATTGGTTCCGGTCACTGCTGCAACATAGTCGGGAAAAGGCCGGAAGAATTCTGCCGCAAGATGCGCGAAAGCTTGGCGTGGGTTGGCGTCCGCAATATGCATTGCGCCGCGCACCACAGCTTCAGGACGCGCGACCACGGCGACAGCACCAGCGGCAATCGCATCGTCGATAAAATCTTCGCCATTAAAGGCGGCGCCTGCAAATGCACCAAAAACGGTACCGGGCGCAATCTTCCGATGGTCGATGGCAAAGCCGGTCACTATTCTGTCGGTAAATGCCGAATCGGCACCGCTTACCAATTGCCCGAGCTTCACTATTGCTCTCCCTTCGCCTTCCACAATAAAGGCATCAGTTCAGATACATCAACATCGCGTTTCATATCCGGAATAATTCCCACCAACGGACCAATGCGCGTCACGGTTTTCTGCACAACCGGTGCAGCGGTATAGCCTGCGGTCCGCTGAAAGCTGGATGCCTCGGTACCTTTGGGTTCGTCTAGCATGGTAAGCACAACGTAACGTGGATTGTCCATCGGGAATGCTGCGGCAAAGGTCGCGACCACAAGATTACGGCTATATCCGCCAATGCCGGGTTTTTCTGCTGAGCCGGTTTTACCGCCCACACGATAGCCCAAGGCATCCGCGTTCTTGCCTGTGCCATCTTTTACAATCATGCGCATCATTTGACGCATCCGCGCGCTGGTTGCCGCCGTAAACACCCGCTTGCCGGGGATTTTCGCACCGGGCTTGGTTTTAAACATTGTCGCCGGGCGATATATGCCGCCATTGACCATGGCGGCATACCCGCTCGCCAAATGCAACGGCGTAACGGCAATGCCATGGCCAAAGCCAACGGTCATATTTGTCAGACGATCCCATTTTTTGGGATACAGTGGCATCGCTTTTTCCGCGAGTTCAATATCGGGGCGTGCATTGAAATGCATCGCACGCAACATCGCGTCCATGCGGGCGGCCCCCAAATTATCGGCAATTTGCGCGGTCACAATGTTCGAACTGTGGATCAACGATTCTGGCGCGTTGAGCCAACGTTCCGAAGGGTGCGAGTCCCGAATTTTGAACTTGCCAACCTGCAGCGGCCTTGTAGCATCATAGCGCACCGAAAGGTCACGCACGGTGCCAGCGTCCATCGCCGCCGCAACCGTTAACGGCTTAAAGGTAGAGCCAAGTTCATAGACGCGGTTGGTCACATTGTTGGTCTGCCGCGTAATAGGGTAGCGACCATCAACGATTGGCTGCCCGTCATCCGGCATGTTGGCGAATGAAGGCCGGTTCGGGTTGAACGACGGCAATGTAGCCATGGCAATGACTTCGCCCGTTTGCACATCAAGAATGACACCTGCCGCGCCTTTAGCGGACGTTGCCGCCATGCCGGATGCAAGCTCGCTTTCTAGCGCAGCTTGCACGCGGACATCCAATGCAAGGTTCAATGGCGCGGCGCGCTTTGACGGGTCGCGCAAATAGTCATTCATGACCCGCTCCATGCCCATCGCGCCTTTGCCGTCGCGGTTTACAAAACCCAGGACATGCGCCGCCATATCATGCTGCGGATATAAACGTGTAGCCTCACGCGGAAACTCGATGGCGATTTCGCCAAGGCTGTGCACCTGCCGGACTTGTTCTGGCAACGCGCGTTTCCGCAGATAGCCGGGCTTACCAGCGGTCAATTTGGCATAAAATTCCAAAGCAGGTGTATCGGGGAAAATGCCTGCCAACTGGGTCGCCAATTGTTTGCGATCGCCCAAGATATCCTCAGGCTTTACCCAGATCGCATAGCCATAGATACTGCGCGCCAAGGGAATGCCATTGCGGTCCACAATGTCGCCGCGTTCCGGCACATATTCAGTGCTCGTCGCACCATATGCCCTTGTGCTCTCAAATAATGCCAAGGTGGCGAGGCGACCAATCAACAGCACGACAAACATGCCAAAGGCCAGCAACAAGATAAGCATCCGCCAAAACCCGTGCGCGGCAAATGGTGGCGGGTTGACGCCGCTTTTCCGTGTGGTTGTGCGGGCCAGTTGGGGGTTCATTACCGGCGGCGTTCGTTCGCGGATTTAGCCGAAATGTCCCGCAACAGATCATCGGACAATAGCGTCTCATCCATACGCGCAAGTCGTTCAGTCCGTGTCTGCTCCACCTTTGGCGCTACAGGCTTTGGCGCGGCGCGCTTTGCCGGCTCGGCAAAAATCGGGGTCGCAACGGCCGTTGCAATCGCCGTCGATTTTTTCACCACAGCCTCAATCGTCGGCGCAGGGTTGGCGATGTTCGCGCTAGGCGCAAGGTCGATATCTGCAGAAGCCATCATGACCGGCTTTGTTTCTTGCAGATCTCCGGTCAGTTCTGCGAGCGCAGCTTCACCATTGACAAATTGTTGCGCCAATGGCGGCTGATAGCCGTACAAAAGCTCATTCCATTCCTCAAGCTGCTGAAGGCTGGCACGCGTCCGGATTTCCGCTTGAAGAAAGCTGATTTCCCGCTTCGTTTCCAGAATTTCGCGATCGACCGCAACCAAGTCGCTATGCGTGGCCGCAACATTGAGCGACAATGGGTACAACAGAATGGCAACCATGAAAACCAAAGCCAACCAGCCCAGATTCTGAAGCCTTTTCATAGCGAGACTCATGCTGCAAGTCCTCCTGTTGCCCATGCGGGGGCCTGTGTGCGGGTTGCGGAACGTAAGGTTGCCGATCTTGACCGTGGATTACGAGCCAGTTCAGCGTCCGTTGGCCGGACTGCCTTTTCAGCTTTATCAAAAGTGGGTGACGGGCCGTCGCTACCAACCAATGGCATATGGCGCGAACCTGCGGCTTCTGCGCCGCTACGGCGGCGTAGAAATTGCTTCACGATGCGGTCTTCAAGACTGTGGAAGGTGACAACAGCCAAGCGGCCACCTGGCTTCAACATACGTTCGGCAGCCTCAAGGCCGTCCGTCAGCTCGTCCAATTCGCGGTTCACATGGATACGAATGGCTTGAAAGGCGCGGGTGGCAGGATCCTTGGGCGCGCCGGGCTTGTGGCCAACGGCCTTGCGGACAATCGCGGCCAATTGCGCCGTGGTTTCTATGGGCCGCGCGGCGACAATCGAACGCGCAATGCGGCGTGAGCGATGCTCTTCGCCATAACGGTAAATAATGTCGGCAATGTCAGCCTCTTCGGCTTCGTTGACGAAGTCCGCCGCCGTCATGCCGTCCTGACCCATGCGCATATCGAGCGGGCCGTCCTTTTGGAAGGAAAAGCCGCGTTCAGCGCGATCAAGCTGCATCGACGAAACGCCGATATCCAATACGACGCCATCGACCGACGAAATGCCGTCAGCAATTAAGACATCGTCCATGTTAGAAAAACAGGCCGCGTAAAGACGCAAAGCGCCTTCGCTGCGGCCTGCAAGGTTAGCACCTTCTTTAAGGGCGTCGGGATCGCGGTCGAACGCGTAAACGCGCGCGCCGTCAGCCAGTATCGCTTGGCTGTATCCACCTGCACCAAAGGTACCATCCACGATCTCAGCACCAGGGGTGATGGCGAGAGAGTGAATGACTTCATCCAGTAAGACTGGAATATGGGGGGCTGGAGCGCTCATTTGTCGCGCTTTGCCTGGGACAGCCAATAATTCAGCTCGTCCTTAACAGGGTTGAAGGCTGCAGGCGCTTCTTTCAGGAAGACGTCGGGGTTCCACAGCATGAAATGCGTTGTCGCACCAAAAAAGAAGGCGCGCTCATCAATGCGGCCAAAATGCTTGAGCATCGGCGACAGCACGAAGCGGCCACTAGCTTCAAAAGCGGTTTCGAAGATGGAGGATGCCGAAACGCCAGCAACTTCACGGTCAAATTCGGTACCGCGATTGACGGCGCTTTGCCATTGCGTTTCGATGTCGGTACGCAACTTAAGGCGTTCGGACCCACCAAAGCCAATGAGGCACGGCAAGGTGGAATGGCGCGATATACACACGCTGTTGCTGCCGCTGGATTGCTGGACGCTGTCGCGCAGTTCTGCAGGAATGGTCGTGCGGCCTTTGGCGTCGACATTCGACACCCCTGAACCTGCATAGACGACCAACGCTGACACTAACCGCACCCCCTAAAAAAAAGGGCGCAGATCTCTATTCATGGCGAAGCATATCGCCATGCGGACGCCTTAACGCCCGATAGAATCAGGAATCCACCCCTTGATGACTGTGCATAGCAAGGGATTTCATGGATGAAAAGAGGGATTTTATGGAAAACTATGTCATTTTTGGCAAAAACGTCGGAATTCCGTTACTTCTTATACATCGCTCCAAATATAGATTGCATAATGGACGCAATTTGATGGAGCCAAAAACGCCAAAATCTGGGGTTTTGCGAATGATTGCGGCACCATTTCCCCGATCGTCCGTCATTTTCCCACAAAATCCCCGCTCAAACCCTTATCGTCCTGCAAAGCGGTCAAAAGCGCTTGCAACAGGGCCATATTGGCAAATTCATCCTTGCCGGTGAGGATCCGCATCCCTTGCCCTTCCCAAAAGGCGGCATCGAGAAAATCGGCATCGGCCACAAGAACAGCGCGCCCTTTGCCAATTCGGCAATCCGCCAACAGGCCTTTCGCCAAAATTGCGCAGCGGCCCTTGGCTGTGCTCTGTTTAGGCAGCCATTCCCCGGCTGTTACCGTCCGGATAGGGAATACACCAATTTTGCGCATGGACGCAGGAACCTCATCCTCCAACGGCAAGACCAACTCCAATCCCCAATGAGCGAACAGGGGGGAGAGCATCGATGTAAACAACGGACGCCGTTTGTCGCCCAAGGGGTAAAGACTTCCCCATTGCAAGGCGGGGTCAGCGAGTATCAACACAAGGCCGCCTTGCCGCACCCAATTGTCGAGCCGGACCAGTTCTCGTGGTGCAAAGGCCCGCGGCTGCGCAAGCAAAAGCATGTGCTTAGGCTTTGGCCCCCAAGCCTCCAGATCGTCTATGGGCGTGATGTCATAATGCGCACTCAGCCGCTTAAAGGCAGGATGCGGCGCGACGTCCTTGGCCAAATCCGCCTCAATCCCTCCCTCGCTCCATATCAGCGGCAGCGAAGTCATCAGTGCCAATGGCGGCTTGGGTCTATTATCCGTTGGACGCGAAGTGGCAAAGCCAGCGAGCAATAGCAAAACAGTGCATGCCGCTGCCAAAAAGATAAGCAGCCACTTTTTAACGCCGAACTGGGCCACCCTATCAATCACCAAGCAAATATTACCGCGCGGGCGCAGATGAAAGCGGCGTTTTTGCCGCATCCTTGGCGGCTCTTTCGGCATCCGTCTCCTTGGCCACGGGCGTAACGCCCAACTCCGCCAATGGTTCATCTGGTATCGCGCCCTTGTCCGCTGTCAGGGGCGCAGCGTCAGGCACGCCGCCTGTTTGTGGCCCGTCGCTTACCCTGTCCAAGACCATATTGGCCAATGTCACGAACAACAGAACCACCACGAGCCCGACTAGCCCTACCTGAATACGCTGTATTGCGGATTGCTTTTGTTCGACCATATGCGCTCTCCTTACCCCCGTTTTGGCTGTTAGCTGTCTTGCTGCCAAGGCATCACGGGCAGGTTTTTGCTGCGCATCCACGCCGGGTTATAAATGGTAGACAAATAGCGGAAGCCGGTATCGCATAATATCGTCACGATACGCTTACCCGGCCCCAAATGCTTTGCCAGCGCGATGGCACCCGCCACGTTTATCCCCGAGGATAACCCAAGGCAAAGCCCCTCCTCCGCCAAAAGCCGGCGGACCCAGACTAGCCCCTCTTCATCGGAAATGCGGAATTGCGTGTCAATCGGCGCGCCGTCGAGATTGGCGGTAATGCGTCCCTGCCCGATTCCTTCAGCGACCGAGCTACCTTCGGCGCTTAACTCGCCGCATGCATAAAAATTATAAAGTGCCGCACCATGCGGATCGGCCAAGGCGATTGTGACGCCCTCATCCTTTGCCTTTAGCCCAAGCCCGACCCCCGCAATTGTCCCGCCCGTGCCCGCAGCGCAAATGAAGCCATCAATCTTACCGTCCATCTGCGTCCAGATTTCTTCGGCTGTCGTTTCGATATGCGCGCGGCGGTTGGCGATATTGTCGAACTGGTTTGCCCAAACAGCATTTTCGGTTTCTTCGGCCAGCCGGCGTGATGTGTGGACGAAATGCCCCGGATTTGCATAAGGCGCAGCGGGCACAAGCACGAGCTCGGCACCCAATGCGCGTAAAGTATCCTTTTTCTCCTGGCTCTGCGTTTCTGGCATGACGATGATCGTCTTATACCCCAGCGCATTGCACACCAAAGCAAGGCCAATGCCGGTATTACCTGCCGTGCCCTCAACAATCGTACCGCCGGGCTTCAACAAGCCCTGCCGTTCGGCATCCCGGACGATGTAAAGCGCGGCGCGATCCTTTACCGACGCACCGGGGTTCACATATTCGCATTTGCCAAAAATATCGCATCCGGCTGCCTCGCTTGGTCCGTTCAGGCGGACGAGCGGGGTGTTGCCAATCAAATCAAGTGTTGAGCCAAGCATGTTCATATCGCCAATAGCTAGGCGCGTTCATGGCCAATCGCAAGACGGTCTGGCTTTGGCCGCGACAATATGGCGGCAAAAGCGGATATTATAGCAAAACGCATTCGAGGTATTGTTATAATATATCATCGCGTCTAATGCGTCGCTCTGTCTTTGGCTCTTATGGATGACGTTCTCTTATGAAAACCGCCCCGCTTCTTGCCATATCCGCAAGCATAACGGCATTGTCACTAGCTTTGGCGGCGCCAGCATATGCGCAGCCAAGCAATGCAGCCGCGACGGAAGCCAAAGCTCAGTCCGACGATTTTCACGGGACAGAGGATATCGTGGTCACCGCGCCGTTTGTTGAACGGCTCGACATTCTTTCCGGCACGTCTGCGATTTCAGGCGAAGTGCTCGCCGAAAAAACGCGCGCGCAATTGGGCGATATACTCACCAGCCTGCCCGGCGTTTCGGCGACGAGCTTCTCCCCCGGCGCATCGCGTCCCGTACTGCGTGGCTATCAAGGGAACCGCGTCGCTGTTTTAACGGACGGTATCGGCAATATCGACGCGTCCAATACATCGGCGGACCATGCGGTGACCATCGACACCTTGACGGTCGAACGGATTGAAGTGCTGCGCGGCCCCGCCGTCCTGTTGTTCGGCGGTCAGGCCGTGGGCGGCGCAGTCAACGCGCTCGACAAACGGATTCCACGATCCATCCCGGACGAAGACTTCCACATCGACGCCTTGGCCGGATATGGCAGCGCTGCACGCGACTGGTCTGGCGGCGCGTCGATTGATATGCCGATCACCGACCGAGTCATCGTCCATCTCGACGGCAGCTACCGCAACAGCGATGATCTGCGCACCGGCGGCTATATTCTCTCCCCCAATTTGCGCGCGGAGATGCTGGACTTCGCTGGCGAGGAAGCAAGTGAAGGCCATCTGGAAGAAGCCACCGAGGCCCGCGATTTGGCGGATCAGCGCGGCCGCATTCCCAACAGCGCAGTGAAAAGCTGGACCGCTGGCGTTGGCATCGCCTTTATCGACGACAATGGCAATCTTGGCGTGTCTTACAGCATTTACGACACAAATTACGGTATCCCTGCCCGTCCCGGCGCATCCCATGCGCATGCGCATGCGGACGAAGAACATGCAGAAGACGAAGAACATGTAGAAGGCGAAGCGCCCGTCACCATTGGCTTGCGGCAATATCGCGTCGACTTTCGCGGTGAAGTCAATTTGGGCGATGGCTTGTTTGAAAAACTACGCTTGCGCGCGGGCTACGCCGATTATACCCATACTGAATTTGAAGGTGACGAAGTCGGCACCGTCTTTAACAGCCAAGGTATCGAGGCGCGCGCGGAATTTGTGCAGAATGACCGCAACGGCTGGCGCGGGGCAAGTGGCGTCCAATATCAGACCCGCGATTTCGAAGCCATTGGTGCCGAGGCCTTCGTTCCGCCCAACATTACGCAGCAATTTGGCATGTTCACCTTGCAGGAATATACCAAAGGCAATCTGGATGCCGAAGTCGCTTTGCGTTTTGACACCGCAGATCTGCGCGCTGACACTTTGGGCTTAACGCGCTCGTTCAACAATATCTCCGCCGCATTTGGCCTTGGCTATCATATTGGCGAGCTAAAGATCGGCGCGAATATCTCGCGGACTGGCCGCGCACCAGCGGTGGAGGAGTTATCTTCCAACGGACCGCATATCGCGACGCAGGCCTATGAAATCGGCGATCCCGATCTGAAAAGCGAGCGCGCTTGGAATGGCGAACTCTACGCACGGTACGAAACGCCGGGCACCGCGTTCAGCGCAACGCTATACACCAACCGCTTCGACAATTTCATTTATGAGGCCGAGACTGGCGACAGTGAAGATGATTTGCCGGTGTTCCAATATTTCCAAAATGACGCCAAGGTTTGGGGTGTCGAATTTCAGGCGTCCACGCGCCTCGCCAGCTTTGGCAGTTCGAACCTGTCGGTCGATGGCGTTGCGGATTATACACGCGCCAAAATCTCCTCCGGTGGCGGCGATGTCCCGCGCATCCCGCCCTTGCGTTTATTGGGCGGGCTTAAGTTGACCAATGCACGTTTTGACCTGCGCGGCGAAGTCGAATTCAGCGACGACCAGACGAAGACGGCAGTGTTTGAAACGCCAACTGATGGCTTTACTTTGGTCAATGCTTCGGCGACTTGGCGGCCATTCGGGCGGGATCGCAACATTGCACTGATTGCGTCAGCGAACAATATCTTCGACGTAACCGCCCGCCGTGCCGCCTCCTTTACCAAGGATTTCGTGCCTTTGACCGGTCGTGATTTCCGGGTAACGGCGCGCGTTAGTTTCTGATCAACCGATAGTGTTCATGCAACCCCACCAAGGGGCTATTTCGATGATCGCGCGCTAAAAAACGGAACCTCCGCGTGATCGGTGGGTTAGCCTGCTAGGCCTAATTTGTGGGCCAAGCTCTTGGAGAATATCATGCGCAAAATTGCAACGATCATCCTGCTTTCAGTATCCTTGCTGGCAGCAGCCTGCAACACCGTCAAGGGCTTGGGCGAAGACATTGAATCCGTCGGCGAAGCCGGTGACCGCGCTACGTGATAGATGGCCGGTCGTAGTGACACGAAGGGCTGCAGGGGAACTTCTGGCCCTTTTTGGTTTATCATTCTGGGTCATTCTGAATACCCCTTGCCGTCTGAGTATAGGCGTCATCCTGAACTTGTTTGACCGATGGTCACTTCGTTCCAGGATCCATTTATCCATTCTGGTTAGGGGCGTGCTGCGCGATGGACCCTGGAGCCGAAGGCTGGCAAAGCCAAAACAAGTTTAGGGTGACGTTATGGGTGGCTCAGGGTGACGGAGCGGAGAAGGAAGAGAGGTTAAGGATATAGGACGAAGGCTAGGTTGCCAAACCTACAGCATAGCCTCTTCAACGGCCTCCGCCTTTTTACGGCGGCGGCGGGTGAACCAGATAGCAATCAGAGCCAGCTCGTATAATATACACAAGGGGATCGCGAGCAGCAATTGCGACACAACATCCGGCGGCGTGAGGACGGCGGCAACGGCGAAGGCACCGACAATGGCATAGCGCCGCGCGCCCCTAAGCTGTTCCAGCGTGACAATCCCTGCCCGCTCCAACAACATCAGCAACACCGGCAGCAAAAACGAAATGCCAAAGCCAAAAATGAACTTCATCACGAAATTGAGATAATTGTCGACACCCGGAAGCGCCTGTTGCTCCACACCGCCAACAGTGCCGCCAAAGCCAAGCAAATATTCCAGCGCGACGGGGATCGCCATATAATAAGCCATGGACGCGCCAGTGATAAACAAGACCGGCGTTGCAAGCAAAAATGGCAGAAATGCACGTTTTTCTTTGCTGTAAAGACCGGGGGCAACGAAGCGCCATAACTGCGTTGCGAATACCGGGAAGGAGAAGAAGGTAGCGGCAAAAAACGCGACCTTAATCTCGACGAAAAATGCCTCGAATATTGCGGTATAAATTAGTTTCGTCTGACCCGATGCGAGCAAAGGCTGCACAAGAAAGCCAAAGATCGGCCGCGCGAAATAGAGGCTGATGCCAAAAGCGATGGCGAGCGCCAAAAAGCTCCAGAGCAAGCGGCTGCGCAGCTCAATCAAATGATCAAGCAAGGGCATTTTGCTGTCGTCGATATCGCTCATGTCTTGGTCGCCGTTTCGGCTGGCGGGGTGTCAGCCGGTGCTTCTTCTAAATGTGCTTCAGCATCATCACCAACAACGTCTGCGCGTGGATCAGCCGGATGCGCGCGCATGATGCGGTCGTTTTCGGCCTTCCACTTTTTCTCCAATTCTTCGAGTTCCGACTGACGCACCATTTCGTCAAAGCCAGACCGGAAATGCGAGGCGACACCGCGCGCTTTGCCCACCCATTTGCCGACAAAGCGCAAGGCCTTTGGCAAATCCTTTGGCCCAATGACCAAAAGCGCCACCAGGACGACAAGCAACAGTTCGGATGACGCGATGTCAAACACGTCAATCCCCCGGCATCGAGGGTGAATGATTCAGCACTATCAATGGCTTAGCTTTGAGTCTTGTCAGTCTGCTTTTCAGCGTCAACGACCGTATTTGCGCCAATTTGCGGCGGCGCCTTAGGGGCTTCGTCCTCTTCGGTCATACCTTTTTTAAAGCTTTTAATCCCTTTGGCGACGTCGCCCATCATGTCGGAAAAACGGCCCTTGCCGAACAAGAGCAACACCAAAATGCCAACAATCAGCCAGTGCCAGATGCTAAAACCACCCATTTCAAACTCCTAACGGGGCGCGCCCCGGATGTTGCGACCCTTATGTCCCTACCCTATTTAAGCGTTGTTTTCATCAATTGCCAGTTCGGCGTCACTTTCTTCGCCAGTAAACAGCATTTCACTTATTGCGCTATCAATCGGGTCCAGCAAACCAGCGGCTTTGAGGTCCGCGATACCAGGCAAATCCTTGCGGCTGGTCAGGCCGAAATGCGTCAGGAAATTTGGCGTCGTGGCGAAGAGCAATGGACGCCCCGGCACTTCGCGGCGGCCAGCAGGGCGCACCCACCCCGCCTCCATCAAAACATCAAGCGTGCCTTTCGAAATCTGCACACCGCGAATGGCCTCAATCTCGGCGCGGCTGACGGGCTCATGATAAGCGATGATCGCCAATGTCTCGACCGCTGCGCGGCTGAGCTTGCGGCTTTCCTCCCGTTCGCGACGCAGCAAATGCGCAAGATCAGCGGCCGTTTGGAAATGCCACGTCTTGCCGCGCCGGACCAGTTCAATGCCGCGGCCTTCATAATGTTCCGAAAGGTGCGTGAGCGCCGCCGCGACATCGACGCTATCCCCGACATAGCTGCGTATCTGTTCGACGGTCATCGGCTGATCGCTGGCGAACAAGGTCGCCTCCACCGCGCGCAGGTCTCGGTCGGTTTCGATCATCTTGCCTTTTTCCGCACCATCAATGGCGCAAAAGTTGCCTCTTGCTGCAAATCGGCAATCCCACGTTTGGCAAGTTCCAAGGCCGCGACAAAGCTGGAGGCCAGAGCGGATTTACGCAAAGCTGGGTCCGCCGTCGGCGGCAGAAACGCATGTATCGCGGTCCAGTCAATCGCACGGCCAATCATGGCCGATACACGCTCCAACGCTTGTTCCAGCGTCATAACTTGGCGTTTTTTCACGATGTGCATGGCAGGCGCGGTGCGCGCGTTGATTTGGCCATAAGCGGTGATGAGCTCAAAATAATCGCATTCCCACGCCCGCGCCTTGACCACGCGCAACCCTTCGGGTGTGCCGCGCAAGAACACGTCGCGGCCAATCCGGTCGCGGGCCATCAACCGTGCGCCGCTGTCACGCATGGTATTCAGCCGCTCCAGCCTTAATTGCAGGCGCAATGCAAGTTCCTCCGGCGACGGGTCAATCGTCGGGTCCTTCGGCAGCAACAATGCTGATTTGAGATAAGCCAACCACGCCGCCATCACCAGATAATCGGCAGCGAGTTCAAGCTTCAACGCGCGCGCCTCATCAATGAATATCAGATATTGTTCGACCAAGGCCAAGATAGACAATTGCCGCAAATCCACCTTTTGGTTGCGGGCGAGCGCGAGCAACAGGTCCAACGGCCCTTCCCAGCCGTCAATATCGATGGTCAGAACATCGGGGCCTAACGCGACACTGGCCGCGCTCTCGTCGCGGAGGGCATCCTCTGCGTCAAAGAGCATTGACCCAGTCATGCCGCGCCCGTGGACCCGCCTGTAAGCTTTGTCTGCGTGTCGGCCAAGGCCAGCAACTGGTCCCGCTTGTCCAACAGATGCGCCAAGCGGTCGGCATCAAACGGCACAGACGGCAGGGCCATCGCGCGGTCAAGGCGGGCGCGGGCAGCCGGCGTAATTTCGGGCAGATTAGCTGCTATCGCGACCATTTCGTCCAACCGCCCCCAGCAATTGAGCGCAAGATCACAGCCCGCCTGAACACAGGCCAAAGCACGGCTTGCAACATCGCCTTGCAACGCGTTCATATCGAGATCGTCGCTCATCAACAGGCCGTCAAAACCGACCTGCCCGCGAATAACCGTATCAATGACAAAGCGCGACATGGTTGCGGTGTGCGCATTGTCCCAAACATCATAGACAACATGGCCCGTCATGCCCATCGCGGCGCTGTTCAGCGCACGAAAAGGGGCAAGGTCTTGTTCCAGCTCGGCCTCGGTTGCGGTGACATGTGGCAGATCGTGATGGGTATCGACCGTGGCGCGCCCCTGCCCGGGCATATGCTTTACAACGCCGATGACGCCGCCCAAGGCAAGGCCATCAAGGATAGCGCGGCCCAACGCCGCCACGCGCATCGGGTCGCTGCCTAAGGCGCGGTCGCCAATGGCGGAATGCGTGTCGGGCACGCGGACATCGAGGACGGGTAAGCAATCAACATTGATGCCGACTTCGTTCAGCGAGAGCGCAATAGCCTCCGCATTACAACGTGCTGCCTCAATCGCGGTGATGGGCGCGATGTCATATAGCGCATCAAATGCCCCGCCAGCGGGAAAATCAGGCCAGACCGGCGGACGCATCCGCGCGACACGGCCGCCCTCTTGATCAATCAGGATGGGCACATTGTCGCGCCCGTGCAAGGTCCGCAAGCTGTCGGTCAGCGCGCGGACCTGCGCCCGATCTTCGATATTGCGTTTGAACAGAATATAGCCTGCTGGCTCGACATCGCGAAACAGGCGTTTTTCATCATCCGTCAGGGTCAGGCCCGATAGGCCAAATATTACCGGTTTCATAAGCGAATGCTAAGCCTGCCGCCGCTGCAAGGCAAGCATGGAGCGGCGGGAAGTGGCGCTTTAGCTGTGTATAATTACCGGATTGCGCCCAAGAAATCCAACTTACCCAAAGGCACACCCTTCATCCGCAATAGCGCATAGGCCATGCTGAGATGAAAGAAGAAATTGGGAATGGCAAAGCCGTGGACGTAGGTGTTGCCAGTGAAGGGAATATCGCCGCTGGGCGTAGTCAGCACGACCTTTGCATCTTCGCGCGCCTCAAAACCATCGGGCGATGCGGCTTGCAGAAAGGATATGGCCTTGGCCACGCGCGCTTGAACATCGTCATAGCTGGCTTCATCATCGGCCCAAGGCTGGTTTTCAACTTGGCCGACGCGGACCGCAACAAACTTGGCGGTATCGGTGGTCATCTGCACTTGCTTCGTCAGCGGGGCCATGTCGTCGATCAGCCGCGTATCGAGCAATTCAGCCAAATCCATGCCCTGTTCCGCAGCAAAAGCCTTAGCCTTTTCGAGCATGTTCGACAGGTTTTTCAAGCCGCGGATGAAGGCGGGAACGGAGACATCGTATAAAGCAGGCATATTCTTTTCCTCGGGACGTTTGGCGCTATTTAAGTTGCTATTTGAAACGCTTCAACATGAAAAAGCGGGCAGTGCGCCGTGTTAAAAAAGGAAATGCTAGGTTGCCCGAATATGAGCGCCAGTTAAGCATGACGAGAGAATGTGTGGCGTCGCGCCAGAAACCTACCGCACGACCAGGCAATTCTCACCCGCGACCTTCAGTTTTGCGCAGAGTTGCTGCGCTTCGGTTGAATTGGCGGTTACGGCTTGCAGGCGGAACACCGTGCGCCCGCCTTCGACATTGGCTTGGGCAATCTTGCGGTTCATGCCTGCCAAAAAGCCGAAGCGCTTGTTCAGACCAGTCCATGCCGCTTCGGCCTTGGCGGAATCGCCGAACGCTCCAAGCTGCACCAAGACAGCATTTGCAGGCGCGCTGTTGGTTGCAGAAGGGGTCGCTGGTTTTGCCGCCACCGACTGGGGTGCCGCGACAGGGTCAGCCGACGGACCCGCAAGCACAGCGCCAGTTTTCTGGCCTTCGCTTGCGGCAAAGGCAGAATCGCCCTCACCTTCGAAGCTTTTACCACCCGCATCCGCAGGCTTTTCCTTATAATTACCCTTGGGCGCGACGATCAGTTCGCCCGTGCCATTCGCTCCGCCTGCTGGGCGCGATTGAACCCAATAGACGCCCCCGGCAATTGCCGCGAGCAAGACCAAGCCAGCAACCACCATGAACGTCACCCTGCTGGGCGATCCGTTTACCTCTGCGTCGTAACCGTCAGCGGTCTCAAGCCAAGGGAGACGATCATTTTCGTCGAGATTCAGTCCATCATTGTTGCGTTCCATTACGTCACGTCCCCAATCCCTACATGTTATACGCGGCTTCAATCCCCATCAGCCGCAATCCATTGCGCAGGACTTGCCCGATATTTCGCGCCATGAAAAGCCTTGCACCTGTCATGTCAGTATTTTGCGCCAATATGAAGCGCTTGTCCGGTTGGTCATTACCGAGGTTCCAATAAGCATGAAACGCTGCTGCCAAATCATTAAGGTAAAATGCAATTCTATGCGGCTCGCCCGATTTCGCGGCGGCCTCCACAATACGCGGGAAATTTGCGGCTTCTCGGATGAGGCCGATCTCCGCATCGCCCAGCATCGCGATGTGCGCGCCATCGGGACCGAGCCCTTCAAGCTCTGCCTTGCGCATGGTCGATGATATGCGCGCATGGGCATATTGCACATAGAAGACCGGATTGTCCTTTGACGCTTCCACCACCTTGGCGAAATCGAAATCCATTTGCGCGTCGGCCTTGCGTGTCAGCATCGTGAAGCGGACGACGTCCTTGCCAACTTCTTCAATCACCTCTGCCAAAGTTACAAAGCTGCCCGACCTTTTGGACATTTTAACAGGCTCGCCACCGCGCAGCAGGCGCACCATCTGCACCAGCTTGACATCGAAATCGACCTTGCCGTCGGTCAGCGCATTGACCGCCGCCTTGATCCGTTTGACCGTGCCCGCATGGTCCGCGCCCCAAATGTCGATCATCGCATCGACACCTTGGCTTTTCTGGAAATGATACGCGAGATCTGCACCGAAATAGGTCCAGCTGCCATTGGATTTCTTGATAGGCCGATCTTGGTCATCGCCAAATTGCGTTGAACGGAACAAGGGGAGCGTCACAGGCTCCCAATCTTCGATTTCCTTACCCTTTGGCTTTTCCAACTCGCCGTCATAGACAAGCCCGCGCGCGCGCAGTTCCCTCTCCGCGACATCAGCCTTGCCAGCTGCATGCAGCTCGGCCTCGGACGAAAACAGGTCATGGTGAATGCCCAGCAAGGCCAGGTCCGCCTTGATCATCTCCATCATTTCGGCAACTGCGGCCTTGCGGAATAACGCAAGCCATCCGCTTTCAGGCGCGTCGACATATTGGGCACCAAAACGCTTTGCCAATTGCTGGCCGACGGGGATCAAATAATCACCGGGATACAGCCCTTCTGCGATTTCTATGGTCTCGCCCAATGCCTCACGATAGCGCAAATGCGCAGACCGCGCGAGGACATCAACTTGGCCGCCCGCGTCGTTGATATAATATTCGCGGATCACGCGGTAACCGGCAAATTCCAGCAATTTAGCCAAAGCATCACCGACCACAGCGCCACGGCAATGGCCCATATGCATGGGGCCAGTTGGGTTGGCGGAGACATATTCAATATTCACCGACTTGCCATCGCCCAGATGCGAGCGCCCATAATCATCGCCCGATGCCGCCATAGCGCGCAATTCATCAAGCCATGCCGACGCATCGAGCCGCAGATTAAGAAACCCCGGCCCGGCAATTTCAACAGCTATCACGCCAGCAACCTTCGCCAGCTCAACCGATAAAGCTTCCGCTAAGGCGCGCGGGTTGGTTCCGGCGGGTTTTGCCAGCACCATCGCCGCATTGGTAGAGATATCGCCATGGGTCGCATCGCGCGGCGGCTCGACTGTCACATTGCTGCGGTCCAAATCCGCCGGCAAAGTTCCAAGCGCCACAAGTGCGTTCAGCGCATGGTCGACATGCGCTGCATATTGTTCAAAAAGGGTCATGACTGTGCCTTGAAATTAACGCGGATCACCGCGTGACATTGTAACGCAGCTGATCTTCGGTCAGCTGAAAACCGATGAGCATTTCAAAGCTTGATCGGACAACCGCTGCGCGCACTTCGGGATCGGCCATGGGGTCAAGCGCGGCGTCGGGGTCGCCCGGCTTGCGCTTCTTGGTGATTTTCTGCACGATTTCGGCGGGCAGGCTGGCGGCGTTCTTGTCGATATAGCCAGCGGCTTGCCCCTGCGCCGATGCGCGTTGCTGGCCATCGGCGAATTGCAATGTCACTTGGCCGACACGCTTTGCAATAACGGCGCTACCGCCTTGAACCACGGTATTGAAATAAGGTACAGTTACGGTCCGACTGCCGCGCACATCGCTACGCCGCGCTTGCACATCAAATATTGCCTGTGAAAAGATTTTCTCTCCGCTTTCGTTGCATGTCGGGCGAATATTCGTGATTGTCGCAACCACGTCGATAGCATCGGCGTCGGTGCTGTTCGTCGGGTTGAAAATAGTGATGTCACCCGTACCATCGGGCACCGCAACCGTTGGGCAGCCCGACCGCGTGACGTTCACGCCAACGCCAGCCGCAACATCCAAATCGCCGTCGCGTGAGCAACCGGCCAAAGTAGCTGCTGCAATACCGATGGTCAGGGCTTTGGTGGCGAAGTTCATAAAGGGCAATCCTCGGGTTTCTTAAGCTTGGGTCGCTTGTACGAAAGGTGCATTGGTCCTTATCCCCCCATCGCGGCGTGCGCAACAGGGGAAAGGTCTTGGCGGATGCAGTGACTTTATCTAAAGAAGATTACGCATGACTGAACAATCACTCCCCAAAAAATCGCTCCGGCTGCTTTTAGCCGCGCCACGTGGTTTTTGCGCTGGCGTTGACCGCGCTATCCAGATTGTCGAGCTTGCGCTCGAACAACATGGCGCGCCGGTCTATGTCCGCCACGAAATCGTCCACAATCGTTATGTGGTCGACAGCCTAAAGGCGAAAGGCGCGATTTTTGTCGAAGAGCTCGACGAAGTGCCTGATGGCGGCCATGTCGTATTCTCCGCGCATGGGGTGCCCAAATCGGTGCCCGCCAATGCGCAACAACGCGGCCTGGCTTATTTCGATGCGACCTGCCCCTTGGTTTCAAAAGTTCACAAGCAAGCCGAGCGACAAGTTGAGGCCGGCCGTCATATCATTTTTGTAGGCCATGAAGGACATCCCGAAGTCATCGGTACCTTTGGCCAAGTGCCCACTGGCGCGATGACCCTGGTGGAAACAGCCGAAGACGCGCGGGCAATTGAACCTGCCGAGCCCGACAATATCGCGTTTTTGACGCAGACCACTTTGTCGGTTGATGATACCTCGGAAATCGTTGGAATCCTTCGACAACGCTTCCCCAATATCGTCGGGCCAAAGGGGGAGGATATTTGTTACGCCACGTCCAACCGCCAAGAGTCGGTGAAGGCGATTGCGCATGAATGTGACCTTGTCCTCGTTATCGGCGCGCCCAACAGTTCAAACTCGCAGCGTTTGGTTGAAGTTGCCGCGCGTTCCGGCGCGAAGGCTTATTTGGTGCAGCGTGCCGCAGAAATCAGTCTGAACTGGTTTGATGACGTTAAAACGCTTGGTTTAACCGCAGGTGCGTCGGCCCCTGAAATTTTAGTGCGCGAGATTATCGACGCACTCGCGCTGCATTTTGATTTGGACCAGCAGCAGGTAACTACCGCAGAAGAGACCGTCACGTTCAAACTGCCACGCGAACTGGCTGGCGCGGCGAACTGATTTGGCGGTTTACACGCAGTTGGGGCCGCAGCAGGTTGAGGCATTGCTGGAGCGTTATGATGCCGGCAAACTTGTCGCGTTGAAAGGTATTGCCGAGGGCGTCGAAAACAGCAATTTCTTTGTGCAAACAACGCAAAGCCGTTTCATCCTGACCCTGTATGAAAACCGCGTAAACACTGACGATTTACCATTTTTCTATGCTTTGCTTAAACATTTGCACGATGCAGGTTGCACGGTGCCGCGGTTTATCACGGATCGTGATGGCCAATGGCTGCAATCGGTCGCGGGGCGCCCTGCTTGTTTAATTGAGTTTCTCGATGGCGTATCAGTCACCGAACCGACCGCAGCACAAGCACATTCGACCGGCGCGGCATTGGGGCATATGCATAAGGCGCTCGCCAATTTCACTTTGGCGCGACCCAACAGCCTTGGCGTTTCCGCATGGCGGCCATTGGCGATGCGTTGCACGGCGGAGGGCCTTGAATCCATCGCGCCCGGCCTGTCCACGCGGGTCTTTGCCGAATGCGATTATCTCGAGGCGCATTGGCCAACCAATCTGCCCGTCGCGGCGGTCCATGCCGATCTATTTCCGGACAATGTCCTGATGTTGGGCGACCATGTCAGTGGTTTGATCGATTTCTACTTCGCGTGCACGGAAATCCGCGCTTATGATTTGGCGGTGACGCACAGCGCATGGTGCTTTTCCAATGATGGCGCCGTTTATGATGCAGAGGTGAGCGCAGGCTTACTCTCGGGCTATGCTAGTTGCGTGTCCTTGGACGCGGCGACGCGCGAAGCATTGCCGATATTGCTGCGCGGCGCATGCCTGCGGTTCTTGCTCACACGTTGCTATGACTGGATTAACACGCCAGCAAATGCGCTTGTGACGCGCAAAGACCCGCTCGCTTTTCTGCGCCGGCTAGATTTTTACAGCAACACCGCACAGGTTGAAAATATGTTGGGGCATTATTCTTGAAACAGCTTGAGATTTTCACCGATGGCGCGTGCAAAGGCAATCCCGGGCCCGGCGGTTGGGGCGCTGTGATCCGTTATGGCAAGCATGAAAAAGAAATTTCGGGCGGCGAACCAGACACCACCAATAACCGGATGGAGCTTGCCGCCGCGATACAGGCGCTCAAAATCCTAATCGAGCCATGCCATATCAAACTGCACACTGACAGCAAATATGTCCTTGATGGGATCACCAAATGGATCCACGGCTGGCAACGCAATGGATGGAAAAACGCATCAAAACAGCCCGTCCGCAACGCCGATTTATGGCGTGACCTCATCGATGCTGTTGCCCGGCATCAGGTCGAATGGATTTGGGTGAAGGGCCATAATGGCCACCCCGAAAACGAACGCGCCGACCGACTGGCCAGTGACGCGGCGGAGGTTGCGG
The DNA here is from genome assembly GCF_945890115.1 of Sphingorhabdus sp. EL138. GTDB lineage: Bacteria > Pseudomonadota > Alphaproteobacteria > Sphingomonadales > Sphingomonadaceae > Sphingorhabdus_B. The sequence continues at coordinate 69,277 of NZ_CAMDCK010000004.1, forward strand.
CGCAGCGCTAATAAAACCGCGCTGGCGTATACACGGCTGCGTCCACACGCGGTGGCGGGGCGATAGCTTCATCCAGCAATGATCCGGCAAGCTGCGCTGCGGCGGGTGCGGTCTGGATGCCAAAGCCACCCTGCCCTGCGAACCAGAAAAACGCATCATTCGCCTTATCGTGGCCAATGACGGGCAACCGGTCCGGCGCAAAGCTGCGCAGCCCGGCCCATTTATGTTCGACGCGTTGAATGTCCCAATCGACCACGGTCTGCAGACGGTCAATGGCGGTCGCGACGTCCCATTCCTCCGGCGCAGCATCGCAGGCCGGGGTTGCGGTTTCGTCATGCGGGCTGAGCCATAAGCGGCCGCCCGCATCTGGTTTAAAGTAGAAGCTGCCGTCTAGTCCAATGACCAGCGGCAAGTCCGCCGGAACGTCTGGCGATACGACCAATTGTGCGATGGTCCGGCGATAGGGTTGGATGCCCAAGGGCTGGACCTGCGCCAATTGCGCCACTTCGTCGGCCCATGCGCCCGCCGCGTTGATGATGATGTTTACAGAGCAGTTTACGCCGCCTGCCGCGATCTGCCATGCGCCATTTTGCCATTTAGCTGCGCTCAGGCGGCTGTTGCAATGTAGCACTGCGCCTTGCCGTTTTGCTTGGCGCAAATAGGCGGCGTGGAGCGCGGCGACATCAATGTCGCAACAGTCTGGCTCCCAAAGGCCATTCGTCCAATCGCTGCGCAGTCCCGGGACACGCGCCGCCACAGCCGCGCGGTCACTGACATCAATTTGCACACCGCTGGCCGCAAATTCCGCGCGCATATTGTCGGCCATCGACGTCTGATCTGCGGTGCCGATGTGCAGCCCGCCGCGCTTGTGCATCAATGGGCCATCATGAAAATCCGCAGGCGGCGCGGCCAAAAACGGCCCTGACGCAGTGGTAAGCGGCTGAACCCCAGGGCCGCCATAGCATTCGACCCAGAATGCGGCTGACCGGCCCGTCGAATGATATCCGGGATGCGCCTCTGCCTCAATCAATAGCACTGATGCCCGCGCGGACAATTGGGCCGCAAGGCTTGCGCCAGCGATACCGGCACCAATGATGGCAAAGTCAAAGTCGCTCATTTTTGTGGCGCGTTGGCTTCCAGAAAGTCGTCGATCCGCGCAAGGCATTGGTCACGAACGGGATCCGCCTCCCGCAACAATTCATGAGCAGCTTCCTTGCCGAAGATTAATGTTTCGGCATGTGGCAAGCGTTTGCTGTCGGTGATCACGCGCGGGGTGCTGACCAATTGGTCGCCAGTGGTCGCGAGCAGCAAAATGGGCGTTTTAATAGCCTCCAACAGACCCGGCGCTTCCAACATACGGATCGATGCAATCGCGCGTTCAATCCAATGCCAGCTTGGCGGGCCCAATTTCACGTTGGGACGCAATTTCCACCATGCGATTTCGTCTTCATAACGATCATCATCATGCGTCAACATCTTGCCCCGCATCTCCATGGGCGACATCGGCTTCTCGCTGACTTTCCAGGCGGGATCATTGCCCTTGCCGATTTTGACCATCAGCTTGGCAAAAGCATGGTTCAGGGCCAGCGGCAAGCCGCCGGTTTGAATGCCCAACATCGGCGCGCTCAACACTACTGCGTCAGGGTCGATCGCCTTTTCCACCAAAGCACGCATGGTAAGCTGCCCACCCATGCTGTGTGCCATAACAACATGTGGCCCTGGCGTTTCTTGTTTCCAGGCATTCCAGAAATGCCGCAGGTCGACAATCCAAGTGGCGAAATCATCGATATGGCCGACATGCGGGTCCGCCAATAGCCGTCCGGATTCGCCCTGCCCGCGCCAATCGATTGCCGTCACGCGCCAGCCGGCATCGGCATAATATGCCAATGTCTCCAGATATTTTTCATAATGGTCGCCGCGTCCCGGCAGGAACAATAACGACCCGCGTGGCGGGTTTGCGCCTTGCCAATCAATGCGGCGAATGGCCCATTGGTCGGCAGCATGCCATATGCTCTCCACTGCTTCAGCAGGGACCATGCGTCGGTTCATCGGCGTGTTGGTTTTGGGCACGGGCGTCTCTCGTAATAGATGCTGTAAGGATATTGAAGTAGGGAGTGCATTGCCCTTCAACTTTTACGGACGGTCTGCTCGATAGCGCCAAAGATGCTGTGTCCAGCCTTGTCGAGCACTTCAATCCGCACAACATCGCCGTGCTTCAGGAATGGCGTGACCATGTCGCCCGTCTGGATTTTCTCGACCATGCGGACTTCGGCCAAACAGCTATAGCCAAGGCCGCCAGCGGCGACGGGCTTGCCAGGGCCGCCATCGGCATCACGGTTGGACACTGTGCCCGAGCCAATGATCGAGCCTGCCCCGATATTGCGTGTCTTGGCGAGATGCGCGATCAAGGTTCCAAAATCAAAGGTGCAATCGTCCGAAGCCACCGCGCGTCCAAATGGCGCGCCGTTAAGGTCAACATTCAATGTACGGTGCAGCTTTCCATCCTGCCAAAAGTCCCCAAGGCTGTCCGGCGTGACAAACACAGGCGACAAGGCGCTGGCGGGTTTTGACTGGACAAAGCCAAAGCCCTTTTCCAACTCCGCAGGAATCAGGTTGCGCAAGGAAACGTCGTTCACAAGGCCAACCAGCCGGACATAAGACAAGGCATCTGCCGCCGATGTTCCTTGCGGGACATCGCCAGTCACGACAACAATCTCCGCCTCAAGATCACATCCCCACGCCTCATCGGCCAAAGGGATGTCGTCGCGCGCGCCCATGAAGGCATCGGAACCGCCCTGATACATTAACGGGTCATGCCAGAAGCTTTCGGGCAGCACAGCGCCCCGCGCCTTGCGGACCAATTCGACATGATTGACATAGGCCGAACCGTCCGCCCATTGATAGGCGCGCGGCAAAGGAGCGGCAGCGTCATGTTCATGGAAACGTTCGCGTGGAATGACGGCATGTTCAAGATCAGTCGCCAGCGCTTGCAATCGGGGTGCAAACTCCGCCCAATCGTCAAGTGCTGCCTGCAATGTCGGGGCGATATGCGCGGCATCGGCATACCAAGCAAGATTGTCCGACACGACCACCAAATGTCCGTCACGGCCCGACTTTAATGATGCAAGTTTCATGATTTTTCTCCGGCTTTTGTCCTTCATGCAACGATATTGCAGTTGCGGCAACCGCAACTCTGCGTTTAGACATAGAGACATGGCATATAAGAACGCCAAATTGCGGTTGGTTCATACAGGAGCGCTGGCGCTTTCGCTGTTCGTCACCAGCTCTGCCTTTAGCCAGCAACAGAATTTCAACACGGTTGAAGCCGCAAAAAACGGCTGGTTTGCCGAACAGAATCGGTCAGCGACCTGGTATCTGGCGCAGCATCAAAAACTGTCCAGTGCAATGAATGCGTTGCAGCCGCAAAGGCCGGGAGTTGTCGACGCCTATGTGCTGTCCATTGGTCTTGATTCCGACCCAGTCTTTGCGCGCGAGTCGGCTGAAGCGGCCAAGATATTGGCGCGGCGTTATGGGGCGACTGGCCGGACAGTGTATTTGGCCGCTGGCGCAGATGATAAAGCCACAGGCGCACCGCAAGGGTCACCGTCAAACCTCGCCACGGCATTGGCTGCCATTTCCAGCAAGATGGACACGAAGGAGGATGTCCTCATCCTGTTCGCCACCAGCCATGGCGACCCAGTTTCGGGGCTTGCCTATCGCGATGGGGATTATGCCGCAGGGATGATCGCGCCGCAGCGTCTGGCCGTTTTGCTCGACGGCATCGGCGTCAAACGCCGCATGGTGCTGCTATCGGCTTGCTATTCGGGCATTTTCATTCCGCTGCTGACCAATGATCAAACCGTTATCGTGACTGCGGCATCGTCGCAACGCCCTTCATTTGGCTGCACACCGAGTAACGATTGGACGTTTTTTGGCGATGCATTGATGAACAACGCTTTGCGCAAACCGCAGAAATTTGACGCTGCCGTTGCCGAAGCCACCGGGCTCATTACGCAATGGGAAGACGCGTTGGGACTTAAGCCATCACGGCCACAGGTTTTTGTTGGCGCAAATGCGCAGATCTGGTTGGACGTGCTGGAGAATAAGTTGCCCACGACCGCCAGTGCGAAGGTCGGACGCCCCGCGATATCGACCGATTGAAGGAGCTGCGGACTAACCCAATTCAACGACTCGCGCGCGCAATTGGGCCAACATCGCCTCCAACAACTTCGCCTCTCCGCTGCCTAATATCTTCTCAAGCTCGGCCTCTAACGTCAGCGCCTCCGGCACAATTTGTTCATACAAATCGCGTCCGGCGGGCGTGAGCGCCAGATGATGTGAACGGCCATCGGACATGTTCGGCACACGGCTGATCAGGCTGCGGTCCTCCAATGCCTTGCACGCGCGGTTTACGGTGACCTTGTCCATCGCGGTTGCCGCAACCAATTGCCGCTGCGTCGCCACATTGCTTTCGCCCAACAGCGCCATGACCCGCCATTCCGGGACCTTGAGCGCAAATTTGCCACGATAGGCACGCGCGATCAGGTCGCTGACCGCGTTTGATGTGATGGATAATTGATAAGGCAGAAACGCACTAAGCGTTAGTTTTTTGGTTGGCATCACGCGGGCTTCACTTGATCAGGATGCGCCGCGACAAAGGCCGGAAGCGCAGTTAGCGCGGCATCCATCCGCAACAGCTTGGGGAAGGCATTGAGCGGCGTATCCACGCGGCGGGCATTTGCCATTTGTGGGACGAGGCAGACATCGGCCAAATTCGGCAGGTCGCCGCCGAACAGACCATCTTCGGGGGCCATGGCCTCCAACGCCGCGAAACCTTCGATTATCCAGTGCCTGTACCATTGGTCCACGGCCTCTTGCGACTGGCCCATCTGGTCCTTCAGATATCTTAACACGCGCAAATTATCGATGGGATGTATGTCGGCAGCAATGATCAATGCTTGCGCCAATGTCTTGGCGCGCTCCGCCGGGTTCGAAGAGACCATCGCGGGGGCGGGATATTGCGCATCGAGATAATCAATAATCGCCAAGCTTTGCGTCAGGTCATGTCCGTGTATCGACAGCATCGGGACAAAGCCTTGCGGATTACGTGCAACATAATCGGGCGCCCTTTGCGCATTGTCCAGCAGGCTGGTTGGCACGGGCGTGTACGGCACATTTTTAAGGTTCAGCACAATACGCACGCGATAGCTCGCGGACGAACGCCAGTAATCGAACAGGATTATTTCACTCATGCGCTTGGTAATTAGCATGGCACAAGCAAAAGGCAAAAGCATTGCGGCTTGCCTATTCCCCGCTTATGTTGGTTTTCAACGCAAAGGACCCAATATGCACCACGCTAAAACATGGATGATCGCAGCCGCAATATGCGCGGCAATTCCGGCGCAAGCCGCCGCCCCAATTTCTGGGCGCTGGATCACACAAAGCAAGGACGGCGTGGTCGAAGTGTACGAATGTGGCGCGGCATTATGCGGGAAGCTGGTGAAGTTTCTCGTCAACCCGCCAGCAGGAGCAGGCGCGAAGGACTTGAACAATCCCGATAAAAAGCTGCGCAGCCGAACGATATTGGGCCTGAATGTCCTGACTGGATTTCAATCAGACGGCAAAGAATGGAAGGGCCAGATTTACGATCCCAAGTCAGGCAAAACCTATCGCTCAATCGTCTATAAGGGCAAGTCAGGCAATCTGGTCGTCAAAGGATGTATCGGACCCTTTTGCCAAGCGCAAACATGGACACCGGCCAGCTAAGGGCAGGACAACTTAAATGCATGGTCACGGCGTGGGTTACGCGCGCAACTTCCATCCAGAGCGCAGCAAGAGATAGCAGATAAGCCCGAGCACCGCGTTGATGCACAATAACAGCAACGCGCCAAACATCACCGGGCTATCCGCGCTGCCGATAAAGCCATAGCGGAAGCCGGAAATCGCGTAGAAAAACGGGTTGGCGTGGCTTATCGCCTGAAAAGTAGGTGATAATTTATCAACCGAATAAAAAGTCCCAGACAGCAAAGCGGCTGGCGCAACGATGAAATTGCTAACCGCGGCGGCATGATCGAACTTTTCCGCCCAGATTGATGTCATGACCCCGATAAGCGCAAGCATCATAGCCCCCATCAGCCCGAACCACAAAATTGCCCAGAAATGCTGAGGCATAACATGCACGCCGGGCCAAAATGCCATGGCGAGCCAGATAGTTCCGCCCACCAAAAACGCCCGTGTCACCGCCGCCGCCGTGAGCGCGGCCAAAACCTCCGCGTTGGAAAGCGGCGGCATCAGATAATCGACAATCGTGCCCTGAATCTTACCCACCAACAGCGAGAAGCTCGAGTTCGCAAAAGCGTTCTGCATCATGCCCATGATGATCAGGCCAGGCGCAATAAAATCCGCGAACGACACGCCCAACACGGTTGGCTTAACTGAACCCAAGGCGACGGTGAAGATAATTAGATAGAGCAAGGTCGTTATGGACGGAGCCCAAACGGTTTGCAGCTGCACCTTGAAAAAGCGGCGCACCTCTTTCATGTACAAGGTTTGCAGGCCGACCCAGTTTACATTGCGGATATGGCGTTCGCCGTCGGGCAGTTGCACAAGGGGGTTGGCATCCCTATCTTGGCCAATATTGCTTTTATGGTGGATAGTCATTGCGCAATCGACTATCGGCTTGCAACGATAACCGCAAGGCGCAATCGCGTCATTCGCGCGGCAAAGAAAACTCGTTATTGGAATTGCATTTATGTCGTGGACCGACCAGCGGATTGATCAGTTAAGGGCGCTTTGGGATAAAGGCCTGACCGCAAGCCAGATTGCAGACGAACTTGGCGGCGTCAGCCGCAATGCCGTTATTGGCAAGGCGCACCGTTTGGGCCTGAAATCACGCCCTTCCCCCGTGAAGTCGAACGACACGGACAAAAAAGCCGCGCCGAAAAAGGCTATACCGGCGCCGGCAAAGGCTCCAGCCACTGCGGCTGCGCCAGCGCGTCCCCGTCCATCCGCACCGGTCGCTGAACCCATTGCTCCCGTGCGCGCCGATGGTGATACCGCAGAAGCGCCGGTAACGCGCGCATCGACAATGCCACGTATTGTGTCGATCGGACCCGGCGGTTTCATGCGTCAGGGTCCCGGCGATCAGCAAGCGCCCATCCCAACTGCCCCGCCACGCCGCCTTGTACCTGCCAAGCCAAGCCCCGAAATGGCCGACAAAACGTCGTTGCTCGATTTGAACGAGCGTATTTGCCGCTGGCCGCTTGGCCACCCCGGCGAAGCGGATTTCCATTTCTGCGGTGTACCGGTTAATCCCGGATTCCCGTATTGCGTCGATCATTGCGGCCGTGCCTATCAGGCGCAGCTTCCACGCGGTGTGCGTCGCCCTCCACCCCCCATGCCATTTGGCGGTCCACGAGTTCGTTAAGACAGCGGCGAGATAGAGCGTGGATCATCCATTTGCGGATCTCATCGGATTAACATTAGAACAACAAGGTGAAGGTAGCAGTACGCTTCTGCTGCCGGTTGATGGTCGACATTTGAACCCGCACGGTGTTGTGCATGGTGCCGTCATTTACGCAATGGCCGATACTGGCATGGGCGCGGCGCTTTATTCGACACTCGATGCCGGATATGCGTGCGCGACAATTGATATCTCAATCACCTATTTCCGGCCAGTCATCGAAGGCCAATTGCTGTGCCAAACCGTTTTGGACAACAAGGGCAGGACTGTCGCCCATTTAACCGCCCGTATCACGCAGAATGATAAGTTGATTGCCCAAGCGAGTGGTAATTTCGCGATTATGGCCACGCCCCCGGAAAGACGCTGATCCGGTTTATTTCCACAGCCGAGTTTCGTTCGGCTGTTGCGCCGCCGACTCTCCCGCGCCTATAGCATTTATATGACCGATGACCTGTTCGGCGGCAGCGCGGCCGCCACCGCCGCATCCAATGATTATACCGCTTCTGCGATTGAAGTGTTGGAGGGGCTTGAGCCGGTGCGCCGTCGCCCAGGAATGTATATTGGCGGCATCGACGAACGCGCATTACACCATTTGGCCTCCGAAGTACTCGATAACTCGATGGATGAGGCTGTTGCCGGCCATGCCAGCCGGATTGAGGTCCATTTAGGCGTGGGTAACCGCTTGACGATCAGCGACAATGGCCGTGGTATTCCCGTCGACCCGCACCCCAAATTTCCGGAAAAGTCCGCGCTTGAGGTTATCCTTACCACCTTGCACTCCGGCGGTAAGTTCACTGACAAGGCCTATGCGACCTCCGGCGGCCTGCATGGTGTGGGTGTGTCGGTGGTCAATGCGCTGTCAACGGACACTTTGGTTGAAGTCGCGCGCAACAAGCAGCTTTATCGCCAGCGCTTTTCGCAAGGCCTGCCGCTTGGCAAGTTAGAAGAGCTGGGCCCAACGCCCAACCGGCGCGGGACGACGATTGCCTTTACGCCCGACCCGGAGATTTTCGGCGCAGATGCCAAGTTCAAACCCGCAAGGCTGTTCCGTCTGGCGCGGTCCAAGGCGTATTTGTTTGCTGGCGTCGAGATCCGCTGGCGCTGCGATGCGGAACTGGCCAGCGCAGATGTGCCCGCCGAAGCCGTGTTCCAGTTTCCGGGCGGCCTGTCCGACCATTTGCGGGAACAGCTTGGCAGCCGTGCCTGCGCTACCACCGAATTTTTCGCCGGGACGCAGGATTTTCCCGATGCGCAAGGCCGCGTCGAATGGGCCATTTCCTGGCCATTATATTCGGACGGTTCCTATAGCTGGTATTGTAACACAATCCCCACGCCCGACGGCGGCACACATGAGGCAGGGGTTCGCGCCGCGCTGACCAAGGGCCTGCGCGCCTTTGGTGAATTGATTGGCCAGAAAAAAGCCGCGCAAATTTCGGCGGAAGACATTTTCAACGAAGCTGAATTGATGTTGTCGGTGTTCATCCGCAACCCGCAATTCCAAAGCCAGACCAAGGACAGGCTAACCTCTCCTGAGGCCACGCGGCTTGTCGAAAACGCCGTGCGCGACCATTTCGACCATTATCTTGCCGACAATATGGAACGCGGCAAGGCATTGATGGGCTTCATCCTTGAAAAGGTCGACGACCGCTTGCGCCGCAAAGCCGAGCGTGAGGTCAAGCGCAAGACCGCGACCTCAGGCCGCAAAGTGCGCTTGCCCGGCAAGCTGACCGATTGTGCGTCGGACGATCCGACTGGCACCGAATTGTTCATCGTCGAAGGCGACAGCGCCGGCGGCAGCGCGAAGCAAGCCCGCAACCGCAAGACGCAGGCGATACTGCCAATCCGGGGTAAAATCCTCAACGTCGCATCGGCCACCGCTGACAAGATCCGCGCCAACAATGAAATCGCCGACCTGCAATTGGCGTTGGGCTGTGGCACGCGCAAGGACTGCAACCCCGACAATTTGCGCTATGAACGCATCATCATCATGACCGATGCCGATGTCGACGGTGCGCATATCGCAACCTTGCTGATGACATTTTTCTTCCAAGAAATGGCCGAGATTGTGAAAGCCGGGCATTTGTTCCTCGCGCGGCCACCGCTCTATCGCCTGACGCATGGCAGCCAAAGCGTCTATGCCGCCGATGACGCCCACCGCGCTGAGTTAGAAGCGACGGTGTTTAAGGGCAAGAAAGTCGATGTGGGCCGGTTTAAGGGCTTGGGCGAAATGAACCCAAACCAGTTGAAGGAAACCACAATGGACCCGGCGACCCGCTCGCTAATTCGCATCACGCTTCCGCATGAATATGAACGCCGCGCGGTGGTCAATGACCTTGTCGACCGATTAATGGGCAAAAATCCCGAGCACCGGTTCAACTTCATTCAAGAAAACGCTGCGCAGTTGGATGAGAATACGATCGACGCGTGAGTAAGCGCGTTTTTTAACATCTTCGTTACCCTGAACTTGTTTCAGGGTCCATTTCGCCTTTTATGATTGCCTTCGCTGCACGATAGACCCTGAAACAAGTTCAGGGTGACGGTCATCTATAACTGAAAGCTAACGTGCGTTGCTAAGCCGTCAAAGCCTCAACCAGCGCTTTTACCTTCTTCTGCCGCCATTGCGGCAAGGGTGCGACCAGCCAATAGGCTTCATCGCTTTCCTTCGCATTGTCGACGGCACGGACTTTGCCGCTGGCGATGTCGGCTTCGGCAAGGATCAGCGGGACGGTCGCCCTGCCCAACCCAATCGCAGCAGCGTCGATGGCGAGGCCGGCATCGGCGAGCCGAAGCGCAGCAACGCCTTCAGCGATAGGGCAATTGGGCCAGCTAATCAGAGTGTCCGCCCCGCCCTCTGGCGCCGCGACGGTGACATTAGCGCCCGCCGCAAGCCGGATACCCTCATGTTCCCCCGGCCCGGTGGTCAGGCGGATAGCGATATCCAGATTAGCCTCGGTAAAGTCTATATGCTCATCCGCTGGAACCAAATTAAAGCGCGTATCGGGGTTCGCCTTGCTAAAGGTCGCCAGCCGCGCGGCCAGCCATTTGGCGGTAAAGTCACGCGGCGCGGCAATGGTCAGCGCATTGGACGACTGCCCCGCCTGCATCGCACGGACCGATTCTTCAAACTGGAGAAAGCCTGCGCGTAGGGCATCAAGGCCGTTTGCGGCTTCATCGGTGAGTTCAAGCCCTTTGGGTGTCCGACGGAACAGCACGACGCCCAACATATCCTCCAGCGCGCGGATTTGCTGACCGACAGCGGCGGGTGTGACCGCGAGTTCATCGGCTGCCTTCGTAAAGCTCAAATGCCGCGCCGCAGCGTCAAGTACGCGCAAGCCATTCAAAGGCAGATGGGTGCGCTTCATCGCGCCGTGGCTGGCGCGACCAGCGTGAAACGCGGGATTTCAGCTAGAAACGTCGTGCCATCTTCACGCACAAAGCGATATTGGCCTTCCATTGTGCCGCTTGGCGTCGGCAAGGGGCAGCCGGAAACATAATCGTGGCTCTCACCGGGACGCAAAAGCGGCTGTTCGCCCACCACGCCGTCGCCATCCACATGGTTGATCGTGCCGCGGCCATCGGTAATCCGCCAATGCCGCGTCATTAATTGCACGGTTTCATCACCCACATTTTCGATGCGGATATGGTAGGACCAGAACCATCGTCCTTGGGCGGGCGCGGATTGTTCTACCAAAAAATTTGGCGAGACGCGGACAGTAATACCATCGGTGGTAGCGCTAAACGCGAAGAAGGAATCCAAAATGCTCGTCATAAACCAGCGGCCCTGAGTGCCTGATCCAAATCTTCAATCAAATCAGCGGGATCTTCCAAGCCAACATTGATGCGGATCAAGCCTTCGCCGACACCCATTGCCTCGCGGGCTTCGGGCCCCATGCCGTGATGCGTGGAGGATGCCGGGTGGCACATCAAACTGCGCGCATCGCCAATATTGTTGGAAATGTCGATCAGCTGCAGCCCATTGAGCAAGGCATGCGCTTGTTCACGGCCACCATCGACCGAAAAGGCAAATATTGGTCCGCATGCCTTCATCTGCTGCATCGCAAGCGCGTGTTGCGGGTGGCTTTCAAGGCCCGGGTGCATGATATGCGGCACGCGGCCTTCCAAGAATTTGCCGACCGCGAGCGCATTTTCCGACTGCCGCATGGCGCGCAGTTCTAACGTCTCAAGCCCCTTATGCACCACCCATGCATTGAAGGGCGACAAATTAGGACCCGTGTTGCGCTGAAACGGCAACAAAACCTCATCGATCCATTGTTGCGAACCGCAGACGGCGCCTGCCAACACGCGGCCCTGCCCGTCCATCAACTTTGTCGCGCTATACGCCACAACGTCGGCGCCAAAGTCCATTGGCCGTTGCAAGACGCTGGTAGCAAAGGCGTTATCAACCACAGTCGTAATGCCATGCTCTTTCGCCAGACCGCAGACATAGGCCATATCGACAATGTCCATCGTCGGGTTCGCAGGCGTTTCGAAGAAGAACACTTTCGTGTTTGGCTGAATCGCCGCCTTCCACGCGTCATTGTCGCGGCTGTCGATGGTGGTTGTGGTGATACCCCATTTCGGCAGCAGATTGTCGGTCAGCCAGCGGCAAGAACCGAACGCGGCGCGCGCGGCAACGACATGGTCGCCCATTTGCAACTGGCACAATAATGCCGTGGTCATCGCCGCCATACCCGTGGCTTGGGCACGGCACGCCTCGGCCCCTTCCATCAACGCAATGCGTTCTTCGAGCATTTGCACGGTCGGGTTTTGCAACCGCGAATAGGTCATGCCATCCTGTTCACCGGCAAAGCGCGCAGCAACGGTTTCAGCATCGTCATAGGTAAAGCCCGACGACAGGAATAAGGCCTCAGACGTTTCGCCATGCTCGCTGCGCCAAGTGCCGCCACGCACCGCTTGGGTGGCGGGACGCCAATGCCGGGTGATTTCGCGATTCTGGCCAGTGGTTTTCTTCATAAGTTCGCTTTTCGGGGAGAGCGGGGTTCAGGTCAAGGCGGCAAGCACGGCATCACCCATTTCACGGGTCGAATGCGTGCCGCCAAGGTCGGGCGAGCGTGCGCCGCCAGATAGTGCCTTCGCAACAGCCGCTTCAATACGGTCGGCCATCGCGGGCAAGCCCAGCGAGTAACGCAGCATCATCGCGGCGGACAAGATGGTCGCAAGCGGATTGGCCTTGCCCTGCCCCGCGATATCGGGCGCGCTCCCGTGGATGGGCTCATATAAGCCTTTCTGGGCGGCATCCAGCGACGCGCTGGGCAACATGCCAATCGAGCCAGCGCACATGCTGGCCTGATCCGACAATATGTCGCCGAACAAATTGCCCGTCACGATCACGTCAAACTGGCCGGGGTTACGCACCAATTGCATCGCGCAATTGTCGACATACATGTGGCTTAAGGTGACTTCGGGATATTCGGCATGAGTTTCGATGACGACATCGCGCCACAATTGCGACGTTTCAAGCACATTGGCCTTGTCTACCGAGCATAATTTCTTGTCCCGTGCCATCGCGGTTTCGAAACCGACGCGGGCAATGCGGCGGACCTCATCCTCATTATAAGACATGACGTCATAGCCTTCGCGCTTGCCATCTGCGGTTTTGCGCATACCCTTTTCGCCAAAATAGACATCGCCATTGAGTTCGCGGACGATGACCATGTCGATTTGTGACGCAACTTCAGGACGCAGCGCGCTGGCGTCGGCCAATTCGGGAAAAAGGGTCGCGGGACGCAGATTGGCGAACAAGGACAGTTCCTTGCGCAGGCCCAATATCGCCTGTTCTGGGCGCAAATGCCGTTCCAGCGTATCGCAATCCGGATCACCTACAGCGCCAAACAATATTGCATCGGCGCGCTTGGCAAGCGCCAGCGTGTCGGCCGGTAATGGATGGCCAGTCGCCTTATACGCCGCACCGCCAACCAACGCCTCTTCATAGGTCAGACCGTCGATGGCGAGCGCATCCAAAACGCGGCGTGCTTGCGTGATGACTTCGGGGCCAATTCCGTCCCCGGGTAACAAGGCAACTAACATTCGACCTCACCTTCGATTTTTTCGTCACCCTAAATTTGTTTCAGGGCCTTAGCTTCGATCTGCCTGCAAGTAAGATACTGAAACAAGTTCAGCATGACGATACTGAAACGGCAGGCTTGTCCCCTGCCAACAGCAACGCAGTTATGCAACTATGTTCGCATTAAACACTCCGTCGCTCCAGCGCAGGCTGGGGCGACGGTTTTTTATGATATTGCAACGGCCATCACACCGCCGCCCGTTTCAAACGCTCCACCAACCGTTCGCGGGCGGCCATGACATCGGCGCGGCGGTCGCCCAAGACATGCGCGACGAGCCGCTTGCGGGTCTGCGCCATCATGGCGACGGGCGCGTTGTCATTGTCCTGTTCTTCGGCATAGCCAAGTTCAGCCAGCAGCAATGTTTCATATTGCGCCACTGCCCCTGCCCACACCCGCGCCGCCGGGGCAAGTTCAATCGCGGATAGCAAACCATCCGCTGCGCTATGGATACGCAGATAAGGCACACCCTCCGCCAAAGTCGCAGCAGTCAGCGCCGTGACCCAGTCAATCGCGGCAATCGCCAAGGGTTCGCTCAACAAATGCGCGCGGCTGTGCTCAAGTTCGGGCGTCAGGCGCGCCAATTGTCCGGCGATGCGCGTCCGCCATTCGCCCTTGATCACATTGCCGGGGATGAGGACGGGTCGCAATTGTCGGCCGCGCGCGCCTGCAACATAGCCCGCCAATATGCCATACTCCGCGGTAAAGCCGCGCACAATGGCGCCTGTTTCACCATGGTTGCGGACCGCGCAGATGATGGCTGATGCCGAAATGTCCATATGCCCTCATGCCAAGACTGCGGCGTGAGGGGAAGTTTTATCCTGCGTCTGTGCTGACCATGAATAAGGTCACACCGGCATATTTTTCGGCCGAAGGTTCGAACGCAGCGTCAATGTCAAACGACTGGTCTGTGAGTTTCAGATCGTTGAGCCCCGATAAATGGAAAGCGCCAAGCTTCTTATCTCGTCGCGCCACGCCATGTTTTTCCAATATCACAGCATCGGTGAACAGCGCACTATGCTTGGAATATAAAACATGCGGGGCCAGCTTCATCGGCACATTATTATACACCAAAGTGACACATTTCTTGAGCGCGATAGCTTCAAGCAACAGTTGATTGATCGTCATAAGTTGTCTCTATCGCACCCGCTTCGCCATGCAATCAAAATAGCGGCACAACATTCCTCTACGGCCGGCATCAGCCGTTGCTGTGATAAAAATCATAGACCGTTTGTGCAACGGCGGCAGATACGCCGGGGGCCTTCTGCAAATCCTCAAGGCTAGCATTGCGCACGGCGCGGGCGGTGCCGAAATGCATCAATAGTGCCTTTTTGCGCGATGGGCCAATACCCGGAACTTCGTCAAGCGGGCTTACGGTAATGGCCTTGCTGCGTTTCGCGCGGTGCGCACCAATGGCGAAACGGTGCGCCTCGTCACGCAGCCGCTGCAAATAAAACATGACAGGTGCGTTGACGGGCAAGGTAAATTCGCGACCATCGGGGAAGTGAAAGGTTTCGCGGCCCGCATGGCGGTCGGGGCCTTTGGACACGCCGATAAAGGCGACATCCTCCACACACAGTTCACGCACGATTTGCATGACAGCGCTCATTTGTCCCTTGCCCCCGTCGATCAAGACAAGGTCCGGCCAGTTTTCATCGCGTTCCTGTTCCCCTTCCTCAGCCATCAGCCGACCAAATCGCCGCGCCATGACTTCGCGCATCATGGCAAAGTCATCACCGGGCGCAGTGTCCGGGTTTTTGATGTTGAACTTGCGATATTGGCCCTTGATGAAACCTTCCGGCCCCGCCACGATCATCGCGCCCAGCGCGTTGGTCCCCTGAATATGGCTGTTGTCATAGACTTCGATCCGACGCGGCGGCTCGGGCAATTCAAACAAGTCAGCCGCCTCTTGCAGCAATTTACCCTGCGTGGTGCTCTCCGCCAGTCTGCGGTCCAGCGCTTCTTCGGCGTTACGCGTCGCTTGTTTGACCAAGCGCACACGGTCGCCGCGTTGCGGCATGCTGATTTCGATCTTGCGTTCGGCACGTTCGGACAGAGCTTGCGCCAACAAATCTACCTCAGTCAGTTGCCGATCGAGGAAAATGGATTTTGCAGGGGGTACATCCTCATAAAATTGCGCGAGGAAGCTGGTGAACACTTCGTCCTCGCTCATTTCGGCCACATGCGCAGGGAAGAAAGATCGATGCCCCCAATTTTGCCCGCCGCGAATGAAAAATGCCTGGATGCCCATCACCCCATTGCGATGCGCCAGCGCAAAAATATCTGCGTCGCCCACGCCTTCTGCGTTAATCGCCTGCGACCCTTGAATGAAGGTCAGCGCCCCAAGCCGGTCGCGGACCATGGCAGCGCGCTCGAAATCAAGGGCTTCGGCCGCAGACTCCATCTCCTTGGCCAGTTTCGCCTGCACAGCGGAGGATTTGCCGTCGAGGAAGGATTTGGCATCCGCGACAAGACTGTCATAGGACGCGTCGTCAATCCGCCCGACACAAGGTGCGGAGCAACGCTTGATTTGATACAGCAAACAAGGCCGATCGCGATTGTTAAAGAAGCTGTCGGTGCAGCTTCGTAGCAAAAATAGCTTTTGCAGCGCGTTCAATGTTTGGTTGACGGAACCAGCGCTGGCGAACGGGCCGTAATATTGTCCCTTATGCCGCCGCGCACCGCGATGTTTTTGGATGCGCGGAAATTTATGGTCGGCGCGCAACAGGATGAAGGGAAAGCTTTTGTCGTCACGCAGCAGCACATTGTAAGCGGGGCGGTAACGCTTAATCAGCTGCGCCTCCAGCAACAGCGCCTCAGCCTCGCTATTGGTGGTGACGATGGTCATGGATCGCGTCAACGCGACCATCCGGCGCAAGCGGTTGGCTAGCCGGTCAATCTGCACATAATTGCCGACGCGATTTTTTAAAGCGCGGGCCTTACCGACATAAAGCACATCCCCCTTCGCATCGTGCATACGGTAGACGCCGGGTTTGAGCGGAAGGGTCTTCAGAACATTTCGGATCGCGGCGATGCCGGTATCGAAATCTGGTGTATCCGCACCGCGCACCGCAAAAGTCGCCTTTTCCTCGCTAAAGCGGGAGGCTGCATTGGGTTGATCGGGGCGGTCGGCTTTGGACATCTTGCCTGCCATGTAGGCGGAGCCAACGGCATACTCAATGTCATTCCGGTGGGAAGCAACGATGCGCATATGGATCGTAATTCCACCAGATGCGGAGTCCGTTGCATACCCATCGTCATTCCCGCGCAGGCGGGAAACTAACTCCGGACTCATAACTGCTCCAAAACGGCTCATTGCTAACTGAGAGCGCAGGAGTTGGATTCCCGCCTAGACGGGAATGACGACATTAGGGAACGTAGGCTTAGTTCAGCGACGCAATCGATTGGTCGATCAACGCCGCATCCGACTTTGCGTCATGATGCGCGGCGATCAGTTGCGCGGCAGCCGCAGCAGCAGCCGTGGCCGCAGTCTTGCGGACATCGGCAATAGCGGCGCGTTCGGCGGCGGCAATTTTGTCTTCGGCGGCTTGCGCACGGCGGCCAATCAACGCAGTAGCGTCGGACTTAGCACGCGATACGATCAACTTGGCTTCTTCTTCCGCCGCAGCCTTCATCGCTTCGGCGTCAATCGCAGCTTGCTTGGCCTTGGCTTCATATTCAGCCTTGATGGCTTCTGCTTCGGCACGCAAAGCGGTTGCCTGATCCAATTGTGCGCGAATGCCTGCAATCTGGCTGTCCAGCGCGCCTGCGATCATCGCAGGGACTTTCTTCCAGATCGCCAATGCAATCACCGCGAGCATCGCCAATGCGACGAGCATAGAGGCGTCAAAGCCCAGCGCCGACGGCGTTACATGTTCTTCCGCACCAGAATGTGCTTCGGTTGTGGCATGTGTTTCGGCGGCTGGCGCGGCAATCGCGGCTGCTTCTGTTGCAGGCGCGGTTGCCGTTGTGGCCGATTCAGTTGCTATTGTTGGATTAGCCATGCGACATTACCGCCTTCACTGCTTTTGCGGCTTGCGCAGAGGTGACCTTGGCACCAGAAACCTTAGCAACGATGTCAGCCGCGGCTTCTGCGGCCATGGCTTCGATGCCGGATAATGCTTTTGCAGTTGCCTTAGCCAATGCCGCGTCGGCAGCGGCGATCTTTGCGCTGATTTCTGCGTCAGCCTTCGCCAGACGCGCATCGGCGTCCTTCGCGGCTTTCGCCTTGGCAGCGGTGGATTTGGCTTGCGCCTCGGCCCGCGCCGCCGTCAAATCAGCAGCCCCGCTGTCGCCCAGATTATTGGCCTCTGCCCGCGCATGTTCCGCAGCAGCAAGGTCGTCCGCAATCTTGCGATCGCGCGCGTTCATGGTTGCCTCCACCTTTGGCAACATGATCCGGCCGACCGTAAAATAGATCAAGCCAAAGACAATCAAAAGCCAAAAGAACTGCGATGCATAGGTTGCAAGGATCTGACTAATCTGGGGCATATTATCCGTTCGTCCTTATGAAAGAATGCCCCGGCGCAGTGCCGGGGCGAACCGTCAGTTAGGCAACGAAGATCAGGATCATCGCGATAACGAACGCGAGCAGACCAAGAAGTTCGACGGCGGCAAAGCCGATGAACAGACGGCCCTGTTGGCTGTCGGCTGCTGCAGGGTTACGCAATGCGCCCTGAAGGAACGAGCTAAAAACGTTACCAACACCGCCAGCGGCGATACCGGCACCAATTGCTGCCAGACCGGCACCGATCATTTGGGCTGCTTCTGCGTCCATGATAATAACTCCTGTTGAAAAATAAACTTAGTGGTTGAAATATTAGTGCAAATTGACGGCGTCGTTAATGTACAGCGACGTCAAAAGCGCGAAAACATAGGCTTGAATTGCACATACGAGCAGTTCGAGCAAAGTGATGCCAATCATCAGCAAAAAAGCAGGGAAGCTGACAATCAGCGGAACCCATGCGGCTTCGGCGTTCAGGCCGTTGATCACAAATCCGGCGAGAACCTTCATCATGATATGCCCTGCCGTCATGGCGACGAACAAACGCAGCGCAAGGCTGAAAGGACGGATCATGAACGAGAAAAGTTCGATAACCGGGATCAGCCATAGCAGCCACCATGGCGTACCTTGCGGTACAAAAAGGCTAAAGAAATGCAGGCCATGCTTCCAGAAGCCCACAACCAAAACAGTACCGAAGCTGAACAAAGCCAGCACGGCCGTTACCGTCAGGTGGCTCGTAATGGTGAAAGGATGCACGCCGGGGACGATGCCAAAGGGCATCATGCCCATGAAGTTCGCCATCAGGATGAACATGAACAACGAGAACACCAAAGGCACATATTTCTTGCCTTCGGGACCGACATTTGCGGTCAACATATTGTTGATGAAGCCCGTTGCGCCTTCGACAGCCATTTGCCAGCGGCCGGGGACCATTTCGCGCTTCATTCCGCCCGCCATGAACAGCCATAAAGCGCCAAGGACAAGCACCATGAACAACGAAGAGTTGGTGAAGGAGACGTCATAACCAGCAAGTTCAAGCTGCGCGAGCGGCTCAATCTTGAACTGGTACATCGGATCGATTTTGCCGCTTTCGCCTGCCACGTTCACTACCCTGTTAAATACACGTCAAGCGCCCGGTTTAGTCCGGACGCTCAGCTGAAATCTTTATTATGTTCCTGAAGGCGACCGCGATGCCCAAAAACATGCACGTCAACAGGAGCGCAGGTGCGATACCCAGCCAGCGGTCCAAGACCCAGCCAACCAAAGCACCACCAGCCGGACCCGCAATCAGCTCGGTCAAAACCCTGTTCCCTTGCCGCATTCCTTTGGCCGGAACCTGATCCTTACCAGCGCGAACCGCTTCGGCCTTCCGCGCCGCTTTCAGCTGCAAATCTAACGAATCGAGCCGAGCGTCACTTGTGCCGTCATTGTCCTGCCCGGGATTATTTGAATTCATGTGATTCCGGCCTTTCTAAACAAGGGAAACCACCTCGAAATCGGGCAAACCCCGCCTAGGCACGGGCGCTTTAGGAGAGCCCCTGCGCCAAGTCAACAGCGCGCCTGCAAGAATGTTGCGACGCAATAGAAAAGGCCGCAGCATCCCTGCTACGGCCCGTCCAAACTATGTGGTCAGTCTTACTGCGGGCAACGCGCGTCCAATTGCGGCGGGCTGTCGTCTCGGGTTTTCCACGCACCCGACGGTGTCTGGTATTTTTCACCGGCAACGGTGCGCTCCGCAATCAAACGGCACCCCGTGCGCAACGCCATTTCTTCAACGGTTGCACCATTTGCCAAAGCCTCCTTTGAATACACGGCCTTACGCTTAATGTTAATATCCTCGACCAAAGCACGAACCGCCGACGAAGGCGGAACGACAAAGCCGAGATAACCGTCTGATTTTTCACCCACCAGGCCGCTTTCCCGCGCAGTTTGATAGGCAGGGTCTCGCCCTGACTGAAAGGCCATTGCGCTGGTTGCGGTCGTACCCAGCAACAACGCTGCGATGATCATTTCAACAGAATCTCTCATCAAAATACTCCCGGATTATTTTCAATCACTTTTTGAGACGCGGGGCCGAGCTTGTATAAAATTTCCTGCCGGATCGCGATGTTCAAGTTGATGACGATTGGCTTGTCGGGCGCGGTGACTTGCACGCACCCTGTCAAAACCGACGCCATCAACGGCGTGTACAAGAATATCATTTTCCTCATATGGCGGCGAATCGCATTATCCGTACGGTTCGTCAATTGATGCTGGTACTGCGCCATATTCGCTTTCCCTTTGCTGAATGGTTCATTCATTTGGTGGCTCTTTTTTGGTTTCAACTGGTTGCGATGGTGCACCGGCTCCATCCTGCTGTTTCTGCTCTTCCAGCAAATATTGCAGATCGCGGTCCGCCGCATAATTGGCGTCATAAAGCCCGCGGATAGAGCCGATAAGTTTCAGGAACTCCGCAGTCACGCTGACGTTGAATTGTATCGGGATACGCGCGAGTTGCCGCGTGATGAAGTTCCGTTTTGCCAATGCGCCCTGTTGCAAACCTGTAAAGCTGATGTCCGTGACGATTTCCCCGCCAAGGTCGCCTCCCACGCCAATAGTCAATGTGGAGTAGCGGATCGAGCGCAAGGCGTTAAAGGCATAATTGGCGAGCCTACCCATATCTTCATAAGCAAGTTCACCGAGATAGCTAACCTCCCCGCCGCCAGCACGCGACACGAGAGCGCCACCAACGATACGGCCGCCATCTTGGTTGAACAACATGGGCAAGACCCCGTCGAACACGCCAGTCACGCGTAGATTCTGAAAATCATAGCTAGCAAGCAGCTTCTCCGCATCAACGCCAATAACGCGGAAGGTTAAGCGGCGTTCGGACTCAACCCCAAAATCGAGGACAGTTGGATCAAGCACCAATTCTCCGCCCGCAAATGGCCAGCGCCCAGATTCAATCGCCACCTGCCGATTGGGCAGCAAACGGTAGCTGACCGTTCCGCCCAGTGCAGGAATACCTGGGTTGACCGACCCAAGCATCGCGATTTGGCCCGGTGCGGTTTCCAGGCCCAAAAGGTCGGAAAACAGGATTTCGGTGGTCAGCCCCTCAACCGGGCCGAAGGCGGCGGCCAAGTTCATGTCGCGCGTCGCAACCCGGCCAGTGCTGCGCACCCCATCTGTGTCCCACTCGATACGGCCATCGCCCCGGATGCTGCCATCGACATTGGCGGCGACGCCCAAGATTAGCGCGGTGAGCAAATCGGGTTGGAAGCGGTCATTAAAGCGCAAGTCATCCACAGCGAGCAAGGCGCGCCCGCTGCTGTTGTTTAAATCATGCCGGATATCGACATCCGAAACGCGGGTGCCAGTTGTGGGTTCAACCAAATGGCCGGTCGCAGTGATGATGCTGTTTGCGAGCGACAGCCGCATATCCGGCACCAGCATGGGCATGAACCGGTCCACCTGATCCGCATCCAACACATTCAGCCCCGCGTTGAGGGTCAGCGTCTCGGCAAGGTAGCGCCATTCACCCGATGCGGCGTCAATCAGCAGCGGGACATTGCCAATCTGCCCCGCGCCGCCCGTCAATATACCCGAAGCGCCGCCTTCCCCAAATCCGCCATTAAAACTTGCCACGTTAAAGATAGACCGCGCGTCGGGTTGGCCCAATTCAACGACGACGTCTTTGGCTGCAAAACCGTCGGTCAGGCTGAAACGGACGCTGCTACTGCGCGCAGCGAGGGGCGCGCTGCCAAGCGTGCCCAAACTGTTAAAGCCTGCGACATTGGTTGCAAAACGGACATTGCCCGCACGCAAGCTTAGCATTGGCCGTCCTGCGTCAGGGCATAAGCGCAGCGATTGGCCGCGCAAGGCTAAGTTCGATATGCGCAATGCGTCAAAGCGGACATTCTGGCAGCTGTCATACAAAGTGAAAGCCCCCGCATTATAACGCCCAGATATCGGGGCGTTCAGGCCAGTGACGAATCCACCCGGCAACGGCCCCGACATCCGCGCCTGCCCCGCAAAGCGCCAAGCACCATCAGGCGCAACGTTGAACGCAAGCTTTGGCACCGATAGGCTGGCCCCACCTGAAGCATAAGGCGCGATGAAGAGGTTGCCCAACCAAGCCTGCCCCGATTGCGCGAGCCGGAGGGTAGTGGCCGGCACATAAGGTCCGGACAGCGCCAATTGCGCAGGCGCGTCCAGTCGCCAACCCGATGCAGTTCTTGTCACGCCAAAAGAACCGCTCTGCCGCAGACGGATGCCTGATGCGCTGGTCATGGCAAGATTGGTTATGGTGCCCCCGCGGTGGCCCTGAAAATCCTGATAGGCATCAAAGCCGAGCCGCGCGGAGAATTGGTCGCCAGCGCGTTCCACGACGGGCGTCATGCGCGCGACGATTGGGCCAATGGGCGTATCCTTGGTTTGCGCGGCTAGATCGTGCAGACCCGTGATGGTGCCACGGTCCAATGCACCATTGCCGATCGACATTGCGCCGCGCGCCGACAAAGCCATACGGCCATTGGTAAGCCCCGCTGTTCCCTTGGCGTCCAAAACCAACCGGCGCACCGACAATGGCGCCGAACGCAGGGCCCCCTTGTCCATCGTAAAGTCGAAATTGGTGCGCGCCAATTTGCCATTGACCGACAGCTTGCCAGATATCCCCTGCAACTGAACCTGCGATATTCTGAGCCCATCCGCGGCATAAGCGAGGCTGCCGTCCCAAGCATCAAAGCGTTCGGACAGCTTGAGATTAGTGTCAAAACGCGGCGCGACCAGCGCGATGCCTAAACTGCTGCACTTTGCATTGGTGGCCGTAATTGGCCCAATCAAACGCGGCTCACGCCATTCGAGCAACAGTTTACCATCAAATTTCATGTCCGCCGCGCTGCATCCCGCCGCCGAAATGCTTGGTGCACGTAAGGACAGCTTGCCTGCAAATCGGTTCCGCAGCAGGCCGCTGCCATCAAGGCCTGCATGCATGACACCCCAAGGTGTATCAAACCGCGCGTGGGCGTTTTTAATGCTTACCGCGATATCGGGCCATTCAAACGGCGCGGCGGACTTTGGGTCGGTGAATTTGTCCAGTTCACCAAAGGACAATGTGCCATCGGCATAACGCCCACGCAGCATCACGCCCTCCGCGTGGACGTCCCGCACCTCTGCGCCGGAGAAGTTCAAGGCCATGTTTATTTCGACCAACTTTGCGGTCAGGTCAGGGCGGGCCGGATCACCGATGACAAGATCGCGAATACGCTGGGTGCGAAAACCGATGGTATCGATTGTATAGCGCGCCTTGATACCACGCTCTGCAAACGCATTTTGCACAAAATGGTCCGCAATATTGTTACGCTGGGCCCATGCAAACAGCAATAACAGCGCAAGCAAGATGCCGACGCCGCCGAAAATGCGCCGCTTCCACTGTGCGCCTTTATCGGGTTGCACATCGACATCGCCCGTCGGTATTTCGTCGGCAGGATCCAGCATGTCACTCAAATGCGGGAAAGGGCGGCCGGTTGCAACGGCATTTGCGTGATGTGACTTGCACCACATGAAAAAATCGCAGAAAAGGTTTTTGTCACAAGAGGATAGCAGCAATGCAGGATATTGCGGACAAGACGGAGCATCATGGCACGGGCCACCGCGCGCGTTTGCGTAAACGCTTGTTGGAGAAAAATGGCGAGAGCCTGCACGATCATGAATTGATCGAATATCTCCTCGCGCTCGCCATTCCGCGCCGGGATACCAAGCAGATCGCGAAGGATTTAATTCACCGTTACGGTAGCCTGTCCGCCTTGCTGACAGCCGATGCCGACAGTATCCTGCAAGAAAAATGGATGGGCGAAACCAGCGTTGCGGCGTTGAAAATAGTCCAAGTGGCGGCGCTTCGCCTGTTGAGTGAGCCCGTCCGCGAACTGCCGATATTGTCGTCTTGGCAATCCTTGCTGGATTATCTGCGCGCGGACATGGCGCATCTGACGATTGAGCGCGTGCGCACGCTCTATCTCAATAGCAAAAACATGCTGATCCGGGATGAGGTGGCGAGCGAGGGTTCCGTCGACCAAGCTGCCATTTATACGCGCGAAGTCATCCGCCGCGCGATGGATCTTGGTGCGGCAGCGATTATTCTTGTCCACAACCATCCCAGCGGAGACAGCGCGCCGAGCCGCCAAGATATCGCGATGACGCGGGACATTGCGGATGCCGGGAAAAAGTTCGGAATAGCCGTGCACGACCATATCATCATTGGCAAAAACGGTTTCAGCAGCATGCGCAGCTCGGGACTCATTTAGCGGGTGGCAAAATGGTGGCTGCTCCCGCATAGCCGCAAAATGCCATCTTCGACTCCCGTTCAGAAATCCATTGGTCCGCGCGAGCTGACCGTGATGATGTCCTCGCTCATGGCGCTCAATGCGCTGGCCATTGACGCGATGTTGCCCGCCTTCCCCGCCATGGTGCGCGGCCTTAGCCTAGCCGATCCGAACCAGATCCAGTATATCATCTCGACCTTTTTGGCGGGGACAGGAATCGGTGCGCTCATTTACGGTCCATTGTCCGACCGTTATGGGCGAAAGCCGATATTGCTGATCGCAATTATTGGTTCGGGGATCGCTTCTTTGGCATGTTCCTTTGCACCTGATTTTGAAATCATGCTCATCATGCGCTTTATCCATGGGCTATTGGCCGCGGCCATGGGCGTTCTTGTGATCTCGGTCATACGGGACCAGTTTGAAGGCGACGCCATGGCGCGGCGTATGTCGACTATCTTCCTCATCTTCATGATCGTCCCAATTGTCGCGCCGACCATTGGCCAGTTGGTGCTGCTTTTCGCTGGCTGGCGGGTTATTTTTGACCTGATGGCCTTCATGGCGGTCATCGCCGCTATCTGGGTCTATCTGCGCTTGCCCGAAACCTTGGCCCCCGAAAATGTCATTCCTATCCAACCAAAGGCGCTCGCCAAGGCGTGGAAGATTGTTTTCCTCAACCGCAACGCTGCGGGCTATATGATTGGCGCCGGCGTCACGCAGGGCGCTTTGTTCGGCTATCTCAACAGTTCGCAGCAGATGTTCGACAAGGTGTTCAACGCAGCGGATTTCTTTACCATTGGTTTTGCGATCATCGCCATTGGCATCGCGGTGTCCAACTTCACCAATTCGCGCATCGTCGAACGTTTTGGCGCGCGCCGTGTGTCGCAGACTGCTTTGTTGACCTTTATCGCCTTGGGCGCGTTGCAATTGCTTGCGGCCAAATTTGCACCAACATCCTTGCCGATCTTCCTGATATTGCTGACCGGTAACATGGCGATGATCGGCTTTATCGGCTCCAACTTCTCGTCGATTGCGATGACACCCTTTGGCCATGTCGCAGGGGCGGCCTCGTCCTTTCAGACCTTCGTCCGCACATTGCTTTCGGCATCGCTGGGGGCAATCATCGGGCAACAGTTTGACGGCACGGTATATCCGGTGGCGCTAGGGTTTCTATGCTGCGGGCTGGTCGCGCTTGGCCTTGTCCTATGGTGCGAAAAGGGGAAGCTTTTTACGCGGCCCGGCACCACATTACCCATGCCCACCAATCCGCGCAATTAAGGCAAAGAAAAGGGGCACCGAAGCGCCCCTGTCCTTTTGTTATTTGCCGGAAGCCTTAGTCTACAACTGGACCAGGAAACTCACCCATATCCGGCGCATCATCGGCCAACTGGTCATGCTGCAGGTTAGAATTGCGCATGCCATACACGAAGTAAATAAATATGGCGCCAACCAAAAAGTAGACGAACATCATAAGTACATGTTTTGGAAGCGACTCGATCAGATACAGACACGACAATATGCCAAGAATCGGTGTCAGCGGGTAGAGCGGCACCGAGAAGCCACGTGGCAATTCAGGTGCTGCACGGCGCAGGTAAATCACCGACAGACAGACGATTGCAAATGCCGCCAAGGTACCAACCGACGTCATGTCGCCCAGAACATTGATGTCAAAGAAACCAGCCGCAACCGCCGTGATCGTGCCGACCAACAGCGTATTGATATAAGGTGTGTGGAAACGTGGGTGTACCCTAGAGAATATCTTCGGCAACAGACCATCGCGGGCCATGGTGTAGAAGATACGGGTTTGTGCATACATCAACACCAGAACAACCGAGGTCAGGCCAATGATCGCGCCGACCTTAATGGTCTTTGCAAGCCACGACCATTGCGCGCCGAAGCTATCAACCACAACCGCAACTGGGTCAGGCACATTCAATGTTTCATAAGGCACGAGCAGGGTCATGATCGCAGCAACAAGCATATAGATGACTGTGCAGACAACCAACGAACCAATGATGCCAAATGGCATGTCACGCTTGGGGTCTTTTGCTTCCTGACCAGCGGTCGAAACAGCTTCAAAACCGATGTAGGCGAAAAACACGATGGATGCGGCACGCATGATGCCGTCGAAACCGAATTCACCGTCGCCGGTATTTTCAGGAATAAATGGCGTCCAATTAGTCGCCACCAGTTCAGGCAGATTTGAAAGGACGATATAACCACCAACCAGAATGAACGCAGCAAGAACGCTCACCTTAATGGCGACGATGACGTTGTTCACCTTGGCCGATTCCGACACGCCAACCACCAGTAAAAGCGACAAAGCCATGCAGATGAAGAATGCTGGCAAGTTGAAAATCGCGGTCACCGCAACACCATCAACGATCAACGGCGCACCGTCACGCATCACGGCTTGACCGGTCGGACCGGTAAACTGCGGCGGGATGACAAGACCAAAGTCTGCCAGAAGACTGACGACATATCCGCCCCAGCCTACCGCGACCACCGAGGCTGCGAGGCCATATTCAAGGAGCAACAACGCGCCCATGATCCAAGCGACAAATTCACCCAATGTCGTATAGCTATAGGTATAAGCGGAACCTGACACGGGCAGTGTCGAGGAGAGTTCGGCGTAGCAAAGCCCTGCAAAGGCGCAGACGATACCTGCGACAACGAACGACAACATGACAGCAGGGCCAGCATGTAAGGCAGCCGCGCTACCCGTACGGACGAAAATACCCGCACCGATGATGCAACCAACGCCTAACAGCAGAAGGTTCCATTTGCCCAACGAACGCTTCAATTCGCTGTTTGCCGACTCTCTTTGTACCTGTGCGATCGTTTTGCGCGCAAACATGCGCTGCATCACGGATTGCTGCTCAACGGCCATCATAATCTCCCCGATGGATTTCTTGTCGCGCAGAACCTAACCTCAAAATGCCACCGCGCAACTTAATTTCACCGTGCCAGCATGGGTCCGAGCGGTTTTCCACCAAAAATATGGACGTGCAAGTGTGGAACCTCTTGATGCGCGTCCATTCCGATGTTCGCCAATAATCGATATCCCGGCTCAACCAGCCCCAATTCGCGCGCAACATGGCCAACGGCGCGAACAAAGCCGGCTATTTCGGAATCGCTGGCTTTGGCGCTAAAATCATCCCAACTGACATAAGCGCCTTTGGGTATCACCAGCACATGGACGGGTGCCTGCGGGTTGATGTCGTCAAAGGCCAAGGCCCATTCATCCTCGAACACCTTGCGGCACGGGATCTCGCCACGCAGGATTTTGGCGAAGATATTCTGGTCGTCATATTCCAGTGTTGGGTCAATCGGCATGTGTCACTCCTTGGCTTATGTCCGCGCGGCTTTTTCGACCAAGCCAGAGACACCTTCCCTGCGATCGAGTTCAGCGAGTACATCGTCCAGCGTGACACCCACATCACGCAGCAATATCATCAGGTGAAAAATCAGGTCCGCCGCTTCAGCGGTGACATGCGCCGCGTCGCCCGACAGCGCAGCGATAATGGTCTCGGTCGCTTCCTCGCCAACCTTTTGCGCGATTTTGCCACGGCCCTTGGCGAATAAGGATGCGACATAGCTACTGTCTGGGGCGGCGTCCGCGCGCTGGGCAATGATATGTTCGAGCCGTATGAGTGTATCGCGCATCATATATCTCTCTGTAAGGCAACGACCATGGCCTTGTCCTCAGCAGGGATCAAGCCTTCGAGGACGCGCCAGAAGCCGGTGACCGATTCCTGCCCGGCCGCCGCATAAGCGGACGCCAGGCTGTTGCGCAATGCATCAAACAATTGGGCTTCGAACTGAACCCCCTCGGGCGTGAGGCGCAAGAGTTTCTGACGCCGGTCGACATTCCCCGTCCGCGTTTCGACAAGGCCGCGATCCCCTAAATCGGTAAGGACGCGGCCAAGCGATTGTTTCGTAATCGCAAGGATTTTCAGTAACGTGCTAATCGGCAAATCGGGCTGGCGCGCAATGAAATACAACGCGCGATGGTGCGCGCGACCAAGGCCATGTTCGGCCAGCCCTTCGTCAATGGCGCGTGTGAGCCGCGTATAACCAAAGAACAAAAGCTCAACCCCGCGGCGCACTTCATTCTCACGAAGGAACAGGGGCGACGCAGTCGGGGTGACAGAAACAGAAGATGGGACAGCCATATTGACGTATCTTGGCCTAGGCCATAGGACAGTGCAAGACCCTAATGAATGAGAGCATCGATGAACGCTGGCGCATTTCCTTTTGAGGCAAACCCGTATCCGGTAGATCCTTCCGAACGCACGGCGCGGTTGGTCGACCCCGGTTTTGGCCGGGTGTTCACAGACCATATGGTGACAATCCGATATTCGGACGACAAGGGCTGGTATGACGCAAAGGTCGGGCCACGCGGTCCCCTTACGCTCGACCCCGCGACGGCCGTTTTGCATTATGCGCAAGAGATTTTTGAAGGGCTAAAGGCCTATCGCCTCGCCGACGGCGGGATGGCTTTATTCCGCCCCGAACAAAATGCCCGTCGTTTTCAACGCTCGGCAAAGCGCTTGGCAATGCCCGCGCTGCCCGAAGAGATGTTCCTGCAAGCGTGCAAGCAATTGGTTGAGGTTGATAAAGACTGGTTTCCACCTGTCGACGGCGGATCCATCTATCTGCGCCCATTCATGATCGCGAGTGAGGTGTTTCTGGGCGTGAAGCCGTCTGCTGAATATCTGTTCATGGTCATTGCGTCTGCGGCGGGCAATTATTTCAAAAGCGGCGCGCCAGCCATTTCGATCTGGGTGTCCGAACAATATACCCGCGCGGCACCGGGCGGCACGGGCGCGGCAAAATGCGGGGGCAATTATGCCGCCAGCCTCGTCGCACAATCCGAAGCCATTAAACAGGGTTGCGACCAAGTCGTGTTTCTCGACGCCGCCGAACATCGCTGGGTTGAGGAACTGGGCGGCATGAACCTGTTTTTCCTGTTCGATGACGGGTCAATCATCACGCCGCCCGCCGACGGTACAATATTGGAAGGCATCACCCGCGATTCGGTGCTGACTTTGGCGCGCGCGCAAGGGTTGAGCGTGCGTGAGGAACGCTACGCCATTGACCAGTGGCGGGCCGATGCGGAATCGGGGCGCTTAGTTGAAACCTTCGCCTGCGGAACGGCTGCGGTCGTCACGCCGGTTGGAAAAGTGCAGTCCGCCAAGGGTAGTTTCACCATCGGCGCGGGCGGTGCGGGGCAGATGACTCAGCAAATCCGGTCAAAACTTGTGGATATTCAGCGCGGAATTGCCGCAGATACCCATGGCTGGGTGCAGCGCATCGATTAAGCAGTTGCGCAATAAGATTCCCGCGATATAAGCCGCCCGCACCGGCCAGTTTACTGGCTTGCTGGGGCGTCGCCAAGCGGTAAGGCAGCGGCTTTTGATGCCGCCATTCGCAGGTTCGATCCCTGCCGCCCCAGCCATTCACGCAGATACTGCGGATATATTATATGCGAAATTTTTGCAACCGCCTGTAAAAATGCGTAAAACTTTTTCTACCATCTAGTAACTAAGTAATATATCGTTAGATACATATTATCGCCGTATAGCCGTTGGGCTTCTGAGGGGTGGACCTAAGATGAGGGTATTTATTGCTGACCATGGTTCGGATGTTGTCGATTATCTTAAACAGATAGTTGAAGACCTAGGGTATACCGCCGTCGGTTGCACCGACAACAATGTTTTCACGGAGATTTTAGCGCGGGAAGCATTTGACCTCGTCATCTTGGATTGGAATATTCGCGCGGCGGACGATACATCCCTGCTTGAATGGATGAATAAGACTTTGCCCACACGCCCACCGGTTATCATGATGGCGAACCGGTCTGCTAAGCGGGATATTACAGATGCTTTGAATGCTGGCGCTGACGACTACATAACGAAGCCAGAAAGCCGTAATGTTATCGCGGCCCGGGTAAATGCTTTACTGCGCGGCAATGCGGCAGGGGGCGCCTTTGATACCGAGGTCACATACGGCGCGTACAAAATGAACCGGCTTGAACAGAGTGTTACAATCCATGACGAGACCGTCATATTGACCGCCAAGGAATTTGAGTTAGCGGAAATGTTTTTCAAAAACACAGACCGGACCTTGTCACGTAATTTTATTATGAAAACCATTTGGCGGACAACGGCAACGCTCGCGACACGCACGTTAGACATGCACATTTCGAGGGTGTGGGCCAAGTTGTCTTTGCGACCCGAAAACGGCTTCCGGATTTTCACGGTTTTCGGGTACGGTTACCGTCTTGAATCTCATTAGTAAGCCGTAAAACGGGACCTATACAAAAAGGCTGCTTCAAGCAGCCTTTTTCGCCCGCTCCACCATTTCTTGGTTCAGCATTTCGGCCAGCAGAAACGCCAGTTCAAGCGACTGCGCTGCGTTCAATCTTGGGTCGCAATGTGTGTGATACCGATCTGCAAGCCCTTCGTCAGTTACCGCAACTGCACCGCCAGTACACTCGGTGACATTCTGACCCGTCATTTCGATATGGATACCGCCGCCAAAGCTTCCCTCGGCGCGGTGTACAGCGAAGAAGCCGCGCACTTCGGCCAAGATACGCTCAAACGGGCGCGTCTTATATCCGCTGGCTGATTTGACGACATTGCCATGCATCGGATCACAGGACCAGATGACAGGATGTCCTTCACGCTGCACAGCGCGTACCAAATTTGGAAGCCCCGTTTCTACCTTGTCATAGCCGTAACGCGAGATCAAAGTGATCCGCCCGGCCTCCCGTGCTGGGTTCAGCGTATCAAGCATTCGCAACAATGCATCGGGTTCAAGGCTTGGGCCACATTTCACGCCAATGGGGTTGCCGATACCACGCAAAAATTCCACATGAGCCGACCCCTCGAACCGCGTCCGATCACCAATCCACAGGAAATGGGCTGACGTATCGTACCAGCCGCCGGTCAGGCTGTCTTCTCGCGTCATCGCTTGCTCATAGGGCAGCAACAAGGCTTCATGGCTCGTGTAGAAGCTCGTTCCCTTAATTTGTGGAACTGTCTCTGGCGTAATGCCGCACGCCTCCATAAAGGCCAGCGCCTCGCTGATACGATCTGCGGTTTCTTTATATTTTTGCGCCCATGGCGAACGGCCCATATAATCATGCGTCCAGGCGTTGACCTGTTGCAGATTGGCATAACCACCGCTGGAAAAGGCGCGAAGCAGGTTCAATGTTGATGCGGCCTGACTATAAGCGCGGATCATACGCGCCGGGTCTGGCTCACGCCCCTCGGCCACAAATTCAATGTCGTTGATGATGTCACCGAAATAGCTCGGCAGCTCAACGCCATTGATGGTTTCAGTCGGTGTGGAGCGCGGCTTGGCAAATTGGCCCGCCATACGCCCAAGCTTGACCACCGGTAACTTGCCCGCGAAGGTCAGCACGACCGCCATTTGCAAAATCACGCGGAAAGTGTCGCGGATGTTATTCGGATGAAATTCGGCAAAGCTTTCGGCACAATCGCCGCCTTGAAGCAGAAACGCCTTACCGTCCGCTACTTTTGCAAGATCGGCAGTGAGGTTTCGCGCTTCGCCTGCAAAAACCAGCGGCGGATAATTACGCAGCGTGTTTTCGGCGGCCGACAACGCGGCAGCATCCTTATACACCGGCATGTGAATGCCCGTTGCGTCTCTCCAGCTTTCAGGCGTCCAATTCGTCGCCATAGGGCGTACTCCAACAATAATAATATAAAATTTGCGCCCTTTAGGCGTAACATGTTGTCGGTAGCAAGTGTTAGCGCCTAATTTCCGTTGGTTTCGCAAAATGCAACACAGCCAGCATCTTTTGCCACATTGGTAACCAAATTGCCTGTTGGCAAATGACTGGAAAGACGTCTATGTGGCCGCTGAATCGCCCCTGTCGTGCGCCATTGTGATGGACGCGGTGGGAGTGAAGGGATTTCGTCGGTATTGCGGGGTTCGGATCCGCGACGCAAAAAGGGCAGATTATGTCGACAGTCAAAAAAACAAAAAGCACCGGAAAAAAACCGGTGAAAGCGCCAAAGGGCCCTGCTGCGGTTGCTTTGAATGCGGATAAAGCGACGTCGGGCGGCATAACTGCGGACGATCTGGGCGTTGAAAACAACGATCAGGCACCAGGCGTCCGCCGCCGCGACTTCATCCATATCGCAACCGTTAGCTTCGCTGGCGTAGGCGCCGCCGCCGTTGCAATGCCTTTGGTATCGCAGATGAGTGCAAGTGCTGACGTACTGGCCTTGGCCTCTATCGAAGTCGACGTAGCCGCCATTCAGACTGGCCAATCGATCAAGACCAGCTGGCGCAAGCAGCCAGTCTTCATCCGCAATTTAACACCTGCGGAAGTCGAAGAGGCTAACAAGGTCGATGTCGGCGGTTTGCGCGATCCGCAAACGCTTGCCGACCGAACAAAGCCTGGCAAGGAAAACTGGCTCATTACCCTTGGCGTCTGCACCCATTTGGGCTGCGTGCCTTTGGGTGCCGCCGCTGGCGAAGTTAAAGGTGAATATGGCGGCTATTTCTGCCCTTGCCATGGTTCGCATTATGATACCGCCGCACGTATCCGGAAGGGCCCAGCCCCGACAAACCTCGTCGTTCCGGAATTCGCATTCATTTCTGACACAGTCGTAAAAATCGGTTGAGGAGCTAGAAACTAATGAGCTTCCCTTGGGCACAAGAATATAAGCCGCAAGGCACAGTAAGTAAGTGGGTCGATGAACGCCTGCCCTTGCCGCGCTTGGTATATAACGCAGTCGGTGCAGGTTATCCCGTGCCACGTAACCTCAATTATTTCTGGAACTTCGGCGTCCTTGCTGGCGTCGCATTGGTTATCCAGATTGTAACCGGCATCGTCCTTGCCATGCATTATTATGCAAGCGTCGACGGCGCGTTCAATAGCGTCGAACATATCATGCGCGACGTGAACGCAGGCTGGTTCCTGCGCTACGCGCACATGAATGGCGCGAGCTTCTTTTTCATCGTCGTCTACATCCACATTTTCCGCGGTCTTTTCTACGGATCGTATAAAGCGCCGCGTGAAATGATCTGGTTGCTGGGTGTCACCATCTTCCTGTTGATGATGGCGACCGCATTCATGGGCTATGTTCTGCCATGGGGCCAGATGAGCTTCTGGGGGGCGCAGGTTATCACTGGCTTCTTCTCCGCTATTCCGTTGGTAGGTGAACCATTGCGTCAGTTGCTCCTTGGCGGTTTTGCGCCAGACCAAGCGGCCCTGAACCGCTTCTTTTCGCTGCACTATCTGATGCCATTCGTTATTGCTGGCGTCATCATCCTCCACATTTGGGCATTGCATATTCCGGGATCATCGAACCCGACGGGCGTGAGCATTAAGGGCGAACAGGACACGGTTCCATTCCACCCTTATTACACCGCAAAGGACGGCTTCGGACTTGGGATCTTTTTGATCTTCTTCGTGGCAGTGACTTTCTTTGCGCCAAATATGTTGGGCCACCCCGACAACTATATCCCGGCAAATCCGCTTTCGACGCCTGCGCACATCGTGCCTGAATGGTATTTCTTACCATTTTATGCGATTTTAAAGGCGTTTACCGTCGATTTCGGCATCCCCTTCACAGGCGTCATCATCATTGAAGCTAAGTTGATGGGCGTACTTGCGATGTTTGGTTCGATCCTGCTGTTGTTCTTCCTACCATGGTTGGACACGTCACCCGTGCGTTCGGGTCATTATCGTCCGCTGTTCCGCAAGTTCTTCTGGTTTGGCCTAATCCCATGCTTGGTTCTATTGACCTATTGCGGCGGAAAGCCCCCTTACACCCAGTGGGTTATTCTTAGCCAGATTGCAGCGGCTTATTATTTCATCCACTTCTTAATCATCCTGCCGATTGTTTCGCGCATTGAACGGCCGCTTCCGCTGCCTAATTCAATCACCGAAGCTGTCACCGGCAAACCGCTTGAAACAGCGGCCGCGTAAAACAGGGAAAGCAGTATCATGGTTCGTTTAGTTGCTTTTTTAGTAGGCCTGTTTTTCAGTGGAATGCTTTTAATTGGCCTTGGGGATACCGTTATCAAAGCCATTCAGGAACCTGCGCAGCCCACGGCTGAGCATGAGTTTCACGAAATGCCACTTGCCGTCAGCTTTGCGCATGACGGTCCGTTAGGCAAGTTTGACCGGGGCCAGTTACAGCGCGGATTGAAGGTATATTCCGAAGTATGCGCAGCGTGCCACAGTCTAAAGCTTGTTGCCTTTCGTGATTTCGCGGCATTGGGTTACAATGAAGAACAAGTGAAGGCACTTGCCAAGGCTTGGAAGACCGAAGTGCCAAGCATCAACCCTGAAACGGGTGAAGCGGCCTCGCGGCCGGCTATTCCTGCCGATAAAATTCCTTCGCCATTTGCGAATGAAGTTGCGGCACGTGCGGCCAACAACAATGCGCTTCCACCCGATCTCTCGCTGATCACCAAGGCGCGCGGTGATGGCACGGCCTATGTGTATTCCTTGTTGATGGGCTACCGCGATCAAGCGGGTTACAAGAACGCAGAAGGCCAAGAGCTGCTGAAGGAATTCCCCGAAGCCGCGACGCCCGCCGGCCTGCACTTCAACCCATGGTTTGCAAACCTGAATATCGCCATGGCCAACCCGATCGCGGGTGATGATCAGGTTACCTATGACGATGGTACAAAGGCCACCAAGGCGCAGATGGCGAGAGACGTTTCTGCATTTTTGACATGGACAGCGGAGCCGAAGATGGAAAACCGCAAGAGCGCAGGTTGGGCGGCATTGGGCTTCCTAATCATCTTCACCGTGCTTGCATGGATGTCCTACAAAACCATCTGGGCAGACAAAAAACACTAATGGCGTGAAATCGATTTTTGAAAGGGGCCGCTTTTGCGGCCCTTTCTTTTGCAATGAGGGCGTTGACGCTGTGGCCGGATAATGGCAATAGCGGCGCTTCACACGGCCAATTGGTCCGTCGCGGGTATAGCATAGTGGTAATGCACTAGCCTTCCAAGCTAGCTAGAGGGGTTCGATTCCCCTTACCCGCTCCAACTTTCTGACCTTTACACTGTTTGCACCGCTAAGCTGATACAGTTTGCAACAACGCGGCCATTGTCTTGACAGCCTATCGCCCCATATTCATCCTATATTCACGCGTGTTCATTAGTGCGGACGATTATAAGGAGCGAGAACGATGAAGAAACTTTCACTGTATGCTGGCATCATGGGTCTTTCTGTTACTTCCGCAGCGGCGCTTCAAGCTGCACCCGTTAAAGCCGATTCAGACGGAAATCGGATTGTCACCAAGGCGGAAGCCATGGGAGCGGCCGATGCGCGCTTTGCTAAGATAGACATAAATGGCGACGGCACATTAAACGCTGCCGACCGGGCCGCCATGATGGCAAAGCGCTTTGCTATAATGGACGCAGATAATAACGGCGCAATTAGCCAAAGCGAGTTCATGGCGATACATGAAGCTGGCGCCGAGCGACGTGCCGACCGGCGTGAACGGCGCCTGGAACGCATTGGAGCCAGCATGCGTGAAGGCCGCCAACGCGCCCGGATTGGTGCCATTGTCATGATGGCACGCGCCGATACCAATGGAGACAAGGCCGTATCTCAAGCAGAATACCGCGCTGCGATTGACGCACGCTTTGGTAAGGCAGATGCCAATCAAGATGACAGCCTTTCAATTGAAGAACGTCAGGCCGCGCGTAAGGCACGCTAAGTTTAGCGCATTATCGTCCGTGCTTTTTCACGCACTGTTTGATTGAAGAGTCACTAGGCCTGTGGTCTGCGGGCGATAGTTTCGTGCATATTTTAAGGTGAGCCGGCTTGCGGAGATCGGCGAGCGGGCGGCATCTTTGGCGTTCTGATTAAATTGCTGTGGCTAGCAATTGCATAATGTTGGCCTACTCCGCCTTTAGCGCGATAATGGTTTGTATGCAGGCAACGATACACGCTAATTGCCAGGAAATGGATTTCTAGTGAGGAGTGTCACATGCGCATTGCGCTGTATCAGCCGGACATGGCGGGGAATGTCGGTGCGGTTTTGCGCACGTCGGCTTGCTTTGGCGTCATATGCGATATCATCGAGCCTTGCGGCTTTGCCTTTTCCGAACGCGCGTTGAAACGTTCAGGCATGGATTATATGGATCATGTCCAGCTTCGACGTCATGCCGACTGGTCGGCCTTTCTCGAAACCTTGGACGGCGCGCGGATCGTCTTGATGTCCAGCAAGGCGTCTACCCCGCTTCCACAATTCACATTTCAGCCTAATGACATCATTCTCATGGGGTCCGAAAGCAAGGGGGCGCCAGCGCAAGTGCATGCACGCGCCGACGCGCGCGTGTGTATTCCGATGGCAACAGGATTTCGATCCTTGAACATTTCGGTGTCGGCTGGCATCGCTTTGGCAGAAGGTCTTCGACAGACCCATTCATTCCCGAGAGGCGAGAAATGACCCTGATATTAGATCAACGCCAACAGGCAGCGCGGACATGGTTTGAATCGCTCCGCGACAGCATTTGCGCTTCCTTTGAAGCGATTGAGCGCGAAGCAGGCTCCGACGCGTCGTTTGAATATACCCCATGGGCCCGCAACGACCATGATGGCTCCCCCGGTGGCGGCGGTGTCCGCGGGGTGATGAAGGGTAAGGTTTTCGAGAAAGTTGGCGTCAATGTGTCGACCGTCGGCGGCAGCTTTAACCCCGAATTTGCAAAAACTATTCATGGTGCGGCTGAAGACCCCAGTTTTTTCGCCACGGGCATTAGCCTCGTTGCGCATATGGCAAACCCGCATGTTCCAGCAGTGCATATGAACACGCGTTATCTGGTTACGACGAAAAGCTGGTTTGGCGGTGGCGCGGACCTTAACCCCCCCATTCCTTATTCGGAAGACACAGACGACTTCCACGCGCGCCTCCGTGCGGCCTGTACGCCTTATGGCCCCGATGTATATGAACGTTATCGCAAATGGGCGGACGAATATTTCTGGATTCCGCACCGCAACGTTCATCGCGGTGTCGGCGGGATCTTTTACGATCATCTCGAAAACACAAGCGACGCGTTGTTTGAACAGAATTTCGCGTTCACGCGCGATGTCGGCAATGCCTTCCTCGACATCTTTCCAACGCTTGTCCGCCGCCGTATGAACCAACCCTTCAGCCCCGAAGAAAAGCAGGCGCAATTGCGCTGGCGTGGCCTCTATGCTGAGTTTAACTTGGTATATGACCGTGGCACGACCTTTGGGTTGAAGACTGGCGGCAATGTCGATGCAATATTGATGAGCCTGCCACCCGAAGTCATATGGGCCTAAATCCATATGGTGTTTAGCCCGATTGCCCATGGCGAACTTGGCGCCATTATTACATCGTTGGAAATGACGAGCCGTCCGCCGTTGCGGGCGCTACCAGCGTCAGAGCTGCGGTTGGAACGATGGCAAGCGCCAAAGGCAGATACGTATCGCACGCTGTATCGCCGCATTGGGGAACCTTGGCTGTGGTTCTCTCGGCTTGCGCTGAATGACACCGACCTGTTGCACATCATCCATGACCCTGCAGTGCGTATCTGGGCCGTTCTGGACCGACGCGGCATTGAGGTCGGAATATTGGAGCTTGATTTCCGGCAGGCCGGACAATGCGAGATTGCCTTTTTCGGCCTTGTGCCAGAACTGACTGGCAAGGGTCATGGCAAATGGTTGATGGCGATGGCGCTACAGATGGGCTGGGCGGAGGCCGGCGTTCAGCGGGTGTGGGTGCACACCTGTACGCTTGATGGTCCCCATGCGCTGGCCTTTTATCAAAGGTCCGGCTTCACCGCTTATCAACGGCAGTTGGAAACCTTCCCCGACCCACGCCTTAATGGCCTCATACCGCGCGACGCTGCGCCACATATCCCGCTTATAGATTAGGTGTCTGCGCGGAAAGCTGTCGGTTGACGGCGACCAGCATCAATATGAAAGCTACGGCCTCCAAAGTGACAAATAGCGCCTTGACGGCGGACTCGACAATCGGGACACCATCTTCGCCAGCGATGGACTGGAAAATGGCGACGATTGCGGCATCGGCCAAACCTGCGAAAATGCGCAATATAACGGCAACGAAGAGCATCAAAAACAGGATCGACCAACCGCAATTACTTGTAACGCGCCACGTCCGGATGACGGAACGGTTGACACCATCGCCGGAGTCCTGCGCGAAGACGGCGGGCAATATTGCAAAACGACCAGAAAGATAAAGACCCGGTATTATCAGCAGAAAAAATCCAGCCAAGGTAGCCCAGCCAACGAGCAAGCTGGCCACCAAATAGGGGACGAATAATGCCGCTGCGATTTTAAGGGCATCCCCCACTTTTTCCAACTGACGCCCCGACATCAGCACGTACAAAGAGATGCTGCCATAGGTGGTTACCAACATCATCGGCAAAAGGACGCGCCAGTTGGCTTCGAAATAGCGGCTGATTTCCAACATGGCTTGATTTCTATTGTCCAGATTTTCAACAATAAGCGGCGGCACGAGAAAGGCCGAAATCCATGCCGACATAAAAATGAAGAAGCCTGCGATTGCGGCAATCGCCTCTTTATGCACCGCAAGCAAAGCCCGCGCGTCAATCCAGACAGCGCGATAATCAAGCTTCTTTGGCATAATTTCTCCTTAGCTATGCGCCGCGTAGAGGCAGACATATGCGGTGGCAAGCCGCTTGCACCATGCTAAGGGGTATATCATGATTGTGGATCACAATATCGACTGGGACATATCAACGGGCCTGACTCCCTATCCAGACGCACTAAAGCGTATGGAATCGTTACAGGGGGCCATCCGTGATGACAACGCAAGAGAGCTTATCTGGCTGCTGGAACACCCGCCCTTATATACCAGCGGTACCAGTGCGGACCCCGCAGAACTGCTCAGCCAGCAATTCCCAGTCTATGACACCGGACGCGGCGGGCGATACACCTATCATGGACCGGGGCAGCGTGTTGGCTATGTCTTATTGGACCTTGCCCGCCACGGAAAGGATGTGCGCTGCTACGTCCATGCGTTGGAAGGTTGGGTGATACATGCGCTTAGCCATTTTGGCATCAAAGCCCGCCGTGCCGAAGGGCGCATTGGTATTTGGTGTGACACGCCGGACGGCCAAGAAGCAAAGATTGGCGCGATTGGGGTACGTATTCGCAAATGGGTCACGATGCATGGCTTTGCCGTCAATATTTCCCCTGATCTCAGCCATTTTTCCGGCATCGTGCCCTGCGGGATATCGGAATATCCGGTGACCAGCCTCGCCGCGTTAGGCATCAGCGCTACCCTATCAGATTTTGACGCCGCTTTATTGTCCACTCTCCCCGATTTTCTCAATAGTCTTGCGAAAGCGGATGAAAATTGTACGGTCGCGCCGAGTTAGACCGACGAGGATATTATGCGCTTTTGCAACTTCACGCCTGCCCTTGCCATGATGCTGCTGCTGCTGTCCGCATGCGGCGGTTCTCAGGAGGATAATCAGGCCACCGAAACGCGCATGGATAATCTCGACAGTTTAGAAGGCACGATCAGCGACGACATGATCAACACAGATGAAGCCGTTGACGATGTACCCGTTCAGCCTGACGCCGTTGTTTCGGCACCCGTCGCGAGCGAAGATGCTGCCCGAGCCAAAACCGATACAGTAGACACGGCAAAAGTCGAAATATCCGGCGAGGCAAAGTGAGACTAAGCAAAACGCTGAAGCTGCCTTGCGGGGCCGTACTGAACAATCGCATCGCAAAGGCCGCGATGACAGAGGGACTTGCCGACCCATTGGGTCGTCCAACGCCTGAATTGCAGAACCTATATGGCATTTGGTCGGATGGCGGCGCTGGCCTGCATATTTCGGGCAATATCCACATTGATGCGGACCATCTCGAACGCCCTGGCAATGTCTTTTTTGAAGGACATCCTGACACCGAGATGATGACGGCCCTCCAATTCTGGACAAAGGCGGCGACCCGCAACGGCAATCATTTCTGGGCGCAGATTAGCCATGCCGGACGGCAAACGATGCGCGCGATCAACCCGCGTCCCAAGGCACCTTCTGCGGTCAAGCTGCGGTTACCCGGTGGACAATTCGGGACGCCTATCGCCTTAACCGAGGACGAAATTCTGAACCTCATAGGCCGCTTTGGGCAGGCCGCGTTACATTGCAAAAATGGCGGATTTACAGGCGTTCAGATCCATGCCGCGCATGGTTATCTGATTTCGCAATTTTTAAGCCCACGGTCGAACCAACGCACCGACCGTTGGGGCGGAAGCCTTGTGAACCGCGCCCGTTTCCTGATGTTCACGATAAATACTGTACGCACCTTGGTCGGTCCTGAATTCCCCATTTCCGTCAAATTGAACAGCGCCGATTTCCAGCGCGGCGGCTTTGCCTTTGAGGACAGCCTGCAAGTGGCCCGATGGCTGCAGGATGCAGGTGTGGACCTCATCGAGATTTCGGGCGGCACTTATGAGCAACCAAAGCTACTTGGCATTCAAGGTATGGAGGAGGAAGAGGCCCAGAATGTCGCCGACACCACGCTTTCACGGGAAGCTTATTTTGTTGACTTCGCCCAAGCGATGAAGGCCGAGTTAAAAATACCCTTGATGGTGACCGGCGGCTTCCGCAGCGCATCGGCAATAGAACAAGCGTTGCGCAACGGCGGTGCCGACGTCATCGGCCTTGCCAGGCCATTATGCGTCATGCCGGAAGCACCAAAGAGGCTGCTCGGTGGTATGGCGATATTGCCCAAGATCGAGAATCAATTGAAGCTGCTGCCTGAATGGCTGTCAAGCTTACGCAAGATCAAGATGGTGCGCAGTATGGAAGGATTTGCCACGCAATATTGGTTTTACAGCCAGATCTACGCCCTTGGCCGCACGGGCCGCACAGCACCAGATATGACGGTTTTTGCCGCATTGCGTGAAGTGGAAGCGTATCAGAAAAGCTGGTTAAAGGCGTCCCGCGCGGCGAGAGCTTAATCGCCCTCGCCGGGGTCAGGGCTGAAATATTTGTCGAACTTATCTTCTACGCCCTTAAACTCATCTGCATCTGCTGGCGGTTCACGGCTTGATGTGATGTTTGGCCATTCCGCGCTATAGGTCGCGTTGAGTTCAAGCCATTGCTCGAGACCGCTTTCAGTGTCTGGCAAAATTGCTTCTGCAGGGCATTCAGGCTCGCAAACGCCGCAGTCGATGCATTCATTGGGGTTGATGACGAGCATGTTGTCGCCTTCATAAAAGCAATCCACCGGACATACTTCAACGCAGTCCATATATTTGCAGCGGATGCAGGCATCGGTAACGACATAAGTCACTTGCGGAAATCTCCCAAACGCGGCGGCGGAGTGGCCGCTTCACTATGCTGCCTATTGCGAGGCGCGGGGAGAAGTCAACGGCGGAATGCAACTGCCTGCCAATTTTTAGTCTATGCGCTGATAGCAAAGCAATGCCTCACAGGCTGGGCCGCGCCGTAATGGCATCGACAGCAGCTTGAACGTTACAACGGCCTCACCAACGGGCAATGTGATGATATCGCCGATGGCAATGGGCTGGCTACCCTTTTCCACCCGGCGACCATTGACCCGGATGTGGCCGGTCTCCGCCCAATTTTGGGCAAGAGTCCGGCTCTTGGCAAGTCGCAGAAAGAACAGAAGTTTGTCGATCCGCAACTTCGCACCGGCCGTTTAGAGTTTAAGCCCCTTAAGCGCCGCCAATTGTAACGCAAGGGATGATAAAGGAGCACTTTGCTTGGCAGCAACCGGTGCGCGCTCGGGTTTGGCTTGTGGCTTGCCTGTGGTCTGTGATTTTTGGTGTTGCGGCTTGGCGCGCGGCTGACGCTGTTCGGGCGGCCGTGGCTTTGGCAAGCCGACCCAGCGCCAATGCGTCAGGGTGATGGCTTGTGGCTCAGCTGCTGGCGGCGCATCGGGCTCTTGGGTGCTCGCTTCAGGTTCGGCAGCAACCGTTGTTTCTGCGACCTCAGCTTCGGGGGTTGGAACGCCTTCCTCTGCCAATATTTCTACCGCCTCGGGAATAATGTCAGAGACTGCCTCAGTCTCAGCCTCAACAAGCTGCGGCTCTGGTGCCTTTTCCGCCGGACGGAAGCCTGCGTCGCGCATCAGGGCCTTCAACCCGTTCTCGCTAATCCCCAGCGACGTGGCGAAGGCCATGTCCATGCCAAATAAATTACCCCGTCCCCGTGCTTCATGCGCTTTTTTGATAACCCGCTCGGCGAGGTCAATGCGGACATATTCGTCGCCAATCCGCCGATAACCAGCGTTGCGTGCTTCGGACGCACTGGCAAAATTCCACGCCTTCAAA
The DNA here is from genome assembly GCF_945890115.1 of Sphingorhabdus sp. EL138. Taxonomy (GTDB): domain Bacteria; phylum Pseudomonadota; class Alphaproteobacteria; order Sphingomonadales; family Sphingomonadaceae; genus Sphingorhabdus_B. The sequence continues at coordinate 111,951 of NZ_CAMDCK010000004.1, forward strand.
TGCACGGCGCTTTCGGGCGGGAGTTCTGGCATTGCGCGGTTATCGCGCGCCGCAAATAATGCTGCACGCCATTTGGCCGCCGCTGGTTTCAAGGCGGCATGGTGATATATATCGAGCGCACCAAAGACGATGCCACCCTTACGCGCAGCGCCACGGGCTTCCTTAGGTAATGCCGCAATTGCGTCGGCCAGATACTGTCGGCCCGCAATGCCACCCTCGTCTGCCAATCGCACCGCAAGCGCGCGGACATTGCCGTCGACATCTACTTGTTGCGCGAGTTCCAACAGCCCAATTATGCCGCCCATGGATTTGGCCAATTGCGTTGCAATCCAGCTTTCGGCGCGCGTTGTGATTTCACGCAACGCGTCACCTTCCAGGCCGGAAACAGCCTTCACTGGGGTAAACGCAGGTTGCATCAACGTCCGCCCCTTAGTCAGCACACCCAGTATTTCGCCCTGCCAGAAAATGGCGGGCTTGCCTTCTCCATCCGCCGCGAGCGAGAATTCGCTGTCCTCTGCCATGCTTACGTCCTTTGCCTTTTGTCTCAAATATGCTGCCAAATGCCGTTCGGCGGCTGCCAATAAAAGCTTACGGTCACTTGCTTTGGCCGCCGGGTCAACCCGAAACGCAAAGCCCCGTAAAGTACCAATGTCTTCTCCATCGACCAGAACATGTGTGTCAGCTTTAATCTCCACGGGCAACAACCCAACATCCGTCGCGTTTTTCCGCAACAGCATCGATGTGCGTTTATCGACAAATCGCTGGCGCAATGCATCGTGCAACGCGTCCGATAATTTTTCCTCCAACGCGCGTGCGCGCTCTGCCATGGCGGGCGGATTGGTTAACCAATCGCTGCGATGGGCAATATAAGTCCATGTCCGCACTGCCCCGATTCGCGCCGAGAGCGTATCGACATCGCCTTGAATATTGTCGAGCCGCGCGAGTTCGCTGGCATAGACGCCTTGCGGAATGACGCGGTCATTTTGCCCGAGATATTGCCACAGCGACGCGACGAAGCGGCTGTGATGTTCCTCGCCCATTTGGCGGAAGTCAGGCAGGCACGCGACTTCCCAAAGCCGCGCAACATCGACTTGATGGCGGATCAGAGCGTTCACATCGGGCATTTCGGCCAAACGCTTGAGCACCAGCAAATCTATAACCTTGGGCGCTGGCAATAGCCCTGGACGATTCGGCTTCTTCTCCAAATCCGCTATCAGCGTCGCAATATCGTTAAAGCGCGGCTTGGCCTCACGCCAATACAAGCAGTACAGACGCGGGAAGCTGTGCCCTTCAATCGCCAACACTTCTTCGGGCGTGAATTCGCTGCCTTCGCCAGCCAACGTCCCGAATGTTCCGTCGCGCTGATGGCGACCAGCGCGGCCCGCGATTTGCGCCATTTCGGCGACTGTCAGGCGTCGGCGGCGAGAGCCATCGAATTTGGACAGGCCGACGAACGCGACATGCGCGACATCAAGGTTCAACCCCATGCCAATGGCGTCAGTAGCCACGAGATAATCCACCTCGCCCGATTGGAACATCGCGACTTGCGCATTGCGCGTCCGCGGGGACAACGCCCCCATGACGACCGCAGCGCCACCGCGCATTCGGCGCAAAGTCTCCGCCACGGCATATACCTGCTCGATTGAAAAGGTGACGATCGCTGACCGTTTCGGCAAGCGCGACAGCTTCTTCGCGCCAGCATAGCTCAACGTCGAAAATCGCGGGCGGGAGATGATTTCAGCATCGGGCAGCAACGCGCGGATAATCGGGCGGAGACTTTCCGAGCCCAGGATCATCGTTTCCTCCCGCCCACGCGCATGCAATATTCGGTCGGTAAAAATATGCCCACGTTCGGGGTCGGCACCCAATTGCGCCTCGTCTATGGCGACGAAGGCAAACTCCTTCTGAATGGGCATGCTTTCAACAGTGCAGCAATACCAGCGGGCTTGCGGCGGTTCAATCCGCTCTTCACCCGTTATCAAAGCAACATTCTGTTCGCCCTTCATGGCGACAACGCGGTCGTAAATTTCCCGCGCCAGCAAGCGCAACGGAAACCCAATCATCCCACTGGAGTGCGCGCACATCCGTTCGACAGCAAGATGTGTCTTGCCAGTATTGGTTGGGCCTAAAATGGCCGTGAGGGCGGAACGCACTGGGGGCAAAATTTACATCAGTTGGCCATCAACGCTGCAGCGAGTTCCTTCAATGGCACGTTGGTATCGGCTAATTGTTCAACCCTGGGCGACAGGCCTTCGGTCACGAACAGGCGGCCCTGGACATAATCCTTGGTCGCGTTGACACAGTCGAGCGCGATGACTTTATTGGCCTTTAGATAGACCACAGAGAAGCTGCGCGTATCTGGGTCGCCGCGCAACACCATGGAATCATACCCCGCGCTGATGCCCACTGTTTGAAGGCGCAAATCATATTGGTTGGACCAAAACCATGGCACCGAGTGATAGGGCGTCAGTTCATTGGTCAGGCTTTTGGCAACGGCGTTCGCCATATCATTGGCGTTCTGGACCGATTCAACGCGCATGACGTTGCCGCCTGCAAAATCATTGGCATGAGCCGCGCAGTCGCCAATGGCATAGATATCCGGCAAGGACGTCCGGCAATAAGCATCAACATCAACCCCCGCCCCGCCAGCCGCGCCCGCCGTCAGCAAAGGCGCAACAGCGGGGATGATGCCAATGCCGACAATGACCATGTGGGCGGGGATCACTTCACCATCAGCCAAGCGCACACCCGTGACAAAATCGTTGCCCTCTATGCCACTGATTTCAACGCCCAAGCGCACGTCCACGCCATGCGCGCGATGCTCAGCCTCGTAAAAACGCGATAATGGTTCGCCTGCAACCCGCGCCAAAACGCGGTCCATCGCCTCCAGCACAGTGACTTTCTTGCCGATTTTCCGGAGTACGGCCGCCGCCTCAAGCCCAATATAGCCGCCGCCCACAATCGCGATGTCAGCGACATTATCGAGACCGTCAAGCATGCGGTCCACATCAGCGCGCGAGCGTACAACGTGCATCCCGGGCAGATTGCCCCCCTCAACAGGCAATGATCGCGGACTGCCGCCTGTTGCCCAAATCATCTTGCCATAAGAAATGTCCGCCCCATCAGACAGTGTCACCTTATGGGCAGATGGATCGACAGCGTCCACGCGCATGCCTAACATCATATCGACGCCGCGTTCCGCCCAGAAAGCCGCCGGGCGGATCATGATACGTTCAAACGCTTTATCGCCCGCGAAATAATCTTTCGACAAAGGCGGGCGTTCATAGGGATATTCAGGCTCAGCGTTTACCACGCCAATGCTGCTCTCATATTTGGCCTGCCGTAACGCAATCGCGGCCTGCGCGCCGCCATGGCCGCCGCCGACAATAAGAATATCATAATGCATTAGTGAAGATTCGCCTGCTTAAAAAACATCGGAACAGCGGTAAGCAAAAGGTCGCCCACTGGCTAGTCCTATGCTTGCAGCATATGTAATTAACTGGCAGAGTAAGGTCATGACAAGCATGACATTGGACTTTGCCCTTGGCGATAATGCCGACATGATCCGCGAAACGACGCAACGTTTTGCAACGGATAAAATCGCGCCGCTCGCGGCCAAAATCGATGCGAATGACTGGTTCCCCAGGGATGAGCTGTGGCGCGCCATGGGCGAACTCGGCCTGCATGGAATAACCGTTGATGCAGCCGATGGCGGCCTTGGCCTTGGCTATTTGGAACATGTTGTCGCGGTCGAAGAAGTCAGCCGCGCCTCTGCCTCCATCGGCCTTTCCTACGGCGCGCATTCCAACCTGTGCGTCAACCAAATTGCGCGCTGGGCCTCGCCGGAGCAAAAGGCGAAATATCTGCCTAAGCTGATTTCGGGCGAACATGTTGGCAGCCTTGCCATGTCCGAAGCGGGCGCAGGTTCAGATGTTGTGTCCATGAAGCTGAAGGCAGAAGCGGTTCAAGGCGGCTATATTCTGAACGGCACCAAATACTGGATCACCAACGCGCCTTATGCCGACACTTTGGTAGTCTATGCCAAGACCGCGCCAGAGGCTGCATCGCGCGGCATCACCGCGTTTCTGATTGAAAAAGGCATGGAGGGTTTTTCCATTGGCCAGAAAATCGACAAGGTCGGGATGCGCGGTTCGCCAACGGCGGAACTGGTGTTCAACGATTGCTTCGTATCCGATGAACAGATGATGGGCCCGCTGCATGGCGGCGTTGGCGTATTGATGTCCGGGCTGGATTACGAACGCGTTGTGCTTGCCGGACTTCAACTTGGCGTGATGCAGGCTTGCTTGGATGTGGTCCTGCCTTATGTGCGCGAACGCAAGCAATTCGGTAAACCCATTGGCAGTTTCCAGCTGATGCAGGCGAAAGTCGCCGACATGTATGTCGCGCTCAATTCCGCCCGCAGCTATGTCTACAATGTAGCGCGGGCATGTGACGCTGGGCAGACCACGCGCTTTGATGCGGCAGGCGCAATCCTGCTCGCCAGCGAAAGCGCGGTGAAGGTCGCTGGGGAAGCCATTCAGGCCCTTGGCGGCGCTGGCTATACCAAGGATTGGCCCGTCGAGCGCTATTGGCGCGATGCCAAATTGCTCGACATTGGTGCGGGCACAAATGAGATTCGGCGGATGCTGATTGGCCGGGAGCTGATCGGAGCGGCTGGATGAGCGCGTTGGTCGACAGCCTTTTATGACGGCACGTCCTGTCTTGGGTGTTATCGCCTGCAACCGCATGGTCGGCAGCGAAGTCGCCCAGGCCGTCATGAACCGCTATATCCGCGCGGCCATGGCCTATGCCGATGTTGCAGCGTTGATCATTCCTTCCCTGCCCGACCTGATGACCGCCGCAGATGTCGCACCGCGGATAGACGGCATATTGCTGACGGGTAGCCCATCGAACGTCGCAACGCGGCTTTATGGCGAAGATGGCGGCGACGGACCCTATGATGACGGTCGCGATGAGATTGCCATGTCGATGGTCGACCGCATGATAGATGCGCAAAAACCGGTGTTCGGCATTTGCCGGGGTTTTCAGGAAATCAACGTCGCTTTGGGTGGAAGCTTACGCCGCGACACCAGCATTAATGATACGCTGATTCGCCACCATGCGCCGGATGATGTCGCCTTTGACGCAATGTTCGATCATCGCCATGCGGTCGATCTTGCCGATGGCGGCGTTTTGGCCAAGGCTTATGGCAAAAGCCTGCTGGACGTGAACTCGGTTCATTATCAAGGGATTGGTCGCTTGGCAGATGGTCTGCATATCGAAGCAAGCGCGCCCGATGGTTTGGTGGAGGCCTATAGCGCACGGCCCAACGGCGCGCCCTTGCTGGCGGTGCAATGGCACCCCGAATGGAACACAGAAAATGACCCAGATTCGCAAATCTATTTCCACCTTTTGGGAAAAGCGTTAAGAGGTGAATTGTGAACAACAAAGTGACCCGATATAATCGCTATCAAGCGCGGATAGGCTTTTCACCCTGAATACAGATTTGGGCGCTGCCTATCGCTCCCCTCCCACAAGCGGGAGGGGCTGGGGGTGGGCCTGCAACGGCTAAATTAAATAGCTCGCCTGCGGCTCGCACCCTCCCCTAACCCCTCCCGCCTGCGGGAGGGGAATATTCAGGAGACCTTTTCATGCCACGCAATTACGACATCGCCGAACTACGCCGTTTGGACATCGCCCACCATTTGCCTGCACAAGCCGATTGGCAAGAAATAGAGGATCTGGGCGGAAGCCGAATCATCACCCATGCCGAAGGCTGTTATATTCACGACGGCGACGGCAACCGCATATTGGACGGCATGGCTGGCCTGTGGTGCGTCAATGTCGGCTATGGCCGTGACGAATTGGCCGAGGTCGCGCGCGAACAAATGCGTGAGCTGCCTTATTATAACAGCTTCTTCAAAACCGCGAACGCGCCCGCGATCATGCTAGCAGACAAGATTGCCAGCCTGACGGGAGGCCGCCTGCCGCATGTGTTTTTCAACAGCTCCGGCTCCGAAGCCAATGACACCATATTGCGCATGGTCCGCCATTATTGGCAAGTGAAGGGCGCACATAGCCGCACCATCATCATCAGCCGCCATAATGCCTATCATGGCTCTACGGTCGCGGGCGTCAGCATGGGCGGTATGAAGGCGATGCATGGTCAAGGCTTCCCCGCGCCGGGCATCTTGCCGATGGCAGGCATTGAACATGTGCGCCAACCTTATTGGTATAATGAAGGCCGCGACATGACGCCCGAGGATTTTGGCACGGCATGCGCGCAGGCGATTGAAGACAAGATATTAGAGGTCGGCCCGGAAAATGTCGCAGCCTTCATTGGCGAACCCGTACAAGGCGCTGGCGGTGTCATCATCCCGCCCGCCAATTATTGGCCGCAGGTCGAGGCAATTTGCCGGAAATATGGCATATTATTGGTTTGTGATGAGGTCATCTGCGGCTTTGGACGGACTGGCAATATCTGGGGCCATGAAACCATGGGCATCCAACCCGACATTATCGCGATGGCCAAGGGGCTGTCGTCGGGATATCTCCCGATCTCCGCCGTGGCGGTCAGCGCCGATATCATTAAGGTAATGAAAACCGGCGGCGACTTCGTCCATGGGTATACTTATTCGGGCCACCCCGTCGCGTCTGCAGTCGCCTTACGCAATATCGAGATCATGGAGCGCGAAGGCTTGGTCGACAAGGTCCGGAACGAAACTGGGCCATATCTCGCCAAAGCACTGGCTCCCTTGCGTGACCACCCGTTGGTTGGTGAAGCGCGCTCCATCGGCTTGCTTGGCGCGATCGAGGTTGTTGCAGACAAGGCAACCGGCGCGCGCTTTGGCGGTGCAGAAGGCACAGCAGGCCCGCTCGTCCGCGATATCTGTATCCGTAATGGCCTGATGGTGCGCGGAATCCGTGATAGCATTGTCATGTGCCCGCCACTGATTATCAACACGGCCCAAATTGACGAGCTGGTAGGGATTATTCGCAAGTCCCTTGATGAAGCGGAGCCGAAATTGCGGGCGATTGGATAAAGGGGAGTAAGAAAGTGCAGCTCAGCACTAAGGTTTCTTCTCGCTAGACAAACCCCATCCAATCTTTACCAAAGGCAACCATGACAACACCAACATTAAAGCGCGCGTTAATCACGGCAGCCCTCACCCCCGCCCTGCTCCTTGCATTCGCACCGGCACAAGCCGCCGCGCCCGTCGCGGTTAAGCCCAAGCCACCAGTGCTTTCGTGCACAACAACAACCGCCGAAGGGCTATCCTACACCGTCATCAAGCCGGGCAAAGGTGAACAGCCAAATGCCGATTCCAAGGTCACCGTGAATTATAAAGGCATGCTGACCGCCGACGGTACCGAATTTGATTCCGGCCAAGGGGCCCAATTCCCCGTTGGCGGGGTCATTCCCGGATTTGCACAGGGCCTGCAATTGATGCAGGCTGGCGGCAGCTATCGCCTCTGCATCCCTGCGGCGCTTGGCTATGGCGCAGCGGGCACCGGCCCTATTCCAGCCAATGCCGATTTGGTGTTTGAGGTTGACCTGCTGTCCTTCACTAATCCGCCACGAAAGCCAATCATTCCCGCCGCCGAACGCGCGTGTTCGCAATCCACCGCAACGGGCCTCGGTTTCGAAGTCGTGAAATCCACTGCGGGCAAAAAGCCGATCGATGGGGACATTGCGCTTGTCGACTTCACCATCTTTGACGCCGCGTCCGGCGTCGTGCAGCAAAAAAGCGAGTGGGAAAAAATCCCGTTGAGTCAGGCATCCCCAATTTTCAGCGAAAGCCTGAAAATGATGCAGACAGGGTCAGCTTACCGTTTCTGTATGCCAAAGACCGACGACGGAGCGGCAGAAAGCAACATCATCGTCACGTTGATCGATTTGCGGCCTGCACCAAGCGGTGACAAGTGAGAACGAGCCCTCTAACTTAACAAAACAACCGGACTGTCCGCGCGCCAGTGCATGCTGACCTTATCCTCCCAGGTGAAGTCATCTTGGTCATGGCGAGACAAATTGGGGCGGCTAACGCGGATGATTTGGCCGCCTTCAAGTTGAATATCATATAAAGTGACATCGCCAAGATAGCTCATACCCTTAATCGTGCCGCGCGCGAGATTGTGGCCGTCGGGTGCGTCTTGGGCAGCGGCGCGGACCGCTTTACCCTCGCCGGGAACGTGCAGGTAAATTTTTTCGGGGCGCAACGCGATCCAGACATTTGCTCCATGGGGTCCAGTAACACCATGGTTCAGGTAAACCTTACCAAGGCCGGGGCAATCGACCGCGGCCTTATCGGGTTCATCCAGCGTCAGCGTGCCTTCAAATATGTTCACCGAACCCACGAAATCCGCCACAAAGCGGTTGGCAGGATATTCGTAAAGATCCGATGGTGGCGCGAGTTGTGCAACTTCGCCTTTGTTGATTACCGCAACACGGCTTGCCATCGACAAAGCCTCGTCTTGATCATGGGTGACGGTGACGAAGGTAATGCCGACCTTGTCCTGCAAATCCGCCAGTTCGAATTGCATTTGCGCGCGCAATTTTGCGTCGAGCGCGGACAGCGGTTCATCAAGCAATAATACCTTTGGCCGCATGACCAAGCTGCGGGCAAGCGCAACGCGTTGACGCTGCCCGCCTGACATCTGGTCGGGCATCCGGTCCTCAAACCCGCCCAGCTTCACCAGCTGCAGCGCCTCCGCTACACGGTCGCGAATTTCGCCTTTCGATACGCCGGCTATGCGCAATCCATAACCCACATTATCGGTCACGTTCATATGCGGAAACACAGCATAGCTTTGAAACACCATGTTCACAGGCCGCTTGTTCGGCGGGACAAGGCTCATATCTTGTCCATCGATCAGGATCTGCCCTTCGGTCGGCAATTCAAACCCAGCGATCATCCGCAGCAAAGTCGTCTTGCCGCAGCCCGAAGGGCCAAGCAGGACGAAAAATTCGCCGGCGCGGATATCGAGACTGACATTATCGACCGCCGTCACCTTGCCAAAGCGTTTGGACACATTGCGGATTTGGATGATGGGTATTTTGGTTTCGGTCATATCAGTTTTCCGTGGGCGGTGGGCGCGTCTCAATGGGCGTCCGATATGCCCTTCACACCCTGATATTTCAGGGCGATGAAGGTCAGGGCGACAGTGAGAATGATGAGGATGGTCGACGCGGCATTAACCTCTGGCGTGACCGAGAAGCGGACCATCGAATAGACCTTTACCGGGAAGGTAATGGTGTCAGGACCGCTGGTGAAAAAGGTAATGACGAAATCGTCGAGGCTGAGTGTGAAGGCAAGCAATGCCCCTGCCACCAAAGACGGCTTTATATGCGGCAGCAGGACATCACGAAACGCCTGCCACTCGGTTGCGCCAAGGTCCTTTGCGGCCTCTTCCTCTTCCTTGTTAAAACTCGCCAAGCGGGCACGCACGACCATCGCAACAAAAGGAAAACAGAACGTAATGTGCGCGATAGTGATGGCAGACAGGTTGAGCGGCCATGGCAGGTCGGTTGGCCAGTCAACCATGGCAAAAAAGATCAAAAACGCGACGCCCAAGCAGATTTCAGGAACGATGATCGGCAAGGACATGGTGCCTTCGACCAGCCCCTTGAACGGAAAACGGAAGCGCCAGAGCATAACCGCAGCCAGTGCGCCGATGACTAAGCTGATGATCGTCGCCAAGAACGCGATGGTGAGCGAATTGACCATCGCTTCGACCAGACTGTCATTGTTGAGCGCTTTTTCATAATATTTGAGCGTGAAACCCTTCCACACGACGTTGCGCTTGCTGTCGTTAAAGCTGAAAATCATCAAGACAATCAGCGGCGCATAGAGGAACAGCATGATCAGCCCAACCCAACTGCGCATCCACAGCGTGCGGGTATATTCAAGCGGGGCGATGGCGGTGCGGTTAAACATCAGCGCGCCTCCCTCACTTTGTTCGACCGCATCGATTGCAGCGCAATCAGAATGAACATTGCGTAGATAAGCAGGAAGGACAAAGCCGCGCCAAACGGCCAGTCATTGGCGCGCTTGAACTGCCGTTCAATAACATTCGCAATCATCTGACTGTCGGTGCCGCCCATCAGGTCGGGCGTGAGATACGCCCCCAATGCCGGAATGAGCGTGATCATAACGCCAGCCACAATACCGGGGGCCGCGAGCGGGACTACGACTTGCATGAAGGTTTTGAAATGGCCTGCGCCCAAATCAAGGCTGGCCTCAATCAGGTTTTTATCCAGCCGGTCGAGCGCCGAATATAAGGGCAATACCATGAAGGGCAAATGCACATATACCAGCCCCAATACGACCGCGAAATTATTGTAGAGCAACTGCACGGGCGTCCATGCATCCAATGGTTGCATGCCTACCAAAGTACGCAACCAGCTCGCGCCGTCCCACAGCCCGCCCAGCCCCTTGTTCATATAGCCGTTCGTGCCCATCAACGCCATCAGCGCATAAGTGCGAATCAACAAATTGGTCCAAAAGGGCAGCATGACGCCCAGCAGCAACCAAGGCCGCCATTTGGGTGCGGCAAAGGTGATTGCCATCGCCACGGGAAAGCCAATGATGAGGCAAATCAATGTCGTGAGCGCGGCCACCGCAAGGCTTTTGAGGAAGATGGAAAGATACAGCCACTCGGTCGCGCGCTTGTAATTGTCGAGCGTGCCGGAGATATCAATCTCGGCTGGACCCGCATTCTGCCCAAAGCTGTAGAGCCACACGATGGTCATGGGCGCGATGAAGAACAGGGCAATCCAGAACACCGGTGCCGTGGCAACGGCAGCAAAAGGCTTCTTCTGGCTTTTCCAGTCCTGCATCGGCCCTGACATTAATCAAGCCGCCCGGATGCGCGTAAACGCCTCCTCATATTTCGGCTGCAGATCTGGATTGAATTTGGCATATTCACATTTCGCCAGAACCGCGGCGGGCGGGAAAATGACCGGATTATTTTTATAATCATCGGGCATCAGCGCCTTTGCCGCCGCATTGGGCGTTGGGTATAGAATTGTCTCAGTTATCTTCTTACCAGCCTCAGCATCCAGCAAATAGTTAATGAACGCATGGGCATTTTTCGGATGCGGCGCACCCTTTGGAATGCACAAATTGTCCGAGTTTAACTGACTGCCTTCCTTGGGAATGACAAAGCCAATATCGGGTTCTTCGGTCATAATCTGAGCAATATCGCCATTATACTCAAGGACGAGATCGACCTCGCCCTTCAGCAATAGATCCTGGCCATTGTCTTCATGAAAGGATTTAATATTCGGCTTTTGCTTGATCATCATCGCTTCAATCATTTTGATATCAGCGTCGGTCAGGCCGTTGACCGATTTACCCAGATATTTGCCATATAACCGGAACATGTCGCCCGCTTCGGACAGCACCGCAAGGCGGCCCTTATACTCGTCACTGTCAAACAGCACTTTCCAGCTATCGGGCACCGACTTCACCTTGGACTTGCGATAGCCAATGCCCAGCGCAAGCCAAGTGTACGGCATGGAATATTTGCGCGCCGGATCATAAGGCACATCCTGATACTCAGGCGCGACATTCTTGAAATTAGGGATCTGCGCCTTGTCGATTTCAACCAGCATATCCGCGGCTGCCATGCGCTCAACAAAGTCGTTTGATGGGACGATAACGTCATAGCCTTGGTTGCCCGCGCGCAGCTTGGCAAATAATTCGTCATTGCTAGCGAACAAGGTCATGTTCACATCAACGTCTGCGCTGTCCTTGTAATCCTCCAAAGTGGTCTCACCAATATAGGTGTCCCAGTTATAAAAGTTCAGCTTGGCCTCTTCGCCATTGGCAAGCTTTGCAGCCTCTTTCTCGCCACATCCAGCGAGCGCACCCGTTAATGAAAATCCGACAGCCGCAACGCCCATGCCCTTCAGCATGGCGCGCCGATTGCTACCCGCGTGCAAAAATGTCTTGAAATCCATCGCTAATCTCCCACTGAGAACCCATGTGTGAAGCGGACATGCTGAACTAATATCAAGACTTAGAAAAGCCCCTTTTTTCCATGTTTTGCAGCGCAATTAAGTTACGACATATCGCAATTATTTTGCACCGCAACATAACTATTTGACGGGCGTCTTTGCCTCTGCATCGACCGCTGCTTGAACAGCCTTGTAAAAGGCCTCCCGCTGTACACCGACTGTATTGGGATCAGTTGCCTTGGGCCAGTTACTGTTCGATGCGATCACAAGGTTGCGCTTAGGGTCAATGAAGATGCCCTGCCCGAAAATGCCTTGGGCGGCGTAACTGCCATCGTCATAGGTCCAATATTGATAACCATAGCCTTTACCGGGCATATCTATGTCGGCCTGCTTGCTTGTTGCGGGCGCTATCCAATCGTCGGGTAAGATGCTTGCGCCGTTGACCTTCGCCCCACCCAGCATGAACACGCCAAAACGTGCATAATCGCGGGTTGATGCCTGAATGCAGCAACCGCTGATCTCGTGCCCGGTCGTACCCAATAGCCAGCTTGCGTCCTGTTCCATACCAAATGGTGCCCATAGCTTATCGGACAGATAAGCGGACAAGGTCTTCTTCGTGGCGGAACTGACCAACACGCCGATCAAATTGGTTTCACCAGTTTTGTAGACCCATTTTGTGCCCGCCGGTGCCTCACGCGGCAATTTGCGCATATAGCTCACCGTGACGTCCATGCCATTTTCGGCCTTGTGCGTGTTGAACAAAGCAACGTCGGACTTGGGGTCCTCATAATCCTCATTCCATTTAACGCCGGAGGTCATCGTCAGCAATTGTTCGATGGTGACATCATCATAAGCAGAGCCCTTGAGATCGGGGATATAGGCCGACACCTTGTCATCGATGCTTTTGATATATCCGTCTTTTATCGCCGCGCCGACCAAGGTCGAGGTGAAGGATTTCGCGACAGAGAAGCTCGTCCATTTACCCTCTGGCCCAAAATCGAGGCCATATTTTTCCATCCGTATTTTGCCATCCTGAATGATGACCAACCCAGCGGTGCGTTGCGCCTTCATATAGGCGTCGACATCCGTAGCGATCGTCAGCGGCGTGCCCTTGGGCAAAGGATATACCTTGTCGCCTTTCGCAATGACATTGGCTTTGGCAAGGATGGGGATCCGGTCCATCGTGCGAAACGCGGCGTCGCGTTGTTCAACGCTCCAGAACAGCACGTTAGCGTCCGTTGGTAGGCTGGACAGGAGCGCTTTCATATCCTTGTCCGCACTGACCCAGAAACCGCCCGCTGCCGATACGATGACCAACAAAATCCCGAATATCCATTTTTTCATCCTGCTCCCCCAATTTACCTTAAGCGTAAAGCGACCGGCGCAGCAAGGATGCCGCCGCCGCTAAATCTACTTTTGCAATACATCAGAAAACAGCGCCAAAGCGAAGCTAATTCATCATCAAGCCGCGTTGTTAAATTTGACCGCGCAAACGACGACAGTCATTGCGAAAGACCATAACGCGCCTTATGTGTCTAACACACGCCCGCTAATGGGCTGGATTTCTAGGCATTATACCAATTGGAGGAGTTCGTTAGATGCGTAAAACCTTTTTGAAATTTCTTCTGGTGCCCGTTGCTGCGGCCTCGTTAGCCGGCTGCGGTATAAACAGCGTTCCGACGGCTGAAGAAAATGCCAAAGCGAAGTGGGCTGATGTGCAGGCCGCTTTTCAAGAGCGCGCTAACCTCATTCCCAACCTAGCCAATATCGTCAAAGGCGCGGCCGCGCAGGAAAACAAGACCCTGACGGAAGTCATACAGGCGCGTGCGCAAGCCACCTCGCCCAACATCCAGGTCAACCCTGACGACTTAAGCAATCCTGCAAAGATGGCAGCGTTTCAGGCGGCACAGAATCAATTGTCGGGCAGCCTGTCGCGCCTGCTGGTTTCGGTCGAGCAATATCCGCAATTAAGAAGCCAGGAAGGCTATTTGAAATTGCAAGACCAGTTGGAAGGTCAGGAAAACCGCGTGCGTATTACGCTGCGCGATTACAATGAAGCTGTGCGTGGGTACAATACCACCATTCGGACATTCCCCGACATCATTGGCGCTAAAATCATCCACGGCGCAAAGCCGATGGTTCCCTATCAAGCCACAACACAAGGTGCAGAGACCGCACCGACGCTGGATATGGCACCTGCGGCTTAAGGCCAATCTGGGGAATTGAATATGAAAAAGGCCCTTGGCCTTATGATTGCGCTGCTGCTGGCCCTCACCGGCCAAGCAGCAGTTGCTCAGAATTTTCCTAAGCTGACGGGTCGTGTGGTGGATCAAGCAGATCTGCTTGACCCGCAGCAAGAGGCCGCGCTCACTGCCAAGCTGGCGGGACTGGAAACCCGCACCAAGCGGCAACTGGTGGTGGCAACGCTGGGCAGCCTCGAAGGTTATGAAATATCTGATTATGGTTACCGGCTGGGTCGGGAATGGGCACTGGGTCAGGATGGCAAAGGCGAGACCGAGAAGGACAATGGTGCGATCCTGATTATTGCCCCCAATGAACGCAGAATGCGGATTGAGGTGGGCTATGGCCTTGAACCCGTGCTGACGGATGGTCTGTCATCGACAATCATTCGTAACGACATCACGCCACGTTTTAAAGTCGGCGACTTTGCCGGTGGCATCAATGCGGGCGTTGACCGCATCGTTACGCAACTCGAACTTCCCGCTGACGAGGCAGCGAAGATCGCCAGCGCGGCCCAACAGCCACGTAAACGCGATAAAGGCGGCCCATTGGGCGCGATCATCTTTGTGCTCTTCCTCATCTTCTTCGTATTCCTGCCGATGTTCCGTTCCATGAATGGTGGAGGGCGGAAGCATCGGCGTGGCGGCATGGGTCCAGTCATCATCTGGGGTGGTGGCGGCGGGTTTGGCGGCGGTGGCGGTAGTAGTTTTGGAGGCGGCGGCTTTGGTGGTTTTGGCGGCGGAGGCGGCAGCTTTGGCGGCGGCGGCGCGTCAGGTGGTTGGTAGGATATTTTAACATGGCATTACGTAAAATCAGCCAAATGAGCGCAGCCGACCATGCCTTGGTGACAGCTGCTGTCGCCGACGCGGAACAACACACAAGCGGTGAAATCGTTACAATTGTGACGGAACTTTCGGACCATTATGACGACATCCCTATGGCATGGGCCAGCGCCGTCGCATTTATTGCCTTGGCGACGTATGCAACTTTTCCCGAGTTTTACATTGGCCTGATCAACCGCTTGTCGGGTGGATGGGGCCATGCATATACCATGAGTGAATATCTCGCCATTTTGTTGGTTGCGGTTGCATTGAAGTGGGTTGGAACGTGGTTGATCCTAAAATGGATACCCTTGCGTCTGGCCCTCACGCCCAAAGCGACAAAGCTGGCACGCGTCCGTCGCCGGGCGATGAGCCTGTTTAAGGTCGGAACCGAATCCAAAACAATGGACCGAACCGGCGTGCTTTTGTATCTGTCGATGAAAGAGCATCGCGCGGAAATCTTGGCTGACGCAGCAATCGCGTCCAAGGTTGCGCCAGAGGTTTGGGGTGACGCAATGGTTGCGTTGCTAGATCAGGTAAGGGCCGGAAATCCCGGTGCTGGCGTTGCGACAGCTGTGGCGCAAATGGGAGTGGTGCTAGCGGAACATTTCCCGAAGGGCTGCGAAAACCCCAACGAACTACCCGACAGGCTCATCGAATTATGACGAAACCAGACGATGTTGAAACCGTGATGTGGCAAGGTCGCTTCATCACGGCGAAGACGCGCGGAAAGTGGGAATATGTAAGCCGCGCGCGCGGTATCAAGGCGGCGGTGATCCTTGCTATGGAGGACAGCCAAGTCCTGCTCGTCGAGCAATATCGCGTTCCGCTTGGCGCAAATTGTATTGAACTGCCTGCAGGTCTGATTGGTGACCATGAAGAGGGTGAGGACACGTTGGTGTCCGCGGCACGCGAGTTAGAAGAAGAAACGGGCTATCGCGCCAACCACCTAGAGATTGTTGGCGAGTATTTCTCGTCACCCGGCATGGTCAGCGAAAGCTTCTCGCTCGTCCGCGCGTATGGTTTAACCAAAGTAAGCGAAGGTGGCGGTGTTGATGGTGAGAATATCATTGTCCACCGCGTCGCCTTGGCGGACTTGCCCAAATTTGTTCAGGAAAAGCGCGCAGAGGGCTGCGTCGTTGACGTCAAACTGCTGATGCTGCCCGGAATGATCGCTTAACGAAAATTATCCGCATAAGCCTGCAGCTTCAGCGTTTTAGGCGGCGCTGGGATAAAGGTCGCCGCGATCCCCTTTTTCTCCGCAAAAGCGCGCGCTGCGTCCAAGCTTGGGAAGGTCAATTGCACTTGCGATTGCGTATCGCCTGATCCCGCCCAGCCCATCAGCGGATCCGCCTTGCGCGGTTCTGCCGGAACATATTCCAGCACCCATTCGCGGCGACCACTTCCCGACTGCATAGCATTTTTGGGGCGTTGAAAGATGCGGGCGGACATATTGTGCTTCCTGACGGTTAATTCGCCACCGCCTTGCCCGAACAGCATCTGAGTCGTCAAGCGTTGCGGGGCGTATCGCGCGCTTGTGCTTTTTTGGTCTTGAGGCTGGCGACACTTTCCCACGGCGCGTCGGGCCAGTTATGTTTGGGGTAACGCCCGCGCATTTCTTTAGCCACGTCACGCCAGCTTCCACGCCAGAATTCGGGAAGGTTGCGCGTGGTCTGAATAGGACGGCCAGCAGGCGAGGTTAGGCTAAGAACGAGTGGTATGCGGTCAACGCCCACCAACGGGTGGGTATCAAGGCCGAACAAAGCCTGCACGCGCAATTCAACCGTTGGGCCAGCTTCGGCAGCATAATCGATATCATGCGCAGTTCCGGCGGGGCTTTTGAAAGAAGCGGGCGCGATTTGGTCAATGCGCGTGCGCGCATCCCATCCGAGCATATTGTCAAGTGCTTGCGCCAGGGCCGATGGCGCAACATCACGCAGGCGGTTCACCTTAATGAGCAAGGGTAGAAGCCATTGTTCCGCGCTGTGCGCCAAAGCATCGTCACTAAGCGCGGCAATGCCTGCGAACAGCGCGCGTTCCCGAAGCGCGCGGGCCGATACAGACCAAGGCAGCATGTCGATTCCCATATCCTGCACAGCGGCCAACAAAGCATTGGCAAGGGCCTCAGGATCAGGCTTTTCGACGCGTCCCTCGCTCAGCACAATCGCGCCAAGCCGCCGCTGCATGCGTGCCTCCACGCGGTCAGCATTTCTGTCATAAGACAGGATTTCCTGACAGATGATGCGATGCGCAAATCGCCCCAAGATTTCCGGCTCGGTCAGCGCCGCCGCCGCCAATATCCGCGCGCCCGAAGCCGCACCTTGCACATCGGCAACGGCAAGCCATTCCGCGCTTGCGAGAGGCGACGCTGCATCAAGCTGAAGCCCGCGACCCATTGCGCTAATCCATTTCTCGCCCTTGGCATCGCGGCGCTTCGCAATGCGTTCAGGAAATGCTGTGGCGATCAGTCCGCCGATGCTCAAGGGCTCGACCCCGGCATTACCGCCGCACAACCGCGCAATGCGGTCCGCTAGCTTGCGTGCGGCGTCTGCCTTTGGCCCACGTTCCCGCACGAAGCGTTCAAAGCGTGCCTCAATATCCTCACTTGGCCCGCCCAGGCCGCGCTCTTGCAATAAGACCGCCAACATCGCCGCGTCCTGCGCTTGCCCGCAATGGGCAGCGGTCACAACCATATGCGCAAGGTTCGGCGGCAAGGGAAGGTTGGCAAGCGTGGTTCCGTGCTCCGTGATGCGGCCTTGCGGATCCAGCGCATCAACCGACAAAAGCAATTTGTGCGCTTGCTGCACGGCGGCGGCGGGCGGCGTATCAAGCCAACGGAGTTTTGCTGGGTCTTGCTCGCCCCAACGCGCACAATCGAGCAATAAGGGTGCAAGGTCACTCTCCAGAATCTCCGGTGGGTCGAATGGCGGCAGGCCCCCGTTGCCTGCCTCCTGCCACAGCCGATAGGCAACGCCAGCCTGTTGGCGCGCGGCACGCCCGGCGCGCTGGGTTGCGGCAGACAGGCTTGCCCGCTCTGTTACCAACCGCGTGACACCAGCCGCCTGATCAAAGCGCGCGCGTCGTGCAAGGCCGCTGTCGACCACGACACGCACCCCGTCGATGGTCAGGCTGGTCTCGGCAATGTTTGTGGCAAAAATGACCTTGCGGCGGCCGTGCGCGTCGCGGCGGACCGCAAGCCGCTGGTCCGCTGGGTCAATCTGCCCATGCAGCCTGTGCACCACAATATCTGGACCGCAATCACCCAAAGCGTCAAAGGCACGGTCAATCTCACGCACGCCGGGCAGAAACGCCAATATATCGCCCTGCTGCTCCGATAGCGCCTGACGCAATATGCGCACAATGTCGGTTTCAATCGGCAGTTCGGTCCTGCGGCCGACATATAGATATTCCAAAGGCCATCTTTTGCCTTCGCTTTCCAGTACCGGCGCATTGCCCATCAAGGTTGAAAAACGCGCACCATCCAAAGTGGCCGACATTGCCAGCAAGCGCAGATCAGGCCGGAAAGCGGCTTGCGCCTCTAACGCCAGCGCGAGCCCGAAATCGCTATCGATGCTGCGTTCGTGGACTTCGTCAAACAACACAGCTGATACGCTTGATAGCTCAGGATCACTGATAATCCGATTGCGGAAAATACCCTCGGTCATCACCAATATGCGGGTATCCGGGCCATGTTTGCTATCGAGCCGTGTCGCGTATCCAACGCGTCCACCGACCGTTTCGCCCAAATTTTCGGCGATACGTTCCGCCGCCATGCGCGCGGCCAAGCGGCGCGGTGACAGCAATAGGATTTGGCCAGTGCAATAAGGCTCAGCCAACAAAGCAGGCGCAACCATCGTCGTTTTGCCAGCGCCCGGCGGGGCGATAAGAACGGCGTTGGGAGCCGCGCGCAACGATGCCAGCAAATCGGGCAAAACCGCCATGACAGGCAATGCTTCGGTCATGTTCAGCGCGGACGACACCGCTGCGTCCGTCAATATGCCCGGGCTATTGCGAATTCCACTGCCTCGGTCAGCGCAGATTTGGCTTCGCCTGCGGGGAAATGCGCAATCGCATCAATCGCGCGCTGACCATAATGCCGCGCCCGATCCAATGTGTCGTCAATGGCACGATGCGCACGCAACAAGGCACGGGCATGGGCCAAATCGGCGTCGCTTACCCGGTTACCCAGCATCGCGTCGCGCCAAAATTTCTGCTCTTCGGTGTTGCCACGGCAATGCGCGAGGATCACAGGTAGGGTAACTTTGCCATCGCGGAAATCGTCTCCGCTGTCCTTGCCCATGGTCGCGCCGTCGGAGACATAGTCAATGGCATCGTCAACAAGCTGGAACGCAATACCAAGATTCCGGCCAAAGGCATCCAACGCCATTTCCTGGGCCTCTCCGCTTTCAGCGACAACCGCAGATATCCGGCACGCCGCAGCAAACAAAGCCGCCGTTTTCGAACCAATGATGTCGAGATATTTTTCTTCCGTCGTCGAAATCTGCCGCTGCGCAGTCAACTGGTGGACCTCGCCCTCCGCGATAACGGCCGATGCGTTCGACAGGATTTTAAGAACCTTGAGCGAACCATCCTCGACCATCAGCTCAAACGACCGGCTGAACAGAAAGTCGCCGACAAGCACAGCCGCTGGGTTCCCGAAAATCAGGTTCGCCGCAGTCTTGCCACGTCGCATATCGCTGCCGTCGACAACATCATCATGCAGCAACGTTGCGGTGTGAATAAACTCTACGGCTGCAGCCAATTTGTGATGACGATCACCAGGATAATCGAGCAACTGCGCGCAGGCCAAAGTAAGCATTGGTCGCATACGTTTACCACCGCCGGCAATCAAATGGCCAGCCAGTTCGGGAATAAGCGGAATTTCGGACTGCATGCGATCCAGAATGACCGCATTGACCTTATTCATGCCCAAAGCGACCAATTTCAAAATTGGGTCGAGCGATGGGGCCTGATGTCCGCCGATATTGTGGATAGTTGCCGTCATAATCTGATCGCTGTGACGCCCGCAGCGTGGATAGGCAAGTGCAAATGGCGTATTTCCCCTTGTCCGTTGCGGTCAATATCGGCACAGATGGCACCAATGAACGACGCAGACACCCTCGCCCGCTTTCGCGACAGTATCGATAATATCGATGCTGCCCTCGTTTTCATGCTCGCCGAGCGGTTCAAGATAACGCAGGCCGTGGGTGAGTTTAAGGCAAAGTCATCGCTGCCACCCGCAGACCCCGCACGCGAAGAGCGGCAGATAGAGCGGCTTCGGCAATTGGCACATGACGCCAAGCTTGACCCTGATTTCACCGAGAAATTCTTGCGCTTCATCATTGATGAAGTCATCCGCCATCATCAGCAAATCCGCGACGGAAGTTAATCAGCTTGTCGCTTTTGGTAAGCGTAATCTGACCAAGAGTCCGCCCAGATCCTCGCTTTTTTCCAACGCGACAGTCCCGCCATAAATTTCGACAACGTCGCGGACGATCGCGAGACCAAGGCCCGTACCAGGCTTGCCGGTATCCAACCGCGCACCGCGATCAAACAACCGTTCACGTTCGCTTTCGGGGATGCCATGTCCGTCATCCTCAATGATCATTTCAACAAAGTCGCCTGCATCCTCGACCGTCACAAACACACTGCCGCCGCCATATTTCGCCGCGTTTTCGATCAGGTTACCGAGCATTTCATCCAGATCCTGCCGCTCCACCCGTGCCGCAATTGCTTTGTCTCCGGCCATATCGAGTCGGATATGCGCATAGAGACGGCCCACCGCGCGCTCGACCGATTCCAAGCTGCCCCAGACCACCGCGCGGCTGTGGCTGTGGCCCCGGCGGCCAACAGCGCGGGCGCGGGCTAAATGATGGTCCACCTGACGCCGCATCGTTGTGGCTTCGCGGATGACCGTTTCCGACATATCAGGGGCGTGCGCGGTCGCGCTATTCATGATGACCGTTAACGGCGTCTTGAGCGCGTGCGCAAGGTTACCCGCATGACGGCGCGATTCCTCCGCCTGTTTCTCATTATGGTCGAGTAAGGCGTTCAACTCATTGACCATCGGCATCACTTCGTCGGGCAAGGCATCTGTCACCCGGCTTTCCTTGCCGCTGCGCATCTGGGCAATCGCCATGCGCACCGCGCGCAGCGGCCACAGACCATAAAATGTCTGTAACGCCGCCAAAATGATAAGGCCAAGCGCTAGCAGAAAGAAGCTTGTCACCAATACAGAGCGCAGTTCCTGGATCTGCGCATCAAGACTATTGCGGCTCTGCGCCACCATAAATGTCCAAGCAACATCGGAGTCCGGAAGCTTTATCGAGCGCTCTGCGATGCGCAGCGGCTCGTCAGGAAATTCACCACTGTTCCGAAAATGAACCGCCTGATCTTTATGACCAGCGGGCGGGCGAAGCGCGCGGTCCCACAGTGAGCGAGAGGAAAAGGGCATCGCGTCTTTGCCCGTAATCTGCCAGTAAACGCCGCTGTTCGGTTCCAAAAAACGTTGGTCGCCCAACGGCCGGTTCATCCGAATTTCACCATCAGGGCCGATTTCTGCCGAAGCAATCATCGCAGTCAGGACATATTCGATCTGGGTATCAAAATTCTGTTCAACCGAATTGGTCAACACGCGGTCCAGCGCAGCGCCCCCACCGATGAGCAAAATCGTAATCCACGCAGCGGCCGTCAGGATCATCCGGCGGGTAAGCGATCCTGTGCTTTGAAGTTGGCTGCGCCACGTTGGCGGCTTTGGTAGGGTCATATTGGCCACTGGCGGTTTCAGCTAACGGGTTCCTCAAGGCTGTAGCCAAGGCCCCTGATCGTCGAAATCACCTCCTGCCCCAGTTTCTTTCGGATGCGGGTCACGAAGACCTCAATAGTGTTCGAATCACGGTCGAAATCCTGGTCATAAATATGTTCGATCAGTTCCGTCCGCGACACAACCTTGCCCTTATGGTGCATCAGGTAAGACAGCAGCTTATATTCTTGCGCCGTCAGCTTCACGGGCTGACCATCAAGCGTCACACGGCCCGAACGCGTATCCAGCCGGACATCGCCGACATTCAGCTCGCTTGACGCATTGCCAGATGCACGGCGGATCAGCGCGCGCAATCGTGCAATCAATTCTTCGGTCTGGAACGGCTTCGCGAGATAATCATCGGCACCTGCATCAAGGCCAGCGACCTTATCCGACCAGCTATCCCGAGCCGTCAGCACCAACACAGGGAATTTTCTGCCTTCCTTGCGCCAGCGGTCAAGAACGGTCAGCCCGTCAATTTCCGGCAGACCAAGGTCAAGGATGACGGCGTCGTAATTTTCGGTGAAACCCATATAATGGCCATCCTCACCATCAACCGAGAGGTCAACGGCATAGCCAGCGCCTTCAAGCGTTGACTTGAGCTGCTTGCCCAAATTGGGTTCGTCTTCTACGATCAAGATGCGCATGCCGTTCCCTTATATTGTCATAGTTTGTACAGCGATGAGGCTAGCAGATTTGGGTGCCGCGACAAAATCCTATCACAGTTGCCGCAGCACACTTCCCGTCCGCCCATCCACGTCGACGAAGATAACCCGGTCGCGGTCAATGAATTTCAAACGGTAAACTTGTGCGACTGGGTCGTATTCTGGGCCCAGATACTGCATCCCGCGCATGCGCGGTACAATAATTGCCTCAATCTCGCGTAGGGGCTTGACCTTGCCGGCCCGCATATCCTGCCGCGCCTCATTCTGCTCCCCCCGGAGCGGATCGGCGGTTACAGGACTAAGCAAAGCGATGCTTGCGAGCATGGAGGCAAGGACAAGTCGGTATAACATCATCGCCCCCTAAGCGTGCGGCATTGAACGCAAAGTGAATGGCGCGCCCGCGCTTCGCATCGTTTGACGTCCAAAATCCATTATTTCACCATTTCAAATGTGAAGGACATGCCTGCCGCAACGCTGAGCTCGCCAGGCGAAATGGGTGTGGATTTCCCCATGTCATTCATCGACGCACGCACGACTATAGGCATTGCTGCATAACGCCCTTGATTGTCCGTTTCTTCGATACGCAATACGCGAACGTCATTGTAACCGGCTTTCCGCGCCAGACTGCGCGCCCTGGCTATCGCCATGGCCCACACCTTGTCACGGGCGGCTTCCCGGAAGCTGCTGTCGTCATCAATGCCAAACATTGGTCCATTGAAATTGGTCGCGCCATCCACTGCAAGCGCATCAAGGAAAGCGCCAAGCTTTGTCAGGTCGCGTAGCTTGGCATTAACCATGTTCGACGCCTGATAGCCCTTAAAAATCTGCTGCCCGTCGCGATAGTCAAATTGCTGGTTCAAATTGATTTGCGTGGTTTGGATATCACGATCCGCAATGCCAAGCGTCTTCAGCCGCGCAACTACAGACGCCATTTGCGCATTATTGGCGCGGACCGCCGCGCTTGCCGTTGGCGCCAATGTTTGAACGCCAGTTGAAAATGTAGCGATGTCCGGCGGGGTTTCGACGGTTTCTGAGATCGTCAGGTCAATGACCGGATTGGCGGTGGTCACATGCACCTCCGTCGCCATCGCGCCACTGGCCATCATCCCGCTCGTCGCAAGCATCGCTGCCAACATAAATTTATGCATATCAAACTCCCGTTTTGTGCCAACCATTTAGATTGCTGTTCGGCGCGCCCATTCGATATAGGCATGGCGAAGCTGAACGGTTGCCGAACCGGGTTGGCCATTGCCGATTAATTGCCCGTTAATCTGCACGACCGGCATCACAAAGCCTGAGGCGGACGACATAAAGGCTTCCGCCGCTTGCTCCGCCTCGCGAATGGAAAAAGGCCGCTCTTCTATGTGATGTGCCGCAAGCGGCAGCACGGATGCGCGGGTAATGCCGTGTAAAATTTCGCGGTTAAGCGGGTGCGTAACCAAAATGCCCTCATGCGTGATGATATGCGCGTTTTGCGCGCTGCCTTCGGTAATCCAGCCATTGCGCTCCATCCACGCGTCGTCCGCGCCGCGCACAATCGCCTCATTTTTCATCATAGAAGCATAGAGCAATTGCGTTGTTTTGATGTCTGCCCTGCCCCAACGCAAATCAGGCATCGTCACCACCCGAATCCCGCGAAGCGCCAATGGGTTGTCCGCCAGCGTGCGGGATTGCGTAAAGGCAAGAACCGTCGGCGGCGTATCGGCAGGCGGAAACAGAAAGTCGCGGTCTTCAGGCGTGCCGCGTGTGACCTGCCAATAGATCATGCCTTCTTCGAGGTTGTTACGCGCCACCAGTTCGCGGCAAATAGCGCGCCACTGGTCTGCGTCTGGTGCGCCTCTTATCCCGATTTCTGCGAGCGAGCGGGCAAGGCGTTGGACATGGCCGTCGAAATCCACAAGTTTACCGTCGAGTACCGAGACTACCTCGTAAACAGCGTCTGAAAACAGGAAGCCTCTGTCGAAGACCGACACCTTGCCCTCGGTTTCGGGGATGTAGTTTCCGTTGAGATAGATAGTGCGCATGATCTTTGCCTTGCTGATGCCCTGACTGTGTTTTGCGGTTTGCGGTTTGCGTTGATGCCCGAAGTAGGATGCTGAAACAAGTTCAGCATGACGCGCGCGTGGTCGGCATCACGATACTGGAAAATATCGATCCTGGAAAATATGATGCCGCGTCGACCTGAACACCCCACCCCGTCACCCTGGACACCCTACCCCGTCACCCTGAACTTGTTTCAGGGTCTTAATTTCCACCGTCACGGTTGCATTGCCGCCACTTGCGTCCTATCCGCCCGTCAACATGTCAGCACCCCCCATATTCGCTTTCGAAAATCTCGCGCTCCAGCAAGGTGGTGGCTGGCTGTTTCAGGATATTGATTTGTTCATCGGCGCGCGTGACCGGTTAGCACTGATCGGGCGCAATGGGGCGGGCAAAACGACGTTGATGAAACTGGTGGCCGGAACGGTCGAAGCTGACAAGGGCAACCGCGTCATCGCGCCCGGCACCAACATTGTGATGTTAGAACAAGACCCCGACGTCAGCGTATTTAGCAGGCTGGTCGATTTTGCCATTCATGGTGAAAAAGGCCCACCCGAATATGCGGTGCGCGCGATTGCTGACCAATTGGGCATTAATTTGGACCGAGAGGCAAAGACCGCAAGCGGCGGGGAAAAGCGCCGCGCCGCAATTTGCCGCGCGCTGGCAAGCGAGCCTGACCTGCTGCTGCTGGACGAACCGACCAACCATCTTGACCTTGCGGCGATTGAATGGCTGGAGGAATGGCTAACGCGCTATCGCGGCGCATTCATGGTGATTAGCCATGACCGAACGTTTCTGACGCGGTTGACGCGGCAGACATTCTGGCTGGATCGCGGCCTGCTGCGCCGCAATGAAATCGGCTTTGGCGGTTATGACGCTTGGACTGAACGGGTCTTTGCCGAAGATGCGCGCAATGCAGACCGTTTGGATGCCAAGTTGAAGATTGAGGCGCATTGGTTGGAACGCGGGGTCACTGCGCGGCGCAAGCGTAACCAAGGTCGCTTGGCCAAGCTATGGGAAATGCGCGCCGCCCGAGCCGCGATGATTGGCCCGCAAGGTACGGCCAAGCTCGCTGCCGCAAGCGACGACAGCAAAACCAAAACGGTCATCAGCGCGCAGAATGTTGGCAAAAGCTTTGGCGATCGCACGATTATCAAGGATTTCACGCTGCGCATTCAACGCGGCGACCGCATCGGCATTGTGGGCGCAAATGGCACGGGCAAAACAACGCTTATCCGTATGCTGACGGGCGAGACCGAACCCGACACGGGCAGCATTACGCTGTCGCCGACGCTCACGGGCATCGTCATTGACCAGCAACGCAAATTGCTGACGCCCGAAAAGCGCGTGCGCGATGTGTTGGCCGATGGCAGCGACTGGATCGATGTGCGCGGCGTGCGCAAGCATGTGCAGGGTTATCTTAAGGAGTTCCTGTTTGACCCCGCGTTGATTGAGGCCCGGATTGGCTCCTTATCCGGCGGCGAGCAATCGCGCATTTTGCTCGCTCGGGAATTTGCCCGGGAGGCCAATTTGCTGGTGCTGGATGAGCCGACCAATGACCTTGATCTGGAAACGCTGGACCTGTTGCAAGAGGTTATCGCCGATTATGACGGCACGGTTTTAATCGTCAGCCATGACCGCGATTTTCTGGACCGGACGGTCAATTTGACGCTAGGCTTGGATGGATCAGGCCATGTCGATATCATCGCCGGTGGATATGCTGATTGGGAAGAAAAACGGGACAAGCGGAACAAGCCCGCCGCCAAGAAGGCCGAAAAGGTGGCGTCGTCCGAGCCTAATAATGCGGCCCCATCAGCGCCAAAAAAGGTCAAGCTGACCTATAAGGATCAGCGCGACTATGACCTCCTGCCAAAGCGCATCACAGACATCGATACCGAGATTGCGGCGGCGGAAAAGGAAATGAGTGACCCAGCTTTGTACACGCAAAAGCCAGCGCGTTTTGCTGAATTGACCGCAAAGACCGATAGCCTGCGCGCCGAAAAGGATGCGGCAGAGGAACGTTGGCTCGAACTCGCCATGATGGTCGAAGATTCCACATCCTAGCCTGGAATGCGGTAAAAGGCCGCCAGCCGATCTAGCGCGATTTTGAGCACGAGCTTTCCCGACCGCACAGGCCACGACATTTCGCGTTCCGCAGCGGGCACGCTTTCCCCAACGCAAATGACCCGCCACGCAATATCCGACAGATCGGGGCCAAGCGCCGTCAACGCGCCGTCAAAGCGGCTTTTGGCCTGAATCATCCGTTCGGTTCGGTTAAGCCCCGATGGCGCACCGCGTTTCTGGCGACTGCGCGGGATATTCTCCCACGACATAGTCACATGCGGTCCAAGGGCGGCTGATTCATAATCGCCGCGCAATGTCTCACCTGCCAACATTTGTCGGTTCGACAAATGGCCGCGCGCATGCAACCACGACAGTGGCGATTCCGACAGGTTAATCGTCACACTGCGCTGGGTTGCATGAATTTCTGCTACTGAGTGTTCGACCAGCATGCGTGGATCGTGAAATTTCCGGTTCGAATAGGATTTGGCGGGCATCGATAATCTCCTTTGACTGTTCGAATCACCCTTGCCATGTGGTAAATATTGTAGGAAAGAAAAAACCTATTTGGTAATGGAGTGCTCCATGCAAAGTCGAATTCGCGATGTTCGAAGGGCCAAAGGCCTGACACTTGCCGATGTGGCAGAACGCTGTAAGCCTCCAACAACGGCACAAACCATCGGCCGCCTTGAAACCGGCATGCGCGTGCTTTCACTCATCTGGATTAACCGCATTGCGGACGCTTTAGGAGTGGATTCCAGCGATCTCGTCGCTTTGCCTGACCAACAATTTCTGTTCGTCGCGGCGGTGCTGCATGAGGACGGAACTTATGCGCCAACGCAGGAGGAACGCCTCATGGTGCCCAATGTCAGCGGGAATATGGTCGGGCTTCGTATTGCGGCACCGATGGGCGAATATCGACGCGGGGATGAATTATGGCTGGAGCAGCTGCAGGCGGAGGATTTTGCCGCTGCGCTGAATTTGGATGTCCTTGTGCCGCGACCGGGCGGGCGGTTCATCTTTGGCCGCTTGCTTGGCCGCGATGCCGGAAAGCTCCACCTTCTGCCGCTGGAGGCTGGCGCACGTCAGCAGGTCGTGACCTACCCAGCCTGGATTGCCAAAGCCGTCCGGCTCGTCCGCAAGTTATAACCGTTAAGGCTGCGCGCCGAAGTCCTGGCCTATCCGCTCCGCCTTGGAACCCGTCACTTCGTCAGTCGGGACGAAGCTATGTGATCCAACCTTGAGCCAAATCAGGATCGGCGCGGCCTGATAAATGGACGAATAAGTGCCAACAACAATACCAAATGCCATTGCCATGCTGAAGCCAAAAATGACGTCCGGTCCAAATAGCACGAGCACGATCAGCGGTAGCGATATCGATACGCTGGTCATCACCGTACGGGACAAGGTTTCATTGACCGACAGGTTCAACAGCGAGGCCATTTCCATTTTTCGGAACTTCATTAGGTTTTCGCGGATACGGTCGTAAATCACGACGGTATCGTTCAAGGAATAGCCGATGATGGTCAGCAGCGCGGCAATGATGTTCAGGTCAAACTCCCACCCCGTAAGCGCAAAAAGCCCGAAGGTAAGCGTTACGTCATGGACCAAAGACCAGATCGCCCCTACACCAAACTGCCATTCGAAACGGAACCAGATATAGATCGAAACCCCGGCCATGGCGGCCAGAAGTGCCAATACCCCTTTGCTGAACAATTCCTCCGAAACTTTGCCGGACACGGAGTCTACCCCGTCAATCCGCACATCGGGATGACCCGCCTTCAAACTGCTGGTAATCTTCGCCGTCATCGCATTCGCGAGTTCGGGGTTTTTGTCGGCACCTTCAGGCAGTTTCATGCGGATCGACACTTGGTTTTCAGCGCCGAAACGCTGAATTGTCGGATCACCATAGCCAAGACTGCCCACCGTCTCGCGTAGTTCGGTCACGGGCGCCGTGGCGCTTTGCGTAAAGGTCGCGCGGATCATCTGACCGCCGATGAAATCGACGCCAAAGTTCAGGCCCTTGGTCGCGACCAATCCCACCGATGCCGCCATCAGAACTAGGCTGATCGCAAAGGCCCATACGCGCCATCTGAGAAAGTCAATATTGGTGTCATCACGAACGAGTTTGAGCAGTTTCATATCAATATCCTCAAATCGTCAATTCAGTGGGCCGCGTGCGCTTCACCCAGAGCGACACCCACATGCGGGTGATGGTCACGGCGGTGAAAACCGAGGTCACAATCCCGATCATAAGGACGACGGCAAATCCGCGAATGGGTCCCGACCCGAAAATGAAGAGCAAAACCGCCGCGATGACGTTGGTGCTGTTCGCGTCGAAAATCGCGCGGCTTGCTTCTTTGTACCCGAACTCGATGGCCTGCACCACCCGGCGGCCACGTTTCAGTTCTTCGCGAATACGTTCGTTGATCAGGACGTTCGCATCAACCGCCGCCCCAATCGTGAGAACAAAGCCCGCAATCCCTGGCAAGGTCAATGTCGCATTGGCAAAGGACATCACGCCCAAAATCATCAACACGTTGATGATCAAAGCCACATTGGCATATATGCCGAAACGGCCATATACGAGAAACATGAGCACAAGAATGGCGGTTGTACCAATGACCGCAGCTAAGACGCCGCGACGGATGGAGTCAGCGCCAAGGTCGGGACCAACCGAACGTTCCTCCACGATAGTCAAATCCACCGGCAATGCACCAGAGCGCAATGAGATCGATAACGCATTGGCGCTTTCGGTCGTGAAGCTGCCGGAAATTTGGGATACGCCGCCGAAAATCGGCTCCCGAATTTGCGGCGCGGAAATGACTTGGCCGTCGAGCACAATCGCGAACAATTTATTCACATTTTGCTGAGTCATCCGGGCAAATCTTTGACCGCCTTCGGAATCAAACTGGATGGTGACAGCAGGCTCATTGGTCTGCTGGTCAAAGGTCGGGTCGGCCTTGACCAACTTGTCGCCGGATATGCCGCCCAAGCGGCGCACCGCGATGTACGGCAGACCAGTGGGATTATCGGGATAGGGCAAAACTTGGCTACCAACACGGGCCTTGCCCTGCGCGGTTTGATCGGGATCAGCTTGTTCATCAACCAACTTGAATTCAAGCTTAGCCGTCTTACCAATCAACGCCTTCAACGCCTCTGGATCATCCAATCCGGGAACCTGAACGACGATGCGGTTATCACCTTGACGAATGATCGTCGGCTCCAACGTGCCAAGCGCGTTAATCCGGCGGTCAATGACGTCCTTGGCTGTGTCCATCGCTTGGTCCAGCGCATTTTCGTCGCCTGAGCTTGCCGGTGACAGAATGATGCGGTTGCCATTATTGACGCCGATATTCCAATCTCGCGCGCCCAAAGTATTGCTAATCAGCGGCAAGATCACTTCCCGCGCAGCATCGACCTTGGACATGTCGGTGACGTTAAAGCTAAGTTCACCATTAGTGCGTGAGACATCCGCAATCGCAATTTGCGGATTGGCACGGCGCATCGCTGTGCGGACGCTGTCTTCCAACGCTTCGAGCCGGGCCTCTGATAGTTGCGACGTGTCCGCCTCCAGCAAGATATGGCTGCCACCTGCAAGATCGAGGCCCAGATTGATCGTGGGTGTGGGCACAAATTGCGCCAGCTGCGCGCGCATCGACGTCGGCAGCAGGCTCGGAATAGCAAAGGCCATCCCCACGACAAGCACGGTGTTGAGCATCCATATGCGCCAACGGGGAAAATCAAGCATAGATGGGTTCCGAACGAACTATAAAAGCAATATCTGGGGCTAGCGGCAAAGCCGTTCAACCCACAGGGTTAATCATTCGCGGCTTTGGCATTGCGCGACTGCACATTGGCGATGGTTGACTTGACCGCCTTCACCCGCACATTTGGCGCGATTTCAACTTCGACATGATCGTCGGCAACCTTGGTCACTTTACCCATCAGGCCACCAGCGGTCACGACGTCGTCATTCTTCTGTACCGCAGCGATTTTTGCCTCATGCTCCTTCGCCCGCTTTTGTTGTGGACGGATGAGGAAGAGATAGAACACCACAAAGATCAGCAGGAGCGGAAACAACTGCACAAAAAATGCCGAACCACCAGCACCACCGGCGGCAGCGCTCAAAATAACAAACTCCATGGAAGACCTCACATTCATTAAGTGGAGCGCCAACATGCAGCGCAGCCCGGAACCAATCGGGCGCGATTATCACCTGCACCCTGCTGACGCAACGTCAAAGCGTCGACAGCGCGCTTGCTTTTCAAAAACCAGCGCCATATATGCGCGCTTCCACTGACCTCCGCGAGGTCATTGGCGGTCGGGACGTAGCGCAGCCTGGTAGCGCATCACACTGGGGGTGTGGGGGTCGCAGGTTCGAATCCTGTCGTCCCGACCAATTATTCTAGGCTTTTCTTCACATTTACTCAGAATTTTATCACTAAGCAATCTGTGGTGACATCACCATGACATCACGCGAAGCAATTTCGCGGACGGTTCAGCGCTAATAACTGCATGCTGTTAGGCATATCCATTCACCTTATCCGACCCCCGCCGGCTAGAAAGCTAGACGAAAGGTTGCCCCGCCTCCCCTTGACCCAATCGTATTCATCTCAGTCGCCTATCAGCCACAGCCACCCTGCACGCCCGCCGCACCGACATTCTATTGCCGACGAACAGATCCCGGGCGCATTGCTGCTCAACCCGGTAAAGGAATTCCTCTTTAGCCAATAATCGCTCCTGAAGCGCCTGACGGGTGTCTGTGCGTGTGTACTTGGATAGACCCTCAGAGCGCGCTGTGAGCTTCCCTATGGCCTTCTGCGCTCGCGTTACAGCGTCATCGTACTGCGAGCGGTAAGGCAGCCCCCAGCCCTTTACTGAGGCGAAGGCTTTGGCGCCCGAGGGCAGAATAAGCTTGCAGCAAAGCCGCTTGGTCTGGGGGCACACAAAGTACCAACGATTGCCGCCAAAACGCATCCGCCTCGATACCAACTGCACTGTTTGCATAATTGGCTGCCCAAAGCATATTCCATCAATTTGCAAGCTTGGATAAGCGATGTCACCGGTGAATGTTGTGGTCAGGAAGATGTCGCCCACAAGGTTGCTGCCCAATTGCCATCGGCGTTGGAGCCGGTGATCCATGAACTCAAGCAGCATTCCATTCTTACGCAGCATGGACGTGTCGAGCGCTATGCAATCTTCTACCGTTGGCTTGTAAGTTCTTGCGGCTGGTGAGGGGAAGGCTGCCATACCCTGCTTTCTGACCGAAATCTTTTGTCTAATGTAATATTATCACATTACGGCGTGGCGCGGTAGCCTGATTTGGCTTTGGGTAAAAAAGAGCGATACATCGCTCGGGGCGGTTGAGATCATGAAATTCGTTTCGTCATAATGACCGGAATTGGGCCGGGAGCGGACTGTCCGCGGCTCTGCGCGGATCGATGAATAGTTGCCGTTTATGCAAGTCAGAAAGCCTGGCTTTTGTCGCTAACTTTGCAGACCCTACACTGGTCCCCATCCGACCCACGCTTCTCAACAGGAGCGGGTGCGACCAAGAATAAGGCACTACCGCCCAAGCAATTAGATCATGGTCGGACAACTGTGATGACAATGTCGCCAAGGACGTTCGAACGATGACGCACCACATCATTTGGCTGCAGGAAATGGCCGCCAGCAAGTTCGTTGGCGATAAATTTCTCGCGGGCAATGTCCATCGGTGATTGGCGCGCGAATGGACCGCCCGCAATCACATAAGCGAACGCCGCATCGATCAGGTCTCTGCGTGTTGGTGGGGTGAAGATCGTGCCCTCAGCCGTTCCAGACATCAATGTGGCGCTCGGCGGGA
>NZ_CAMDCK010000005.1 GCF_945890115.1 Sphingorhabdus sp. EL138
ATCATCCGGACAAAAATGGCGGCAACCGCTCTTATGAAAAGGCTTTGCAAGACGTGATTGCTGCCTATACGCACCTTAAAACTTCGCCCGCTTTCATTTGACGAGAATAACATGACTGACATCCCAAATATCCAACCCGACAGCCGCGACACGACCATCCTTGCTGCCCCTGACAAAATGGTCAGCGTGCGCGAATTGTTCGGCATTGATGTGGATATGGAATGCCCCGCTTTCTCCATTTCCGACGAACGCGTGCCCGACACCGACGACAGCTATGTGTTTGACCCTGACACTACCCTCGCGATCCTCGCTGGCTTTGCCCATAACCGCCGCGTGATGGTGCAAGGCTATCATGGCACCGGAAAATCCACGCATATTGAACAAGTTGCCGCGCGTCTGAAATGGCCTTGCATCCGCATCAACTTGGACGCGCATATCAGCCGTATCGACCTTATCGGCCGCGACGCCATTGTTTTGCGCGACGGGCAGCAAGTGACCGAGTTCCGCGAAGGCCTGTTGCCTTGGGCATTGCAGACGCCGACGGCTTTGGTGTTCGACGAATATGATGCTGGC
This sequence comes from Sphingorhabdus sp. EL138, assembly GCF_945890115.1. Classification (GTDB taxonomy): domain Bacteria; phylum Pseudomonadota; class Alphaproteobacteria; order Sphingomonadales; family Sphingomonadaceae; genus Sphingorhabdus_B. The sequence continues at coordinate 574 of NZ_CAMDCK010000005.1, forward strand.
CGCCCTGATGTGATGTTCGTGATCCAGCGCGTGTTGGAAACCGAAGGTAAGCTGACGCTGCTCGACCAAAACCGCGTCATTCGCCCCAACCCCTATTTCCGTCTGTTCGCCACCGCCAACACCGTTGGACTTGGCGATACCAGCGGCCTCTATCATGGCACGCAAGCGATCAACCAAGGGCAGATGGACCGTTGGAACATCGTTGTCGGCCTGAACTATCTGCCTGCGCAGGTTGAAAGCGACATTGTTTTGGCCAAGGCATCAGGCACGGATGCCGCCACCGTCGCCAATATGGTGAAGGTCGCCGAAATGACACGGCAGGGCTTTATCAACGGTGATATCTCCACGGTCATGAGCCCGCGCACGGTCATCACTTGGGCGCAGAACACCGCGATTTTCAAAAATGTCGGCTTTGCCTTCCGCCTGTCATTCCTCAACAAATGCGATGATGCGGAACGCGCCTTGGTCGCCGAATATTATCAGCGCGTTTTTGGCCAAGATCTGCCGGAAAGCGTCGTTGGCAAAACAAAGTAAGTACCGGCTATTTCGCCGCCTCAGTTGAAGGAACGCATTATGAAACGCTTCGCACTTGCTCTCGCGCTGATGATTTCCGCATCCCCGGCATTTGCCGCGCTGAAACCCGGGACACGCGCAACCGATTTCACCACGCAAGCCGTGCTGGCTGGTAAGGCCGACACCTTCAACCTGAACAAGGCTCTGAAAAACGGGCCAGTGGTGCTGTATTTCTATCCAAAGGCATTCACGTCAGGCTGCACGGTTGAGGCGCATGAATTTTCCGAAGCCGCCGATGACTTTGCCTCTTACGGCGCGTCCATTGTTGGCATGTCAGCGGACAATCTGGAGACGCTAAAGCGCTTTTCGGTTGAGGCCTGCCGCAACAAATTCATGGTCGGTATTGCGACTAAGCCCATGATCAAAAATTACGCGGTCGGCATGCCGATGATGGGCGGCACCAACCGCACGACTTATGTCATCGCGCCCGATGGCAAGGTGTTATTTGCTTATGCGCAGCTTGGCGTGAAGGGTCATGTGTCCGGCGCGCTGAACGCAGTAAAGACATGGCATGCGGCGAACGCCAAGCGGAAATAATGCGCAAGCTTTCTCTCCTGCTTTTGCCAATACTCCTGTCTGGTTGCACTGTGGCCGTCGCTTATGGCGATGTGCCGCACAGCAGGCTGGTGGAAAATCCGCGTTGCAATCCAGCGCAGATTGATAGCGCCGCGATAGCCGGCAAAGACCATTTCATTGTTACAAGCCGCCTACCCGACTGCCGCGGCGACACGGTCATCCTGACCAATCACCGGGCCGATCGGTTACGTTACGCCCGCTTTGCGCCACCCGAAAAGATAAAGCCTGCAAAGGGCGATACGCAAGTGGTTGTCCCACTTGCATTCCAACCAGAGGATGCATGGTGGGATGGCCTGCGTGATGCGGCGAATCTGCGCAAGGGCCGTGTGCTATTATATGTCCATGGCTATCGCGAAACACTGGCAACTACGGCGCGCGACGCTGTACAAATTGGCGCGATGAGCAATTTTGACGGGCCAATCGTCCATTATAGCTGGCCCTCACAGGGCAATTTGCTGAGCTACGCCGTTGATGAAACCAACATGTATTGGGACGAACGCAATTTCCGCAATTTCCTGACCACATTGGCACGGACGGAGTGGGTTAAGGAAATCGTTGTTGTTTCCCATTCATTGGGTGCGCGGCTTGTTATTCCGGCGATCGATTATGTGGACCGTACATCGACCAACGCCGATTCTAGCAATATTTCCAATATCATATTGGCCGCACCCGATGTGGATCGGGAAGATTTTGAACGCGATATCGCTGAAGAAGTCCTCGCCGCGAGGCGCGTCAACAATGACCGGCGGGTGACTGTCTATGCCTCGCTCAGCGACCGCGCTTTGGCCTTATCGCGCGCGGTACATGGCTATCCACGCTTAGGCTCGCCTTTTTGCTTCAACCCCTTTGAAGCGAAGGATTTAAAGGCAAAGGGTCTGCCGCAGCGCTGCTTTGCGACCAAGTCGAAATATCAGACCGAGCCTGCCAAAACCGGCTTCTTTATTATCGACACAACCGATGTGTCCGGCGATAGCGTTGGCCATAGCGATTATTTGCGCAGCTTTGCCGTATGCAAGGACTTTGCTGCTGTCGTGAATGGCGCGCGCATGACCGAGGACCGCGTGGCGACCAAGGATGCACATGTCTTCACCTTACGCGCGCCCGTAAAGCCGACGAAGGAAGACATTGCCGCGATGTGCAAGAGGCTGCCCGATTAATGTCCAACGAAACCCCTCTTGAACTATTCAAACAAGTGCTGACTGGCACTGCTCGTGCGCTCGCGCAGGAGCCAGAGGTGGAATTGGCCTTCACCGCCGATGCGCCAAGCCAAGCGGGCAAGAATTTCAAGGTCCCCATGCCGGGCCGCCTGCTTCCGCCCGATCAAGTGGCCGAGGCACGTGGCTTTGCAGACAGCTTTGCGTTGAAGTTAAAACATCATAATCCCGCCCGCCATGCCGCATTGCGTCCATCCGAAGTCATTGCGGGTGCCGCATTTGACGCGGTGGAGAATGCGCGGGTTGAGGCGCTGGGTTCGCGCAATATGGCGGGAATTGCGGCAAACCTTGGCTATGCGCTGGAACTCAAAATGCGCACCGACCCGATTGCCCGCGCACAAGCCCCTGACGAAGTGCCCATTTCTACGGCCTTATCGTTGATCGTACGCGAACGGCTAACCGGCGCACCCGTACCAGCAGGAGCCGCCGCAGGCGTCGATATGCTGCGCGGCTGGATTGAGGAAAATGCTGGCAGTGACCTTGATGCGCTGGCGCTCGCGCTGGACGATCAAAGCGCCTTTGCCGCGCTGACTCAGTCCATGCTGGAGCATCTGAACCTCACCGAAGGTGATGTTGATCCGTCCGATGCCGACGATGGCGGCGACGATGCCGAGGATGCGCAAGACCAAGACGGCGACAGCGACGATGATGGCGAAGGCGAAGCTGGCCAAGCCGAAGCCCGTGCCGAACCACAACAAGGCGAAGGCGAAGAGACTGAGGCCGATTATGACGGCGAAGACATGGACGACCAAGACGGTGCCGATGGCGAAATGGGTGATGACGGGATGCAGCCCGTTACCCCGCAGCGCCGCAATTGGGACCATCTGCCGCAAAGTGATTATAAAATCTGGTCGACCAAATTTGACGAAACGATCACCGCGACTGAACTTGCCGACGAAGAAGAGCTGAACCGGCTGCGTGCCTATCTCGACCAACAATTGTCGAACCTGCAATCGGTGGTGACAAAACTCGCCAACCGCCTGCAACGCCGCCTAATGGCACAACAAAACCGCAGTTGGGATTTCGATCAGGAAGAAGGCATGATCGACGCCGCGCGGCTTGCGCGCATCGTGGTATCGCCGGGCAGCTCTTTGTCCTACAAAATCGAACGCGAGACCGATTTCCGCGATACCGTGGTCACCTTGCTGATCGACAATTCAGGCTCCATGCGCGGGCGGCCGATTAGCATTGCGGCGATCAGCGCCGACATATTGGCGCGCACGCTGGAACGCTGCGGCGTCAAAACCGAAATATTGGGCTTCACCACCCGCGCGTGGAAAGGCGGACAGGCACGAGAAGACTGGCTCGCCGCTGGACGCCAGCCCATGCCCGGCCGCCTCAACGATTTGCGCCACATCATCTATAAAAAAGCCGATGAGCCATGGCGGCATGCCAAGCGCAATCTGGGCCTGATGATGCGCGAAGGTCTGCTGAAAGAAAATATCGATGGAGAGGCTTTGCTCTGGGCACATAACCGCCTGATCGCCCGCGCCGAAGACCGCCGCATCTTGATGGTCATTTCGGACGGCGCGCCCGTGGACGACAGCACCTTGTCAGTCAACCATGGCGGCTATCTGGAACAGCATTTGCGCAAGGTCATCGAAATGATCGAAACGCGCTCGCCTGTGCAACTGGTCGCCATCGGCATCGGCCATGACGTAACGCGTTACTATAAACGCGCCGTCACCATCATGGACGTCGAACAGCTTGGCGGGACGATGATTGAACAATTGGCGGGGCTGTTTGACGAGGAATGAGCTTGCCTTTCCCGCCCCGCTTAATATGATTTAATCAAACGATTAAACCTGCGGGGAAATAGAGATGAACGTCACCGAAGCCGTTGCCTCACGGCGCTCTGTCCGGCAATTTCTGGATAAGCCCGTCGACAAGGATATTCTCGAGCGCGTGCTTGCCAAGGCGCAACGTTCGCCGTCTGGCGGCAATACGCAGCCTTGGAATGCCGTCATCCTGACAGGCGCGCCGCTGGCTGACCTGACCGCGATGATTAAGGCCAAGGTGGCAACGGCCCCGATGGGCGACGGCCATGAATATGACATCTACCCCAAGGGCTTGGATGGCCGATATGAAGAGCAACGGCGCGGCGTTGGCAAGGCGATGTTCGATGCGCTTAACCTCGCACGTGAAGATGGTGCTGGCCGCCTCGCGCAGGTGGGGAAAAACTGGGACAGCTTTGGCGCGCCGGTGCAATTATTCACCTACACGGCCAAATATATGGGTCCACCGCAATGGTCGGACATGGGCATGTGGCTGCAAACAATAATGCTGTTGCTGCGCGAAGAGGGCCTCGACAGTTGCGCGCAGGAAATCTGGGCGATGTACGGCACGACAATGCGCGCATTGCTGAACATTGATGACGAGCATATCTTCTTCTGCGGCATGGCGATCGGCTATCGTGATGCGGACGCAGCCGTGAACAACTTCACGGTCCCTCGCGTGGAGATTGCGCAAGCGATACGGTGGGACGGGTTTTAACGTATTTTGTAAGCGGCAACGTTCCCCCTCCCCATCGCAAGTCGATGGGGAGGAAAGAGTCAACTACCCCGCATTCGGATGACGAGGTTCTTGACCTCCGCATCCATTTCCAGCATCGCCATTCCCATGTCCGAGCTTAAACTCTTCAACAGCCTGACCCGGCAACTCGAAACCTTTACCCCTGTCCACGCGGGCGAGGCGCGGGTCTACACCTGTGGGCCGACGGTGTATAATTACCCGCATATCGGCAATATGCGCGCGTATGTCTTTGCCGACACGCTGGGCCGCGTGCTCTCCTACAAGGGCTATAAGCTTACCCATGTCATCAACATCACCGATGTTGGCCATCTGACCGACGACGCCGATGCGGGCGAAGACAAGATGGAGAAAATGGCGGCGGAGAAAGCCCAATCGATTTGGGATATCGCCCGCCATTATACCGAAGCCTATTGGGAAGACATTAAGGCGCTGAACATTCGGCAGCCCGCGCATTGGTCCATCGCCACGGATTATGTGCCTGCGATGATTGATTATGCCAAAAGCATCGTTGAAAAGCATTGCTACGAACTGGAAAGCGGCCTGTATTTCGACACATCCACCGTCGCCCATTATGGCGCATTGGCCCGCGCCAAAACCGAAGAGGGTGAAGGTCGGATCGAAGAAGTCGATGGTAAACGCCATGCCGCGGACTTTGCCATTTGGCGCAAAACGCCAGTGGGCGAAACGCGGCAAATGGAGTGGAATAGCCCATGGGGCAAAGGCGCGCCGGGCTGGCATCTGGAATGTTCGGTCATGTCAGAGGCGTTGCTTGGCTTGCCCTTTGACATTCACACCGGCGGCATCGACCATCGCGAAATCCACCATCCCAATGAAATCGCACAAAACCAAGCGCGTTGCGGCAGCGACCATAGCGGCGCGCAATTTTGGATGCACAATAACTTCCTGATCGAACGGTCGGGCAAGATGAGCAAATCATCGGGCGAATTCCTGCGCATGCAATTGCTGATCGACAAAGGCTTCCACCCCCTCGCCTACCGCCTGATGTGCCTACAAGCGCATTATCGGAGTGAGTTGGAGTTTTCATGGGAGGGGTTGCAGGCGGCGTTGGTGCGGTTGAAGCGGATGGTGATGGGAGTCGCCAACCTCAAGGCCCGTCATGCTGAGGCCAACCCTCGTCATGCTGAACTTGTTTCAGCATCCATTGTGCCCAACGACCCGATGGTTGAGGCTGATAAATGGACCCTGAAACACGTTCAGGGTGACGTGCTGGGGGCGCAGGGTGACGTTGCTCCAGCTATTTCCGCGATGCTACGTGACTTTGCGGCGGCAATAGCGGACGACCTCAACACCGCCATTGCGATCACCGCGCTGGAAAACATCATCAGCCTCAAAAAGGTCGATGTCGCACAACAGCTTACGGCCATCGCCGATATGGACAACGTCCTCGGCCTAAACCTCCTCTCGCTCAGCCGCGAAGACCTTCGCATCCGCCCTAAAGCCGCAATCATCACCGAAGAAGACATCGAAGACGCCCTCGCCGCTCGCAAGGAAGCCCGCGCTGCAAAAGACTTCGCCAAGTCCGATGCCATCCGTGACGACCTCATCGCCAAGGGCGTCGAAGTCATGGACGGCGACCCGCTTGGCTGGGATTGGAAATTGGATGTTTGAATTGGCCCCTCCGTCATCGCTTCGCGATGCCACCTCCCCATCGCAAGTCGATGGAGAGGAATAACCAATGACCAAAACGAAACTCGTAATGTCGGGCCTTGTGCGCCCCCTCATTGAACCGCGCTTGCCGGATTGGATTGAGCCGCATTTCTTCATGTCCAAAGAGGAGGCGCTCGCGCTCGCGCCGCAGGCCGAAATTGGCTGGTTCGATATGTATGACAAAGGCGACATGGCCACGGTCATCGGTGCCGCCACCTATATGAAATGGCTGAACAGCATTTATGCCGGCGTTGACGGCATGCCGCTAAAGCAGTTGAAAGCACAAGGCTGCGTTGTCACTAATGGAGCGGGCATCAACGCCATCACCATTGCCGAATATGTCGTGATGGGCATGCTGACCGTCGCCAAAAACTATCGCGAAGTCGTCCGCGCGCAAGAACGGCGTGAATGGTTGCAGGATTCGCCGGGCAAGGTTGAATTGTGCGGGTCAAAGGCATTGCTGCTGGGCTATGGCGCGATTGGCAAGTTGATCGAAGAGCGGTTGAAACCCTTTGGCGTTGATGTGACCGTGGTGCGCCGCTCGGCGGGGCCAAATACCCTGACGCCCGACCAATGGCGGGCGCAGTTGGGTGATTTTGACTGGGTCATCCTCGCCGTCCCCGCGACGCCGGAAACCGACAATATGATTGGCGCAGATGAGCTTGCCGCGATGAAACCAAGCGCAACGTTGATCAATATCGCGCGCGGGTCGGTTGTCGATCAGGACGCTTTGGTCACCGCATTGCAAGCCAAGCATATCGCCAATGCGTTTCTTGACGTCACAACGCCAGAACCGCTGCCCGCAGACCATATCCTTTGGACACTGGATAATGCCCATGTCACCATGCATTTGTCGGGCCGCGCGCAGGACAAGATGTTCGTCCGGTCGGCCACGCGTTTCTTCGAAAATCTCGAACGCTATCACAAGGGCGAGGCGCTCACGCCGATGGTGAATTTGGATCTGGGATATTGAACATGCCAAACCCCGCCGAAATCTGGCATAGCGTCGCCTTGTCACGCGATGTAGATGCCATCGCCGCGATCCTGCACGATGACTGTATTTTCGAAAGCCCCGTTGTCCACACGCCGCAATTGGGCAAAGCCATCACCGCCAAATATCTCGCGGCGGCGGGGCATACATTGGGCAATGCGGAATTCAAATATGTCGGCGAATGGCACCGGAAAAACAGCGCAATTTTGGAATTTCAAACCGTCATAGACGGCGTTGCCATTAACGGCATTGATATGATCACCTGCGATAATGACGGCCTGATCACCCATTTCAAAGTCATGGTCCGCCCGTTAAAGGGCATGAACATGCTGCACCAGAAAATGGGCGAAATGCTGCAGCAGATGACGCGCTGATCTTGTAATTGCCTGCCAAACAAAAAAAGGCCGGAAGGTTTCCCCTCCGGCCCGTTTTGTTTCAGCATGTGCCGAGCGTTTGGACTTAGAAGTCCATACCGCCCATGCCGCCCATGCCGCCCATGCCACCTGGCATGCCGCCAGCGCCACCGGCCTTGTCTTCTGGCGCGTCGGAGATAGCAGCTTCAGTGGTGATCAACAGACCAGCAACCGATGCGGCATCTTGCAACGCGGTACGCACAACCTTGGTTGGGTCGATAACGCCCGAAGCCACGAGGTTTTCATACACATCGGTTGATGCGTTGAAGCCCATGGTCTCGTCATTTTCGCGCAACAAATTGCCCGAAACAACCGCGCCGTCATATCCGGCATTGGCGGCGATTTGACGCAATGGCGCGACAATAGCCTTGCGGATGATGTCGATACCACGTGTCTGGTCGTCATTGACGCCCTTAAGGCCTTCAAGTGCCTTTGTCGCATACAGAAGTGCGGTACCGCCGCCAGGGACGATGCCTTCTTCCACGGCTGCGCGGGTTGCGTGCAGCGCGTCATCAACGCGGTCCTTGCGCTCTTTCACTTCAACTTCGGTCGAACCACCGACCTTGATCACGGCAACACCGCCGGCGAGTTTCGCCAAACGCTCTTGCAGCTTTTCCTTGTCGTAATCCGACGTGGTGTTTTCGATTTGCGCACGGATCGCTTCTACGCGGCCCTTGATCGCATCGGTTTCGCCAGCACCGTCGACGATGATGGTGTTGTCCTTGTCGATGGTGACGCGCTTGGCTTGGCCAAGCATGCCCAAGGTGACGGTTTCAAGCTTGATGCCCAGATCTTCGCTGATCATTTCACCCTTGGTGAGGATCGCGATATCTTCCAACATCGCCTTGCGACGATCGCCAAAGCCAGGAGCCTTAACCGCAGCAATCTTCAAGCCGCCACGCAGCTTGTTGACGACCAGAGTTGCAAGCGCTTCGCCTTCAACATCTTCCGCGATGATGAGCAATGGACGACCCGACTGCACCACAGCTTCGAGGATTGGCAACATGGCTTGCAAGTTACCGAGCTTCTTTTCGTGGATGAGGATATATGGGTTGTCCAACTCGACCGACATTTTTTCAGTGTTGGTGATGAAATATGGCGACAGATAGCCACGGTCGAACTGCATACCTTCGACAACTTCGAGTTCGCTTTCGCGGCCCTTAGCTTCTTCGACGGTGATAACGCCTTCCTTGCCGACCTTCTCCATGGCGTCTGCAATCATCTTACCGATTTCAGCTTCACCATTTGCAGAGATCGTTCCGACCTGTGCGATTTCCGAAGAACCCGCAACTGGCTTCGAACGCTTAACAAGGTCAGCAACAACCGCGTTTACCGCAGTGTCGATGCCGCGCTTCAGGTCCATTGGGTTCATGCCCGCTGCAACCGACTTCATGCCTTCGCGAACGATTGCTTGCGCCAATACTGTTGCAGTGGTCGTGCCGTCACCGGCAATGTCGTTGGTCTTCGAAGCAACTTCGCGGACCATCTGTGCGCCCATATTTTCGAACTTGTCTTTCAGTTCGATTTCCTTGGCGACGGTAACGCCGTCCTTGGTGATGCGTGGTGCGCCGAAGCTTTTGTCGATAACAACGTTACGGCCCTTTGGACCAAGCGTTACTTTTACAGCGTCAGCAAGAATGTCTACGCCGCGCAGGATGCGTTCACGCGCATCGCGGCCGAATTTCACGTCTTTAGCAGCCATGATATTTTTCCTTTAGTTTGAACTCTACTTTTCAAAGCCGTCATGCTGAACTTGTTTCAGCATCTTAATTAAGACCCTGGAATGAAATGACCGGCGGTCAAACAAGTTCAGGGTGACGGAATTTGCGGTGCGCTTAGGAAACGATTCCCAGTATGTCCGATTCCTTCATGATCAACAGGTCTTCACCGTCGATCTTGACTTCGGTGCCCGACCATTTGCCGAACAGGATCTTGTCGCCAGCCTTGACGTCGAGCGCGGTCACCGTGCCATCGTCGGCGCGTGTGCCCGTACCCACGGAGACGACTTCGCCTTCCTGTGGCTTTTCCTGAGCTGTATCAGGGATGATGATCCCGCCAGCGGTTTTTGCTTCGGCCTCGACCCGACGGACGAGAACGCGATCATGCAATGGACGAAATGCCATGTTGAACTATCCTTTTTCTGTTTCGCCATCCCGCCACGCCTACAACAAGCAGGGGACGGCAATGAATGTGTGTTGGCACTCATACAGGACGAGTGCTAACGGAACCCAGATAGGGTGTTTTTATGACAGGTCAAGGACTCGGGGTGCGAATTTTTTGATGCGCTTTTGCTGTTTTTTGATCGTTTTTGATATTTTCAATATTGTCACACCCGACTTGATCGGGGGTCCATGGTCTAACGGTCAGTCCATGGATCCCCGCTTTCGCGGGGATGACAAGCAGGGAATAGACCGGGTCACGCAACCGGCTAAACATCTTTTATGTCTTCGTGCCTTTGTGCGAACCAAAAAGCGCGAAGATTCGCATAAAGACGCAAAGAATTAAGGCGCTAACTAACGCTATTAGTCATCCGCGCAGGCAGTCCCGCCGCCCGCAGCGCCGCATGGGCATCGGCGATGCTATATTGGCCGAAATGGAATATCGATGCCGCCAGAACTGCGCTGGCATGGCCTTCGCGCACGCCAGCGACCAGATGGTCGAGATTACCAACACCGCCGCTGGCCACCACGGGGATGTTGACCACATCGGCAATCGCGCGGGTGAGTGCAAGGTCATAACCGTCGCGCGTGCCGTCGCGGTCCATGCTCGTTACCAGCAATTCGCCCGCACCGAGTTCAGCGAGCTTCACCGCATGTTCCAATGCATCGATGCCCGTCGGATTGCGGCCGCCATGGGTGAAGATTTCCCATCTATCGCCCGTCCGCCGCGCATCCACCGACGCCACCACGCATTGGCTGCCAAAACGTGCGGCGATATCCGCGACTACCTCTGGCCGCGCGACGGCGGCGCTGTTGACCGCGACCTTGTCTGCGCCTGCCAACAATAACGCCCGCGCATCGTCTGCACTACGCACGCCGCCGCCGACGGTCAGCGGCATGAAGCATACTTCCGCCGTGCGCCGGACCACATCAATGATCGTGCCGCGCCCTTCATGGCTTGCGCCGATGTCCAAGAAACATAGCTCATCCGCGCCCGCTGCATCATAAGCTTGTGCTTGCTCCACCGGATCGCCGGCATCGCGCAGGTCAACAAAATTGACGCCCTTGACCACGCGGCCATTGGATACGTCGAGACAGGGGATGACGCGAACGCGAACGGTCACGCGCGCTCCGCCACTTTAATCGCCGTCGCCAGATCCAACCGCCCGTCATAAATCGCACGGCCCGTAATCACGCCTTCAATGCCGTCCTTGGCATGCAGCGCGAGCATGTGGATATCATCAATACCCTTCACCCCGCCGCTAGCGATCACCGGAATGTTCACCCGCCGCGCCAGATCAACCGTCGCGTCGATATTGCAACCGGTCAGCATCCCGTCGCGGCCAACATCAGTGAATAGGATCGACGCAACACCCGCATCCTCAAACCGGCGCGCCAGATCAATCACGGGCATGTCGGATTTTTCGGCCCAGCCCTCAGTCGCGACAAAGCCATCACGCGCGTCAACGGCAACGACAATGCCGTCTGTAAATTCGCGCGCCATGTCCTTCACAAATGCCGGGTTTTTGAGCGCCGCCGTGCCAATAACCAGCCGCGCCACGCCCATGTCGAACCAGCGCTCCACCGTCTGCGCATTGCGAATACCGCCGCCCAATTGGATATAACCGGGGAAATTTTCGATAATGCCCTCTACCGCTTCAGCATTTTCAGGCCGTCCGGCAAATGCACCATCGAGATCGACCACATGCAGAAATTGCGCGCCTTGTTCGGCAAACAGCATCGCCTGCGCCGCCGGATCATCGGCATAGACCGTCGCGCGGTTCATATCGCCCTCGGCCAAGCGCACAACTTCGCCACCCTTCAGATCAATCGCGGGGAAGACTATCATGCAAAATACTCTCTTCTTTGTGTCTTTGCGTCTTTACGTGATAAAATTTGTTCGCACAAAGGCACAAAGACAGGAAGATGTTTGCGCGTTTTGATCATGGCATCCATTCCAGAAAATGTTTCAGGAAATTGATGCCATAAGCCTGGCTTTTCTCAGGGTGAAACTGAACGCCCATGATATTGTCACGGCCCACAGCAGCAACCAATGCGCCACCATGATCGGTTGTCGCCAACACATCGGCGGTGTCCGCTGCGTCAAAGTGATAGCCATGCAGGAAATAAGCTTCGCCACGCTCTATCAAAGGCGCGCCGTCCGCCGGCACGACATCATTCCAGCCCATATGCGGGATTTTCAAGTCCGCCGCTGGCGCAATCGCGCGCACCGTTCCAGCAATCCAACCCAGCCCACGCGTGCTTCCATGCTCAACGCCTTCATCGGCAAGCAATTGCATACCGACGCAAATGCCAAGAAAAGGCGCGGCTTCCACCCGAACGCGCTGCTCCATCGCGGCGGTCATGCCATCAATGGCGGACAAGGCCTCCATACAATGCGCAAAGGCGCCTACGCCGGGCAGAACGATACGGTCAGCCTTGGCAACGATAGCGGGATCAGCGGTCACGCGAATGTCGCCTGCGCCCGCCGCCATCAACGCATTATGCACCGAATGCAGATTGCCCGCGCCATAATCAATCAGCGCAAGTGACACGGCCTACAACGTCCCCTTAGTAGACGGAATCGCATCCGCTTTGCGCGGGTCGATCTCAACCGCTTGCCGCAAAGCGCGGGCCAAAGCCTTATAACAGCTTTCCACAATATGATGGTTGTTCGAACCATATAGATTTTCGACATGCAACGTTATGCCTGCGCTGGTCGCGAAGCTGTGGAACCAATGTTCGATCAGCTCCGTATCCCATTCACCCAAGCGCGGCATACCCAGCGACACTTTCCACACAAAATAAGGCCGTCCCGAAATGTCGAGCGCGCACCGCGTCAACGTCTCGTCCATCGGCGCATAAGCTGTGCCATAACGGGTAATGCCGCGCTTATCGCTTAATGCCTGCAACACTGCCTCGCCAATGGCGATGCCGGTATCTTCGGTCGTATGATGCTGGTCGATATGCAGGTCGCCTATCGCCTTGACCTTCAAATCGATAAGCGAATGGCGCGACAATTGCTCCAGCATATGGTCCAGAAAGCCAATGCCTGTGGACACGTCATACACACCACTGCCGTCGAGGTTGACCTCAACATCAATGGACGTTTCGTTCGTCTTGCGACTGATAGAGCCTGTACGCATGGCCGCCGATATAGCCGCCTACGCGCATTTGGCAAGTTGGCTTACGGCAATAAGCGTCTTGATTTCGGGCTCTCGGCGGTCCACCTAGCGGTGATGACCGAAGAGCATGTTGATAGCCTGATTCCTTATGATGATGTTGTGCAAGAAGCATTGCGCGCCGTGGTGGGCCGCGTGCTCGGCAATGTCGCCCGCGATGGCCTACCTGGCGACCATCATTTTTACATCACTTTCAAGACTCAAGCCCCTGGCGTTTCCATCCCGCAACATCTGCATGAACGCTTCCCTGACGAGATGACCATTGTGCTCCAGCACAAATATTGGGACCTGAAGGTGGAGGCCGAGCATTTCGAAGTTGGCCTGTCTTTCAGCCAGATCCCGTCGCATCTGTTCATCCCTTATTCCGCGATCACCGCCTTTGTCGACCCAGCGGTGGACTTCGCGCTGCAATTCCATGTAGACGCAGGCGACGGCGCACCCGAACCGCATGAAGAAGCCGGCAATGACGGCCCCTCCGCCGTCGTCGAAGACGGCTCCAACGTCGTCAGCGTGGACTTCGGCCGGAAAAAGTGACGGGCCAAACTCGCACGGAAACTGACAGTTTTGGGCCCATTGACGTCCCCGCAGAGGCCTATTGGGGGGCGCAGACGCAGCGGAGCATCGCGAACTTTCCCTTCCCGGCGCATGAACGCATGCCGATGGGCATTATCTATGGCCTTGCGCATGTGAAACGGGCGGCGGCGCTGACGCATAAGGCATCGGGCGCGCTACAAGCCGACATATCTGATGCCATCATTGCCGCAGCAGACGCGATATTGATGGGCAATTATGACACGCAATTCCCGCTCGTCATCTGGCAAACCGGCAGCGGCACACAATCAAACATGAATGTGAATGAGGTGATTGCCGGCATCGCCAATGAAATGCTGACAGGCACGCGCGGCGGCAAGTCACCTGTGCACCCCAATGACCATGTCAATATGGGGCAATCGTCGAACGACAGCTTTCCCACCGCCTTGCATGTCGCAGTCGCCTTGGCGGTGCATCATGGCCTCCTACCTGCAATGGTCCGCCTGACCGATGCGCTTTCTGCAAAATGCACCGCTTGGGACGACATCATCAAAATCGGTCGCACCCATTTGCAGGATGCGACCCCGCTGACGCTGGGGCAGGAATTTTCCGCTTTTGTCGCACAGCTTGCGGGATGTCGAGCGCGGATCGAAAGGGCGGTGGTGCATAATGTCCATACATTGGCACAAGGCGGCACGGCGGTTGGCACAGGGTTGAATGCGCCAAAGGGATTTGACGTCGCCATCGCCGCCGAAATTTCGGCCGCAACCGGCATTGTTTTTGCGCCTGCCGCCAATAAGTTTGAGGCTTTGGCCTCTAATGATGGGTTGGTGCAAATGTCGGGCACGCTGAATACGCTTGCGGTTAGTCTAACCAAAATTGCCAATGACATCCGCTTATTGGGGTCCGGCCCGCGTTCCGGGCTTGGCGAGCTTATCCTTCCCGAAAATGAACCCGGCAGCTCGATCATGCCCGGCAAGGTCAACCCGACGCAATGCGAAATGCTGACGATGGTGGCCGCACAAGTCATCGGCAATCATCAGGCGGTGACTGTTGGCGGGATGCAGGGGCATTTGCAGTTGAATGTGTTCAAGCCGATGATTGGTGCAAATGTCCTGCGTTCGATTGAACTGCTCGCTATTGGCATGGACAGCTTTGCCAAAAACTGCGTCGCGGGCCTTGAACCCGACCGCGCGCGGATCGCCGACTTGGTCGACCGCTCGCTGATGCTCGTCACCGCGCTTGCACCAATTATCGGCTATGACAATGCCGCCGCTATCGCCAAACAGGCGCATCGCAACGGAACCACGTTGCGCGAAGCGGCATTGGCATCCGGTCTGGTTGACGAAGCCACTTTCGATACCCATGTCAAAGCGGAGGATATGGTTTAAGGCATTGCAGCGTCATGCTGAACTTGTTTCAGCATCTTAGTTTTTTGACGGTGGCGATTTAAGTAAGATCCTGAAACAAGTTCAGGATGACAACATTTAAGGGATATGGACACAGAATATGCTGAAATCCATTGCAGGGGCCGTTATCGGCGAAATCATCGGGCGCAAGCAAGGTCATGGTTTGCTGGGCGCGGGCATTGGTCTGGTCGCCACACGGCTAGCCACCCGCTCTATTCCCGGCCTTTTGCTGGTCGGTGGCGCGATTGTGGCCAAAACCATCTATGACAAAAGCAAAGAGCGTAAGGACGGCTAACCCGCTTTCGCCGTCCACGCTTGCGCTTCCCTCTTGACGCCGCCCTGCCCTTTCGCGCAGTAGCGGCTATGGCCCATAATGAAATCCATAAGCCCTATGAATTGGAGCGCCGAGGCCTCCTGTTCGTCCTTTCGTCGCCCTCTGGCGCTGGCAAATCCACGCTTTCGCGCATGTTGCTGGATGCGGATGAGAAGATCGCATTGTCGGTATCCTACACAACCCGTCCCCCCCGACCCGGCGAGATTGAAGGTGTGCATTATCATTTCACCGATGTCGCCACATTCAAGCAAATGGCCGCTGACGGTGAATTTCTGGAATGGGCGCATGTCTTTGGCAACCGGTACGGCACGCCCAAAGGCCCCGTTGAGGAAAAGCTTGCGGCCGGTTGCGATGTCCTGTTCGACATTGACTGGCAAGGGGCGCAACAATTATATCAAGAGGCTGGACCGGATGTCGTCCGTGTATTCATCTTGCCGCCATCGATTGACGAGCTGGAGCGCCGGTTATTTAGCCGCGCGCAGGACAGTGAAGCCGTAATTTCCGACCGAATGAGCCGCGCAAAGGCGGAAATCGGGCATTGGGATGGCTATGACTATGTCCTCATCAATGATGATGTGCAGGCCTGTTTTGAAAAAGTGCGGCAGATACTCGCCGCCGAACGCATGAAACGACGGCGGCAAAAGGGCCTGATCGGCTTCGTGCGCGATCTTGCGGCGTCTTAAAGCGGCGTCTTAAGCAAAGCCCGCCAACAACACAGTCAATCCGCCCAGCCCAATCGACAAATGCCAGCGCAGCTTCATCCAGCCAGCGGGCAAGGCGCAACGCACCGCCAGCCAGCGGTCCCCCAAGGGCGATAGCAGCAAGAAAAAGCCAAGCCACGCCAAGGACGGGCCGGGCCAAGACAGCCCCCATATCCAAGGCACATAAGTGGCGAGCGCCAGCAAGCTGGGTGCAACGGCAAGCGCGAATATGGCATTGGCTGACGCATCATCTTTGCGCGTGGTCGCGCCAAGCGCCCACCACATGCCGCCGATGAAGCTGAAGATAAATGCGGCATAGCCATACGCCAAGGCAAGGCCAGTCCATTGATATTCGGAACCCGATAGCACCATGATGGCGGCAATGACCTGCGGCAATAATCCGGCATAGCCCGCGACAAAGGCGGCCTTTGGAATAGGGTGGAGTGTAAATGTCGCGCTGTCTGCCATGACTATAATCCTTGTCTGCGCCGGCTCACTGCCCGCTCTTTTCGTTCCCGACGAGATGGGTTTTCACCTATGTTCAGGGCGCCAGCAGGTCGAGAAAGCGCGCAGCCGCCATAAATTCGCCTGCGCGGTCGCTGCGGTTTTTTTGCGCCCAATGGTCAGCGCCCCATAAGTCTTCCTGCCACAGTTCATCAAGGCAGGCGGCGTTCCATATGTCTTCGGGTGTGCCGGCGCGTTCGATCACCGCCAAGCTTGCAACGAGTGACCCCGACAAATGCGCAAGCTTCGCCATGGCGGCCAGTTCAAATGCCCCGCGTGCGGCGACCACCCCGCGCAATGTTTCCAGCGTTGCGGCGGGTTGCGGCTGGTGCATGATGCCTTCGACAATTACGAAGCTGATGTCATAGCGCGCTTTCGCCCAATCCAGCCAAGGGTCCCAAACTTGGGCCTGCCGTTCGGCCAAAGCTTCGCCAGCCGCCGCGCGATAGCAGAAAAGGTCGGTCTCTCCATAAGCGGCGATGGCGGCGGCAAAGCCCGCATGATCCGGCGCAATTCGGTCAATGGCGGCATTGGCAAAGCCCGTCACCGGCATCACTATCGGGTTGAGCGTTTTTTCCACGGCTTCCCATTCCGCCACCACCGCATCCGCCATTTTCTGCGTCGGCAGCGCGAGTGCATTGCCCGTTGGTGTCTTTACCGGACGCCCGTCGAGGCGGACAGCCTGACCCATTGGCGTGGATTCAAGTGTAACCTCTTTCCAAAACCGCCTCATGAATCAGGCTTACTTTTCCATCTTTTGGACAGGAATACAGGCACGAGGAGAAAGTTGAGCATGCCGACCAGAAACAGCAGATATCCACCCGCCTTGGGGATTCCAAACCCGCCACGTGCAATGACGGCAAGGCCCAGCACCAACATGATGGCGCCTATAATCCTACACAGGTTGATGACCAAAAAGCGATATTGCGCCTGCATTTCTGCGCGGGCCTTGTCATCGATTGGCGTCATGCAAAATCCTTTAGATAGGCGTTCAGATCGTCCATGCTTTCGGCGATATAGTCTGCCCCTGCTTCGCGCAACTCCGCAACGCTGTGATAGCCCCAATTGACGCCCACGGTCCGTGTTCCGGCCGCGCGGCCCATATGAATATCATATACCGTATCGCCGATAACGACCGCATCGCCTGCATCCGCGCCCGCATCGGCCAGTGCCTGATACACCATCGACGGATGCGGTTTGGATGGGTGACGGTCCGCGGTTTGCAATGTGACAAACAGACCCTTGATCGCATGATGGTCCAAACACCGGATCAGCCCGCGGTCGGACTTGCCCGTCGCCACACCCAACAGCCATCCATTTTCGTCCAGTTCGGACAATAATGCGTCCATGCCGTCATATAAGGGTTCGTCCACCAAGCCATTATTGCGCAAGGTCAGGAACGCGGCCCTGTAATGCTCGGCCAGATCATGATGGGTTTTGTCATCGGCATCCGGCAACAATATCCGCATCGATTCCACTAAAGACAGCCCAACTACGCGGCGTATATCATGCCGCAGCGGTGGCCGCAGCCCCGCGCCTTCAAACGCATGCTCCATCGCCATACAGATATTGGCTTGGCTATCGACAAGCGTCCCGTCGCAATCAAATATGGCAAGGCGTGTGCGCGATTTGATCACTAACTGGGCTCCCCGTCATACTAAACTCTTACCCGACCTTCCGAACAATTACCATCGGCACGTCAACAATTACCATCGTTACCCTAAAGCCTTACCCGTCACCCTGAAACCCCAACCGTCACCCTGAAACCCCAACCGTCACCCTGAACTTGTTTCAGGGTCCATTTCTCCACCACAACTGCCAGTCGTATGGCGCGATAGACCCTGAACCAAGTTCAGGGTGACGAAAAGGAGGAAGTCATCAGCATAACGATAGGAGGCGGTATAAAGCGACATCTTCGTGTCTTCGTGCGAACCAAAAAAGCAAGAGGGTTCGCACAAAGACATAAAGACGTAAAACCTATTTCTTCCCAGCAGGCTTCTTCACAGGTGCCCTTTTCGCAGGCGCTTTCCCCGTTACCGCCTTCTTAATCACCGGCTTCTTCGCCGCGATTTTTTTGCCAGCGGCCATTTGGCTGCGCTTATTATCCTTGGGCTTGTCGGACACCGATCCACGCGAGCGGCGTTCGCCCTTGCGTTCTTTGCGCGCTGACTTGGCGATATTGGCGGCAACGCGCTTTTTGCCCTCGGCAGTTTCGCTGAACTTCGGCGCATCCAAAACCAAAGCATCGCCCATTTCAATATCAAAGCCCAAATCGTCAAAGCTGGCCTTCATATGCGGGGGCAAATCGGCGCGGACGTCGATTTGATGGCCGGCAGGATGGTCAATCCGGATGCGGCGGGCGTGGAGATGCATTTTACGGCTAATCGTACCGGTCAGAAACGCCTCCTTGCCGCCATATTTGCCGTCGCCAACAATCGGGTGGCCAATGGCGGCCATATGCACGCGCAACTGGTGCGTGCGGCCGGTATAAGGCTGCAATTCGACCCAGGCTGTTGCGTTGCCTGCCCGTTCAACAATGCGATAGCGGGTGCGCGCCGATTGCCCGTCTTTTTCATCGACATGCATTTTTTCGCCGCCGCTACCGGGTTGCTTGCCTATCGGCAGGTCAATGAAACCATCGGCAATGTCGGGCACGCCGACGACCAAAGCCCAATATACCTTGCGCGCGGTGCGCGATGAAAATGCCTTGGCAAAATGCCCCGCCGACCGCGATGTCCGCGCCAGCAATAACGCGCCCGATGTGTCCTTGTCCAAACGGTGGACAAGCTTTGGCCGGTTATCGAGCTCAAAACCCAAGGCATCGAGCAAGCCGTCGACATGGTTCTCGGTCTTGGTTCCGCCCTGCGTCGCAAGGCCGGCTGGCTTGTTAATCACCAACGCTGCATCATCCTTGTGGATGACCATGCTCAGCGCGAATTCCATTTCGTCTTCGGTCAACTCACTGCGCTTACGCACGGGCCGCGCGCTTGAGGATGCAGACGTATCCGCAGGCGGCACGCGCAATGTCTGCCCAGCCAGCAACCGGTCTCCGGGCGTTGCCCGCTTACTATCGACGCGCAATTGCCCCGTACGCGCCCAGCGCGACACGATGTTGAACGATGCATCGGGCAAGTGCCGCTTGAACCATCGGTCCAATCTTATGCCATCATCATCGGGGGCGACGACAAATTGCCGTATGCCCTTATCGTCATTTTTGCTCATGCCCAAATTGCCTTTGCTATCACCATACCGGCGAAAATTGCGCCAAGCGCCAATGTTACCGACACCAGCGCATATATTGCCGCCATGCCCATTTGCCCGCGTTGCACCATCTGCGCCATTTCAAGGCTGAAGGCGCTAAATGTCGTAAACCCGCCCAACACGCCAACGCCCAGAAACAGCCGCAATGGTTCCGCCGCATTGTCCCCGCGCAGTAACCAGTTTGCCAATATACCCATGCACAGCCCGCCCACGACATTGGCCGCAAAGGTTGGCCATGGCCAGCCAGCAGCGCCGACGGGCAAGGCGCGGGACAGGCCATAACGCATGGCTGCGCCTATGGCTCCGCCCGACATGACAAGGATGATGGGGTTCATGCCCGCGCTGTAGCGGGACAAAGCCTGCTTTAGCAAGCCTTGCCGCCGCGCAGGGTCATGCGGCAGGATTATGCTTTGCCCAAAATGCCTCCATCGACAACAGTCCTGCCATCGATAACAGCGATGTGATCCGGTCTACCTCACGCGTGATTAATGGCCGCCATGCGACATGACAATGAACGGCAGGTTAAAAAGGTTAAGGCCGCGGGGGGTGCGCGGCAAGTTTTTATAACGCCGAACGCATCAACTTCCTGTCACCGGTTT
The DNA here is from genome assembly GCF_945890115.1 of Sphingorhabdus sp. EL138. Lineage (GTDB taxonomy): Bacteria > Pseudomonadota > Alphaproteobacteria > Sphingomonadales > Sphingomonadaceae > Sphingorhabdus_B. The sequence goes on from NZ_CAMDCK010000005.1 coordinate 21,221, forward strand.
GCGACCCGATGGACTGTTCGGCGTAACCCCCGCCACGAGCTGCGATTGACGCTTGGATCGTGGCAGAAATCGAGCTTAGGACAACACATGCCATCTGAGGGGAGCTGGCAATTTCACCCTCCCGATAAGGACCAAAATGACCGGGAGAATTATGCGTTATCGCTGAACTCGCGTTCATGTCCTTCGATATATACCTCGTTACAGCGCACGGAAGTATCCTCTAAGCAACACCTGCGCCTGCGGCATTATCGCTTTTTTATCTGGAACTTGTTGGTCCGTTATTGGTTTGTCACATGAGGCAAAAAGCACATCGAACCGCCGTTACATATACCATGTAACGGTCCCAGCAGTGCGCACGCACTTAACCTGCTGTATAAAATTGTGACGCAGGAGACATCCGATTACAATTGCAGCCAATTATACCAACCCAAATTTTGCAATTAGGGTTAATGAAGAGCGTGACATCGTTTTATCCAGCGCCGTGTTTCAACGTTCGCCCGCTTTATCGGGTTTGCTGCGCTATTTGATCGACGAAACGATTGCCGGTCGTGCGCGAACGTTAAAATCATTTATTGTCGCGGTCGATGCGTTGGGTCGTAAGCAAGATTTTGATTCCGCATCGGACAGTTCGGCCCGCGTTCAAATGGGACGGCTGCGCAAAACGCTGGAGAGCTATTATGCGCAAAATGCGTCAAGAGCCGTTGGCTGCATTTACCTGTCGCCGGGTTCTTATGTCGTCCAATTGGGTTCGCGCGCGCTTGCCTATCCAAAACTGCCACCCTTACAGAATGTAAAAGAATCTCCGATTGCGGAAGACGCCGCGATTGCATCGCAGCCGGCAGGTTCGGTCCAGACCTCCATTCCCTTTTATCGCCGTTCTTTTCTATTGCCCTTCCTTGTCCTCCTCGTCATTTCCCTCGTTGCAGCAGCAACGTACTTTGCGCAAAAAAAGCCCGAAGTCGTCTCTGTCTATCGCAGCCCGATCCTAGAAATAATTCCCGTCAACACCGGGAAAGACCCACAGGCCGGGGAAACCTCGCGCCGCATTGCCAGCTTGCTGGCCGATGATCTCAGCCGCTTCAAAATATCGCGCGTCCGGCTCGGCACCGGACCTTCTTCAACTGAAGAACGCAATTATAGTCCCCATGTCTATCGGCTCTACTCACGGCTCGTAACAGACGAAAAAAATGTCACCTTATATCTGAATATTGACGATGCGCAGGCTGATATCCTGATTTGGTCACGTATAGTGGTCATGCCGCCCGAGGCCGAAAAAATGCATGCTGCACTTATTCCTATCTTAGGAGAAATTAATGGTAAGCAAGGTGTCATAGCGTCTTACGAGGCGGTGCAGACGCGGAACAGGGATGATGGCGGCTATCCATGCCTCCTGAAATATTTCGAATTTGTGCGATACCATGGCGACAAATTAGAGGACAAAGTCGCCGCCTGTATGGAAAAGCCAGTGCTTGAACCACATCTGCGTGGCACAATGCTGGGCCTGCGCGCTTTATTCGAAATGGAACGCAAAGGCGCGGCGGCAGATGTTGATGCGGCTTATGCCCGCGGCATATTGTTTGCGCGCGCTGCGGTCATCGTCGACCCCAATGATAGCTGGGCCAATTTTGCTGTTGCCAACCTGTCCTATTTGAAGCGGGATTGCCCCATGGCACGCCTATACACACAGCGTACCATCGCAGCGAACCCGAACAGCTCGGCATTTTCGGCCGTCCTCGCCGGCTTCGCGCCCATATGTGATTATCCTGACGCGGAAAAACTGCTCGATCAGGCTATCCAAACACAAAGTCCCTATGTTGCAAGGGCACGGCTTCAGTTAGTTTTAGCAGCGATATCACAGAACCGACCAGAAAAAATTGCCGAGATTCAAGACGCGGAATTACCCTTATCGGCGTATAACCGTTCCAATTTTTACCTTACAGAGGCCATGATTGCGGCAAGCAAGGGACAACGTCCGAAAGCCGCGCGCTATTGGGCACTGTTTGAAGCCGCCGCGCCCCGACAAAGCAAGACGGCGGATGACAAGCTGCGCAATTTCGTCCTCGTCCCTGCGGTGCGCCAACGAATGATGCAGTATCTGCGGGAGGAAGGTGTTACGATTTCCTAACTGGACTGCGCGTATCCATCACCCCAGCGCAGGCTGAGGCCCATCACGCCTCGCGGGCGTGCAACAAACATGGTAGGCAATATCTCCGCGCACGCGACCGTACGCCGCGCCGCAGCTTATGTTAAGGAAAATGCATGATCCCCTTTGTCACCATGACCGACGTTCGCGGGCAAAAAATCTCGGTCAATCCCGAAATTGTGCAGTTCGTCCGCGTCGCCGACAATGCACATGATGAATGCTTGATCGTCTTTGGAAAGGATCAATTGTTGCGCGTGCGCGGCAGCCTAGATGAGGTGACGGACAAGCTACGGCACGGCTAATCGCCGGATGAATACCGAAACGGACCTCAAACCAACTCAACCTGAACTTGTTTTGGCTATGCCAGCCTTCGGCTCCAGGGTCTTACTTTTTTACATCGAGGACAGGGAAAACTATGATCCTGAAACAAGTTCAGGATGACGGTCCTGTGTATGATGAACGTTACTAAAACCCATCACCCTAACTTGTTTCAGTATCTCAAACTCTTTACATTGAATGTGTTATACGATCCTATCTTCCGGAATGCCTATGACTAGCCGCCTCATCTCTCACCCGTCATGCTGAACTTGTTTCAGCATCTTAGTTTCTTACGTTAAAGTCTTAAAATCACAGATCGCAGGACATTGATGTCACACCGCCTCGACTTCCAACCCTGCGTCTACATCATGGCCAGCTTCAATGGTCAGGCCTTGTATGTTGGCGTAACATCGGACCTGATGAAACGGATCGGCCAGCATCGCGACGGATATTTTGACGGGCATAGCAAGAAATACAAAACTCAGCGGCTCGTGTGGTTTGAGGTCTTTGGGAACATGGAAGCTGCAATCGCGCGCGAGAAGCAGTTGAAGAACTGGCACCGGCAATGGAAGATCAACCATGTGACCGCCAGCAACCCAACCTGGCGCGACCTGGCGGAGGATTTGGGTTTTCCTGCGTTGGCGGTTTATTGATTGGGCGATCACTTTAAAAAGTAAGATGCTGGAGCCGAAGGCTGGCATAGCCAAAACAAGTTCAGCATGACGTTTAGTATCATTACTGCCGTCCGCCCAACACCGTCACCCCGAACATGGCGAAAACCCGTCACCCTGAACATCGCGAACACGTCACCCTGAACTTGTTTCAGGGTCTTACTTCTTAGGTCGAGGGTAGGGAAAACTAAGATGCTGAAACAAGTTCAGCATGACGTTTAGTATCATTACTGCCGTCCGCCCAACACCGTCACCCTGAACTTGTTTCAGGGTCTTGCTTTTTCGTTTTTTCGTTCACCCCGTCACCTTGCAAAATTACCCCCCGCGCACGCGCAATTTTCGCCCACCCCACCTTGCACCCCATCCCCAACCGCGCTAAGGCGCGGCCAGCAAACGACTCTCCCGCTCTTGTGCTGGTTTGACGCGCGTTTATTGGCCGTAGATAGCGGCAACCGTGTTGTCTTCCCCATCCGGCCAAAAGCCCAAATTTTAAGGGACACTATCACCATGACCGCAATCGGATTAGACAGCCTCCAAACCCGCTCCACCTTGACCGCTGGCGGCAAGACGGTGGATTATTTCTCGATCAAGAAAGTGTCGGAGAAATTGGGCGATGTGTCGCGGCTGCCTTTTTCGATGAAGGTGTTGCTCGAAAACCTGCTCCGTTTTGAAGATGGCGGCTTTACCGTGTCGGTGCAGGATGTGCAGGCGCTGATCGATTGGCAGAAAGACGCAAAGTCGGACCGCGAAATCCAATATCGCCCTGCCCGCGTCTTGTTGCAGGATTTTACCGGTGTGCCGTGCGTGGTTGATCTGGCCGCGATGCGCGATGCGATGACCGCGTTGAAGGCGGACCCGTCAAAGATTAACCCGCTCGTCCCTGTGCATCTGGTCATTGACCATAGCGTCATGGTCGACGAATTCGGCCACCCCAAGGCGGCGGAACAGAATGTCGAGATCGAATATCAACGCAATGCCGAACGTTATGACTTTTTGAAATGGGGTTCAAAGTCGCTCAATAACTTTAAAGCTGTCCCCCCCGGCACGGGCATTTGCCATCAGGTCAATCTGGAGCATATCGCGCAAGCCGTTTGGACCAGCACTAGCGAAGATGGCGCGACCATCGCCTATCCCGACACTTGCGTGGGCACAGACAGCCATACGACGATGATCAACGGCCTTGGCGTCCTTGGTTGGGGCGTAGGCGGGATTGAGGCCGAGGCCGCGATGCTTGGCCAGCCGGTATCGATGTTAATCCCTGAAGTTGTCGGCTTCAAGCTGACTGGCGCATTGGCCGAGGGCGTGACCGCCACCGACCTTGTGCTGACCGCAACGCAAATGCTGCGCGCCAAGGGTGTGGTTGGCCGCTTTGTCGAATATTATGGCCCCGGCCTTGCATCGCTTAGCCTTGCCGACCGGGCGACATTGGCCAATATGGCGCCCGAATATGGCGCGACCTGTGGTTTCTTTGGCATTGATGAAAAGACCATCGAATATCTGCGCCTGACCGGCCGTGATGAGGACCAGATTGCGCTCGTCGAAGCTTATGCCAAGGAACAGGGCCTTTGGGCTTATGCCGACATGGCCGACCCGATTTTCACCGATACGCTGGAATTGGATATGGCAACGGTGGTGCCCTCGCTGGCTGGCCCCAAGCGTCCGCAGGACAAGGTCATACTCACCCAAGTCGACAATGTGTTCAACGATGACCTCATCAACGTCTACAAGCATGACAGCGCAAAGCGCGTCGCGGTTGAGGGCAAGACGCATGATATTGGCGATGGCGATGTCGTGATTGCGGCGATTACCAGCTGCACCAACACTTCGAACCCAAGCGTATTGGTTGCCGCCGGATTGGTGGCGCGTAAGGCCAATGCCTTTGGCTTGCGTCCCAAGCCATGGGTGAAGACCTCGCTTGCGCCAGGGTCACAGGTTGTGACCGATTATCTGGATCGGGCGGGATTGACGGCGGATCTGGATGCGGTTGGCTTTAACTTGGTTGGCTATGGCTGCACGACCTGCATCGGTAACTCCGGTCCATTGGCAGAGCCGATTTCGGCGGCGATTAACGGCCATGACATTGTGGCCGCCTCGGTCATTTCGGGCAATCGCAACTTTGAAGGCCGCGTGTCCCCCGATGTGCGGGCGAATTTCTTGGCCTCACCGCCATTGGTAGTGGCTTATGCGCTCAAGGGCACAGTGACCGAAGATTTCACCACCACGCCCATTGGGCAAGCAACCGACGGTAGCGACGTGTTCCTGCGCGATATCTGGCCCACCAATCAAGAGGTGCATGACGTCATGACCGCAAACATCGACCGTTCGATGTTCACCGCGCGTTATGCCACGGTCTATGAAGGCGATACGCATTGGCAGAAAATTCAGGTCGAAGGTTCGGACACCTATCAATGGCGTGCTGGGTCGACTTATGTCGCCAATCCGCCTTATTTTGAAGGGATGAGCATGACGCCTGCGCCGGTGATGGACATCATCGAGGCAAAGCCGCTGGCGATCTTGGGTGATTCTATTACCACCGACCATATCTCGCCTGCCGGAAGCATCAAGGCGGACAGCCCTGCTGGAAAATTCCTGATGGAGCATCAGGTGAGCAAGGCAGACTTTAACAGCTACGGCGCGCGGCGTGGCCATCATGAAGTCATGATGCGCGGCACCTTTGCCAATATCCGCATCAAAAACGAAATGGTCCCCGGCATTGAAGGCGGCATGAGCAGCTACCAAGGCGAAGTCATGCCCATCTACGACGCCGCCATGAAGCATAAAGCCGACGGCACGCCCTTAGTGGTCATCGCTGGCAAGGAATATGGCACCGGTTCTTCGCGCGATTGGGCCGCTAAGGGCACAAACCTGCTCGGCGTCCGCGCCGTCATCGTCGAAAGCTTCGAACGTATCCACCGTTCGAACTTGGTCGGCATGGGCGTATTGCCGCTCCAGTTTATGGAGGGCGAAAGCCGGACAACGCTGGGCCTGACAGCCGACGACAGCTTCACAATCACCAGCGTCGGAAAGCTTCAGCCACGCCAGACCGTGAATGTGATGGTCACGCGCAAGGACGGATCAACGTTCAATTTCGACACTTTGTGCCGCATCGACACCGCGAACGAAGTCGAATATTTCATGAACGGCGGCATCCTGCATTATGTGTTGCGGAAACTAGCGGCCTAAACGCGTTTTAAGATCGACAGCGCCGCTTTCAAATGCGGCGCGTCGATCATTTTACCGTCGATTTGTAGCACCCCTGCTCCGGGGTTGGCGGCGAAGGCATCGACGATGGATTGGGCGTGCGCCATCTGCGCAGGCGAAGGCGTAAAGCCAGCGTTGATGGTGGCAACCTGCGATGGGTGAATGGCGAGCATACCCGTAAAGCCGTCCCGCGCCGCGCGCGCGACATAGGCCGATAGCGCAGCCTCGTCGCTGATATTCGGAAAGACCGTATCAATCGCCGATACCCCCGCCGCATGCGCCGCAAAGAGGGTCAGGCTGCGCGCCAGCTCGTACGGCGCCGTATAGCTGCCGTCCGCCTCACGCGCGGTCGCTGCGCCAACTGAGGCAGGCAAATCCTCTGCACCCCAGCTAACACCAGCCAGATAAGGTGCGACCTCACGCAAGCTGCCGAGATCAAACACCGCACCTGGCGTTTCGGTCGCGATCGGCAAGATCGGCGGTGCCTCGCCATCCTGACTGTCGGCCACTGCCGCAGCTTCGGCGCGCAACCAATGGACCGAGCGCGCGCCCTCTGCCTTGGGCAACATAAGGCCATCGGGCATATAAGGCAAAATCGAGGCCAAATCGTCATGCGTCAAATGGCTATCCTGCGGGTTGACGCGGACGAACACCGGCACTGGTCGGTCGCCAGAAAGATACTCCGCTGCCGCCTCGCGTGCGACAATTTTGCGCTCTAACCCGACGGAGTCTTCAAGATCGATGATAATCGCATCAGCGCCGCTGGCGGCGGCCTTGGCAAAGCGGTCAGGCCGGTCACCGGGGACGAAAAGGAGCGATCTTAGTTTCATATTTCTACCTCAGCAAAATTCACCATATTGCTGAGCCAGTCGAAGCACACCTAGCCGATAAGCGCCCTTCGACAGGCTCAGGGCTACGGTACTAACTTTCACTCCGCTTTAACAGCGCCGCACGCTCGCAACTGCACACCACCTCGTCGCGTTGATTGAGGCATCGGTGCAGGAACGTCACAACACCGGCATCGGGCCGTGATTTGCTCTCCTTCAACCCAATAACCTCAGTCTCGGCGCGCAATGTATCGCCGATAAACACCGGTTTTGGCATTATCAATTTATCATAGCCCAGATTGGCGACCAGCGTGCCAAGCGTCGTATCACCCACCGACAGCCCGACCATCAGCGCAAAAGTGAAGGTGCCGTTGACGAGTATTTGACCAAACTCACTAGCCTTGGCCGCCTCCGCATCAATGTGCAGCGGCTGCGGATTGTGGGTCATGACCGAGAACAAAAGATTGTCTGTTTCGGTCACCGTGCGACGGATGTCATGCACGATGCTATCGCCAATTTGCCATTGGTTGAAATATTTGCCTGCCATTATGCTAAACCTCGCACAAAACCGTCACCCTGAACTTGTTTCAGGGTCCATCGTGCCCCACAAACCACCGGTCGAGGCTGATGAATAGACCCTGAAACAAGTTCAGGGTGACGCGTAAATATGGTCATAACTACGCCACCACCTCAATCCGCACCAACAAAGCCTCAACCTGCACCTGCGCGCCAACCTCGGCATTCAACTCTTTTACTACCCCGTCGAACGGCGCGGTGAGGCTGTGTTCCATCTTCATCGCTTCGAGCGTCACGAGTTTCTGGCCCTTGGTCACTATATCCCCCGCAGCGACCTCGACCGCGATGATCCGGCCCGGCATGGGCGACAATATTGCGCCATTGCTTACTGCACTATGCCCCGACCCGCGCGGTTCATCCAAGACATAGCGGCGGGCAAAGCCATCGGCAAAGGCGAGCACATCTGCGGTAGGTGCGTCGGCCTCAATCGCATCAAACGCGACGACATAAAGGTTGCCCGCGTCGTCCAAGAGGCGTGCTTCCGCACGTGGTGGTGCATTCAAACGGAAGCCAAGAATTGCGCTGATGGGACCGTCGCCGGGGCTGGCGCACAACAACGCCGCCGCCTCGGCAAGTTCTTCTGGCTCTGGCTCGGATGGATGCACAAGATTATCAACCTCGCGCGCAATCAGACCCGTATCAACATCGCCAAGTCCGAAGTCGTCCAAATCAAGCAACCGGCCCAAGAAACCGGCGTTCGTTTTCACTGGCCAAACTTCCGTGCCGTCAATGCCGTCGCGCAATCGGTCCATCGCCGCGTCCCGCGTTTCGCCCCATGCGATCAACTTGGCGACCATCGGGTCGTAAAAGGGCGAAACTTCGCCGCCTTGCCCTACGCCTGTGTCGATGCGCAATTCTTCGGGAAACTCCAAATGGTCGAGCGGACCAGTCGACGGTAAAAAGCCAGTCGCCGGATTTTCGGCATATAACCGCGCTTCCATCGCCCAACCGTTAATGCCCAGTTCGTCCTGCCGAAGCGGCAACGCCTCCCCGCTCGCCACGCGCAATTGCCATTCGACAAGGTCCACGCCCGTAATCTCTTCGGTCACCGGATGTTCAACCTGCAACCGCGTGTTCATCTCCATGAACCAGATGCGGTCGGCGCGAAGACCCTCTGATGCGTCGGCAATGAACTCAATCGTGCCTGCGCCGACATAGTCGACGGCTTTTGCCGCTTTCACCGCGACCGCGCAAAGCTGTGCACGGGTCGCTTCGTCCATGCCCGGTGCGGGGGCTTCTTCGATGACCTTCTGGTGACGACGTTGCAGCGAACAATCACGTTCGAACAAATGCACAATGTTGCCGTGGGTGTCGCCAAACACCTGCACCTCAATATGGCGGGGGCGTTGGATATATTTCTCGATCAGGACATGGGCATTGCCGAACGACGCGCTGGCCTCACGCTGGCATGACGCGAGCGCATCGGCAAAGTCGGCGGCATCCTCGACCTTGCGCATCCCCTTACCTCCGCCGCCCGCGACGGCCTTGATAAGAACAGGATAGCCGATTTCGGCAGCGCGTTCCTTAAGGAACGCTGGGTCTTGATTATCGCCCATATAGCCCGGCGTCACGGGCACGCCTGCTTGGGCCATCAGTGTCTTGGCCGCATCCTTCAGGCCCATTGCGGTGATGCTCGCAGGTGCTGGCCCGACCCAGATGAGGCCAGCGTCCATCACCGCCTGCGCGAATTCGGCGTTTTCGGAGAGGAAACCATAGCCGGGATGGATTGCTTCTGCTTTGGTGGCAAGCGCGGCGGCAATAATCTTATCACCCACCAAATAGCTCTCCCGCGCCGCAGACGGCCCAATATGCACCGCCTCGTCGGCTTCGCGCACATGCAGCGCCTTGGCATCGGCATCGGAATAAACCGCAATTGTGCGCATACCCATGGCCCGCGCTGTGCGGATAATCCGGCAAGCAATCTCGCCCCGATTGGCGATGAGGAGAGATTGGATCATGGGCTCGAACTTTCAAACACCTCCCCGGACCGGGGAGGGGGACCGCCAGCCAACGGCTGGTGGTGGAGGGGTTGGTGTTCGGCGCAAGCGGCAACAATAGTCGCAAGGGCATCTTCAAGGCTTTGCAGAACATACACCGCAGGCAAGCGTAAGATATGAAACCCACGGGACCGAAGATAAATGTCACGCTGTGCGTCTCGCTCTGGTCTGTCGCCTGCTCCATGCGCTTCGCCATCGATTTCAATGGCGAGCCGACATTCAAGGCAAACAAAATCGATTACGACATCACTCAGCGGATGCTGACGACGAAATTTATACCCGCCGGGACGCTTGCGCAGTTCGCGCCAAATCAGAACCTCAGGCAGATTACCGGAGCGACGCTCGCGCTTTGCAACAGCATACGCGTTCGATAAGGCGGATAGCACCCCTCCACCATCCTTCGGATGGTCCCCCTCCCCGGTTCGGGGAGGTGTTTGGTGCTCACTCACATCCTAAACACCCCAAAGCGGGGTGCCTCCTCTACGGGGGCGTTTAGGGCGGCGGCGAAGGCTAGCCCCAACACATCGCGGGTTTGCGCTGGGTCGATGATGCCATCATCCCACAGCCGCGAGGTCGCGTAATAAGGATTGCCTTCATCCTCATATTTCTGGCGGATTGGGGCTTTGAAGGCTTCGGCTTCCTCCGCCGTCCATTTTTCCGCATCACGGTGAACCGTCGCCAGCACCGAAGCGGCTTGTTCGCCGCCCATCACCGAAATCCGCGCATTGGGCCAAGTGAACAGGAATCGTGGCGAATAAGCGCGCCCACACATGCCATAATTGCCCGCGCCAAAGCTTCCGCCGATTAGCACGGTAATCTTAGGCACGCTCGCGGTGGCAACGGCGGTGACGAGTTTGGCACCATGCTTGGCGATGCCCTCCGCCTCATATTTGCCGCCAACCATGAAGCCGCTGATATTCTGCAGGAACAGCAACGGTATCCGCCGTTGGCAGGCTAGCTCAATGAAATGCGCGCCTTTGACCGCGCTTTCCGAAAACAGCACGCCATTGTTGGCAAGGATCGCGACTGGCATGCCCCAGATATGTGCAAAGCCGCAGACCAAGGTCGTGCCATACAGCGCCTTGAATTCATGAAATTCGCTGCCGTCGACAAGGCGCGCGATAACTTCATGGACATCATAAGGCGCACGGACATCATCGGGGATGACACCGTAAAGTTCGTCGGTGTTGAACTTTGGCGGACGGGGTTCTTTTACATCAATGTCGGGTTTGTGGGTTGCCCCTAAATGGCTGATAATATCGCGCACGATGGTCAACGCATGTTCGTCATTTTCGGCGACATGATCCACCACCCCCGACTTGCGACCATGCAAGTCGCCGCCGCCTAAATCCTCGGCGCTGATTTCCTCGCCTGTCGCAGCCTTCACCAATGGCGGGCCAGCCAAGAAGATTGTGCCTTGATTGCGGACAATGATGCTTTCGTCCGACATCGCAGGGACATAAGCGCCGCCCGCGGTACAACTGCCCATGACACAGGCGATTTGCGGGATGCCCTTGGCGCTCATATTGGCTTGATTGAAAAATATGCGGCCAAAATGGTCGCGGTCGGGGAAGACTTCATCCTGATGCGGCAAGTTCGCGCCGCCGCTGTCGACCAGATAGATGCACGGCAAATGGTTCGCCTCGGCAATTTCCTGCGCGCGCAAATGCTTTTTGACGGTCATCGGGTAATAAGTGCCACCCTTTACGGTCGCGTCGTTGCAGACGATCATGCACTGACGACCCGAAACGCGGCCTATTCCCGTGATCAGGCCTGCGCCGGGGATTTCGCTATCATACAGGTCGCAGGCTGCAAGCTGGCCGATTTCTAGGAAAGGCGAACCGCTATCCAGCAGGCGCTCGACGCGCTCACGGGGGAGCAATTTGCCACGCGAAGTGTGCCGCTCACGCGACTTCTCGTTACCACCCAGCGCGGCTTCGGCAACCTTGGCCCAAAGCGCATCACGCAACGCTCGGTTGTGTGCGGTGCGCGCCTTAAACTCCTCGGAGTCAGGGTTGATCGACGTTGGCAAGACGGGAGCGCTCATGCTGACACTCCGTCATGCTGAACCTGTTTCAGCATCCATTTTTCCTCTCAAGCCCGGCCTTTAGAGGCGCGATGGACCCTAAACCAAGTTCAGGGCGACAAAATTGCTATACGTAAGAAGCATATAACGCGCAAAGCAGGAAAAGGAATGCGCAACCTCATTACGCAAACCAATTTTTAGTCACCCGAATTTACTTTGTAACGCCAACAAGGCCATTGCCGCAATGGCCGCCTCCCCGCCCTTGTCCTTTTGCTTGGGGTCAGCGCGGACTATGGCTTGGTCTTCGTTTTCAACGGTCAATATCCCGTTGCCAATGGCGATGCCGTCCATCGTCAACGCCATGATACCGCGCGCGCTTTCGCCAGCGACGATTTCAAAATGATAGGTTTCCCCGCGAATGACGACCCCAATGGCGACAAAGCCGTCATATATCTGCGCCTCTGCGGCCATGGCAATGGTGCCGGGAATTTCGAGCGCGCCGGGCACGGTGATCACCTCAACCTCATGCCCCTTGGCCTTTAAAGCCGCCTTCGCGCCCGCGACAAGCATGTCGTTTAGATGGTCATAAAACCGTGCTTCAACTATTAAAAATTTCGCCATTACTCGCCTCCGGTGCCGGGAATAGGCCGTTCGCCTACAATGGAAAGGCCATAGCCTTCAAGGCCAACCAGCGTGTGGTGGGTATTGGTCAGCAATATCATGTCCTGTACGCCCAATTCCGTCAGGATTTGCGCACCCCCGCCATAATCGCGCAGTTCTTCGATCTCGGGTGCGCCAGCTTGCTTGCCCTCGGCGCGCAACTGCATGAAGCGGGAGACGACGTTTTTCATCGGCTTGTTAATGACCACAATAACGCCAGCGCCTTCGTCCGCAATGGCCTCCATCGAGCGCGAAAGCAGGCCAGACCGCTCACTTTCTTCGCCAAACACGTCCACGAACATCGACATGGTGTGCATGCGTACCAGTGTCGGTTTTTCGGGATCAATACGTCCCTTGACCAAAGCAATGGTCTCATCGCCCGTCGCTTTGTTGTAAAAGGTCATGGCGGTCCAATCGCCGCCCCAGCGGCTGTTGAACTTCATCTCTGCGCGCTTTTCGATCAAATGATCATGCTTGCGGCGATAGGCGATCAAATCACGGATCGTGCCCATTTTCAAATTATGCATATGGGCAAAGGCAACAAGGTCGTCCATCCGCGCCATTGTGCCATCGTCTTTCATGATTTCGCAAATCACGCCCGACGGGTTGAGGCCAGCAAGCCGGCTGATGTCGACAGCGGCTTCTGTGTGTCCGGCGCGCACCAGCACGCCGCCATCGCGAGCCGTCAGCGGAAAGACATGGCCCGGCGAAACAATGTCGTCAGGGCCCATAGAGGCGTCCACAGCGACAGAAATGGTGCGCGCGCGGTCTGCGGCGCTGATGCCTGTTGTGACGCCCTCACGGGCTTCTATGGACACCGTAAAGGCAGTCTGCATGCTTTCGCGGTTTTCCCGCGCCATCGGCGTCAGGCCAAGCTGTTCGCAGCGCATTTTGGTCATGGAAAGACAGATAAGGCCACGGCCATGCGTGGCCATGAAATTGATCGCATCTGGCGTTGCCATTTGCGCAGGAATGATCAGGTCGCCCTCATTTTCACGATCCTCATCATCGACAAGAATATACATGCGGCCATTGCGCGCCTCTTCAATGATTTCCTCGATCGGCACGAGCGCAGGCGCGTCATCGTTGGAGAATAAATAGCTTTCCAACTTGCGCAATGTTTCGGCAGTTGGGTTCCAGCCCGGCTCATCCAAGTCGCGCAAGGTGTTGGCATGCAGGCCAGCAGCGCGGGCCAAGCCGGACCGTGACAAGCCACCGTCATTGACGAGGCTACGAAGTTTAGTGATCAATTGTGTGCTCATGATTCGTCTTTTTCACACTGCGATGTGATTGTCAAAGCGCATATTCACATCAATGTGAACAACTGACGCTATTGAATGCATAACTTCAGCCCGTTATGCCCACCGTAGGAGAACCAAAAATATGGCATCGACAATCTGGGTAAACAAACAAGCGCTTACACAAACGCAGTTGCATGAGACTGCATTACCGCCGCTCGGCGAAGGCGCGGTTCGTTTGCGTATCGAAAGCTTCTCCGTGACTGCGAACAACATCACCTACGCCGTTATCGGTGACATGTTTGGCTATTGGAACTTCTTTCCAGCGGAAGGCGATTTTGGCGTCGTGCCAATGTGGGGCCATGCCATGGTTGAAGAATCGCATTGCCCCGATATCGCGGTCGGTGAGCGCGCATACGGATATTTACCGATGGGAACGCATCTTGATGTCCTGCCCGGCAAGATAAGCGCGGGAGGCTTCACCGACATGGCTGCACATCGCCAACCCATGAGCCCCATCTATAACCAGTATAGCCGCCTTGCCGCTGACCCCGAACATGACCCGGCAAAAGAAGCAGAGCGGATGTTATTCGGGCCTTTGTTCAAAACCGGGTTCCTTATTGAAGCCATGCTCCGCCGCGAAGGCTGGTTTGGCGCAGAAAACCTGCTCATCACCAGCGCTTCATCCAAAACAGCTATGGGCCTTGCAAGCGTCGCGAAAGATCTATCACCCAGCGTAAAACGTATTGGCCTGACCTCTAAAGGCAATGTGGACTTTGTCGTTGGGACGGGCCTTTATGATGAAGTCATGGCCTATGATGATGTCGACGTCCTGCCCGAGACCGCTTCGGTATGCGTCGATTTTGCCGGCAACTCGCGGCTGCTCCGTAGCGTTCACGAAAGGCTGGCCAGCCATCTAAAATATAGCTGCTTGGTCGGCGCCACCCATGTTGACGCGCGCGGCCCAAACAGTGCTGGTGCAAGTGGCGGCGAGATGCCGGGGCCGAAGCCCATCCTGTTCTTCGCCCCCGATCACGCCGTTGCAACGATTCAGGAACTGGGACCAAAGGGCTTTGGCGAAGCCGTCGGCCGCAGTTGGAAAAGCTTCCTAACCGCAGCCGATGGCGTCGTGGACATTGAAACCCATGCGGGATTGCAGGCCGCCGCAAGCGCCTTTGTGGAAACGCTTCAAGGCCGGACAGACCCGCAAAAGGGCATCATTATTCAGCCTTAAAAACCCGCCCATCCTTCATAACGAAACGCACGGATTTCAATATAGTGATGTCCGCAATGGGGTCACCTGCGACTGCGATGAAATCTGCCGCTTTACCGGGTTCAAGCGAGCCAACCTCTTTTTCAACGCCCAATAAGGTCGCGGCATTCATCGTCGCGGCCTGAATGGCGGCGCTGGCGGGCATGCCATGCTTGACCATTAATTCAAATTCGTCTGCGTTCCTGCCATGTTTGGAAACACCGGCATCTGTGCCAAACGCAATTTTAACGCCTGCGGGATAAGCCTTGGCAAGACTCTTGCCGGTCACACCAATCCGCCATTGCACTTTCGCCAGCACGTCGGGCGGATAGGCATTGGGGTTTGCGGCAAGCCGCTCAAGATAGCCATTTACCGTAGACAAAGTCGGCACATAATAAGCGCCCGCCGCCTTGAACAATTTAATGCTCTCGTCGGTCAACATAGTGCCATGCTCAATCGAGTCCGCACCCGCGGCTAAGGCGATATTGACGCCGTCGTCGCCATGGGCATGCACGGCAACTTTCTTGCCGTAAAGATGCGCGGTATCAATTAACGCCTTCACCTCGTCGTCGAATAACTGCCGACCAAGTCCAGCGCCAATGCGACTGTTCACGCCGCCTGTCGTTGCGATCTTGATGACGTCCACGCCACGCCGGACCTGTTTGCGTATCGCCTGACGGCAGCTTTCAACCCCATCACACAGATTTTCCTGACCGATGCTATCATGCAGGTCTTCGGAGACAGATAACGTTGCGTCCATATGTCCGCTGGTCGTTGAGATAGAGCGGCCAGCATCAATGATCCGGGGGCCGGGAAGTTCGCCAGCCGCAACCGCATCGCGCAGCGCCAAGGTTGCGCCAGTGCCATCGCCCATATTACGCACCGTAGTGAACCCAGCCATCAACGTTTTCTTTGCATTGCCCGCAGCACGATACGCGGCGCGCGCCGGACTGTCGGTAACGGCCTCGATCAAGGCTGCATTACCGCCGGCATCGCTATCCAAATGCACATGGCTGTCGATTAAGCCCGGGAGGACAAATTTGTCTTTCAGATCGATGAGCGTCGCACCTGCTGGCCCCTGCTGATGCCCCGCCAAAACTTCGGCGATTTTGCCGTTGCGGATAATGACGGTAGATGGACCACGTGGCGGGTTTCCTGGCTTATCCAATAACTTGCCGACATGGATCACCGTAACCATGTCGGCCGATTGCGCGGCCAATGGCGTGCTCGCTAGCAAGACTGCGCCTAATGAGACAAAAATGACTTTCTTCATGCTATTCAAACTCCCCTGTCGGCGCGATGTCGCGTACCTTTTGCTGGTGGGTCCTGTGGCGGCCCTGCAAAACATTGCGCAATACGCATCCATTGATGCGCGACTTCGCCTGTGACTTCAAGCGCAGTGTCCGCAATATTGCGACATTGGGTGACGACTTGACAAAATTCTGTCGCATTGCCGGATATCATACCACTTTCGGAAAGCTCGCCATATTCCCAGACCGCACCCGATGGGGCGGACAGGCGCAATTTCGGCATCTGCCCCGGTGGCTCAATGCAGCGATTTTTCCATGTGAAGCCCCAAGTATTCACGCCAAGACGTGCGATATTTCCAATCCGGTCAGTGTCCTGCCGATCCACGCCAAGCACATCGTAAACGGCCTGCCCATGTGCCCAAGTTTCCATTAACCGCGCTGTAATTGAACTTAGCGCACTCATATCGGGCCCAACCCATTTGAGACGAAGCTTCGGATCCAACGCAGAAAATGCAACGGCAGTAGCTTCGGCGCGCTCTATCCATGCGTTTCGCAATGCATGGCCCGAAAGACCATCCAGATAGCGCGCCTCAAACTCAGGCAGCTTACCACCGCGAACGCCAGCCATCATCGCGGCGATAAACGCGCCAAACGCGGCCTCGTCACGCAATGATAAATCCACGGCTATGTTCCAAACATGCAAATGGCGGATGATGTTGTTTACGGTCCAGCCCTTGAAAAGGGTCTGTGCGTCAAAATCCACCTCGGAAAGCGGCGTCAGTTGTGCGCATAACGCCTTGCTTTCATCAAAAAAATCATTTGCCTGTTGCATTAGTCTCGTTGTCCCAGATCAGTTTCAAATTCAAAGTGGTCGGTCTTGCCAATATGCGAACACATCATCCTGAAGCTTTCGGATATGGGCATGCGCTTGCGGCCCTGTCCATGCACCTTGATAATCGCGCCGCCCTGTCCACCAGCCTTGGCCGGGCAAGCCGTCCCCTTCACGCACCACAAGCACCGCGAGCGCAGGTGCGCCTTCCTCGGCGGTAATCTGGTCTATTTTATCCAGCGTCTTGCATACCGCCCGCATTTTGGGCCGCGTGAAACGAAAGCCAATGTTCAACAAAAGCTCGGAATAGCTGATCGCACGGCTATCACGCCCACATTGCTCTAATATGGCCTTGATCCGCGCAACATCGTGCAGCGCAGAAACGTCCGCCGCAGGATCGCTCAGAAACTCTTCAAGGACTGGGTCCAAATCACATCCTACAGATAGTCACGGCGCAAATCATTCATGACAGTATAAAACTCGTCTATCACCTCGTTGATGATCTGCTTGGCGGGTTTCACCGCATCAATGCGCCCGGCCACTTGCCCAGAAAGGGCGATCGCAGCCTCCATGTCACCGCCAAAATACAAATCAAGCACACCGCGCATTTCAGCCATGATATTGTCCGTTGGTTCAACATCCAGTTGTGTTGTTCGTTCAGTGCGCAAGGCGCGCAATGCCGGTCCCGGCCCATGGCGGTTAAGGAAAAGCGTATCGGTTTCCTTCGCGTTGATGATCGCGTCTTTCCAGTTATGGTGCACAGGTGATTCCGCAGCGCTGACCATCCGTGTGCCCATTTGCACTGCCTCAGCGCCAAGCGCAAATGCGGCTGCCATTGTCCGTCCGCAGACGATACCGCCAGCGGCCACAATAGGCACGTCAACTTTGCTCCGGATGAGCGGTAGTAGGACCATCAGGGCGACGTCCTTCGGATTTTTGAAACCACCGCCTTCGCCGCCTTCGACTACAAGGCCGTCAACACCGGCATCAATGGCTTTCAATGCACCGGCCAGTGTTGGTACGACGTGAAACACCGTAAGGCCCGCTGCCTTTAATGCCCCGCAATATTTATTAGGGTCGCCCGCAGATGTGGTTACAAATTTGATACCTTGGTCGACGACAAAATCGACGATACCGGGATCACGCACAAAGGCTTGCGCGATGTTCACGCCAAAGGGTTTATCGGTAAGTTCGCGCATCTTGATGATTTCGGCGCGCACTTCATCCAACTGTCCAGATGATGTTTCGATTATGCCAAGCCCCCCTGCGTTCGACACCGCCGATGCCAGTTGCGCCCGCGCAATCCATCCCATTGGCGCTTGAATGATGGGATATTCGACACCGAGCAGGTCGATCATGCGGTTTTTCATGGGCTTCATATCAACGTCCAATCTGGCTAGTGCGTATGTTGCGTTGTCCGGCGAATCCGGCTTTGCGATGTACTTAAATCATATGATATTCGGGGGGGTCTCTTTGAACTTCAGGAGATTGAGCATCACAAAGGGGCCATTTTCAGCGCCTCGGAAAAAGGACGTGATTTGCTCCATGGCAGGAAACACGGCGTTCTCGACGCGCATATTCATTCTCTCCCATAATTTAATCGCCTGCTTAAATCAGAGGGGGCGTGTTGTAAAAGCGAATATGCATTGGTCGCCCCGTCGCCCATAAGATGATGAACTTATGCGCAAATAAACGCGCCTAAGACACGATTTTGATATGCGACCCGGCGGCCGAATGGGCCGCCATTTTTTTACCCAGCCCTAAAAAAACAGCATCCACAATCATGGCCAGCTTAGCAACGCTCAACTTCGTTGTCCCGACGCGGAAAAGAATATCGGGGCTCGTATAACATTGCACCATTTGATTAATCAGCGACACGGCCTCATCGATAGACAGGCCTTCGAAATAGCCCTGCTCCATCGCCTCAGCCACAATGATCGACAGATAATGATCCCCCAAATCAACGTAGCCGCGCACGACCTCGAAATATTGATGACCAATTTCCAGATAGCTTTTCAACAGGTCAGGCTCCGCCTCATACTGTTCAACGATAGCCAAGTAACGCCGCGCAAAAAATTGGTACATTTTGTCGCGAACTGGCAAGTCAGACTCAGCCACCTCAACCATTATCCCTACTTTTTCGGCAAAGAAACGATCGGCAACGGCCTCAAGCAACGCTTCTTTGTTATCGAAAAAGCGATACAGATTGGATGGAGACATGCCCGCTGCGGCGGCCAGATCGGTCATTGAAATATCGGCCGACCCGCGCTTGCGAACAAGGTCATCGACCACTTCAAGCAACGCGATTCTGCCGGCTTCTATATCAGTGTGTGGCCGTGCCATAACGCTTCCTGTATTATATCTGCATCACAGTTTTGTGACATAACGCGGATTGTTTCATTTTTCAATGTGGTCAAATGTGAATTGTCCCTGCGTCGTCGCTTTTGCAGGAATATCACTTTGGTCGACAAGTCCCGACAACGTCAGCCCAAGGAGCCGAACGCCCATTTCGACCGGTAAAATCTGATCAAGCAACGCATGCCCAACTTGCGCAATAGTCGCACGATCCGACAAGGCTTGTCCCACGGTGCGAGAGCGCGTGATCGTCCGGAAATCCGAATAACGCGCCTTCAATACTAATGTCCTGCCCTCTGCCTGATACCGGTCAATGCGGCCCCAAAGGATATCGACCATTTCTTCTAATGCGTCGCGCAGTTCTGGCTCACTGCTTTTGTCGCTGAAATAGGTACTTTCCGCCCCGATAGATTTGCGCACAGCATTGGCGTTGACCGGACGGTGATCAATCCCGCGCGCGGCCCAGAAAAGATAGCCGCCCCAACTGCCAAAATGCTGCGCCAGCCACGCCTCATCTTTTAGCGCAAGGTCCGCGCCCGTATGTACGCCCAGCTTTGCCATTTTCTCAGCGGTGCGCGGCCCGACACCGTGAAAACGGCGGACCGCCAAGCTAGCTACAAATTCCGGACCTTGATCTGGCAAAATGACGCACATTCCATCGGGCTTATTCTGGTCGCTGGCCAGCTTTGCAATGAACTTGTTATAGCTTACACCGGCGCTTGCAGTAAGGCCCGTCTCGTCGCGGATAGCCGCGCGGATCGCCTTGGCAATCTTCACCGCCGACCCGATGCCTTGCTTGTCATGGGTCACATCAAGATAGGCCTCATCCAAAGAGAGTGGTTGAATAAGATCGGTGTGCCGCGCGAATATCTCGCGAATCTGTCCGGACACCACTTTATAGGCCTCAAACCTTGGTTTGACGAAAATCAGGTCGGGGCATTGCCTTTGCGCCGTGACAGAAGGCATGGCCGAGCGCACACCGAACGCCCGCGCTTCATAACTCGCCGCCGCCACAACACCGCGTTTGGACGACCCGCCGACAGCGACAGGCTTGCCGCGCAGATCAGGATTATCCCGCTGCTCCACGCTGGCGTAAAATGCATCCATGTCGACATGGATTATCTTGCGGATAAGAGCGGAATCTCCTTCCATCGCAGACTAAGGCCTAGGAACCCAGCGCCACCCGCAACGCTTTGCGGTCAAGCTTGCCGATCATTGTTTTTGGCAAGACGTCCATGATCGTGACACCTTGGACGCGTTCATGTTTACCCAATTTCGGGTTGAGCCACGCTGCAAGCGCTGCGCCATCTTCGGTCGCACCATTTTGCAATGTCACAAAGGCGCGCGGAATTTCGCCGAGATATGCATCAGAAACGCCAATAACGAGCGCTTCCTTAACCGCTGGATGTTGGTAGAGGACGTCTTCAACTTGGCTTGGGAACACCTTGAACCCGCCAACGGCGATCATATCCTTCAACCGGTCAACGATGTAGATAAAACCATCTTCGTCAATCGTCGCGACGTCACCTGTTCGAAGATACTTGCCGAGAAATACTTCTGCATCCGCCTCTGGCCGGTTCCAATATCCGCACATAACCTGTGGACCAGAGAAAGTAAGCTCGCCGGGTTCGCCGGGTGGAGCGGGCTTAGTCGGGTCCTCCTTGTCAACAAGCCGGACGTCGGTTCCAGGGACAGGTTGCCCGATGCTGCCAATCTTGTTCAGGCCCTCATAAGGGTTGCACGAAACCACGCCTGAGCTTTCGGTTAAGCCATAGCCTTCTATAACAACAGCTCCGGTAGCTGTCTCAAACCGCTTTTTCAGTTCACCGGCCAAGGGCGCGCCGCCCGAAATACAGGCGCGAAGGCTTCTAAAATCGGTCTTTGCAAGGTCCGGGCAATCCAGCAATGCTTGATACATTGTCGGCACGCCAGGAAGCGAAGTTATCTTTGCGCGGGTAATCGCCGCCAAAGCCGCCTTTGCCTCAAATCGGGGCAGCATGACAATTTCACCGCCATTGGCGACTGTGCGATTAAGGACAGTTGCATTTGCGAAGACATGGAAAAACGGCAGGACGCCAAGGATACGATCGTCCAATGGTCCATCCGGCTGATTCATTCTGCTATGCGGATCAAGCATGTTAATCTGCCGCGCATTGGCTGTGATATTCTGATGACTTAACATTGCGCCTTTGGGGGTGCCAGTAGTCCCGCCCGTATATTGCAACTGCGCAATATCTTTTTCGGGTGCGCATGGCTGAATCGTATAATCGCCTGCATTTGCGACCAGATGGGCAAAAGTAGACACGCGACTATCAGAGGGTATCGCCGCAATCTCGCTGCGTTTGAACACACGATATGCCCAGCTTTTCGCTTTGGGCAACGCTTCGGACACGCTTCCGACGATCAATTCTTTCAGGCTGCTATTATCGAGTACCTTCATCGCCGTGGGCAATAGCGCCGCCGCAGAGACCGTGAACAAAATGGAAGTACCACTATCGGCGACCTGATGCGCCAGTTCATCAACGGTGTAGAGCGGCGAAAAATTCACGACCGTCGCCCCCGCTGCCAAGGCGCCATAATAAGCCGCGATATATTGCGGCACATTGGGCAGGAACAGGCCAATATGGTCGCCCTTGCCTATACCCTTATTTTGCAACCCGCGGGCGACACGCCGCACAGTCTGCGCCATCTCTGCATAGCTGTATTTGCGGCCCATGAAGTCAGCCATGGCTGCGCGGCCCATGCGCTCGGCCGATTGGAAAAACATGTCATGTAGCGCCAATGCGGGAAATTGCTGATCCCATTTGATAGGATGAAAATAGCGATCGTTCCAAATGCTCTGTGTCATGCAGACATTATGCCGCGTGATACCAGCCAACGCCATCGCGGATTTCACATTTTATCCGCCCCGCAAAATGCAAATGTCGCAGATGCGCCTGCGCCTCGCCCGCAGCTAAGCCATAGACGCTATCGTCAATCTCGCGGTCAAACAGTAAGGAGAATGTATCAACGGCGCGCATTTCGGTGGTGCGCAGTTGCAATTCAAGCTTATCAAGCCGTTCATGATGTCCCGAGGCAAGCTTGTCCAGACGGACATGCACCCCAGTAAATGGTTCCCCATGTGCGGGCAGCACCAACATATCAGCTGGCAAAGCCGCACGGAATTTCGCAATGGACGCCAGCCATTCACCGAGCGGATCGGCCTCTGGCTCGCTGTCCATGACCGATACGTTTGATGTGATGCGCGGCAAAATTTGATCCCCGGCAATAATCATTCCATTGCCGAAATCTACCAAGCAAGCATGTTCAGGTGTGTGTCCACCGCCAGTCATCACCGTCCAGTCGCGTCGCCCAACCCGAATGACTTGTCCGTCATCCATGCGCACATGCCCCGTCGGAAGTTTGGATACGGCTCTCGCAAAACCGCCCCAATCGCCTTTTCGCAATATATCGATGCGTTCTTCGTCAAAGCCCGCAAATTTTCGATTGCTCAAGACGTCTTCTGGCGGGTGATCTAACTGCTCGCCGGTCAGCATGCGTGCCATCAGCCATTCGGTGCGGTTCATCCAGATCGGGACTTTGAACTTGTTGGCCAACCAACCCGCGCAGCCCACATGGTCTGGATGGAAATGCGTTACGAAAATCCGTGTTAGGTCGCGGTGCGCCAACGCACCCTTGAAAAGCAACTGCCATTGGTCAATCGTTGGCTGCATGAACAGGCCCGTATCGGCAATCGCATATCCGCCGTTCGCCTCATCCAGCAGCCATAAATTGATATGCGCCAAATTGCCGGGCACGGGCATCCGCGTCCAACCCATATCGGGCGCTATTGGATAAATTTCACCATATTGCGGAGCGTGTTCACCCAAGGGGTAAGTTAGCCCCTTAAGCTCTCTTGCTTCAAATCCATGGTCGGCAAGCGATGCGTCATATGCGGGGGGTTTGGAAATTGCCATACCCCGTCGTGCCTTAATCAAACGATTAAGGCAATCATCACGTTTGGATTATTCGCCAGCTTTTTTGAATAAGGTGTCGGCGGTCAATTCTGCCTTGCCCACATTTTCGTCTTCGCCATTCAACGCAGCTTCGGCGCGGCGTGCAGCTTCCGCACGTTCTGCCCGCAATTCTTCGATCAACGCGTCGCGATCGGTTCCAAGGCGCGCATCATTGGCAGCGGTGTTGTCGATACCCGCTTTCTTTGCTGCGCGGTTCACGATCGCATCCAGTTCGCGCTGCGATGTCAAACCAAGCGTGACGGGGTCCTTCGCCTGAATTTCAGCAATGTTCCAGTGGCTACGCTCACGAATGGCCGCAATTGTATTGCGCGTCGTACCGATCAACTTGCAGATCGCGCCATCCGAAATTTCAGGATGATTGCGCAGCAACCAAGCAATGCCATCCGGCTTGTCCTGACGCTTCGACACTGGTGTATAACGCGGCCCTTTTGTGCGACGAACCTGATCCGGTCCCTTGGACATTTTAAGGACATAATCCTCATCCGCCTGACCCTTTTCAATTTCTTCCATCGCCAGTTCCCCGGCGTGCACAGGATCACGCCCGGTATATTTCGATCCAGTCATGTCATCAGCCATGGCTTGCACTTCAAGGATATGAATACCGCAGAACTCGGCGATTTGCGAGAAGCTCAAACCCGTGTTGTCGACCAACCAAGCGGCAGTCGCATGTGGCATCAAAGGGGTAGCCATGTCATTTGCTCCAATAATAAGGGACGCCCCTTACGGAGCGGCCTGAATGTCGTGGATCAGCATTAGGCGAAGTTTGCCATATCGGCAAGCGACAATGCGCGTTTGGACTTGCACGCGCCGCACCAGCCGTGCATTCCGGAGCAATCATTGGGGGAAGAAATGCTACGTTTGATCAAATGGCTCTTCATTTTGTTGCTTGCCGCCTTGGCCGCGCTGTTCCTCTGGGGCTATGCGCCTGACACGGATGCCGCCCAGATGGAGCGCAAATATGGCAGCGCCGCTTCGCGCTTTGCCAAATTGGAGTCTGGTCTGCGCGTGCATTATCGCGACGAAGGAAAACAGGACGGGCCCGTGCTCGTTCTCATTCACGGCTCAAACGCATCGCTCCATACATGGGAGCAGTGGGTTGGCATTTTGGGCAAAGACTATCGCATTATTTCGCTCGATCTTCCCGGACATGGCCTGACTGGAAATAACCCCGCAGGCGTCTACGACAGTGCATCTTATGTGCGCGTCGTTGACCGTTTATTGACCCAGTTGAATGTTGATAAGGCCGTGATCGGCGGCAATTCGATGGGCGGCGGCGTATCGTGGGCATATGCATTGGAGCATCCGGAGAAAATCGAAGCTTTGTTGTTGGTTGATGCCAGTGGACAACCAAATGCAAGGTCCGGAGAAATGCCACTTGGATTCCGGCTGATGCGCATGCCCGTGATAAAAGAAGCCGCACGCTTCATCGCACCCCGCAGCATTTTTGAATCGAGCGTCAAAACGTCGATGAGCGTTCAATCCGGAATCGACGACAAGCTCATTGATAGATATTGGGAGTTAAACCGCTATCCCGGCAACCGCACCGCAACCATGCAACGCTTTTCAAGTTCCAAGAGCATGGCGTCCGGCACAAAAGAACGGCTTTCGACTATAAAGGTGCCCGTTTTAATCTTATGGGGCGCGGAAGATAATTTAATCCCCGTCACAGCGGCCAAATGGTTCGCGGAAGCCATGCCGCAGGCCAAGCTGATTATTTACCCCAATGTTGGCCATATCCCGATGGAGGAGATTCCGCAGAAGAGCGCCAATGATGTCAAAATCTGGCTGGATGGATTGGGAACGCAAGCGCCGAAGGCATAAAGCTGTATTTCGTGCTTAAACCGCCAGCGTGATTTTCCCGACATGCGCGCCAGATTCCATATAAGCATGCGCGGCGGCGGCTTCGGCTAGAGGAAAAACCTTGTCCATTTCCGGACGCAGCGTACCATCACAAACCAGCGGCCAAACATTGGCCGATATTTCCTGCGTAAGCATCGCCTTAAACGTGGCGGTTCGAGGGCGCAGCGTTGACCCAGTCAGCGTCAGGCGGCGTGACATGACATAAGCCATGTTGATTTCTGCTGTCATCCCGCCCTGCACCGCAATGGTCACATGCCGCCCGTCTTCGCGCAAACACTGCAGGTTGCGCGACACGTAACTCCCTGCGACCATATCAAGCACGAGGTGAACGCCCTCGCCATTTGTGAGCGCCTTGACACGTTCGACGAAGTCGGAATCATTATAGTTGATGGCGTGGTCAGCGCCAATTTTTTCGGCGACTGCGCATTTGTCGTCAGAACCACAGGTCACAATCACCGTCAGGCCGAAAAGCTTGCCCAGCTTGATTGCCATGGTACCAATTCCGCTGGTCCCGCCGTGAATCAATATGGTCTCGCCGGCGGTAGCATAGCCCCGCTCAAACACGTTATGCCAGACGGTGAACAATGTTTCAGGCAAGGCCGCAGCCGCAGCCATCTCCATGCCCGCAGGAACTGGCAAGCACACATCCAACCGCGCGAGGCAATATTCGGCATATCCACCGCCAGATACCAACGCGCAATAACGGGCACCGATTATGGTCGGGTCGACATCATCCCCCACGGCGACGACTATGCCCGACACTTCAAGCCCCGGCAGATCACTCGCGCCCGGAGGCGCAGGATAAAGTCCTTTGCGCTGGATAACGTCAGGCCGGTTGACGCCCGCATAAGCGACTTTCAACAACACTTCGCCCACATCTGGAACAGGCAGCGGTCGACGCGACGCGACAAGCACTTCGGGCCCGCCCGGCGTCGAAATTTCGATTGCGGTCATGTGATCCGGTAACTGTGCCATTACTAAGTTATCCCTTGTGAATGGTCAGTCTTTAAGCAAGCTTCATATTGACAGCAACCGTCCATCGGTAAAATATGCGTTATGGATATTGACGAAAATCTACCGCGCCGACGCGACGATCCTGTGGCAAATCTTGTTAAGCAGGATATTGACGCCTTGTCTGTCGCGGAACTTGAATTGCGGATCGCGGCGCTAAAGGCCGAAATTACGCGCTGCGAAACCAAAATTACGTTTGCAAGCAAGCACAGAAGCGTTGCCGACGCGTTGTTCAAGAAGTGACTCATAGCGGGCCAATGCGCAGAAAGCGGGAAGCCAAACCGTTATATCTGTCATCATGCTTGAAAGCACCGAAGCCCGCGCCGATATAGTGTAGAGAACGCGCAGCGACTCATTTTAGGGAGACGGAATTATGCCATCATTTGCAGAGTCGTTGGAAACCACACTTCATAACGCCTTGAAGCATGCTGGCGACCGTGCGCATGAATACGCAACGCTGGAGCATCTCCTGCTGGCGCTCATTGAAGATGCGGACGCAGCAAAAGTCATGCAGGCTTGCGGTGTCGAGCTTGGCGAACTTTCGGACATCATCATTACATATTTGGATACCGAGTTGGAAAGCCTACGCGTGGAGGGCAAGGTTGACCCGTCGCCGACAAGCGGCTTTCAGCGCGTCGTTCAACGGGCGATTCTGCATGTCCAAAGTTCCGGTAAAGACGTCGTAACTGGCGCAAATGTGCTGGTCGCTTTGTTTTCAGAACGCGAGAGCTATGCCGTATATTTCTTGCAACAGCAGGATATGAGTAGGCTCGATGCCGTATCTTATATCAGCCATGGCATCGGCAAGGACGGCAAGCTAGCCGAACCTCGGTCAGTCACCGGCGCTGAGCAGAAAAGCGAAGAGCCCGAAGACGCCAAGACGAAAAAAGACAAGAAAGAAGGTGCGCTGGACCAGTTCACCGTTAACCTGAATGAAAAAGCCAAGCAGGGCCGCATTGACCCGCTGATCGGGCGGGCTGCCGAAGTTGACCGCACTGTCCAAATATTATGCCGCCGGTCGAAGAATAACCCGCTATATGTGGGTGAACCGGGCGTTGGAAAAACAGCGATTGCAGAGGGTCTGGCCCGCCGTATCGTTGAGAATCAGGTGCCTGAGGTTCTTTTACCAGCAGTGATCTACTCGCTCGACATGGGCGCATTGCTGGCTGGAACGCGATATCGCGGTGACTTTGAAGAGCGGTTAAAGGCGGTCGTGTCCGAGTTGGAGAAGCTGCCGGACGCGATCCTGTTCATCGACGAAATCCACACAGTGATTGGCGCTGGCGCAACCAGCGGCGGTGCAATGGACGCGTCAAACTTGCTGAAGCCCGCTTTGTCCGGCGGAACCATCCGCTGCATCGGGTCGACCACCTACAAGGAATTCCGCAACCATTTTGAAAAAGACCGCGCATTGCTGCGCAGATTCCAGAAAATTGATGTCAACGAGCCAAGCGTTGAAGATACGATCAAGATCCTTGCCGGCTTGCGCAGCGCGTTTGAAGAGCATCACAAGGTGAAATACACCCCCGACGCCATCAAGGCTGCGGTAGAGCTGTCCTCACGCTACATCAACGACCGTAAGCAGCCTGACAAGGCGATAGACGTGATTGACGAAGTTGGCGCCATGCAGATGCTGGTGGCCCCGTCAAAGCGTCGCAAGATCATCACAGCCCGGGAAATTGAGGC
The DNA here is from genome assembly GCF_945890115.1 of Sphingorhabdus sp. EL138. Lineage (GTDB taxonomy): Bacteria > Pseudomonadota > Alphaproteobacteria > Sphingomonadales > Sphingomonadaceae > Sphingorhabdus_B. The sequence continues at coordinate 49,137 of NZ_CAMDCK010000005.1, forward strand.
CGTTATTGCCACGATCGCCCGCATCCCGCCAAAGCAAGTTTCGACCGATGACAAGACTGCGCTTGGCACGCTTGAGGCCGATCTCAAGCGCGTCGTGTTTGGACAGGACAAGGCGATTGCAGTGTTGGCGAGCGCCATCAAGCTCAGCCGTGCTGGTCTGCGCGATACCGAAAAGCCAATCGGCAGCTATTTGTTCAGCGGCCCGACTGGCGTCGGTAAAACCGAAGTCGCGCGGCAATTGGCTTCTATCCTTGGCATTCCGCTCAAGCGATTTGACATGTCTGAGTATATGGAACGTCACAGCGTCAGCCGTCTGATTGGCGCCCCTCCCGGATATGTCGGCTTTGACCAAGGCGGATTGCTGACAGATGCCGTCGACCAAAGCCCGCATAGCGTGCTGTTACTCGACGAAATCGAAAAGGCGCATCCGGACCTGTTTAACATCCTTTTGCAGGTGATGGACAATGGTCGCCTGACCGATCATCACGGCAAGACCGTTGATTTCCGTAATGTCATTTTGATCATGACGACCAATGCGGGTGCCAGCGACATGGCGAAGGAAGGCATTGGTTTCGGCAACAACATCAGCAAGGAAGATGCAGGTGATGAGGCCGTTAAGAAAACGTTTGCACCGGAATTCCGCAATCGCCTCGATGCAACGGTACCATTTGGCTATCTGCCGACCGAAGTTGTAGCGCGCGTCGTCGACAAGTTCATCCTGCAGTTAGAGTTGCAGCTTGCCGACCAAAATGTGCATATCAAGCTTGATGATGAAGCACGGGCTTGGTTGACTGAGCGTGGCTATGACAAGCTATATGGCGCGCGCCCGATGGGTCGTCTTATCCAGGAAAAGATCAAACAGCCGCTTGCGGAAGAGCTGTTGTTTGGCAAACTCATTCATGGTGGTGAAGTTGCTGTGCGTATCAAGGACGACCAGCCCGCATTTGAAGTAACACCCGCACCGCCTAAGTCTGCCAAGCCTAAGTCGCCAAAGAAGAGTGCTGCGAAAAAGTCCAGTAAAGCCCGCTAAATACATGCTCCCCTGCGATCAGGGGAGCATTCTAAATCTGGCCGATTGGCAACAACTGGGCAGACGGCCCAATATCCTTAAACAATTCGGGTTCAGTTCCGGTCATCCAGACTTGCGCCCCGGTATCTGCCAACAACGCAAATAACGCAGCACGTCTTGACGGATCGAGATGCGCCGCGACCTCATCCAACAGCAAGATCGGCGGGGCATCACGTTGCGCCGATACAAGCGCCGCGTGCGCAAGGATGAGAGAGAGCAATAATGCCTTCTGCTCCCCTGTAGAACACTGCTCCGCGACCTGTCCTGAGGCGCTGTGTAATACTTCGAGGTCGGCACGATGCGGGCCAAGCAAAGTGCGCCCGGCAGCGGCGTCACGGCTTCGTCCCTTGCGCCATGCAGACGCAAGATCGCCATCGGCAGTTGCAACCTTATCAACCAATTTAATCTGCGGCGTGGCAAATGGCCCGGATATGTTTGTCAGCAATTGAGCACTCAACGCCTCAACAACCCAAATGCGGGCCGCCTGAATATAATTTCCGCTCTCCGCCATCTGCGCCTCAAGCGCATCTAACCATAATGGGTCGGCACCAACACCGCCCGCCAAAAGCCGGTTGCGTTGTTGCATGGCCTTTTCATATCGGCTGCTGTGCCGCGCGTGGCCCGGGTTTATCGCCAATACCAAGCGATCCAGAAACCGCCGACGCGCGGCTGCGCCGTCTGCAAACAAGCGGTCCATCGCTGGGGTTAGCCAGATAACCGACAGCCATTCGGCAAGGCTGTTTATCGCCGCATTACTCTCGTTCACCCGCACCTTGCGCCGTTCAGGCTGCTCTGCGCTGACCCCAGTTCCAATCACATTGCCGCCAGCATGCGCAACGATAGCAAAGCCGCCACTGCCCTCGTTGCGCACCATGTCAGACATGGCCGCCCGGCGAAGACCTCTGCCCGGTACCAAAAGCGACACTGCCTCCAGGATATTCGTCTTACCGGCCCCGTTTGACCCGTGAAGTGCAATGAACTGCGCCTCTGGCTGGATCTCCAGCGCAGCATGATTTCGAAAATCATTCAGGGTTAGTCGCGACAGCGTCATATCATGCGTCTGCTATAGTATGACCATTTTTGGTCAAGCGGCTATTGCCACTCCACCACTCCCAAATATTGGCATGATTTCCCAATATATGAATTTATTCCAATCATGCAGCAATCCCAGATATGTCACAATTCATTGTTTTTAATAGAAAAATCAATTTTGGCATAAGCTATGCACAGTAGTTCACATAGCCGGCATGGTCCGGGACATCGAAAAGGAAATCAACATGACACAATATGCACACACACAAATTCTATCGGCTTTCGCAGCAGTTATCTGCGCATTCATCACTATCGGCATCAGCGTGGCACCTGCCATTGCACCTGCCGTTGCGATCATAGCATAACAAAATCCCATATTTTGAGTTTAGGGAGCAATTTAATGACACGTTTGACACTTGATAAAGCCAATAAGAAAATTCTCGGCGTTTGCTCTGGCCTTGCCAACTGGACTGGCATGGATGCCATGATCATTCGCTTGGTCTTCGCCGTTGCAACGGTTGTCGGCTTTGGTTCGCCAGTTTTGATTTACATTTTGCTGGCGTTGATACTCGACTAACGCGCACAAAGTTGTCGCAAGCGGGCTGGCAGGGGATGTAAAACAGACTTGCATCCCCCGCAGGGACCGAATGGCGCAAAGAACCTTTAGCTGACGTCAACTGGCAACGGGGCTTACCGCCTAAATCCGCTGCCTCATATATTAAGCGACTTTCCGCACAAATACCGAGCCAGCCGAATACCCCGCGCCGAACGAGCAAATCAAACCAATATCCCCTGCGGCCAGGTCTTCATTATGCTTGTGAAAGGCGATGATGGAACCAGCGCTTGAGGTGTTGGCATAGGTATCAAGCACTGTAGGACTTTCATCCTCACTCGCTTCATGCCCTAAAACCTTTTGTGCAATCAGTCTGTTCATGCCCGTATTGGCTTGATGCAGCCACATACGGCGCAGATTTGTGCCAGATAAGCCCAGGCTTTCGGCATGTTCAATGATCATTTGCCCAACCATCGGGACAACCTCTTTAAACACCTTCCTGCCCTCTTGAACGAATAGCTTATCATTGCGCGGTCCGCTTTGGTCGACCGGACCCTGCCCGTGCGCGCGGTTGAGAAAACCAAAATTGTTGCGGATATTGTTCGAGAATTGCGTTTTTAACCGCGTGCCTAGAATTTCCCAATGCTGCGCGGGCGCCATATCCTTTGCCTCAACTAATATGGCTGTCGCTACATCCCCAAAGATGAAGTGACTGTCGCGGTCGCGCCAGTTAAGATGCCCTGAGGTTATTTCAGGATTTACGACCAATACCGAACGTGCATTTCCGCTGCGGATATAGTCAGCTGCGGTTTGAATGCCGAACGTCGCTGAAGAACAAGCAACATTCATGTCGAAGCCAAAGCCGCGCTGCATACCAAGCTCATGTTGGATCTCAACCGCCATGGCGGGATAAGCGCGCTGCATATTCGACGCAGCGCATAAAACGGCATCTACATCTTGAATGTTGCGACCAGCGCGTTCCAGCGCATCACGGCATGCCGCGACACCAATTTCGGCCATTAACGAAATCTGGTCATCTGGCCGCTCGGGGTAACGTGGCTCCATGATGTCGGGATCGACGATGGCGCGTTTATCGATCACATGCCGGGATTTAATCCCGCTAGCCTTCTCGACAAATTCAACTGAGCTATACGTCAGCGGCTCTGCTTGCGGGTTGGCGGCGTTGTAGCGGTCGGCATAGGCATTGAAGCTCGCGACCAGTTCCGCGTTGCTGATGATATGAGATGGGGTAAACAATCCGGTTGAAGAAATGACTGGAGTGTCACCGTGTGCATGTTGCGACATGTAAATTCCCGCGTTGATTTTTATTGCGTCCGGATGCCTAGCCTTTGCGTATTTACGAAACAAGCCGTTTGAAATGCATTGCAACGGCGTTATGTGAGGATTGTGGGAGGAGTACGATAATGTTCTTGAATGAACGCCAGCCCAGCTGGCTATCCCAAATGTTTAGGCGGGTGTTGGTTGGTATATATAAACGCGGCGGATGGCGGGCGCATGGCGTCGTTCCGGAGCCACGCAAATTCGTGCTCATTGCCGCACCACACACCAGCAACTGGGACTTTTTCTATTTTTTGGGACTGACCGAAGACTTGGGAATTAAGCCACATTTCATGGCTAAAACTTCGCTTTTCCGCTGGCCGTTTACCAACTTCATGCTCGATATGGGCGGCGTTCCTGTCGACCGTAGTTCAAACCGCAATTATGTGCAGCAGATGATCGATGAATTCGGCCGTCGCGACGAATTTATGCTCACCATCGCGCCAGAAGGGACGCGAGGCACGGTTAAGGCTTGGAAAACTGGCTTCTACCATATTGCCATGGGTGCAGGCGTACCGTTGGTATTGGGCATGATGGATTATGGTTCCAAAACCGGCGGGCTTGGGCCTGCCATATGGCCAACCGGTGATTACAAAGCCGATATGGCGAAGGTTGCAGAAGTCTATGCGAAGGTTAAACCAAAGCACCCGGCCAAAGGAATGACCGAGATATTTGCGAAGGACGAGGCATGACTGATTTTGGATCGACGATGCTTATCAATGCTGCGGCGTTGCTAACCGTGATTCTTGCCTTATGGGCTTATTCGGTCAGAATTCGCGATGTGTCATTCATTGATGCCTTTTGGGCATTCGGGATGGTATTGTTGGCTTGGGCGACTTGGGCGCAATCAAGCGCGCCGGACGCGCGGTCCCATTTGCTGATTGGTTTGACTAGCCTTTGGGGCCTACGCCTGACCTTTCATCTGTGGACACGCTGGCGCGCGCATGGCGAAGACCCGCGCTACGCCAAAATCATGGGCAGCGTGATGGACAAAAAAGGCTGGAGCTGGAGCAAGACATCCTTGCTTTCGGTGTTCCTCACCCAAGCGCCACTGCTTTTCATTACCTCCCTCCCCGCGCAGCTTGGTATTTGGGCAAGCGAAGGTGGGTACATAGCATTGGGCCCGTTGGCATTATGCGGCACAATCATTGCGATGATCGGCATATTGTTTGAAACCATCGGTGATTCGCAGCTTAACGCATTCCGCGCCAATCCGGCTAATAAGGGTAAGGTTCTGGATACTGGCCTTTGGCGTTATACCCGCCACCCCAATTATTTTGGTGACGCCTGCACATGGTGGGGCATTTGGCTGATCGCCTGCGAAACAGGGCTGGCAGGATGGGTTAGCGTCATTGGTCCGATATTTTTGACATTCACCCTGACGCGATGGTCGGGTAAGCCCTTGTTGGAACGGGGTATGAAGAAGACGCGGCCCGAATATGCCGATTACGTCGCGCGAACTTCAGGCTTCTTTCCCTTACCGCCTAAGCGCAGATAATCAGGCAACCACCCCAAACAGATCGTGTTCGTCCGCGTCCTCAATGTTGACGATCACGACATCACCGGCCTTTAAAGTGGGTGCGACGTCGCGCAAATAGACATGTCCGTCAATCTCAGGCGCATCGGCCTGCGACCGTCCAGTTGCACCGATGCTATTGTCTGCGTCCACGTCGCCGATTTCGTCGATGATTACGGGAATATTGCGTCCGACCTTTGCCGCAAGCTTGGCAGCGCTGATCGCGGCGGTTTTTGCCATGATACGCTGGAACCGCTCTTCCTTGACCGCTTCGGGCACGGGGTTGGGCAGATTGTTCGCCTGCGCGCCGTCCACCGGTTCAAAGCGGAATGCGCCAACACGGTCTAGCTGCGCTTCTTCTAGCCAATTGAGCAGATATTCGAAATCGGCTTCGGTTTCGCCAGGGAAGCCGACGACAAAGCTCGAACGTATTGCGATGTCTGGGGCAATATCGCGCCATTTACGGATGCGATCAAGCACCTTTGCCTCATTAGCTGGCCGCTTCATCGCCTTGAGCACATTGGGTGCCGCATGCTGGAACGGGATGTCGAGATACGGCGTCAAATATCCTTCAGCCATTAACGGAATGACATCATCCACATGGGGATAAGGGTAAACATAATGCAGCCGAACCCATGGCGCGATGCCATCGCTGGTGCGCAAGCCGCCCAATTCGCGCGCAAGGTCGGTCATATGTGCACGCACCTGACGCCCCTTCCATGCGCGCGGTTCATGCCGCGTATCCACCCCATAAGCCGAAGTGTCTTGCGAAATGACCAGCAGCTCTTTGGTACCAGCGGAAACAAGCTTCTCCGCCTCACGCAGCACAGCATCAATCCGGCGGCTTGCAAGCTTTCCGCGCAGGGTCGGGATAATACAGAACGCGCAGCTGTGGTTGCAGCCTTCGGAAATTTTCAAATAGCTGTAATGGCGCGGCGTAAGCTTTAATCCGCCTTCAGGCACAAGATCAACGAATGCACCGCGCGTCGGCGGCGCTGCTTCGTGGACTGCCGCTACCACAGCCTCATATTGATGCGCACCCGTAATCGCCAAAACATCGGGAAAGCGCGCGCGAATAACATCGGCTTCATTACCCATGCAGCCCGTCACAATAACACGGCCATTTTCCGCGATAGCCTCGCCAATGGCGTCAAGGCTCTCTTCCTTTGCAGAGTCGAGAAAACCGCACGTATTGACGAGCACCACATCGGCACCCGCATAATCAGGCGACAGGCCATAGCCGTCTGCACGCAGCTTAGTGAGAATCCGTTCGCTATCGACCAGCGCCTTGGGGCAGCCAAGCGATACCATGCCGACTTTCGGCGCTGCTTTAATGATTGTTGCCATGATGGTCGGCGCATAGCGCGTTTCGGCAGGCTTGTCACGGCTGGCGAACAAGCGCATGCTTGCTGCTTGTAGCTATGCGAAGGATCATGATGGCTAATGCGAATTTACTGGCAATTTTGGTGGCTGCGGCGACCGGATTTCTGATTGGAGGCTTGTGGTACGGACCTCTGTTCGGCAAAGCATGGATGGCGGAACATGGATTTACCGATGCGCAATTGCGGAACGGCAACATGCTTAAAATCTACGGCCTGACCTTTGCCTTTTCGGTGCTATCGGCAGTTTTTCTTGGCCATTTACTGGCATTTTTTGATACCAATGCGCGTTCGACGCTGATGATATCTGTCGGCATTTCGCTTGGCTATATCATCCCCGCCATTGGTACCAATTATCTGTTTTCGCGCAAGTCGGGCCGGTTGTTCGCGATTGATGCGGGATATTGGCTGGTCTTCTATGTCGCGATGGGTTTGGTCTTCCTGCTGGTCGGGCATTAGGGTGAGTATCTAGCCGCCATATCTTTGCTTCAATGTTCCCAAAGATTCATGGTGCGTCAGGTCAAGTTGCAGGGGGGTCACGGCAATATAACCGTCTTCAATGACTTCAAGGTCGGTGTCATGGCCCGGCGTGTGCAACATGCCATGCAAACCAAACCAATAATAATCATATCCGCGCGGGTCCGTGCCTTTGACAATTGACCCACGACTATAGTCGTGGAAACCCTGACGCGCGACTATGATCCCCTTCACGTCTTGGGGCAGCAGCGGCGGAAAGTTGATGTTGGTCAATGTGCGTGGCGTGTTTTGCATATCGAGCAACGGACGAAGGACGCGCTCACCCCAAGCTTCCGCTGCCGAGAATGGCACAGCATCGGCCATGCCTTCTTTGCTGTAGACTTGGCTCAGTGCAATGGAGCGAATGCCTGCCAGTGCCCCTTCCATCGCGGCGGAGACTGTGCCTGAATAGGTAACATCATCGCCCAAATTCGCACCACGGTTGACGCCGGATAGGATCAGGTCAGGCTTTGCCTCCTTCATGATCACACCAATGCCAAGCATAACAGAATCTGTGGGCGTGCCTGAAACCGAATAATGCTTATCCCCATGCTGGTAAATGCGCACAGGCTTCGTCAGGGTAAGTGAATGGCCAGCGCCCGAGTTTTCCTCCGCAGGCGCAACGATCCAGATATCATCACTGATCGTGCGGGCGATTGCCTCCAATACCTTAAGACCTGGGGCGTTTACGCCGTCATCATTGGTCAATAATATACGCATTAGGTTGCAAGCTCCAATTTTGTGAGGCCGCCCATATAGCCCAATAAAGCAGCGGGAATAATGACACTGCCATCGGCTTGCTGATGATTTTCGAGGACAGCGACAAGTGTGCGGCCAACCGCGAGGCCGGAGCCATTCAGCGTATGGACGAATATATTGCCTTTGCCTTCGGCGGGGCGGTAGCGGGTGTTCATGCGCCGTGCCTGCCAGTCGCCGCAGTTCGAACAGCTTGAAATTTCACGATATAGCCCTTGGCCTGGCAACCAGACCTCAAGATCATAAGTACGTTGCGCGCTGGCACTCATATCGCCTGTGCATAGCAACATCTTGCGATACGGTAATTCAAGCGCTTGCAATATACCTTCGGCGCTTTCCACCATGCGTTCATGCTCTGCCGCGCTGTCTTCGGGCCGGACGATGGATACCAACTCCACCTTTTCAAACTGGTGTTGGCGAATAAGGCCCTTGGTATCGCGCCCTGCTGCGCCAGCTTCGGAACGGAAGCATGGGGTCAACGCGGTCAACCGGATCGGCAGTGCGCTTTCGTCTAAAATTTGTTCCCGTACGCTGTTGGTCAATGACACTTCCGCAGTGGGAATAAGCCAGCGGCCATCGGTTGTCTGAAAATTGTCTTCGGCAAATTTGGGAAGCTGCCCTGTTCCAAACAGAGATTCCTGTCGCACCAAATAAGGCGTAGCGCACTCGGTATAGCCGCGCTGTGCCGTTTGATGGTCGAGCATGAATTGACCAAGCGCGCGGTTCAAGCGCGCCATCTGTCCGCGCATGAAGGTAAACCGCGCACCCGAAATGGCAACACCGGTTTCAAAGTCGAGGCCAAGGGCGGGACCGATATCCGCATGGTCGCGGGGTTCGAAATCAAAATCGCGTGGTTTGCCCCAGCGGGCAATTTCGACATTCTCGGTCTCATCTGCGCCATCGGGTGTATCAGCCGCTGGCAAATTCGGTAAGCCCGCAAGCAAGGCGTCGAGCTCCGTCCCCGCCGCACGTTCGCGTTCTTCCAACTGCGGTAAAATGTCTTTCAACTGCGCAACTTCGGCCTTTAAGACCTCGGCCGTTGCGGTATCGCCCTTGCCCATGGCTGCGCCAATAGATTTTGACGCTTCGTTGCGGCGGGCCTGCGCATTTTGCATCTCAGTCAAGATAGCGCGCCGGTTTTCGTCTAAAGCAAGGATGGTCGCGGCAACGGGTTCAGAGCCCCGGCGCGTTAATGCAGCATCAAAGTCGTTGGGATTTTCACGGATATATTTTAGGTCATGCATGACGGCAGGCTATGCCCCGCGAGTGGCGGTTTCGCAATGAAAAAGGGTGACGAAAAGTTGGCGGCGTTTGCACGGCACTTACACAATGTGGCTTGCCATAGCTTTCTTGGCGGGACGACTGCCAGCATGTGGAAACAACGCTATTTTCCCTAGCTAACTCCGCCAGTGAGCGCAAAATTGTCCATGCCTAAAACGCGAACTGCCCCGCGCTTGAACCTCTTCCACAGCCTTTGCGCAATTGAAGACACCACGTAACATTTGGCTTGTGCCGCATTTGGCCCGAGTCTATAGCGCCGCCAAGAGTGGATTGGACGCAGACTACTTCGTTCTGGAGGGCCTGCCCCGGGGGTGGAGAATTACGATGGGCGTAAGCGCCAAGCCTCAAGATACGACCAGCGAAACAAGCGCCGCTGACTTCGGCCTCGACGATTCATACGTACCTGGCGACGACGAGCCATTTATGAACGATCGGCAGTTACGATATTTTGAAAAGCAGCTCGTTGACTGGAAAAATAGCATCTTGGTGGAGGCCCAAGGAACGCTGAACCAGCTTCAAGACGGTCCCATGCGTGAGCCAGATCTGAACGACCGCGCTTCAAGCGAGACCGATTGGGGTATCGAACTTCGTACCCGCGACCGCCAACGTAAGCTTATCGGCAAAATCGAGTCCGCATTGCGTCGCATCACCGAGGGCGAATATGGTTACTGCCAAGTGACCGGCGAGCCCATTTCGCTCGCACGCCTCCGCGCCCGACCGATTGCAACAATGACACTCGAAGCGCAAGAACGCCACGAACGTCAGGAACGGGTGTCGCGCGACGACTGATGCTTCTGCTGAGAGACGTAAGAGCAAATCCCCAGCAAAATGCGCGCGCCTAATCAGTCATCAAGGCAGTAAATGTCGACAGGCACAACAATCTTGTCAAGCACGCGGCCAATCGGATAGGTTGATTTTCCGCCCTGTTCGATGGCTGCTGCAAGTACCTTGCGCTTTTCTGCACCATTGATCACCAAAATCGCCGTCCGCGCCGCGCCGATGGCGACACCTGTTAAGGTCACCCGATTAAAGGGCGCTTCGGGCGGTAACGGATCGGGCGCAACGCCCACGGCCCGCACATCTTTGCCGCTGTCCATCGCCGAATCAAAATCAGGGCCGGGGAAGATCGATGCTGTATGGCCATCTGTGCCCATGCCGAGCCAAACCAAATCCGGCGGCCAATGAAGGTCCGCCAACCGGGCATTTGCCGCGCCACCCGCCAGCTTATAGTCGGCGGCATCGCTTGCGATTGGCAGCACCCGCGCACCCTTTGGAATGAAGATTTTGGCAATCATCGCCACATTGGACAAGGGGTTGTCGACGGGTACCAATCGGTCATCGGTTGGAATAATCGTAACATTTTTCCAACGAATATTGGCTTGCGCAAGCTTTTCCAAAATCGGTTTGGGCGTTGCGCCACCAGGAAATGCTACCAGCGCCTGACCACGCGCATCCAACGCGCTTTCGATGATGAAGCTGACATCGCCTACGACTGCGTCGATTAAATCTTCCGCAGCATCAAAATCCCACCATTCGATTTCTTCGGCCATACGCCTTGTGTCTCCATTATTTCCGTAATGCCGATGCGGCACGCGCTGCCGATTCAATCGCGGCAACATCGGGAACGCCTTTACCAACAAGCCAGCTACCGCCAACACATAAAATTTCCGGTGCGGCCAACCAATCTGCTGCTGTATCCTGTTTTATGCCACCCGTTGGGCAAAATTGGCACTGGCCGAATGGGCCAATGAGGGCCTTGAGCGCAGGAAGGCCACCATTAGCCTCCGCCGGGAAAAATTTGAAATGCCTCAGTCCCAAATCCAGCCCGCGCATGATGTCGCTTGCGCTGGCGATGCCGGGCAAGAATGCTATGCCTTTGGCGATGGCTGCCTTACCCAAATTGTCGGTAAGGCCGGGCGAGACAATAAACTCAGCGCCAGCGGCGATCGCGCATTCGAGACCCGGAATGTCGACGATAGTACCAGCGCCAACAATCGCGCCGGGGACCTTTCTCATCTCGGCAATCGCGTCCAAGGCCGCTGCTGTGCGCAACGTGACCTCAAGCACGGGAAGTCCGCCCGCAACTAATGCCTCCGCTATACCACGCGCATGGGTGGCATCTTCGATAACCAGCACCGGAATAACGGGCGCGGTGCGCATGATTTTTTCGATTGCTACCATATACTATGCATCCTCAAATATGTTGCTGAGCATACGCTGCCGCCGCGCCAAAAAGGCCTGGCTGCGGATGCGTAATCAGTTTTACGGGGATGGCAGACATCAGCCCTTCAAAGCGGCCCTTTGCGCGAAACCGTTCGGCAAATCCCGAACGAATGAGGCTATCTTTGATCCGTAAACCAAGCCCACCGGCAATCACTACGCCGGCAAACCCTCCCTGCGCCAGCGTAATGTCGCCCGCCACACTGCCAAGCGATAGACAGAAGCGGTCCACCGCTGCCGCGGCAAGACTGTCCTCGCCTGACATGCCCATTTGCCACAAAGTCTTGTCGTCATATTGCGGGGCCGCACGCCCCTCAATCGCGGCAAGCGTTTCGTAGAGGTCGATAAGGCCTGGCCCAGACACGACCCGTTCCACAGACACCCGACGGTAACGTTTACGCAACCGCGCCAACACGGCGTCCTCAATCGCGTCGAGCGGCGCAAAATCCATATGCCCGCCTTCGGTCGATTGCACATGATAGGCAGCGCCCTTGCGCCACACATGCGCCACGCCAAGGCCTGTTCCCGGCCCGATAATGCTCAACGTGCCATCCGTAGCAAAGTCCTGATCCGGCCCTGTCAGATGCTGAAAATACTCTGGCCCCGCTTGCGCTACGGCATGCCCAACGGCGCCAAAGTCATTCACGATGACAAAATCATCCACCTGCAATGCATGGCACATCATGGAACGACGGATGATCCAAGGATTGTTGGTTAGCTGGATGATATCGGCGCCCACGGGTCCCGCAATGGCAATCGCCGCCGCGCGCGGGAGGGGCGCACCATTGAGCCGTTCAAATTCCTGCCACGCCGTCTGGAAACTTGCATGCTCAGCCGTCTTGAGCGTTATCGCCTCGCCAAGCGCCAGCACGCGACCGTCCTGAACCTCGGCTATGGCAAAGCGGGCATGGGTTCCGCCAATATCGACAGCGACAATAGCCGTCATAGTCCCGCAACCGCCAACATCGCCGACCCGCCTTTCTCCGCCTCATCCGCGCCTGCCTGCATCAATGCAAACAACTCGCGCCCCGTGCCTATATGCCGTGCGGGCGTCGGCGCTGGCACGCGCGCCGCCCAGATATCTGCATCGACCAACACCGACAATGTTCCAGTGTTCGCGCAGAGCCGGACGATGTCACCATCCTGAAGCTTGGCGATAGCCCCGCCACGTGCCCCTTCCGGACTTAAGTGGATAGCAGCAGGCACTTTGCCCGACGCACCGGACATGCGGCCATCGGTCACGAGCGCTACATGAAAGCCCTTATCCTGCAACACACCCAAAGGCGGGGTCAGCTTGTGCAATTCGGGCATGCCATTGGCTACCGGCCCTTGGAAACGGATAACGACGATGACATCGCGGTCCAATTCGCCCGCTTTGAATGCCGCCAATGCGTCATTCTGGTCATGAAACACGCGGACGGGCGCTTCTATGGTCCAGCGGGCAGGATCGACGGCGCTGGTCTTAAATGTTGCACGACCCAAATTGCCCGTCACCAGACGCATTCCGCCATCGGGGCTGAACGGCGCAGATGGGGGACGCAGCATAGTATCGTCGGCAGTGACGGCTGGTGCATCCCGCCAGACAAGCTGGTCATCCTGCAAAATTGGTTCACGCCCATAATCGGCCAAGTCATCGCCCGCGACCGTCAGGATATCGCAGTGCAGCAGGCCCGCATGGATCAGTTCGCGAATAACATAACCCATGCCGCCCGCCGCGTGGAAATGGTTCACATCGCCCGACCCATTTGGATAGACCCGCGCAATGAGCGGTACAGCCGAGGACAGTTGGTCCAAATCTTCCCAATCGATTATGATCCCCGCTGCCCGCGCAATGGCCGGAATATGCAGCGCATGGTTGGTTGAACCACCCGTTGCGAGCAAGCCAACACAGGCGTTCACAATCGCCTTTTCATCAACACAAAGGCCCAAGGGCCGATAATCATGGCCATCCCAGCCAATTTTGCTCAGGCGGTGGACGGCGGCACGGGTCAATTCGGTCCGCAATTTCGTGCCGGGGTTAATGAAGGCGGAACCGGGTATATGCAGCCCCATGACCTCCATCATCATCTGGTTTGAATTTGCGGTGCCATAAAAGGTGCAGGTGCCCGCGCTATGATAAGACGCGGCCTCCGCCTCTAACAATTCGGCACGGCCCACTTTACCCTCAGCATACAGTTGCCGAACGCGTTGTTTTTCTGTGTTGGCAAGACCAGATGGCATGGGCCCGGCGGGCACAAATATGGTCGGCAAATGGCCGAAGCGCAAAGCGCCGATCAACAGGCCGGGAACAATCTTGTCGCAAATGCCAAGCATCGCAACACTTTCGAACATACCATGGCTCAGCCCCACCGCCGTTGCCATCGCGATCACGTCGCGGCTGAACAAGGACAGTTCCATCGAATCCTGCCCCTGTGTCACGCCATCGCACATGGCAGGTGTGGAACCGGCCACTTGCGCGGTTGCGCCAACCTCCCGTGCAAAAATCTTCATCTGCTCTGGGTAACGGCCATAAGGCTGATGCGCGGACAGCATGTCGTTATAGGCGCTGACGATGCCAATATTCATAGCCTTGCCATCCCGGATCGCCGCCTTGTCCGAACCACTGGCGGCAAAGCCATGCGCCAAGTTACCGCAGCTTAAAGTCGGGCGGTTAACGCCGGCGTCGCGTTGCTTGGCAATCAGGTCGAGATAGGCCTGACGCTGCGGCTTGGAACGTTCAATAATCCGTGCGGTGACGGCTTCGATTGTCACGTGCAATTTACGCATGCCAGCTCACTCCATCGCGTTCCGTCAGGGCAATCGCCACATTCGGCCCCCAGCTTCCCGCGCCATAGGTTTTTGGCTTTAGCGCCATGACTTTCCACAAGGCCCGTATGGCATCAATCCATACCCACTGCGCCTCAACCTCATCCCGGCGGACGAATAGCGTCTGGTCGCCTTCTATGAGGTCAAGAAGCAGTCTTTCATAGGCAATCCTGCGGCGCGACCCCGCGAACGCGGCAGTGAGCGACAAATCCAGCGGTACTTCACGCAAGATAACTCCGCCCCGGTCCAGCCCCGGCTCCTTTGCCATCACCAGCAACCGCACATATTCCTCAGGTTGCAAACGGATGATTAGCGTGTTTGCCTCAAGTTTACCGCCACGGTCGCGGAACACATTGTGCGGGACTGGTTTGAATTGAATGACAATTTCGCTGCGCCGTTCGGGCAGGCGTTTACCCGTGCGCAGGAAAAATGGCACCCCCTGCCAGCGCCAATTGTCGACATAGGCCTTTATCGCAACAAATGTTTCGGTGTCGGACGCTTTGCCCAAGGCGCCTTCATAGCTTTTTACCGCATCGCCATGGACCGCGCCTTCGGTATATTTACCCGTCACAACGTCGCCTTCAGCCACAGGACGGAGCGCGCGCAGAACCTTTACCTTTTCGTCGCGAATGGCGGTGGCATCAAGGCTGGCGGGCGGCTCCATCGCGATTAACGCAAGCAATTGCAGCATATGGTTCTGCACCATATCGCGCAGCGCGCCTGTATCATCGTAAAAACCTGCGCGCCCCTCAAGCCCGACTGTCTCGCTGACGGTGATCTGCACATGCGCGATGGCATTGGCGTTCCACAGCGGTTCGAACAACATATTGGCAAAGCGCAATGCCATGAGGTTCTGGACCGTTTCCTTGCCCAGATAATGGTCAATGCGAAAGGTGCGTTTTTCGGGGAATACGGCGTTGACGGCGTCGTTGATATGTCGCGAGGAAGCCAGGTCATTGCCCAAGGGTTTTTCGAGACCAATACGCACATTGTCCCCCGATAGTCCGGCACCATGCAGGCCCTTGATCGTCGCTTCGAACAAAGACGGCGCCGTAGACAGGAAAATCGACAAGCCCCCCGATATATCCCCAATCGTCGCCGCCAGTTCGGTAAAGCCATCTGGATTGGACGCATCAAGCGCGACATAATGCAAATGTTGCAGAAAAGCGTCGATCAACCCTTCGGCCTTACGATCATCGGGCAAAAATTCGCACAATGCGGCGCGCGCCATGTCACGGAAAGCGTCGTCGGTTAGCGCGCTGCGGGCGGTGCCGAAAATGCGTAAATTGGGGTCGATCAACCCATCAGCATGCAATGCATATAAGGACGGCAGCAGCATCCGGCGCGCAAGGTCACCCGTCGCCCCGAACAGCAGCAAGGTTGAGCTATGGTCGCGCATTCCGTCAATCTCCTGGCAAGGCAGCAGACAATTACCCCGCAATTCGACCTCCCTTTATCCGGAAGCGAGGGGGCGTCTAGCGTTTATTCGTATGCAGTGATTAGCTTAACACCCAAGCGCGCTGTTCGGCCATGCCCATGGAAATGAGCATCGGCTCATCCTGCTGCCGCGCCTGAAAGTCCGCCTTGCCTGAGAGACCGCGCCAGCCTGAGGCAATCAACGCCTGAACCGTAGGCGCGCCCAAGGTCGTGCCGGGGCCCAAGACAATGATTGTTTCGGGCGCAAATTCTGCCGCCGCAACCTGAACCGCACGCGTGAAATTATAGCTTTCGGTCAGTTGCGCGCCGAATGTGTAGTCATAAATAGCCTCACGGCTGAACGCGCGGGGGGACCAAATCCGGCCCTGCCCGTCAATCGCCGGAATTTCACCAGTCCCGAAATCGCCAACAGGATTGCCCGCCCGCGCCATCGGAATGACATGGTTCAGCAAAGGACTATGGAATGCAGCATGGTGCATAAGTTTTAACGGAAAACGGTCATCTTTAGGCAGCCGTTCCGTCAACCATTTGAGCCCCGCCTCGTCTGCCGCAAAAACAATCATGCCGCCAAGCCGGATGGAAATATCTACGTATATTGCAGAATTTATACGCGCCTCGGCCAATAGATTCTGAACAAATAATATTTTATCTGGCCGCATATTCCAATTGTCATCAACGACTGACCAGACAATTTGTCCGCCGGTTCCGTCCTGATGCATTATTCCGCCCATATTGTTAACAAGCCGCGCACCGTCCGCGAGATCGACTATGCCTGCGCAAGCCAATGCGAGATACCAGCCCATGGAATTGCCAGTCACGGCAACAATCTCATATCGTTCGCGGTCAATCGCGGCGAAGTCGGCCATGGCGCAGGCATAGATCAACGCCGATGCATTATCGCCCGTCATATGAACCGATGGCGCATATTTGGCGGCATTATCAAGTTGCGAGACAGTCACCTGCCCCAACTCGGTCCGGATGGCATCAACCGTGGCGATAACGTCCTGACGCGCCGCATGATGCGTTTTCACATAGCCAAGCTCTGCCGCATTATAAGTGCCGCGCCCCGGGCAAATGACTAAAGCCCGTTTTTTCATGCTACCGCCGCCCGTGCCGCTTCGATGATTGAGGCTTTGCTCGGCAAAACCAGTTCCGCCGCAGGGCCCAACGGAATGAAGCAATCCTCAGCTGTAATCCGGCTGACAGCATCGCCGCGTCCTGCTTCGGTCAAAATGGTCATCAACTTCTCGCTAAGGCTTCCCGATTTTCGGCATTCATCAACAATCAAAATTTTCCCGCAATCGGCCACAGCCGCAACAATTGCCTCAGCATTTAACGGGTGCAGCCAGCGGAGATCGATAATCCGCAGATCAATTCCCCCCGCCTTCAATTCATCAGCCGCTTGCCGCGAAAGAAAATAACCATTTCCATATGTTATAATTGCAAGTTCAGTGCCCTTACCAAATTGACCGAGCGCACCAAGGGCAACAACCTTGTCCTGATCTGGCGCAACATAAGGCGCGGTCCAACCGCCGTCGTCCGCCTGTTGCAGGTCGGTCATATGATATAAAGCGATTGGTTCAATAAAGACCACCACCCGCCCGTCCTCATGCGCCAGACGAACACATTCCCGCAACATCGCTGGCGCATCAGCGGCGCTGGACGGACAAGCAACGATAATGCCGGGAATATCGGTAAGAACGGCCAGGCTATTGTCATTATGGAAATGTCCGCCAAAGCCCTTTTGATAAGGTAGGCCAGCAATGCGGATCACCATCGGGTTGCGATATTGCTGGTTCGAAAAGAAGGATAAGGTCGCCGCTTCGCCGCGGATCTGATCCTCAGCATTATGCAGATAGGCCAGAAACTGAATTTCCGGGATCGGCACAAAGCCGTTATGCGCCATGCCAATGGCAAGGCCCAAGATCGTTTGTTCGTCCAGCAATGTGTCGAACACACGCACGGGGCCGAATTTCTCTTGCAACCCCTGTGTCACGCCATAAACGCCACCCTTGCGCGCGACATCTTCGCCAAACACCGCGACATTGGGATATTGCAGCATGATATCCGCCAAAGCAAAATTGATGCTTTTGGCTAAAGTCGCTGGTTTGGCAAGGTTACGCACGTCTTTGATGAACAAGGCATCACGCGCCGCCGCATTGGGCAAGGGCCGCCGGGGCTTTGCCGATTTTGCAGGTTCAATCGACGCCATCACCTCTGTCGCCGTCAATAGTCTTGGCTTCGATAGCGCCTCGCGCGCCACCCAGTCGACCCGCGCACGCATATCTTCATAACGCGCAACAATCTCTGCGCCTGACATGCCTGCGTGTTCATGCAATATCCGCGCGCTGTGCAGCAATGGGTCCTGCGCCTCTGCTGCCTCAATCTGCGCGATGGAGGCGTAACTTAATTCAACATCCGCACCGGCATGCCCCATCAGTCGGATCGTCTGCATGTGCAGGAAAACTGGTTTACGCCGAGCGCGGGCATAGGTCACCGCCTCTGCGCATCCGCGCAGCGCGTCATGCATGTCCGCACCGTCGCAGCTAATATAATGCAGCGCCGGCCTATGCGCGAAATTGGCGGCGATCCACCCGCCCGGCGTGCGCACGGAAATCCCGATGCCATTATCCTCACACAGAAAGACAATAGGCATCGGTAAATGCTGATACGCGGCCCAGCACGCGGCGTTGAACGCCCCTTGAGAGGTTGAATGGTTTGCAGACGCATCACCGAAGGAACATAGGATTACCGCATCATGCGGCAGCACAGCATCGGCAAGCTGCAAGCGTTGCGCCATACCCAATGAATGCGCCGCACCAACGGCCTTAGGCAGATGGGACGCAATCGTGCTCGTCTGCGGCGGGACAAAAGTGTGCGCGCATCCCAATACCTTGTGCCGCCCGCCCGAGATCGGGTCATCAGCTGACGCAGCGAAGGACAAGGCCATGTCATGCAAAGGCGTCAGGCCGCCCGCTTGCTTCTTACGCTGGATCAGGAACGCAGCATCGCGGTAATGCAGGAATGACATATCCGTCGCGCGCGTTGCCGCCGCCATTGCGGCTGTGCCCTCATGCCCCGAACTGCCAATGGAATAGAAAGTTTTGCCCTTGGAACGCCGCGCCCACAGGTCGAGATGGCGGCTCATAATCTGACTATCGAACAGATCCACAAGCACGTGCGGCGCAACCATTTCGACAATGTGGCTGGTACGCGAATGTGGAAAGTCATGCGCAGCGACGCGGCGGGAAAATGCCTCGTCCAAGATCGTGGGGCGGTCAAACATAGCCCAGCATGATTACTGCCAAAAGGCACAAAAGCCACAGTAAAATCATATTTTCAATCGCGTGATTAAATTGCTGGATTTGTGAAAATTCGGCGATAGGATGATGAGTGCATAGAGTTTCTTCCCGGAATTTTCCCATCCGGGAAGCGTTAAGAATGCCGCCAACCATATATGAGCAGCAAATGCCAATGGGTTGTCGGTTACATGGAGGAGAGAGAGAAATGCGTCGATTTAATCGTGTGATTACCGCTGCTTTGTGCAGCACCATCTGCAGCGCGATGTTAGTGCCTGCAGCTTACGCCCAAACAGCCCAAGCCGAAGAAGATAGTGGTGATGAACCCATTATCGTGACCGCGACATTGCGTGCGATGGATGTGCAGGACATTCCGTTGGCCGTGACCGCTGTCGCGCCAGAGGCGCTGGAGCGCGAAGGCGTATCGGATATCAAGACGCTGTCATCGATTTCGCCAAGCTTCAACATTCAGTCATCGCAAACTGAAACGCAAGGCACGTCGATAAAAATTCGTGGCGTCGGCACCACCGGTAACAACACTGGTCTCGAA
The DNA here is from genome assembly GCF_945890115.1 of Sphingorhabdus sp. EL138. Taxonomy (GTDB): domain Bacteria; phylum Pseudomonadota; class Alphaproteobacteria; order Sphingomonadales; family Sphingomonadaceae; genus Sphingorhabdus_B. The sequence continues at coordinate 68,888 of NZ_CAMDCK010000005.1, forward strand.
AGCTCGGTTGGCGTCTTCATTGACGGCGTATATCAGTCACGTCCCGGCGTTGCGTTGGGCGACCTTGTCGACCTGGAGCGTCTCGAAATCTTGCGTGGCCCGCAAGGTACGTTGTTCGGCCGCAACACTTCGGCTGGTGCGTTGAATATCACGACAAAACGTCCTAACCTGGCTCAGGTCGAAGGCTTTGCCAACGCATCTTACGGCAATTACAACTTCATGAATGCGCAGGGCGGCGTGAGCGTTCCTGTGGTACAAGATGTAGCCGCTTTTCGCCTGTCGGGCACATGGCGCAAGCGTGACGGTTACTTGAAAAGCTCAACCGGCGCTGAAAGCAACAACCGCGACCGTTACCTCATTCGTGGCCAATTATATGTAGAGCCCAATGCCGATGTTAGCATCCGCATTGTCGGCGACTATTCCAAGGTAGACGAAAATTGCTGTGACGCGGTTATCGTGCGTGAAACCGAACTCGCGCCTTTCTCGGCATTCCATGGATTGGCCAATGACGGCGTTGTCGAATCTGGCACGTCAGCGCTTAAAAATCTGGCCGTCAACAGCCAGACGTTTTTCAATGGCGCTGAACAATGGGGCATTTCCGGTGAACTCAAATGGGACTTTGGCGGCGCAAAGCTGACGTACATTGGGTCCTATCGTGACTTTAAATCCAGTTCGACGGCTGAGTCCGATTTCACGAGCTTGAAAATTTTCACCACAGGTGTCGGCGGCTCGATTCAGGCTCCGGGTGTTCTGCCCAATGGTGACCGGATTAAAACGTTCACGCAGGAACTCCGGTTACAAGGGACCGCGCTGAACGATTCTCTAGATTGGTTGATCGGTGGTTTTTACTCGCAGGAAGATATTGCTGCACAGCAAACTATGTCCTTCGGTGCCGACTATCAAGCCGCGAACAGCGCATTTAACTTTGCAAATGCGGCAGGCGTAAATCCATTGTTTGCGCTCACTGCTTTGGGTTCTGGCGGAACAGCGGCGGCTCCTACGATCGGTGCGCCAGTCAATTCGAACAATTCTTTTGGGAACAACCTGTTTTCGCAAGACGCCGAAAGCTATTCAATTTTTACGCACAATGTCTTCAACGTAACGGATAAATTGAGCCTAACAGTTGGCGCGCGCTATGTCTCTGAAACGAAGGATGCATCCTTCGGTCAAATCAGCGCAAGCAACGCAGCATGCCAAGCAAGCGTCAACGGTGTACTGACAGGTCGCGTTCCCGGTGCGCTTGCCTCCGGTTTGGTAGGCCTCAACTGCTTTCCCTTTGCCGTTCCGGTCAACCTGACTGCACCGGCTGCTGCCGGAGGTGGTTTGGCCAGCTCGAAATTGCCTTTGCCGCGCGCATGGTCAAACCAATTTGAAGATGACGAAATCACCTACACGGGTCAGATTGGTTATAAGGCAAATGAAGATTTGCTGCTCTATGCCAGCTATAGCCACGGGTTTAAGTCTGGCGGGTTCAACCTCGACCCGACCGCAGCCAACCTAACGAACTCTACTGCAGTTCTGACGACTGGCGCAGCGCCGGTTTATGCCGACCCACGGTTCAAATCGGAAAAGGTCGACCAGATTGAACTCGGCGTGAAAGCTACCTTTGGTCCGATCAAGGCCAACCTTGCCTTGTTCGACATGAAGATGAGCGATTTCCAAGTTCTGGAATTCACTGGCATCCAGTTCCTCACCTTCAACGTTAATTCAGCACGTTCGACAGGGGCAGAACTTGAGCTGTTCGGAGACTTTGGCAATTATATGCGGGGCAATCTTGCGGTGACATATGCAAATGCCCGCTATCCAAGTGATTGCGCCGACGGTGTTGCCGCAAGCGCTCTTGGCTCTGTAGTGCGACTCTGTGGACAAGACCTCACCAATGCGCCGAAGCTAACGGGTGTGGCGGGCCTGACCTATGACGGTCCGCTCAACAGCTCTGGCTGGGGTCTGCTCGTCAATGGCAGCATGAACTATTCCGATAGCCGCACGACCCGTACGATTAATCTTGATACCAACAAGCTGCCGATCCCACTGGCGCTGCAGGAAAATTATTTCAAGATGAACGCACGCATCGGTCTTACCACGCCGGATGAGCGTTACACCTTTGAAATATGGGGTACAAACCTGACCAACGAAATCACGCGAGGAGTTACGGCCAATACGCCGCTGCGTGGCGCAGCTGGCACCCGCTCGTTGATTGGTTTCGTGGAAGAGCCACGCATGTACGGCATGACCGTCCGCGCGAAGTTCTAAACCAACATTACACACAAAAAGGGCGGCCTCCGCGTGGAGGTCGCCCTTTTTTGTGTCTGTCGTTCTGGTTTTACGCAGCGGCTTTGTACAAAGTCTCGCCTTTGTCCGCCATTTCGCGGAAGCTTATCGGTGGCGCAAAACGGTTCCCGAAACGCTGGGCCAGATTGTCAGCGGTACGGACGAAGTTCTCAAGGCCAACGGTATCGATATAGCTCATAGGACCGCCCGTATAAGGTGCAAAACCCCAACCAAAAATCGCGCCCAAATCCGCGCTTTGCGGGTCTTTGACGACATCTTCTTCAAAGCACTGCGCCGTCGCAATCAGCTGAATATACAATAAACGCTGCTTCACCTCTTCGACCGACGGCTGTTCCTCGGCGAGCGGATAATGCTCGGCCATGCCCTGCCATAGGCTCAGGCGCTCGCCCTTGGCGTCATAGTCATAAAAGCCAGAGCCAAAACGGCGCCCCTTGCGGTCAAGCGTGACCACCATCAACTCCATAAAGTCTTCAGTGCCGCTGGGTTGATAGGCGTCGCCCAATTCCTTCTTGGTCGATTGCATAACGTCATAGCCCAGTTGCAACGTGGTCTCGTCCAGCAACGCCAGCGGGCCGATGGGCATGCCAAGTGCCTTGGCTGCATTTTCGATCAAAGCGGGCTTCACGCCCTCCGTCACCAGCTTCATCGCCTCCCCCATATAAGGCGGGAACACGCGGTTGGTGAAAAATCCGCGTACATCCTTAACCACAATCGGCGTCTTCTTAATCTTGGCGTTATAATCAAACGCCGCTGCCAAGGCACGATCACCCGTTAACGCGCCCGGAATAATCTCCAACAACGGCATCTTTTCAACAGGCGAGAAGAAGTGCAGCCCGACAAACAATTCGGGACGTGACGAATTTTTCGCCAAACCGGAAATCGGCAGCGTCGACGTATTGGATGCGAAAACGACATCCGGACGAATGACCGCTTCTGCCTTTTTGATAACATCGGCCTTTACATCGGGGCGTTCAAAAACAGCTTCGATGATGAGGTCTACGTCTTTCAGATCATCATAATTGTCCGTTGGCGTAATCCGCGCCATGAAGGCGTCACCGGCTTCTTTGGTCATCTTGCCACGGCTGACGGCCTTGTCGATGATCTTGCGGCTGTAATCGACTGCCTTGTTGGCGTCTTCTAGGCTACGGTCCAGAACAACGACATCCATGCCACCCTTCACGGTAACATGCGTGATGCCCGACCCCATAAGGCCGCCGCCCAAAACGCCAACCTTCTTGATCTCAACCGGCGGCACGCCTGCGGGACGGCCAGCGCCCTTTTCGGCGGCCTGCTTGTTAATGAACAAGGTACGGATCATGTTTTTGGCTTGGCTGCCCGAAAGCAACTTCGTGAAATATTTCGATTCCACACGCAGCGCGGTGTCGAATGGCAGGATCGAGCCTTCATACAGACAGGACAATATCGCCTTTATGGCATCGAAATTGCCTTTGCTTTCCTTGTGCGCCATGGCGTTGAGGCCAACGAATAACTGCACGGCGCGAGGGTCCATTGCCCCTGCCCCACCCGGGAATTTGAAATCCTTCTTATCCCACGGTGCCGTAACCTTCGGATTGGCCTTCACCCATGCCTTGGCATTGGCAACCAAGTCAGCCGCAGGCGCGACGTCGTGCACCAACCCTTGTGCCTTAGCCGTGGCGGGGTCGAGCGCCTTGCCTTGAATGATCATCATCGCGGCATTCTGCAGGCCGATCAGGCGCGGCGTGCGCTGCGTACCGCCGCCACCGGGCAGCAAGCCCACCATGACTTCTGGCATGCCCAGCTGGATCTTCGGATGATCAGCAACGACGCGATAATGGCATGCCAAAGCCAGCTCAAGCCCGCCGCCCAAGGCAAGGCCATTCAGTGCGCAAGCCACTGGCTTGGCCGAAGCTTTGCCGCTGCTCAGGTCCTTGGCAGACTGCCCGCCCGTTTCCATTTTGCGCAGCAATACGTTCAGGGCAAACGCCTGATCGAAAGCTTCTTTGGTGCTGTTCGCCTTCGCGCCGCCCAGCATGGTCAAGTCAGCGCCGGCCAAGAAACTGGATTTTTTGCCGGATGTAATCACAGCGCCCTTAACGGCTTCGTTGGTGGTGAAATCATCAACCCATTTGCCGAATTCTTCAATCAACGCGCCGTTCCACACATTCATAGAGGCGTCGGGCAGATCGATTGTCAAAAGTGCGATGCCATCGGCGTCGATATCGACGGAGAAAGTTTTGTAAGTCATATCTTCGTTCCTTGTTCGCGCGTTTTCGCACCAATCTAAAACTTTGTCACCCCCGGCTTGATCGGAGGTCCATGGCCATATCCGTCGGTTTACGCTGACGTGCCGGACCATGGATCCCCGCGTTCGCGCGGATGACAAAACTAGGTTAATTCACGCGTTCGATGATGGTTGCGGTGCCCATGCCTGCGCCGATGCACAAGGTGGTGAGCGCAGTCGACTTGCCGGACCGCTCCAGCTCATCCAATACCGTCCCGAGGATCATCGCACCCGTTGCACCCAAAGGATGGCCCATGGCGATTGCGCCGCCGTTCACGTTGATGTTGGAATGATCGATGTGCATCGCTTCCATGAAACGCAGGACAACCGAAGCAAACGCTTCGTTCAATTCCCACACGTCAATGTCGTTTTTGTCCATCCCTGCACACGCCAGCGCCTTCTGCGCCGCAAATTCGGGGCCAGTGAGCATGATGGCAGGTTCCGAACCGACAGAAGCCATCGACACGATCCGCGCCCGCGCCTTCAGGCCGTATTTTTCGCCAGCTTCCTTCGTACCGATCAGCACGGCGGCAGAACCATCGACGATACCCGAACTGTTGCCAGCATGGTGGACATGATTGATCTTTTCGACGTCGGGATAGCGCATGATGGCAATGTCATCAAAGCCAGGCATCATCGTGCCCATCATCTGGAATGCAGGTGCCAATGCGCCCAAGGACTGCATATCGGTTTGGGGGCGCATCAATTCATCATGGTCAAGCACAACCTCCCCAATGACATCCTTGATCGGCAGGATCGAGCGCGCAAAGCGCTTCTCGGCCCATGCGCGGCCAGCGCGCTTCTGGCTTTCAACGGCATAAGCGTCGACATCGTCGCGGCTGTACCCATATTTGGTGGCGATAAGGTCAGCCGAGATACCTTGCGGAATGAAATAATTGGCAATCGCCGAACGGGGGTCGATCGGCCATGCGCCGCCGTCTGAACCCATGGGCACGCGGCTCATCGATTCAATGCCGCCGCCAACCGCCAGATCGCACTCGCCGGATTTCACCTTAGCAGCAGCGATGTTCGACGCTTCAAGGCCAGAACCACAAAAACGGTTCACTTGAATACCCGAAGTCGTGTGCGGATAGCCAGCGGCGAGGATCGCGGTACGCGTAATGACTGCGCCTTGTTCCCCCACGGGCGAAACGCAACCAAAGGCCACATCCTCAATCTCTTCGCCCGACAGGCCGTTACGATCGCGAATTGCGGCCAAGACCTGCGCTGCCAGATCGATGGGCGTAATTTCATGTAGCGCGCCATCAGGGCGGCCCTTGCCACGCGGGCTGCGCACAGCGTCATAAATATAGGCTTCAGTCATATTTAATCCTTATTTGTGACCACGGCGCCCGCCGCGATCAATTGGGAGATTTCCTGTTCACCAAGGCCAGCCTCGGTCAATATATCGGCATAATCGCCGCCTTTTGTTGCAATATCGAAATGGGTAGCCAATGGCTGCGTTGCAAGTCGCGGCGCAACTTGCGGATGCAACCAATGACCATCCTGCACAAAGGCCTGCCGCGCGGCGTTTGCGGGATGGGATGCGGCCTCAACATAATCCAGCACGGGCGTAACGCAGGCGTCGGTTCCGGCAAAAATCGCTTCCCATTCGTCGCGGGTTTTGGTCGCGAACACATCTTCCAGCAGTTCATGCTGCTTAGCCCACGCCGAGCGGTCATGCTGATCGCCATATACATCCTTGTCGACAGGCAAACGCTCCATCATCGCGGCAAAAAACTGCGGTTCAATGCAGCCAACGGCCGTAAACTTACCGTCGGACGTCATATAACAACGGTAGAACGGCATCGCCCCATCGAGCAAATTTGCCTCACGCTGCGTGCGCCATTGGCCAAGCCCTGTCATGCCATGCACAAAGCTCATCAGGCTGTTGGTGCCATCGACAATCGCCGCATCCACTATATTGCCCTTACCTGTGCGTGCGCGCTCGACCAAAGCGGCAAGGATACCGTTGACGAGAAACATTGACCCGCCGCCAAAATCGCCGATCATGTTGAGCGGCGGAACCGGCGGCTGCCCATGCTTGCCAATCGCGTTCAAAACACCCGTCATGCCGATATAATTAATGTCATGCCCGGCCATTTGGTTCCACGGACCCTTCTGGCCCCAGCCAGTCATCCGGCCATAAATAAGACGAGGGTTAATCGCGTGGCAAACATCGGGGGCAACCCCCATCCGTTCCGTCACACCCGGCCGCAGTCCTTCGATCAAGACATCCGCAGATTCAACCAGCTTCAACAATGCGGCAACCGCCTCGGGTTTCTTCAAATCAAGAATTATTGATTTTTTACCGCGCGCATCAATGGCCTTGGGCACGATTGAGCCACCTGGCCTGTCGATGACAATCACATCCGCACCCATGTCCGCCAGCAACTGTCCCGCATAAGGCCCGGGGCCAATGCCAGCAAGTTCGACAATCTTTATGCCGCTTAACGGACCGGATTTGGCGGGAGAATCGGTCATGAAGTGGTTTCCGTTACGGTAGGCGTTTAATCGCCTGATTAAGCCGCCTCTTTTAAGGTGCCCACGCACTTGACGCAAGCGTCAACTAAGTTTTTTAGCGTGGAGCAATTGCCGCGCGGAGCTTATTGAAACAAATGCCGCCTGACGGCCAAAAGACGGAAATCAATCCACGTCGTCAACGGCAACCGCTTCACCTGTAACCCGCTGGGCCAATGCGGCCGCGATAAAATTGTCTAGGTCGCCGTCAAGTACGTCGCCGGGTGTTGGCGACGTAACGCCCGTGCGTAGGTCTTTGACCATTTGATAGGGTTGCAGCACGTAAGAACGGATCTGGTGGCCCCAACCGATTTCGGTCTTGGCCGCATATTCGCCGCTCGCGACCTCTTCGCGCTTGCGCAGTTCGGCTTCGTAAAGACGCGCTTTCAACATACCCATCGCGGTGGCGCGGTTTTTATGTTGGCTGCGGTCGTTCTGGCTGGCGACGACAATGCCCGAAGGTTTGTGCGTGATGCGGACGGCTGAGTCCGTGGTGTTAACGTGCTGCCCACCAGCGCCAGACGCGCGGTAGGTGTCGATCTTCAAATCGCCTTCGTTGATTTCAATGTCGATATTGTCGTCAATGACCGGATACACCCAGACGCTTGAAAAGCTCGTATGCCGCTTTGCCGCGCTGTCATAAGGCGAAATGCGGACCAGACGGTGGACGCCGCTTTCGGTCTTGGCATAGCCGTACGCATTCTCGCCCTTCACCAGCAGAGTGGCGGATTTTATACCTGCCTGATCACCCGCCTGATAATCGACCATCTCCACCTTATACCCGCGTTGTTCGGCCCAGCGATAATACATGCGCTGCAACATTTCGGCCCAGTCTTGGCTCTCGGTGCCGCCCGCGCCCGCATGAATTTCAATGAAAGTGTCATTGCCGTCTGCTTCGCCCGACAACAATGCAGAGACCTTGTCGCGGTCGGCACGGTCAGCCAATGCTTTCAGTGCAGCGGCGCCTTCATCGCCCAACTCGGCGTCGCCTTCCATCTCGGCAAGTTCGATTAATTCAACCGTGCCCGCCTTGTCGGCGTCGATTTCGCGCACAGTCCCAATGGCCGCATCCAAGCGGCGGCGTTCGCGCATAACTTCTTCGGCAGCTTTCGGATTATCCCACAAGGTAGGGTCCTCAACCTTGGCGTTTAGTTCATCCAAGCGGCGCAAAGCACGGTCCCAGTCAAGCGACATCTTGACGAGGTTGAGGGCGGCATCAATGCGGGCAACATAGCCTTCTGCGTCGGCGCGCATAAGAAACTCCAAGGGATTGAAAAGGTCAGCCGCGGCCTTTAGCGGATTGGACGCTCAAGTCAAAGGCAGCGATGACCAGAGTTACCCGCCGCAAGCCGAAATCTATTAGGGTCAGGACCTAATAAATTCCGCCCTCTTGCTGGATAAACTCCTGGTCGCGCTTTGTCCCGACGCTTGCGCTTGGGGCATTGGCCGCGCCGGCAGCACCAGCAGACTCCGTTTCAGCCGCTTTCTTTGGCGTGTCATCCCGCGTGGCCATTTCTTCTTGACGGATAGATCGCTTTGGCTCCGTCTCGGCCTTGAATGCCTCCCAAATCACGGCGCTTAGCGGGTCATCAATCGGCCAAGCACCATATACGCGCTTGCCACTCCTGCGATCTACGCGGACAAGCCGTGTTCCGGCAGGGGCGATGAACGGCGTCTTTGGCATATCGGCCATCGCGGTGCGTGCGAACTGTTTAAAAATGGGCGCAGCCAGTGAGCTTCCCTGCGCATAGCCACCCATATTGCGCGGTTGGTCAAAGCCCAAATAGAGGCCCGCCAACAAATGCGGCGATCCGCCAATGAACCAGACATTGGTGGGACCGGTGGTTGTCCCGGTTTTGCCGAACAATGGCCGGTCAAGTTCACGCAATGTGACAGCGGTGCCACGTTGTATCACGCCTTCCAACATATGCACGACTTGATACGCCGTGATGGGGTCCATGACTTGCTTGCCCGTAGGTGTGAAGCGCGGCATTGGCCTGCCATTCCAATCGGGCGCGCGGCACCCCATGCAAGGCTTCCATTTGGCTGGCCAAATAACCTTGCCTTTGCGATTTTGCGCAAAATCAATGAATGTCGGTTTCAATTCACGGCCTTGATTGACCAGCATCGAATAGGCATTGACCATCTTCAACACTGTCGTGTCCCCTGCACCAAGGGCATAAGAGAGATAATCAGGATAATCCCCAATCGACATGTCACGCAAAGTGTCCGTCACATTGTCCATACCCGATTCAGCCGCCGCCCGCACCGTCATCAGGTTGCGGGATTGTTCAAGACCCCAACGCATGGTTTGCGGGCCTGCCCCGCCACCTGTGAAATTACGAAAGCATTTTTGGCCTAAGTTTGCACCTTGCCAGACGCAATAAGGCCCATCGACGATAATCGAAGTGGGCGTCATTCCATTGTCGAGCGCAGTTGCGTAAACAAAGGGTTTGATGGTTGAACCGGGTTGCCTTTGTGCCTGCGTCGCGCGGTTGAAACTGGAGATACGATTGTCGAAGCCACCTTGCACCGCGAGCACACGGCCATTGAAAGGATCTTGGACGACCATGCCACCGCCGACCTCTGGCACGCTGCGGACAACGAAGCTGTTCGTGCCATTGGGCGCAACGGCGATCACGTCACCTGCCTTCATCGCGGCTGGACCGCCGTCAAGGCGCGCGGTCGAACCATCCGCAAATCCAACGCGCCCATTGCCCAGCGCAACGCCGGCACGCCAATTGGCATAATCGATACCAATATTGGTCGACGCAAAGCGGGATGGCCATTTGTCATCGGTAACGTCAATTGTACCCAAATTGGCTTTCCAAGCCTTGCCCGCATTGTAGCGAAGCAAGCCGTCACGCAACGCCTTGGTCGCCGCAAGTTGATGCTCGGGATGCATGGATGACCGGACCCACAGACCACCCGAATATACGCTATAGGGCCCTGCTTCGTCGGTTTCGCCAAATTTTTCGATAAGCTGGCGGCGCACTTCTTCTGCAAAATAACCGCCCACATTTTTATAACCGGTTCCACGTTGCGTCACCAGGCCAAGCGGTTGGACCCGCGCAGTCGCAAGCTGCGCATCGGTGATCCATCCGTTCGCCCGCATTTCGCCAAGCACCCAATTACGACGGGACATGGCGAGATCCGCATTTTTGGCGCGCCCATAACGTTCCGGGGCCTTTGGTAGGATGGCCAGAAAGGCCATTTCATGCAGTAAAAGCTGATCAACGCTTTTCGCGAAATACGCCTGCGCCGCGGCCTCAACCCCAAAGGATTGGCGCCCAAGCGCGATTTCATTAAGGTAGAGCGACAAAATCTGAGGCTTAGTCAGCGCGCTTTCGATACGCTTGGCTAAGATCGCCTCTTTAACCTTGCGGGTGTAACTATATTCGTTGGTCAACAGCAGGTTTTTCGCAACCTGTTGTGTGATGGTCGATGCCCCCCGCGCGCGCTTGTCGCTAAAAATATTGTCAAAAATGGCTGACGCGATACCGGGATAATCAATCCCGCCATGGCTGAAAAACGTTTTATCCTCGGCCGCGAGATAGGCATGTACCAACGTTTTCGGAAAGTCGGCATATTCCAACTGAACGCGCCGTTCTCGGGCGTAACTGTGAAACGGCTCTCCGTTGATGTCGCGCACCACCGTTGGCAGCGGTGATTCATATTCGATCAGCGCCTCTGCATCAGGAAGATTACGTGCAAACAACGCCCAGAATATCAAAAGCAGAACGAATAGCGCACCCGCAGCGTAAGTCGCCAAACGAAAACGCTTGTTTTGCCAATATCCATGCCAGCGAGTCACAAAATTTTCGGCGTCGCGTTTCAGCCGGTAACTGATAGTTGTCGGCACTTCGGCAGGTGGTGGCTGGGTATCCATTGCGCCCCCTATCTAGCCGATTTGCCGGACAGGTCCAGAATCTAAATCAGCAAAGGGACGCGAATTTGGCCATATGCCCATTTAACGTGCCGCAATCCACCGTGCGGAATTGACTTGAATGGCATTGAACAGCGCCTGCGCGACCTCGCGCTGTCCTTTGGAGAGGCCAAGAAACGAAGAACGGCTGCATTGCTGAGGGTCAGGACCTATTTCAAGCGGCCAGTCATTTTTTACAAGCACCGGCCCCTGCCAAGCGATATTTTAATAAAAACGGTTCATGAGCCGTAATTGCAAGCTAAATCACGGGATGCTCTTGCCGATAACATGCGGGAGTGCTAGCGATTACCTACAGGGAGTTCTGATGAATGCCCCGATAGTCCGCCGTTCGTTGTTTACGTTCGGCAATTTAACAGGTTGACGCTTCATGAGGCATGATATTTCCAACAACGCCGCCCAGTCAGGGTATGGCGCATGGGTTGGAAATCAAGCGCGCGAGATACACGCCCGCCATGCACAAGCAGCAGACGCATTTTTAACTTTTCCACCACATCACTTTGCCGACAGGAACGCTATGCGTTCGGTCCGGCAACGTATCAACAATGAAGCGAGCGGCCATCGGCTCATAACCGGCTGCCGGCCTCGCTGGAGTAAATTACATGACAACGCGTATGCTTATCGACGCGCGTCACCGGGAAGAAACCCGGGTCGCAGTCGTAACAGGAAACCAGATTGAGGAATTCGATTTTGAGTCGGCTGAGCACAAGCAGCTCAAAGGCAATATCTACCTTGCAAAAGTAACCAGGGTAGAACCATCGCTTCAGGCGGCTTTTGTTGATTATGGCGGCAACCGCCACGGATTTTTGGCGTTTGCCGAAATTCACCCCGATTATTATCAAATTCCTCGGGAAGACCGCGACCGGTTGTTGGCCGAAGAAGCTGAGGCTGCTGCTGAAGAGGCTGCGCTGCGTGAGCAGGAAGAAGAAGAAGAAAGCGATGAGCCTTCCGACATCATGCAGGGTTCGGCGGAACGTGATGACGACCTAACCGACCTTATTGAGGTCGATAGCGACGACAGCGTCGACACCATCGACATGACCGAGGGTGAAGAACCCGACCTTGGAGGCAATGGCGACGATTCCGACGAAAACGGAAACGGCGATAACGGCGGCGAAAATGGCGGCGAAAATGGCCGCAACAACCGTCGCCGTCGTGGTCGCGGTGGCCGAAATGGTGAAGGCCGGGCACCTAAGGCCAGCGACGAAGTGCGCGCAAAGCGTATGAACTTGCGTCGCCGGTACAAGATTCAGGACGTCATTCATCGTCGTCAGGTTTTGCTCGTTCAAGTCGTCAAGGAAGAACGCGGCAACAAGGGTGCGGCGCTCACCACATATTTGAGCCTAGCGGGCCGTTATTGCGTCCTCATGCCGAATACGTCGCATGGCGGCGGTATCAGCCGTAAAATTCATAGCGCAGCCGACCGTAAGCGTTTGAAAACGATTATTTCCGACCTTACCTTGCCATCCACCATGGGTTGCATAATCCGGACCGCTGGGCTTGCCCGGACGAAGCCTGAAATCAAGCGTGATTTTGATTATCTGGCGCGCCTGTGGGACGAAATCCGTGAACGCACGCTGCGCGGCGCAGCGCCAATGCTGATCCATACTGACAGCGACCTTATTAAACGCGCCATCCGTGATATCTATAATAAGGATATTGACGAGGTGTTCGTTGAAGGGCCCGACGGGTATAAGGCGGCAAAGGACTTCATGAAGTTGCTTATGCCAAGCCATGCCAAGCGTGTGCAGCATTATGCCGACCCAGTGCCATTGTTCCAGCGCTATCATGTCGAAGATCAGTTGAACGCGATGTATCAACCGGTCGTCCAGTTGAAGTCGGGTGGCTATATTGTCATCAACCCGACCGAAGCATTGGTCTCGATCGACATCAACTCAGGCCGTTCGACCAAAGAACATGGCATTGAGCAAACCGCGCTTTCAACCAATTTGGAAGCTGCGCGCGAGATTGCCCGTCAGTTGCGCTTGCGCGATATGGCTGGCCTTGTTGTCATCGACTTTATCGATATGGAGCATCATTCGAACGCCCGCAAAGTCGAGCGTGCAATGAAAGAAGCATTGAAACACGACCGCGCCCGCATTCAGGTCGGTCGTATTTCCAGCTTTGGCTTGATGGAAATGAGCCGTCAGCGTCTGCGCACCGGCGTGCTTGAAGCGTCCACACGCGAATGTCCGCATTGTGAAGGCACTGGCCTTGTTCGCACAGCATCATCTGCTGCTTTGTCAGCCCTGCGCCTTATCGAAGACGAAGCGGCAAAGGGTCAAGGCAACCAGATCGTGTTGCAAGCAAGCCAAGAGGCGACCATTTATTGCCTCAACAACAAGCGTGCCGAATTGGCGGCGATCGAAGATCGCTATCATGTCCGCGTGCTGATCGTGCCCAATGGAGAGACAGAAGGCGCAAAGCTTGCAGTTTCCAGTTCCGGTCCGCGTCCAGAACGCCCGGTCGAACTGCCGCCGATTATCGATCTCGACGATGATGACATTGAAGACGACATCGAAGATTTCGACGACGAAGTTGAAGAAGCCGAGGAAACCGCGCGCGAGCCGCGTCGTGCCCGAGAAGAGCGTCCACGCGAAGAAGGCGAAGGCGGCGAAGGTCGTAAACGCAAGCGTCGCCGTGGCCGCCGAGGTGGCAAGGGTCGCGACCGTGACGGTCGGCCTGAGGGTGAGGATGCGGTTGCTGGCGAAAATGCGGGTGCTGCGGAACGCGCCGAAGGCAATGACATTGCTCAAGCTCCTGAAGCTGATGCAGAAGCCAAGCCAAAAGCACGTCGCGGACGTCGTGGTGGCAGGGGCCGTGACCGTCAGGAAACGGACGTTGATGCCATTGTCGAAACGTCAGCGCCTGCCGAAGCCGAAGCGTCTGCAGTCCCAGAAGTTACGCAAGAAGCCGATGCCAAGCCAAAGCGTCGCAGCCGCGCCAAGCCAAAGGCTGACGCGGTTGAGGTTGAAGCCGTAGCCGACGGGCCAGCCGTAAAAGCCCCTGTAGCGGCTGACGACGCCCCTGTTGCGAAAGCCAAGGCCCCAGCTAAGCCACGTGCACGGGCAAAGGCGCCCGTTGCGCCTGAGGCTGTTGTCGATGACGTTGTCGAGGCACCAAAGGCCAAAGCCAGGGCCCCACGCAAGAAAGCCGCCGCTAAGGATGCAACACAAGACGTCGCATCCACCGGCGCTGAAGGCAGCGAAGATGACGGCACGCCACGCACTGGCTGGTGGCAACGCACCTTCGGTTAAGCAGCCAGCGGGTAAAAAATAACTTAGCCCCGTTGGTCCGTGACTAGCGGGGCTTAGTTTTGTCCAACTTCTTCATTGCGCGTTCATCCAGTTCGGGCCATTCAACGGAAATGGGCAATTTCACATTTCGCGCTGTCCGGATGGCGTTTATCCTGTTTCTTGCGGTATTGGTATCCGCGCGCCCCGCAATGGCGCAATCGATCTTGCGTGATGCCGAGACCGAAGCCTTTCTGGACGAAATTTCCGCACCATTGATTGAAGCGGCGGGGCTTGACCCCAAAAATGTCGACATCATACTTATAAACGACAAGTCCGTTAACGCGTTCGTCGCAGGTGGTCAGGCGGTATATCTTCACAGCGGTCTTATCGATGCCGCCACGACCGCAAACGAAGTACAAGGCGTGATTGCGCATGAGCTTGGCCATGTCGTTGGCGGCCATGCCGTGCGGTTTGACGAAGGCATCGCTGTGGCGAGCGGTATCAGCATCGCTAGCCTCATTCTCGCAGCGGCGGCCATCGCTGCGGGTGCAGGCGAAGCGGGCATGGGCATATTGTCGGCGGGACAACAGGCGGCAATGGGCAAATTCTTGGCTTATAGCCGGGGGCAAGAGGGCACAGCCGATGCATCAGGTGCACAATATCTGTCCAAGTCAGGAATATCAGGACGCGGTTCAATCAGCTTTTTCAAAAAGCTGCAGAATTTTGAATTCCGCCTCGGTATCCCGCAAGAGGACAGCTATGGCCGTACGCACCCGTTATCCGGTGAGCGTATTTCGGTGCTGGAGGACACATATGCCGCCGACCCTGCGTGGAAAGCGCCTTTAAACCCCAAATGGGAAAGTGATTTCAAACGCGTTAAGGCAAAATTGACCGGCTATCTTGCCGACCCCACCGCCACGATGCGGGATTATCCTGAGTCCGACACATCGGTGCCTGCCCGCTATGCGCGCGCTTATGCTTGGCACAAGTCCGCTTATCCGCAAAAGGCACTGGGTGAATCATCCGCCCTTGTTGCCTCGGCACCCGATGATCCCTATTTCCTAGAGTTACATGGGCAAATCTTGCTGGAATCCGGGCGGCCTGCCGATGCGCTTGCGCCGTTGCGCAAAGCAGTGAACCTGACCGGCAACCAACCATTAATCGCCGCCATATTCGGACATGCGTTGATCGCGACAGAAGATAAAACACAGCTTGATGAAGCCGCGCAGGTGTTGAAAGCTGCAGTGACCCAAGACAACCAAAACCCGTTTGCATGGTATCAGCTTGGTGTTGTTTATGCGCAGAAAGGTGACACCGCCCGCGCCGCATTGGCCAGCGCAGAACGCTATATGATGGAGGGCGCCCCGCAATTTGCTTTGTCCAATGCGCAAACCGCCATGGCTGGGTTGCAGGAATATTCGCCTGATTGGATCCGCGCGCAAGATATCAATATGGTGGCCGAAGCAAAGCTTGCGCAGTTAAAGAAACGCCGCCGCTAGGGTCAGGACCACTCAAATCACTGGCACAATGAATGCGCTGCGACTAAATCAGCGTCTATGACCCAACAAACGCCAAATCGCCGGATTATCATCGCCACCATTGTTACGGGATTAGCCATCTTGCTTGCTTTGGCGGCCTATATTTTCTGGCCAAGCGCCGCCACTATTGGCCCTTCTGATGCGGCACCTGTCGCCGAAGACGCAGCTAAATCTGCCGATGATGCCGTTGCTGCTGCTGGTATGTCGCCCGCTGACCGCAAGGCGACGGAGGCTTTGGTGAGAGCCTATATCCTCGAAAATCCGGAAATCATCACCGACGCCGTCGCCATTTTACAGCAACGCGAAGCCGCACAACGCCTATCCGCCGCTGGAAATGACATCGCCAAACCCTTCCCCGGGGCCGAGGCTGGTAACCCGAAAGGCGACGTCACGATTGTCGAATTTACTGACTATAATTGCGGATTTTGCCGCTTAAGTGCGCCTGATGTCCAGCGCCTGTTAAAAAGCGATAGCAATCTTCGTTTGGTTTATCGCGAATTGCCGATCCTCAGCCAATCCAGCCGGGACGCAGCCTTATGGGCGCTTGCAGCCGCGCGCCAAGGCAAACATAAGGCATTTCATGATGCGTTGTTCGCAGCTGGCCCCGCTGATGAAGCCAATATAGCTGCCGCAGCGCGCCAAGCAGGGCTTGATATCGCCGCGGCCCGCACCTTTGCGGCTTCCCCGCAAGCAAACCAAGAGATCGAACGCAACTTGGCCCTTATGCAGCAAATCGGCTTCAACGGCACGCCCACATTCATCATCGGTGACCAGATATTGGAAGGTGCCTTGGGCTATGATGCCCTGAAACGCGCCGTTGAAAAGGCGCGCCAAAAAGGCTGATTAGGGTCAGGACCTATTAAATCCACCTTCGCGGTTTGAGGCCATTTTGTTCAGTGCAAGGCGGCAAAGCGCAGGCTTAGTGGTTCTAAGTCCAAGCTTGCCAACGTGGCAATGGACAGTATGGGTCAAATCCGAAGGACGTCAAAATGGCTTCGATCTCGAAACAAAATGCCCTTGCAGGCAGAATGACTGCCTGCGGCGGCCATTTTCCTTCGATATCTTTGCCATTTTGACGCCGCGATGGTGGATTTAATAGGTCCTGACCCTAACCCTTTTTACCTTGCGCAATCACATACCATTCTACCGAGCCCTTGCGGCTTGCGGGTGGCTTTGCATGTTTCACCGTAGTGAAGTTCGTTTTCAGAATGCTCAGCATCGCTGGGTCGGTACCGCCTGCAAACACCTTCGCAACAAAATCACCACCAGGCAACAGTACCTTGATCGCAAAATCCACGGCTGCCTCAACTAAGCCCATGGTGCGCAAATGGTCGGTCTGCTTATGCCCGACGGTGTTGGCCGCCATGTCTGACAAGATCAGGTCCGGCGCACTCCCAAGTTCGGCGATCAACCGATCTGGCGCGCTGTCATGCATGAAGTCCATCTCCAGCAGAATAACCCCCTCAAGAGGGTCGACTGGCAATAGGTCAATCCCAACAATTGCTGCCTTTGGTTGCTGCCGACGCACCACCTGCGCCCATCCGCCGGGTGCAACGCCCAGATCGACAACTGCCTTTTTACCGCGCAGGATATGGAATTTTTCGTCGAGCTCAACGAGCTTATAGGCCGCACGGCTGCGATAACCTTCGCCATGCGCGCGCTTCACATACGGGTCATTCAACTGCCGCTCAAGCCAACGGGTCGACCCGGCCGTCCGCCGTTTTGCCGTTTTGACTTTCTGCTTGCCGGCCAGTGTCCGGCCCGAATTTTTGCCACCGAAAAGATTATCTGCCATGTCTCAATTCCGCCGATTACGGCGCTTGGCGTCGCTCGCCATCAGCGCACGCAATATACCTTCGCGAATGCCGCGATCTGCCACGCCTAGCCGTTCGCCGGGCCATATGTCGAAAATGGATTCCAGTATCGCACAACCAGCCACCACCAAATCGGCCCGCTCATGGCCAATGGTCGGAAACTCTGCGCGTCCGGCAATGTTGCGATGCGCCAGCTCGCGGCTGATATCACGCATAGCAGAAGTCTGCAGACGCAAGCCGTCCACGGCGCGCCGGTCATAGCTGTTCAGCTTCAGATAGACGCTGGCAAGCGTTGTGACAGTCCCAGATGTCCCCAACAGCCGCCGATCGCCTCCGTCTTCGGGCAAACGGGCCGCAAAGTCGGCAAAACTGGCCATGACTTTGTCGCGCATGGATTGATAGCTTGCCTTCAACTGCTCCGGACTGTCGCCCTCCGCGCGTTCGCTTTCCGTAAGCGAAACGACGCCCCAAGGCACGCTCACCCAATCAAGAATTTCCGGAATGACATTGCGCGTCGACACAAGAACCAGCTCGGTCGACCCCCCGCCAATATCAAAAATAAGCGCTGGCCCGTCGCCATCTTCCAAAAGAGCGTGACAGCCCATAACCGCCAGCCGTGCCTCTTCCTTTGGACTGATGATGTCGAGGTGGATGCCGGTCTCCCGTTTTACCCGCTCAATAAACTGAGCCCCGTTCACTGCCTGACGGCAGGCCTCAGTCGCAACAGATCGGGCAAGCACCACATTACGTTTTTTTAGCTTTTCCGCACACACAGTCAGCGCTTCAACCGCACGGTCCATGGCCGCCTCGCTCATGCGGCCAGTGGCGGTCATCCCCTCACCTAACCGAACCACGCGCGAAAACGCGTCCACAACCGTGAAATCATCGCCACCTGCCCGCGCGATCAGTAACCGGCAATTGTTGGTGCCAAGGTCAAGCGCCGCATAAGCGGTTCGCTCAAGCCAATTTCGACGCAACGCAACTATGTCACCCTGCGGCCTGCCGTTGCTAGCCGAAGTCGGGGCGTTCGCAGTGTCGGGACGCGCTGCGCCCTTGGCCGTAGCCTGCTGCAGCGTTGCAGCCTTGGGCGCCGCATTTTTGTGACGGGACGGCTTTTTACGTTTTCGTCCGCGTCCTTTTTGCGGCGATGGCGCGACATTTTCGCCCATGACCGATAACTCACTTCTTATTTTCTATCCGGTCGAATGTGCCGCCGGTACCTGAAACCGATGCTACGCGCAGAGAGACAAAGTTTCAACATTTTTGAACGTTCCTATGCAACGGCCCGATTCAGCGGGTTGACCGAACATAGCCGCGGGCATATACGCCCACCCCTTGCTCCCCGGTCGTCTAACGGTAAGACTACGGACTCTGACTCCGTCTATTGAGGTTCGAATCCTTACCGGGGAACCAATGTAACACACGTATTTAAATGTGTTTTTTCCAGCAGTCATTAAATCGTTGCGTGATTGTAGCACCGATGAACGGAACGATATCGGGCGAACACTGTTCGCCGCACCATCGGGCGACAAGGCGCAATTTAACATTAGCTAGAAAACAGGGCGTTTATGGATTCCAGCTCGAGTGAACGCATTTGGTGACGCATGCCGCCGCCCGCCGTGGTAATTTCTTCGGACTGCGCTCTCATGGAACATTTGTGACAAAGAGGTTAATTGTTTATTCATAAATATGACACGGTTCTGACACTACACTTTGGTTAATCAATGCAATGGCCTTCTAGGCTATTGGGATTCTCTTGTGCGTTGGTCTATTGTCATACCTGTTTATAATGAGGCAAATTTTTTGCCACAGACTTTGCGGTCGATTATTGCGCAAACAACAGCGTTTGATTTGATCATTGTCGACAATGGTTCGACCGACGGCTGCATCGATAACGCACGCGTCCAGCTCGCTGATTATCAAGGCAACGTGACCTTCTTACAAGAACCCCGGCCGGGTCAGGTCTATGCTTTGCAGACCGGAATCGCCGCAGTTGAGACAGAATTTACGGCGATTTGTGACGCCGATACTTACTATCCACCGCATTATCTATCTGCCGCGACGCTGCTATTTGACACAAAGGGCGCGGAATATGTCGCCGCATGTGCCTATCTTCGCCGTGAACCATTTTTTGCGGGCTTGGGGAGCATGATGCACCGCTTGCTCGTGGCGCGCATCTTGCCACATCAAAACCATACCAGCGGGGCTGCGCAGACCTTCCGAACATCAGCATTACGGGCGGTAGGGGGTTATGATCCTTCCTTGTGGCCGTATGTTTTAAAAGATCATGAGCTGATGCACCGCGTGCTGAAACTGGGCCGTCAAATCTATCATTCGAAATTTTGGTGCACGACATCAGATCGTCGCGCTGATCGCAGCAATGTGCGTTGGACGCTGGCTGAACGTTTGATGTACCATTTGACACCGCGGTCACGGCAGCATGACTTCTTCTACAGGTTTTTGGCCAACAGGTTCGATGCACGTGGGCAGCGCGATACCGTTCTGCGTGAACGCCACTGGGTTGTCGCGTGACATTGACCGCTACACCCTTTGCGCATCTCGATTTGCCAGCGTTAAAGACTGAGCCAAAGCTTTGGTCGATCTGGTTGACGCGTATCCTGTCCGGTGCTGTGCTGATCGCCCTCGTGCTCCAACTTGGCCAGATCGACGCCAAGCAGTTGCACAACGCATTACCGCATAATTTATGGTTTCTGCCGGTTTTGCTCGCATTATATTGTGCTCTTCCCGTTGCTGATTGGATCATATTTCGACGTCTCTGGGCCCTGCCAGCGTCGGGATTTTTTATCCTTCTTGCCAAACGTATCGGTAATGAAGTGCTCATATCCTATGCAGGCGAAGTCTATTTTTATCTATGGGCTCGTAAACGCACGGATTTAAGCGCAGCGCCCTTTGGGGCCATTAAGGACGTAAACATTCTCTCTGCCTTGGCAGCGAATCTCGTCGCGTTGCTGTTGTTGGTTCTGACTTATCCATTTTTGTCGCAACTACGTCTTGGCGCCTATACTGACGCATCAGTCCTATGCGCCGCTGCCATGTTGTTGACGTCATTCCTGATATTGTTCTTTTCGCGCCGTGTATTCACGCTTGAGCGTCCGCAATTATGGTGGATTTTTGGAGTCCACATTCTTCGTTTATCGGCAGGCGTGCTTTTGTGTGCCTTATTATGGTTCATAATTTTACCAGGACCGCATTTTGCCTTTTGGCTGGTCTTGTCGATGATCCGGCTACTGGTCGGACGGTTACCATTTTTGCCCAACAAGGAAGCCCTTTTTGCTGTCATCGCGGTATTCTTAGTCGGCCAAGACAGCGCGGTTTCAACGCTGATAACGCTTACAGCGACCACAATCTTGGCACTGCATATATTGGTTGCCGCAATGTTGGGAGCATCGGCGCTGCTTTTCCGAAATCGAGACATATTTCCCGAAATGGGCAAATCGTTATGAAGTATATATCGGCCCTCGCAATCATCGGCGTGTCTATTTCTGCACATGCTAGCGTGCCACCTAAGGCTGAACGCGGACGACAAGGCGCCGATTGCCGGTTGGCAGAAACAGGGCCTGCGGTTAATGTCAGCGTTATCGGTTTAAAGGACCGCAAAGGTAAGCTCATCTTGGAGCTTTACCCCGACAATGATGCTGATTTGCTTCAAAGCGACAAGCTATTGATTGCGGCTGGCAAACCCTTTCGGCGCGTGCCGATGGCTGTCCCGAGCGCCGGACCTGTATCGATATGCATGCGCGCGCCAGCCCCAGGACGATACGCGTTGGTTATCCTGCATGACCGCGATGACAACGGAAAATTTGGTCTATCGGGTGATGGCGTCGGGTTTGCCAACAACCCCAAGCTGGGCTTGCGTAAGCCTAAAGCAACGGCCGTTGCACTTGCGCTTGGACCGGGTGTGCGGTCCATCTCGATTGTCATGAATTATCGGCAGGGTATTGGCGTTGGGCCAATCAAAAGCCAAACGGCGGAGGGCCAGCCGTGAAAATCGTCGATGTCTGCGAATTTTACGCGCCTGAAGGTGGCGGCGTTCGGACCTATATCCATGCAAAGCTCGCATTTGGTGCGCGCCTTGGACATGCCATAACCGTGATTGCCCCTGGCAATAGAGACGAAGTGGTTGAATATGGAAACGGGTGCCGGATCATCTACATAAAAGCGCCGCCCCTGCCTTTTGACAAAAAATATGGCATGTTCTGGGACGCGGCCCCGGTTCACGCCATTTTGGACGCAGAACAACCCGATGTGCTGGAGGCATCGTCCCCATGGCGCGGGGCATGGATTGCCCGCAGTTGGCAGGGCAAGGCGCTGCGATCAATATTCATGCATCATGATCCGTTGTCGGCATGGGCCTATCGCTGGTTCGATGGCGTTGCCTCACGCGATGCCATTGATAGGCAGTTTGAATGGTTCTGGCGTTATCTCCGGCGCATGTGCAACAGCTTCGATTACACCATATGTGCGTCGCCCAGCCTTCAGCATAGGCTGGCCAAGGGCGGCATCTATGGTGCCGTCAACATCCCCATGGGCGTGGATGCAGGTGTTTTCTCGCCCGCTAGAAGACATATGTCCGTGCGGCGCGACCTGTTGGCCCGTTGCAACTTACCCGACACGGCGACATTATTGTTAGGTATTGGTCGCCATACACCTGAAAAACGCTGGCCCTGTGTCATTGACGCGGTGGCCCGGGTGGCCGCTAAACGGCCAGTGGGCTTAGTGTTGATAGGCAATGGGCATCAACAGGCGTCAATCATTGAGCATGTAGATGGTAACCCGCATATCCAGTTGCTTGAACCTGTCCGCAATCGCACGGCGCTGGCAACCATAATGGCCAGTTGCGATGCGCTGGTGCATGGGTCATCTGCTGAGACATTCGGACTGGTCGCCTCGGAGGCGCTGGCTTCAGGGCTGCCTTTGCTACTCCCTAATGCGGGCGCAGTCGCAGATATTGCACATCCTGATTTCAGCGAAACTTATGTACCGGGGAACGCGCATGATGCTGCACTCGCGCTCATACGACTTTTGGATCGCGATCAACATCAGCTTCGGTCTGCTGCGCACCACGCCGCTTTAACCGCACGCACACTCGACGAGCACTTTACTGAACTATTCCTGACATACGCCAACGCCATTTCAGAAAAACGAGAGGCAGCATAATGACCGCAATCTTGCGCATGTACCACCAAGTAGCAGTAGTCCCGACGCGGGGCACAAGGCGACGGTTGAACCAGATCGTACGCTACCCAAAACCTTTATGGTATTACCTCTTGCGCTTTGCGTTCCGCAACAGTCAAAAATAAGCAAGAATGGATGTTAGCGTGACCGCGAAGGTCTAACCCGCAACCTGTCAGACCCGCGGACCGCATCGGGACGCCTCCGCCCGCTATTCGCTTCTCAACGCCTCAATCGGCGATAGCCGCGATGCCCTGATGGCGGGATAGCCGCCGAAAACCAGACCGATCACTGCAGAAAAAGCGACCGCCATTATCGCCGTATCAAGGCCGATTGGCGCGGGGAATTCGGCTACCCGCTCGAAAATCGAGGCGGCCAATATGGCCAGCGACAGCCCAATTGCCCCGCCGATCACGCACAATACGGCTGCCTCCACCAGAAACTGGTTGCGAATATCGCTGCGTTTTGCGCCCAACGCCATGCGCAGCCCGATTTCACGGGTGCGTTCTGTGACGCTGACGAGCATGATGTTCATGATACCAATCCCGCCGACCAGCAGCGAAATCGATGCAATGGCGACAAGTACGGCCTGAAATATTTGCGTTACTTCGCCCGTGGTTTCGGCAATTTCGGTTGTCGTGCGCACGGTGAAGGGGTTGATCTTGCCTTTCGCCACGCGGTACCGGTCGCGCAACAAACGCTCTATTTCCTTTTGCCCCGAAAGCAGCGAATCTTCATCCTCAAAACCGACAAAGATCAACGTCACATCGTCGGGGCCCTGTGTAGCGGTGGTCAATAAACGTTGGCGTAACGTCGTTATCGGCACGACAATTTGGTCGTCATTATCATTGCCCAAATTGCTGCCCTTGCTTTCCAGAAGACCGATGACAGTGAAGGGCACGCGGTTAATCCGAATGGTTTCACCAACCGGACTTGTTTCGGGGAACAGCTTATTAGCGACGGTTTCGCCAATAACGGCAACGCGCGCCGCCGAACCAATGTCGCTTTGCGTTAGAAACCGGCCTTCAGATGCTGTGATATTGGAGACTATGCCATATTCAGGGGTCGCGCCGGTTGCCTGCGTCGTTGCACTTCGTCCCGGCGTCACAATCTGGACACTACTGCGGATTTGCGGAGCGACCGCGCTGACGCCCGATACCTCACGCAGAATTGCCTGACCGTCGCGCTCGGTCAATCTGCCGCGATCACTTGGTCGTGGGGGACCACTGCCGCTATCGGGCTGCGGCACCACAATGGCCATGTTCGACCCCAAAGTCGCGATTTGCTGCGACACCGAAACCTGCGCGCCGTTCCCGACTGCAACGGCCAATATCACCGAGAATACCCCAATCATCACGCCCAAAGTGGTCAGGATTGAACGCATCAAATTGGTGCGCAGCGCCGTCAGCGCAATCGCGACATTCACGCCCCACCCGGCAAACGACGTGAGCACATCTTTCATGCCGCACTGGCCCTGCGGCGCGACTTAACCGCCGCATCTTCAATCACCTGCCCGTCGCGAAAGACAATCCGCCGCGCGGCATATTCGGCAATATCGGGTTCGTGGGTGACGAGCACAACGGTTATGCCGTCATCATTCAATTTCTGAAAAATGCCCATAATGTCCAAGGATGTTTGGGTGTCCAATGCGCCCGTTGGCTCGTCCGCCAGCAGCATCAGCGGGTCTGTGACCAAGGCCCGCGCGATGGCCACACGCTGTTGCTGCCCACCCGAAAGCTTGGCAGGGGTGTTCTGCAGGCGGTTGGCAAGGCCCATGGCCTCCAGCCTGTCCTGAGCGCGCCTGCGCCGCTCGGCATAGCCAATCCCAGCATAGATAAGCGGCACCGCGACATTATCGAGCGCGCTGGTCCGTGCGAGCAGATTGAACTGCTGAAACACGAAACCGATCTTGCGGTTGCGTATTTCGGCCAGCGCATCGCTATCCAGCGTTTTGGTATCGATCCCGTCCAACAACAATGTGCCTGATGTCGGAATGTCCAAGCAACCGATCATGTTCATGAAGGTCGATTTGCCCGACCCGCTTGCCCCCATGATCGCGACAAATTCGCCACGCGAAATAGACAGCGAGACATTGTTGACCGCATGAACAATTTCGCCGCCAATCGCATAATCCTTGACCAGATTATGCGTTTCAAGAAGCGGCGTTGTCATCTTCATCCGCGCTTTCGTCGGTTTCTTTCTTGGGCTTCAGCGATTTTGTCCGCACCAGTATCTTATCACCGGTCTTTAGGCCCGAAACGACCTCCGTATATTCCTCCCCCTGCAACCCCGTCCGAATAACTCTCCGCACAGGTCGGTATGCATCGTCGCCGACCAGATATACTTTGGGGCGGACGATTGCCTTTTTGTCCGAAGTCGAAGCCGCTTTTTCCGCCATAGCCTGTGGCCGGTCGGCCAGGCGCGGCCGAAACCGCATCGCGTTGGTTGGCACCCGCGTGACATTGGTTCGGACATCGGTGATGATTTCGACATTGGCTGTCATGCCTGGCAACAGCTTTCCATTCACATTATCGACGTCAATAATCACGAGGTAACTGACGACATTTTGGGCCTCTACGGGCGCTTGCCGCACTTGCCGGACCTTTGCCTTGAACACATCATCGGGATAGCTGTCGACGGTGAAGCTGACCATCTGCCCCGCTTGCACTTGCCCGATATCGGCTTCATCGACCGATGCCTCAACCTGCATCTTCGTTGTATCTGCGGCGATTTCGAACAGGTTCGGCGTCTGAAAACTTGCCGCAACGGTTGTGCCCGGTTCGACCAATTTGTTGATGATCACCCCGCTAGCCGGCGCGACGATAACGGTCCGGTTAAGGTCAAGCGTCGCCGACGACAGCTCGGCATTGCCCTGCCGGATCTGCGCACCGCCGCTTTGCGTTTGCGCCAAGGCGACCTGCAAGGCATTGCGCGCGCTATTCAACTTGCTCTGCGCGATATCAAGACCCGCCTTTGACACAAAGCCGCGTTCTGCCAGCGCCTTTTGCCTATCAAAATCGCGTTCTTGAATTTCCAACTCCGCCCGCGCCCGCGCCACATTGGCCGCCGTCTGTTGCAGATTGGCGCGCGCCACGGCCACCTGCGCCTCGGACTGTTCCACCCGAGCGCGCACCCGCGTCGGGTCGATTTCGGCCAATATTTGCCCTGCCCGCACGCGTGAGTTGAAATCGACATATACTTTGGTGATTTGCCCCGAAACTTCAGCTCCGACCTTAATCGTGTTCAAGGCGCGCACTTTACCGCTGGCCGAAACCTTGCGAACGACATCACCGCGCGTCACAGCCTCGCTGATATATGCATAATCAGGCGGCGTCGGACGAACGGTCCGGTACACGACAAAAAGCAACAGCAGCGCAATCAACACCGACCATATCGGATGGCGTTTCGTCCATGAAATGAAGGTAGTTAGCATATCACCCCGTCCGGTGCCCTTGGTTCGAACCCGCTGTATCTTGAGTTATGGAGGCTGGCTAGCGGTTATGTGGGGTATTTGTGCGGACGGGCGGGTCATATCCGCCATCCTCCAAAGCTATTTCGGGGATGACGCACTTGTCACCGGAATTCGCCGAAATTTCCATAGGAATCCAGTAAACCGAATCACGCATGCTAGACAAAGTTCCGATGGCCGCATAAACAAAAATAAATGGCGTCCGACGGCTTGCTGGCGGCCCAAAGGAGCATTGAGAATGTTTAGAAAGCGAAAGCCAATTGTTGGCAAATTCAAGGTACGCTCGCTGGAAAGCATCGGCACCGATGAGCGAGACTATGACATAGGCGTGGTCAGGATATGCGGAAGTTTGCTCGCGAAACTTGGAGGTCGTAATGTGCTGGTGAAGGTTTCGGTTGCTGGCCTATCCGGTCGGAAAAAATCTTTAATCAGAATTGTGCGGGCGTCCACTGGATCTAATGCCCTAAAAAATAATGAAATTGCTCTACAATACGACGACAGAGAGTTGCTCGGCATCAGATCATTCGAAAGCGAGTATGACATCGTGATCGAACGAGTTTTTCAATTGATAAGCCAGCCGAGTTTTTTGTGGAACCATACCTCCCCATTAGTAAGGATGAACGCTGCTTTTACAGTAGTCCTAACTCTCATGGGAACAGCTTTAGGGTTTTTCCTCGGGTGCCTCTCATCCATAAATGGAGTGATTAATTAGAATTACAGTAACAGGTGCGTCATCCCCTAAATAGCTTTCGCTTGAAATGTAGGATTTGTTCTGAGATTCTGTGAGCTACGCCCGCATTTGGTGCGCGACTGGCTCTTTGAATGTGTTGAACCCCAGCCCGGCTTTTGGACCCGGTAAGCAAACGTCGCAAAGTTGCGGTAAGTTTACAGAAATACCGCGTTTTGGGTATATGTTTGTAAACTTAGGCACGGCAAAGATACGGAATTACCGTGACCATTGCGTAACCCCCTTAACTAACCCGTTCAGCAAAAAATGCCGTCGCACCAGCGAAGGCTGGTGCCCATCACGTGTGTCTGGCTAGATCGACAGGCGCGATAGGCCCCAGCCTGCGCTGGGGCGACGGGTGCTGCATCAATTCTCGGGACAATTCCGGTAACTTGTGCCATCCCCAGAAAACTGGTCAGGCAAGCCCTCCCACATCATTTACCTGCCATTCCCCAAAAACAAGGCGGGCTTTTGACGATAAAAGAAATGACCCTATTGTAAATTGCTCCATTGCCGTGAAAGAGCGCCCTGAATTATGGAGTAAATAATGGCTTTTTCGACTGTTACGGTTTTAACCACGCATCATTGGAACAAGGGACTGTTTTCCTTTTCGGTGTCGCGGCCTGCCTCATTTCGCTTTGTCAGCGGTCAATTCGTCATGCTTGGCTTGATGGTCAATGATAAGCCGTTAATGCGTGCCTATTCCATGGCTTCGCCATTTTGGGATGAATCGCTGGAGTTTTTAAGCATCATTGTTCCAGATGGTCCGCTGACCAGCTTATTGTGTAAAATCCAACCCGGCGACGAAATCCTGTTGGGGGCCAAGCCAACCGGCACGCTGACGCTCGACGCGTTGTTGCCCGGTAAGCGGCTGCATTTGATCGGAACCGGAACGGGATTGGCCCCATGGATGTCGATCATTCGCGATCCTGAAGCCTATGAGCGTTACGAAAAGATTACCGTTCAGCACACCGTGCGGCAGGTCGAGGATCTGGCCTTTCACGATGCGCTGGTATCGCAACTCGCGGATGACCCGCTGGTTGCCGCCGAGGCAAAGCTGCAGCTATTCTATGACCCGTCCGTCACGAAAAGTCCGACTTGGACGGGGGAAAATCGTCGCATCACGCAGAGAATTGAAATCGGGGATTATAAACTTGATCCGGAATTCGACCGCGTCATGCTCTGCGGCAGCATGGCAATGATCAAGGAAACAGGGGCGTTGTTGGAAAGCCTTGGTTTCACCGAAGGCGCACAATCGCACCCCGGCACTTATGTTCTGGAACGCGCCTTTGTTGGCTGACGATAGGCAGGGATGCTTACGCGACCGCCGCTTCCGCCAAGGGCAGTTCAATTGTGAAACGCGCGCCGTTTCGGCTAGATCTCGCGCGGATGACGCCGCCCAGATCGGACACAATGCCATAGCTGATCGATAGACCAAGACCCGTTCCGTCTTTCGGCGCCTTTGTGGTGTAGAATGGATCAAATATTTTGCGAAGGACACCGGCAGGAATTCCTGCGCCATTATCGTCTACGGTAATGACGGCAAGCTGATTGCGGCGCGTGACTGTGATTTTGATTCTGCCTTCGGCAGCACTGCTGCTGCCATAGCGTGCCCTGATCGCGTCATTTGCATTCAGCAGCAGGTTCAACAACACTTGCTCCAACAAGACCGGCAGTGCTCGGACATGCACTTCGCCCTTGTCAGTGACCTCAACTTGCGTGCCATCAAGTTCAAGCTGGGGTGACGCCATCATAACGACCGCATCAACAGTTGCCTTAACATTTATGGGGTAAGGCGATTCTTTGGGTATGCGTCCAAATATCCGCATTTGCAGCAAAATCGCGGACGCCCGTTCAACCTGTGCCAATATATTTTCAAGCTTCGGCAGAAAACGGTCGGCATCCATACGGCCGCGCACCGCATTTTCGCGCAAGTTAGACACGGCCATTTTGATGAAGTTCAATGGTTGGTTCAATTCATGCGCTGTGCCGGAAATCATCCGTCCCAAGCTCGCCATTTTATCGGCCTGCAAAAGCTGCTCTGCAGCAGCTTTTCGCTCGGATATGTCAATGATGACCCCAACCGCTTCAATCGCGTCTGAATGTGGATTGGCCTCCACAGACAGGGTATCATAAATCCAGACATAATGTCCGTCCTTGTGCCGCAACCGATATTCCACACTTACGACTTTGCCAGCTTCAAGTCCCGCAAACGCCTCGGCGCAAGCTTGATAGTCCTCAGGATGGATCGCATGGCTCCACCATCCGGGATCTATTGCATCAGCGGGCGAATAACCCAGAATATCTTCCAACGACTCGCTGACATATACAAGCGATCCTCTCGTTCCATCTACAACGTCCAGCGCGTAAACGACGACGGGTGCATCCTGCGCGATGCTTTTTAAGCGACGCTGATATCTGGCGAGCGCACCGCGCTCTCGACCAAATGTTGTAATTGCGAAAGCAATCATTCCGGAAATATCTTGCACTTCCTCGATGAGCTGACCAACCTCACGATTCTGGGGCATGCCAGCATCGGCAAGATCGGCAGCGGATTGCAGGAGCTGCCTCATCGCCTGCGACATTTTTTGGCTGAGCACAGCGGCAACAAGGGTTATCAAAAATACGAAATATATCAGGGCAGTGAACAGTTGCAGTTGATCCATGCGCGCTTTGGAAACCGCCGGCGCCAATGGGGCGACCGCAAATATTTGCCATTCAGGTAACTCGGCTACCCTAGCTGACCGCAGGATATAGGCATTGCGCCAATTCGTCATAACGGGATCGCCATATCCAGTGCCAGGTAAAAGCACGGGCGATTGCAAAGAGATCACGCGTTGTTCCTGCGACAGCGATTTAACCTGATCGCCCAGCACTTCTGTGACCTGCGTTAGTGGGAATGTCCCCTGCAGTGGACTGACCAGAAAAACACCATAGCTCGATTGCTCCCCGCGACCAGCGATCAGCGTGTCCAATAGTTTGTCGCGCAATTGGGCAACAATAATCCCCGCTTTGCCATCGGCGCTGAATGGGACAATAATTGCGAAGTGCCGGCTGTTCCTTGTTCGTTGCGACGACGATGTTACAAGGCGCACTCCGTATCTACCCAATATGCTACTTTGGCTCGAACTCTCGGTAACCAAGCGCATTTTTTCGCCGCTGGATTGCGCAGACCATTGAATTTTGCGGCCATTACCAATGATCGTGATGTGATCGAATTCGGGCGAAAGCTCATCAAAAAATGCCTGCCTTGGAGCGGGACCCTTTTGAAATTGTTCTTCCGCATGCATCCGCAGAACCACGCTGCGCGACTGAACCCAGCTATTGAGTGCAACACCACTCACCAATAGCCGATTTTCGAGGGTACCGCCAACATCCTTACGCGCCGTCTGTTCGCTGTTGGGCGCGTCGAGTACCAGATAAAAAGCTGTAGGGATTAGAATGATGGCCATTAGCACAGTGATAACTGCGCTTTCCAACTTCACCCTTGGCCAATTTACGAATTTACGCATCGGATTAAATCCGATGAGAGCCGCGTAAATCAGTTCGCCGATGACAACATTTAATATGCCATTTGCGGCCTGTTTAATCACCACTAGCGAGAGCGATAGCTCGTCTATCTTGATTATGTCGCTGTAGGTCAGAAACAGCATTGGTGCAGCGAGAATGGCCCAGAAAATCACATCACTTTGAACCGGTGCGTTTCGCCGACAAATGACCGCGATAAAAATGGCCTCGAAGACCCAGAGCAGCCATGCCCACGGATGATTCCACAGAATTAAGGTCCACAGGCCCGAAATGGATATAGCCAGCACTATCGATTGCGGCGCAAGTACGCGTATAAAAGCAAAGATGATCGCGTTACCGAACACGAATTGCATGCCCCACCCGAGTGGCAACTCAAAGAAATTTAGAAGAAAACCCGCCAGCCCCAGCAGCATAGCCGCAAGCAGCTCATGCCGATGCATTTTGGGCCACGCCAGATTCTTGAGCGCCAATTTCACGGACGTACCAGTGCAAAACGGATAGCGGCAATAAGCGCGTCGGTATCGGCTGGCTTTAGGAACACGGGTACATCGGCGATATCGGAAACCATTTGTGTACTTGCATCACCCGTCAGGATGATAAACCCAACATGGCGTTCCGCAGGAAGCGCCGCGCGCAATTTCCGTATCAGGCTAGCGCCATCAATCTTTGCCATGCGCAGATCGGTAACAACGACCCCGATCTCCGGCGTGTTTAAAACGCGTTCATACGCTTCGACCGGGTCAGCCGATGTGAAGGCTGCAAAGCCGGCAAACTCAAGAAATTCTTGATACTCGGGGAGAACATCCTGTTCATCATCAATTAAAAGCACATGTGACTGAGGTATCTCAGAAGAGGCCCCTGCATTGTCACTCGATACATTCATGCGTTAAACTTTACGGTATTTCTGTTATAATTTACGGTCACATAGCCGATTTCATACGCCTTTACACTACAAACCTTTGCACCCCATTTTTGTCATTCCTCACAAGCGCTCCGGGCAGCGAACCGTTGCTTCCAGCAATCTCTGCTCCCCACTGTATTAGGGTCAGGACCACATACGCCCATCGGTGATATGGCGGTTACCGTCTCATATTCGCGCTATTGGGGCAGATGTTCATCTGCATTAGGCGCGGTCGCACCGAACTGCCAAATGATCATGTTTTCATACATCATGTAAGGATGCAGCGCGACCGACGCAAAAGAAGCTTGGTTAGGTGCATCCGGAAACATCTGCGGCTCCAAGGCGATAGCGTCGCCCCTATAATAGCTTTTGCCAGCCTTGCCGATGGTGGAACCATCGAAAAAATTTCCGGAATAGAATTGCAAGCCAGGTTGATTGGACAGCAACCGCGTTGCCCCCATCATTGGCAGGAACCAGATATTCTTTGCCGTCCAACGTGAAGCGCGCGTCGGCGATGCCATTGGCGACGCGCCCGATCGTAGAACCGAAATAATGCGGCTGCGCCACATAGGCGTCCCGCGTATCATAGCCAGTCGTAACATCCGCAAATCGGCCTTGCGCATCGGGCACGTAAACCGACTGTATGGCAGCACCATAGCCGATGATACGCACCCGCATGCCGTTTGCGTTTACGAATGTAATCGTTTCAACGCTTTCTCCGTTGGCGAGCGTCCCGAAAAATTCTCTGCTAAGCTTCGGCCGCGTCAGAATGCATCCTTTTCATCCAAGCGCTTTTCCGCGGCACGAAAGCCCCTGATTTTGTCAGGCAACCCGCGTCGGTGGTCCTTTGAACCCAGTTAAGGCGCCCTACCCCGGTACTTCGCTGTTATCGTAGCGCATTTCAAGATAACGCCCACGCACCGCGAGCTTATCCAGCTCTCCGCGCGAAATTTGCCCGGTCATAGTCTCTATTTCGCGATCTATGGTTTTCAGCCCGTCCACAAGCTGCTGCGCTGGTGTCTTCCCCGCATGCTCTTTGTGTTTCAGGCTGTCGGGGATTTTCGTATAGCCGTTAATGAGTTCGGGCAGATGTTCGCCCACAAGCTTCCGCACTTCACGCGCCGCCGGATCGTTTTCATCCAATGTCTGCAATACTGGCGCAAGCTGGTCCAACCGTAAGCCGATATCTTGCATCAACGTTACTGCGGGTGCTGGGAGAGCCGGACGCTGCGCCTCCAACCAGATTTCCGTCTTGCCAGCCAAAGTTGCGAGATCCGTAACACGCAGGCTTTCCGCCGTGGGCATGGGCATTTCGGGATAGCGCATCAGCACATATACCGCCGCCGCGCCAAGTATGCCGGTGATCATCACGCCCCAAAAACCGATGCCATCGATAATCGCACCAAATATACCTGCGCCGATCAACACCACCCCTACTGCGATCACAGCCTTGCTCAGCTTGCCCCAAAAATGCGCACGGCGCAGCGCCTGCGATTTGGAGCCAATTGGTTTCATCCGCACATTGCGCAACGACCGCGCAGCCGCGTTCAGGGTCTCGTTTGAGTTGGATGCGGGGCTATTCACGGGCTTCCCTAAACTGTTTCAAACCAAGCATCACCCCTCCAAAGCCGCAAGCAAACCGCTGTCCTGCGTATCCTTTACCGCCTGCGCCTGACCTTCGGCGCGGGCGATATAGCCCTTGGACTTTTCGACTTCTTTCTCAAGCGCGTCCGATGTCTGCTTCATGCTGTCTAGCGCCTTCAGCTTGAACGTATCGATAGCGTCCATCGTGTCATAGATATTCTGGAATGCGCGGCTTAATGTTTCCAGCGGAATAGTTGCACCTGCCGCTTGTTCATGAATGCGCCCCGTATTGTCGCGCAGTAATTTGCCAGTGCTATCGATGATATTGGCGGTCGTTGTGTTCAATGAAGTGATTTGGTCCAATACCAGTTTTTGGTTGGTCATGGCCTGTGCCACCGTCACGGCGGTCCGTAATGCACCAACAGTCGTGGTCGATGCGCGGTCAACGCCCTTTACCAACTCGACATTGTTCTTTTTCACCAGATCAAGCGCAAGATACCCCTGCACCGTCACAGCCATTTGCGTCAGTAAATCCTGCGTCCGCTGGCGCACATAGAATAATGCACTTTCCTTGATCGCGCGCGACTTGGCTGGGTCGGATAGCTCAAGTTCAGCGGCCTTTTCCTCGAGCTTTGCATCAAGCTGCTTTGACATGATGATCATCTGTTCCAGCTTGCCCATGGCAACCCACAGATTTTGACGTTCCACATCAATGGCAGCATTGTCCATCAATAGCTCGTCTTTGCCGTTGCCGAGACGCCCGAGGATCGCGCTGATATGCGTTTGCGAACTTTGATAGCTGTCGAAATAATTGCGTAATTTATTGCCAAAGGGGATGATGCCAAACAGCTTCTGCTTGGTCATCAAATTGCCCTTTTTGGAAGGGTCCAAATCTTCAACAACGCGGCGCAACTCGGCCAAATCTGCCCCAACGCCAGACTCGGCATCCATGCGGCGGATGGGTTTATCCAGAAAGCGGTTCGACTGCGCCGATGCCTCCATGATTTCCTTGCGTCCCATGTTCGTCAGTTGGTCAACCCGCTTGCCGAATTCAGGGCTGTTAACGTCCTGCGCAATCAGGTCAGCGACATAGACATCAACCCGCTGGGCCAGCTTAGTTTGCTGCTCATCCGTTACGGGAACCAGCCCCATAGCCTGTTGCGGGGTCACGGTCGGCACAGGGTCCGGCGGTGTCAGCTTCAGCTCTTGCAAGGTCTGGGTTGCGGTTTCAGTCGACATGGCCAAAAATCCCTCTGTCATTGGATATCACAACAAATGGAACGAGTGCCCGACCATTTCAAGCATTTCCGTCCCCAGCTGTATTATTTTTCTAATACAGCTTCCCCTTGCTGCTTCAAAGCGGCTTCGACCAGCGGGGATAATCCTTCGACAACCCGAGACACGCCCTTGGCATTGGGATGGATGTTATCCGGTAGCATTAAGGTCGCATCCGTCACCACGCCATTGAAGAAAAAAGGATATAGCGCGGCACCATAACTGTTGGCCAGATCCGGGAAAATCCCATTAAAAGAATTTACATAATCTGCACCTAAATTTGGCGCGGCTAACATACCCGTCAGCACCACCGGAATGTCGCGGCGTTTCAATTCGTCCATCATCGCGGTCATATTCGCTTTGGTCTCTTCAGGCTTGATGCCGCGCAACATGTCATTGCCGCCAAGGCCAAGCACGACCAGATCAGGTTTTCGGTCCAGATTATCGAGCACGAAGGACAACCGCGTTTTTCCGGCCGCTGTGGTGTCCCCCGACACACCCGCATTGTGCACCCGGGCGTTCATCCCTGCCGCTTGCAATGCTGCCTGCAATTGCGGGGCAAGCCCTTCATTCGGCGCAAGGCGATACCCCGCATACAGGCTGTCACCGAACGCAACAACCAATTGGTCATATTGTGCGACCTTTGCCGTTTGCTGAACTTCGGTCTTATTTTCCGCTACAGGATTAGACCCGCATCCCGACAACCCTTGGATTGCGACACATAACGCCCCATATAGCCAAAAACTTCTCATAAGGATTTTTCCTTGCACGCTCCGATCACTCATAAAGCGGATATGGCAATCCGCGCGGCAAATGTCACCCTTAGCCTTGGCAGCAACGACGCATCCGTGTCGATTTTACGCGGCGTAGACCTAGAGGTCCCCTATGACAGCAGCGTCGCGTTGCTTGGGCCGTCGGGATCAGGCAAATCTTCTTTGATGGCCGTGCTGGCGGGGTTGGAGCAAGCCAGCGGCGGCACTGTCCTTGTCGATGGTCTGGATTTCACTAAATTGGATGAAGACGAACTCGCCCGGGCACGGCGTGGTCGGATTGGTATTGTGTTACAGGCATTTCACTTGTTGCCCACCATGACCGCACTTGAGAATGTCGCTATCCCTTTAGAACTTGCCGGTCTGCACGACCCGTTCGGCCGCGCGCAAAGCGAG
This sequence comes from Sphingorhabdus sp. EL138, assembly GCF_945890115.1. GTDB lineage: Bacteria > Pseudomonadota > Alphaproteobacteria > Sphingomonadales > Sphingomonadaceae > Sphingorhabdus_B. The sequence continues at coordinate 104,337 of NZ_CAMDCK010000005.1, forward strand.
CTTGAAGCCGTTGGCCTTGGGCATCGGCTGACGCATTATCCATCGCAGTTGTCGGGCGGCGAACAACAACGCGTCGCTATTGCCCGCGCCATGGCCGCAGGGCCAAAGATAATCTTTGCCGATGAACCAACGGGCAATTTGGATGGGTCCACAGGCACGGCGATTATCGACCTCTTGTTCGACCGCCGCGCCGCATTGGGCGCCACCTTGTTGATCATCACCCACGACCCCGAACTCGCCCGCAAATGCGACCGGGTAATTTCCATGCAAGACGGGCATGTCGTGGAGAGCGCGGCTTGATTGGCGAACAACATATCCTCCCCGTTTCGGGGAGGTGGCAGTGCGAAGCACTGACGGAGGGGGGCCTGCGCCGCGCGCTGAGCCAATTGCCCCCTCCACCCCGCTTCGCGCGGTCCCCCTCCCCGTTCCGGGGAGGATTTAGATGACCCTCCCTTTCGCCGCCATTTGGCGCATTTCGCGCCGTGACCTGTCCGCGCGTATCCGTGGGCTCCGGTTGCTAGCAATCTGTCTATTCCTCGGCGTTGCGACGCTCGCGGCTATTGGCAGTCTGACCGCTGGCATCGCTGATGAATTGTCAAAGCGTGGCCAGACCATCCTTGGCGGCGATGTCGAAATAGGCATTGCCCAGCGCGAAGCGACGCCAGCCGAAATGGTGGCTATGCGCAACGCTGGCTTAGTCTCAGAGACTGTCCGCTTGCGCGCAATGGCCATTGGTCCAGCCGCTGATAGTGACAGCCTGCTCGCCGAGTTGAAGGCTATTGATGTCGCGTACCCGCATTATGGCGCGTTGACCCTGCGCGATGGCGCTACGGTAAAGGCTCCAGCAAAAGGCGATATTTACATCGGGCAAAGCTTGTCCGAACGGCTCGATATCGACACCAGCGGTTTTGTGCGCTTTGGTGAAGCATCATTTAAGGTCGCGGGCATTATCGCCGAAGAACCTGACCGTTTGGGCGAAGGCTTCACGCTTGGCCCCGTGGCTATCATTAACATGACATCGTTGCCGGACACCAAACTGATCCAGCCGGGCAGCATGTATGAGGCAAAATACCGCATCAAGCTGGCCGCGAACGAAGACGCCGCCGCCGTCGCAAAGTCGCTTGAAGCGCAGTTCCCGTCGGCGGGTTGGGACATCACGGATCGCTCCAACGGCGCACCCGGCACACGGCGCTTCATTGAACGCATGGGGCAATTCCTGACTTTGGTCGGCCTTGCCGCCTTGGTCATCGCGGGCATTGGCGTTGGCAATGGCGTGAGCAGCTACCTCGCCAGCAAGCGCGCCAGCATCGCGACATTGAAGGTTACGGGCGCGGACAGCGGAACGATATTCCGCATCTATATGCTGCAAATCCTGACTGTTGCCGCAGGCGCGATTATCGCTGGCCTTGCGATGGGCAGCGTCATGCCTATGGTCATTGGCGGGGTGGCTGGCGACATATTGCCGGTTGCACCTGGCTTTAATCTGCATCCTTTGCCCTTGCTTGTCAGTGCAATCTACGGCCTGTTGATCGCCATTGCCTTTGCCCTGCCGCCTCTCGCCCGTGCACGCACGGTGCCCGCCGCTGGCCTGTTTCGCGCGATTGTGGAAGGCAACGCCCGCATCGACCGGCGCAGCGCCGTGTGGGTAATTTCGGCGATCCTCGCAGTTATCGCACTTGCGGTGGTGACAGCAAGAGAGCCTCTATTCTCACTCGCCTTTATCGGCGCGGCCTTTGGCTTGCTGCTGCTGCTCACGGGCATTGCATGGCTGCTGCGCTTTATCGCGTTGCGCGTGCCGCGGCCAAAGGCACCCTTGCCGCGCCTCGCGCTCGCCAACCTGCACCGCCCGGGTGCGCAGACGCAGGCTTTGGTCGTGGCACTTGGCCTTGGCCTCACCTTATTTGTGACGCTCGCGGCCATTCAAACCAGCATCAACAATGAAATCAGGAATAGCGTACCCGACCGAGCGCCAAGCTTCTTCGCCTTGGATATCCCGCGTGGGGGCGAAGCCCAATTCAGACAAATGGTCACAGAAGCCGACCCCAAAGCTACCATCAACATGATCCCTGCCTTGCGCGGGACTATTGTTGAATTTGGCGGCCAGCGTGTGGATCAGTTGGAAGAACTGCCCGAAGGCGCTTGGATCCTCAACGGCGACCGCGGGCTCACCTATAGCGGCGTCATGCCCAATGGCAGCGAGATTGTCGCGGGCGCTTGGTGGCCAAAGGAATATAAAGGCCCTGCCTTGGTCAGCCTTGAGGCAGAAGCCGCAGAAAGCTTGGGCGTGGGCGTTGGCGATAGCTTGACCATCAGCCTGCTTGGTGTGGAAATTCCCGCCAAAATTGCATCCTTACGTACCGTCAAATGGGATAATTTTGGCCTAAATTATGTGATGGTGTTTTCGCCGGGAAGCTTGGACGCGGCGCCGCATAACATGGTGGCAACGTTGACGGTGTCGAAGCAAGCCGAGCGCATATTGGCAAAATCGATCCCGCCCACATTCCCGTCCTCTTCGCTGATTGAGGTGGGCGAAGTGACCGCACAGATCACCATATTGCTCACGCAAATGGCGCAAGCCATTGCTGCTGCGGCATCCATCGCCATCTTGGCTGGAATCGCCGTGCTCGTCGGCGCTATCGCCGCTGCGCGCCAATCGCGCATCTACGACAGCGTCATCATGAAAATGTTGGGCAGCACGAGGCGGCAAATCTTGGGCGCGCAGGCGTTGGAATATGGCATATTGGCGGTGGTGCTCGGTTTGGTGTCGCTGCTGCTTGGCATGTCGGCGGCATATTATGTCGTGGTCGAGATATTCGACTTCAGCTTTGCGCCTGATTATTCGATCCTGGCGTTGACGCTCATTGGCGGGGCAGGATTGACCTTTGTATTGGGCATCGTCGGATCGCTTCCGATTTTGGCGGCACGGCCTTCGGAAGCGTTGCGCTCGTTATAAAACTGAATTTGTCATTCCCGCGAAACCGGGAACCCATGGCCTGAGCGTTCGGCAAAAGCTGTCAGGGCGGACCATGGATCCCCGATCAAGTCGGGGATGACAATTCTGATCATTTTTCTGTTCCGGCCAAATGCGTGGCCAATGGCGCAGACAATATCAACTGCGCCATATGATATATCAGCGTTGGCAGCAGGACCATGCCGGCAATCGCAGGCGGGAATATCGTTGCAGCGAGCGGCGCACCAATGGCGATGCTTTTCTGCCCACCCGAAAATAGCATCGTAATCCGGTCGCCGCGCGGTAGCTTCATGGCCCCGCTTAAGGCCCAAGCCCCGCCAAAGCCAACCAGCAGCATGACCGACAAAGCCAAGGCCAACCATGCAAGCTCATCACCGCGCACCACGCTCCATATCCCCGCCACAACCGCGCCCGAGAACGCCACATAAACCGCAATCGCAATCGAGATGCGGTCCATCCAAGTCGCCAGTTCCTTGTTGCGGTCTACCCATGGCTTGCACCAACGCTGCGCCATTTGGCCAAGCGTGAAGGGCAGAAGCAAGATAAGCGCAATGCGCCCAACGGCTTCGCCTGAAATATTCGCCTCCCCCACATGCGCCAAAACCGCCAAGAGCAAAGGCGATAGCACCACGCCGATCAGATTGACCAAGGCCGCCGCGACAACAGATGCGGCCACATTGCCTTTGGCCAAAGCGCAATAAGCCGCAGCCGACTGCACGGTGGATGGTAAAATGCCGGTGAATAACAAACCTAAGGCAAGTGTCGGCGGCAAGATATTGTCGAAAATATATGACAGCGCCAATCCGGTGGCTGACATTACGCCAAATACGAAGAGGAAAATCGCCCCCTGCAACCGCCAATTGCGCGCGCCATTTATCACTTCATGTCGCGGCAAGCGCACGCCATTAAGGAAAAACAACAGGAATATAGCCGCCAAGGATATGAACGACGCGACCTCCGCTGCTGGACCGCGCACGGGAAGTACGCACGCCAACAATATCGTGGCAAGCAGGAGCATAACGAAGCGATCAGCGAAGATACGAGCGAACATCCAAGCGCTTTGACCGTTGCAATCGCGTATTGCAACACCAGCGATGTTGCACCGCAGCGCATATTGCGTTAATGGCGCGCGAGAATCTGGTGGCATGTGGCTGCTATGAAGACCTTCCAAAAGGCCCATTTCCAAATGTCATTGCGTAACATCGCTATCATCGCGCACGTCGATCACGGCAAAACTACTCTTGTTGACCAACTGTTTCGGCAGTCGGGCACCTTCCGCGACAACCAGCGCATCGAAGAGCGCGCAATGGATTCGAACGATCTTGAAAAAGAACGGGGCATCACCATTCTTGCCAAATGCACTTCGGTTGAGTGGGACGATCATAAGGGCGAAAAAACGCGCATCAACATCGTCGATACACCGGGCCACGCTGACTTTGGCGGCGAGGTTGAGCGCATCTTGTCGATGGTCGATGGGGTTATCCTGCTGGTGGACTCATCCGAAGGCGCGATGCCGCAAACTAAGTTCGTTACCGGCAAGGCCTTGGCCCTTGGCCTGAAGCCCATAGTCGTCGTCAACAAGGTCGACCGTCCTGACGAGCGTATTCAGGAAGTGCTGGACGAGGTGTTCGATCTGTTCGTGTCGCTTGATGCAACGGACGAGCAGCTTGATTTCCCTGTGCTGTATGCCTCAGGTCGTAATGGCTATGCCTCGATTGACCCAAGCGCGCGTGAAGGCACGCTCACGCCGATGTTTGAAACGATCGTCAGCCATGTGCCGGAACCAAAGGCAGATGTTGACGGCGAATTCAAAATGCTCGTCACCCTGCTGGACCGCGACAACTTTTTGGGCCGTATTCTGACTGGCCTTGTGCTCTCGGGCACAGTCAAGGTGAACCAGCAAATCCACGCGCTGAACCCCGACGGCAAGGTCGTTGAAAGCGGCCGTGCGTCCAAAATCATGTCGTTCCGCGGCCTTGAGCGCGTTCCTGTCGAAGAAGCCAAGGCTGGCGACATCATCTCTATTGCGGGCATGACTACCGCAACCGTGGCCGACACCATTGCCGAGCCATCGGTCACTGAGCCGCTTCAGGCGCAGCCAATCGATCCGCCCACCTTGTCGATGCGCTTTTCGGTGAATGACAGCCCCATGGCTGGCCGTGAAGGCACCAAGGTTACCAGCCGCATGATCCGCGACCGCCTGATGCGCGAAGCGGAGAGCAACGTTGCTGTTCGTATCACCGAGGCGGAAGACAAGGATAGCTTTGAAGTCGCTGGCCGTGGTGAGCTTCAATTGGGCGTCCTCATCGAAACCATGCGCCGCGAAGGCTTTGAGCTTGGCATCAGCCGCCCACGCGTGCTGTTCCGCGAAGACGAAAAAGGCCAGAAGACTGAGCCTTATGAGACCGTCGTTATCGATGTGGATGATGAATATTCAGGCACAGTCGTTGAGAAAATGGCGGTGCGGAAGGGCGACATGACCGACATGCGTCCATCGGGTGGTGGCAAGACGCGTATCACCTTCAGCGCGCCATCACGCGGGTTGATTGGCTATCATGGAGAATTCCTGTCCGACACGCGCGGCACGGGCATCATGAACCGTCTGTTCGAAAAATATGGCCCGCATCGTGGTATGATTGAAGGCCGCAAGAACGGCGTGCTGATTTCCAACGGCGCGGGCGAAGCCGTTGCTTATGCCCTTGGCCCATTGGAAGAACGCGGAATTCTGATGGTTTCGCCTGGGGAAGCCTTGTATGAAGGCATGATCATCGGCGAAAATGCGAAGCCAGATGACCTTGAAGTCAACCCAATGAAGTCGAAGCAGCTGACGAACTTTCGTTCGACCGGCAAGGACGACGCCATCCGCCTCACCCCGCCTAAGCGCCTGACGCTTGAGCAAGCCATTGCCTATATTGATGATGATGAAATGGTTGAGGTAACGCCAAAGAATATCCGCTTGCGCAAGCGCTTGCTTGACCCCAATGAGCGGAAAAAAGCATCGCGCGCCAAACAGGCCGCATAATGAAAAGGGCGTCGATTTCGGCGCCCTTTTTCTTTGGGCGACGGCCCTAAGGTCGGCAGCCTAAATGGCTTCGCCGGCCGCGACGCCGCTGGCCCACGCCCATTGAAAATTGTATCCGCCGAGCCAACCCGTGACATCCACCGCCTCGCCGACGCAATACAGACCTGGCATTTTCTTCGCCTCCATCGTCTTTTGCGACAGGCCATCTGTGCTGATCCCGCCCAATGTCACCTCTGCCTTGGCATAGCCCTCACTGCCATTGGGCACGAATGGCCAGTTGCCGAGTAGCGTACCCGCACCCACCAATTTCCGGTCGTTTTGGTCGGCAAGGTTGCCGAGTAGACCAATTTTGGCGGCGAGCGCTTCGGCCAAGCGCGCAGGTAAGACACGGTCCAATGTTGACCGCAAAGTCGCACGTGGCCGTGCGCGTTTTTCCGATAGCAATAATTCGGTGGCATCCAATGATGGCAGGAAATCAATCTCCACTTGGTCCCCAGGACGCCAATAGCTGCTGATTTGCAGTACTGCGGGGCCACTAAGCCCCCGATGGGTGAACAATGCGGCCTCTCGGAATGCAGCCGTTCCATGCTTTGCAACCACGTCTGACGATACGCCCGATAGTTCGCGAAACAACACATCATCACCGCCAAGCGTGAGCGGGACCAAAGCAGGCCGTGGCTCCACAATCTTCAACCCGAACTGTCGCGCAAGGTGATAGGCAAAGGCAGTCGCACCCATTTTTGGAATGCTGGGGCCGCCGGTCGCAATCGCCAACGCCGCACCTTGCGCGCGCACATTGTTATAGGTGACAACATAGTCGCTGCCATCATGCATCACTTCACCCACAGGCGCATCGAACACGAAATCGACCCGACCACCAAAAGCCGCCGATTTATCACATTCGGCCATCAGCATGGCGACGATCTGCCGCGCGGAACCGTCGCAGAATAATTGCCCCAGCGTTTTTTCATGAAAGGCGATGCCATGTGCATGCACCAGATCGATAAAATCCTGCGGCGTATATCGGCCAAGTGCTGACTTTGCGAAATGCGGGTTGGCCGACAAATAGCGTTCTTGTGCATGCGTGGTGGTTGCATTCACATTGGTAAAGTTACAGCGTCCCCCGCCGGAAATGAGGATTTTCTTACCCGGCCCCGTGGCGTGGTCGATAACCAGAACGCGCTTTCCACGTTGCCCGGCAGTCAAAGCGCACATCAGGCCTGCGCCACCGGCACCAAGGATAATCGCGTCATAGATGTTTGAACTTGCCATTTCGTCCCCCTGCACTGCCCGCGCTATATTGCCAAGTGCTATGCTTTGCGGCAAAGCGCGCGTCATGACTGAAGAAACGAAATCCGCGGGTCCCAACACCCCGCCCGATCACCTGTCGATTAACCCGATGAGCCCGCATTTTGACGGCGACCTGCTGTCGCGTGGCATTGGCATTCGCTTCAAAGGCGAAGTGCGCACCACAGTTGAGGAATATTGCATTTCTGAAGGCTGGATCAAGGTTCAGGCTGGCAAAGCGCGTGATCGCAAAGGCAACCCGTTACTGATCAAGCTGAGCGGTCCGGTCGAGGCATGGTTTGAAGACCTTGGCGACGACGCGCCCGTGGCGAAGCTTTAACCGCGCTGCGCTTTACCGCTTCGGAAAAACGGAAATCAGCTTGGCCAGTTGGTCGTTGACGGGATCAAGCTGATCATCCGGCGTGTTGCCGAGCCTTACAATCGTGAGCCGATGCTGCGGTGACACCACCACAAATTGTCCCAAATGTCCTAATGCGGCAAAGACGTCCGCTGGGGCCTTGCCGGGAAACAGGACTCCATCGCGGCCGTCATTGCGTATCCGATTAAGCCACAGATGCCCGCCATAGCTGGTATCGGTTTGGCTTGGCGTCTTCATAAAGCGCATCCAGCTTGTCGGCATCATTTGCGCAGAGCGCACCGACCCATTGTTCCGCAAAAATTCGCCAAATTTTGCCCAATCACGCGCGGTGGCGTGGATAAGGCTTCCGCCGAGCATTGTGCCGTTGCGGTCAAATTCAGGCACGGCGCTTGTCATGCCCAGCGGCTCAAACAAACGACCCCGCGCATATTCCAACATCGCATCCCGCCGCACAACGGGGTCTTTGCTATCCGTCAATGACCGCGTCATGATGTCGACGAGTATGTGGCTGGTGGCGGTGCTATATTCATATTTCTTGCCGGGGATTGCTTCCAAAGGCCGCGTTTCGGCATAGCGCGCAACATGTTCACGGCCATCGAGAAACAGCATGCGCGGCGTGTCTGCATCAAAAATCTCGACACTGCCTTCCGCCATTTCGGTGTGGTCCAACCCTGATGACATATGGAGCAAATGGCGCAGCGTGATTGCCGCACGGCCATCGCGGGGGGTTTGCCATTCGGGCACAATTGCTGGTTCATCCAAGGCCAGCCGCCCGTCCGCCACCATCATACCCACCAAAACGCCAGTCACGCTTTTGGCCATGGACCAGCTAATCAGCTTGGTGTCCGGCCCATATCCCGGCGCATAGCGTTCGGCAACAACACGTCCACCATGCATGATGACCAAGGCGCGGGTTTCACCGACCGCTGGATCTTCAAAAAAAGGGGCTATGGCAGCGGCCAGCTTTGCTTCGCTGATCACCGCGTCATCGATAACCATGCTAAAGCCTGGAGCAGGAGGCTTGGCAGGCTGTTCTGCAGCGCACCCAGAGAGGCTGAGGGCAGCGATTGCACAAAAAGCGGTTGCGGCAAGGTGAATTTTGTTTCTAGGCATAAGATGCTTCGATGCACCAAATGGAGGGCCCATGGCAACCGCAACTTCGACCCAAAGACCAAAAGCACCGCAACCGCGATTCAAGAGATTGAAAATTGCCGGTTTGGTCATCGTCTTGTTCGCGGCCTTGTGGCTGTTTTGGAACTGGAACAGCATCAAGGGTCAGGCGCGCGTGGGGGCCGCTTATGGCGCGCATGTCACTTGCTCTTGCCGCTATATTCAGGGTCGCGACATGGCGTCATGCGAAACTGACAAGGAAAAAGGCATGGAGATTGTGCGCTTAAGCGACGATCCCGAAAATAAACGCGTCTACGCATCCGTGCCGTTTATGGCCGAAGCTGTGGCGGAACGGCGCGGTGCTTTTGGTTGCATCCAATTGAACGCAGCGGAAATCGAGGCGCTTTGATTGAGCTATGGGCCGCTAACGTTTTGCCGGCACAAGAATGAACGCAGAGATTAACAATTCTGTCGCGCCCCCAGCTAAGGCGACAAATGCCGGCGCGATACCGAGCCATAAAGCGACCGCGGCGATAGCAATGAGGACCAGGCCGAGCATAACATAAAGATGCATGCCGTAGACCGTCTGAAACACGAGGTAACGCGCCCCGACCACCGACAAGGCAATGGCGAAGAACCAATCGCCATACGTCCCGCTGACCAGATAGGCGATGGCAAGGCCAATGATGAGGAACGCCGTGGATTGCAGCGCGAGCATCTCCATCGGGTTCGGCGCGCGCGAGCTGCCACGATAGTAGACCCGCCGCGCAAGCAACAACGACACCGGATGGATCAGCATCCCGCCGAAAAACAATGTGGCCATGCCGGAAAACAGGTCGGCATATAAAGTTACCGCCCCGGCAATCACCCATAATAGTCCAGAAACGAAAATACCAACCCCGCCATTGACATAGGCCCGGCGCATGTCGCGTTGTGCGTCCTTCAAATGCATCCTGAACTCCCCCCTCAGTAAGCGTATGATCTTAGGCGGCGGAAGCCATCTCCACCGCAAGTGTTTCTTCGATCCAGCCACCGCCAAGCACGTGGTCACCATCATATAATACCGCGGCCTGCCCCGGCGCGACGCCATATTCAGGCGCGTCAAAACGAAGCCATTCGCCATCCAGACGGGCAGGCACAGGGCGGGACATAGACCGCACCTTCGCCATTACCGGCCTGTTGCCGATATCGGATAGCCAGTTGGCATCAATGATCCGCGCGGCGGGAACGGCAAGCGCCGCACGCGGCCCGACAATCACACGCTGCGTCGCGGCATCCAAGCGGATGACATATAAAGGCACTGGCTGTCCGCCAACCTCAAGCCCTTTGCGCTGCCCAACGGTGTAATGAATGAGGCCCTTATGCTGGCCAAGAATGCGGCCATCCATATGGACAATGTCCCCGCCGATTTCTGCATCAGGCCGAATTTTGCGGACGACGCTGGCATAATCACCATCGGGTACAAAACAAATGTCCTGACTGTCGGGCTTCATCGCCACGATCAACCCCATTTCCTGCGCAATGGCCCGAACATGGGGTTTGGGCATGCCCCCCAAAGGAAAGCGGAGATAATCCAGTTGGTCTTGCGTGGTCGCAAACAGAAAATAGCTTTGGTCCCGCGCTGGGTCGGCGGCACGGTGCAGTTCGGCACCAGTGGCCCCTTCGACGCGGCGGACATAATGGCCAGTTGTAAGGCAATCCGCATTAAGTTCCCGCGCGAGGCGGAACAGGTCAGTGAATTTCACGCCCATATTGCAGCGAACGCAAGGGATTGGCGTCCGGCCCGCCATATATTCATCGGCAAAATGGTCGATGACCGATTCGCGAAAGCGGCTTTCATGGTCAAAAACATAATGCGCAATGCCAAGCTTGTCAGCGACGGCACGTGCGTCGCGTATGTCCTGTCCGGCACAGCACGCCCCTGCCCGTTTTACGGCGCTACCATGATCATACAGTTGCAATGTGACGCCGATGGTTTCCGCGCCCGTACGCGCCGCGAGCGCCGCCACAACCGAGGAATCGACACCGCCTGACATGGCAACGACGATCCGCTTACCTTTCAGGTCAGGGCCAAGTTGAAAATCAGTATGATAAATATCGTCGGTCATCGGATTGCCTCCATAGAAGCTTCATCCGCGAATTGATAGTTTTCTGAACGGTTTCCAAGCCCCGTTCCATGGGCACCCTGCGTCATACGCTAAAGGGCGTTAATCTGTCTTAACAAGGATTGAACAGCGACCCGTTGGGTTGTTCGCCGCAAGGCGGAGGTCGTGGCTGCTGTCAATGGTGGGCTGTTGTCCATTAACGACCTATGTGAACGCTATTGCCTAACGCTTTCTGCGCGTAACCCGCATCCAACATTATCGTGGCCTATATGAACGGCGACAAAAATACTGATGTGAAACGGCGCGTCGGTAAAATATGCTTTTTGCGCATTCATAAAAAGCCACGCAGCCGTTTCTGCGCGGCTTTTTATGTTGTTTGTCGAAGCATATGCAGCGTCAGTCTGTATTGTTGCGCAGGGGCGTTTGTGATATCCTAAGGGATGTCAAATCGTTTAACCCGCGCACGTTCCGCTGCTTGCGGACAGTGACTTATTAGGGTAATACAGTCATATTATGAACATGTTGGGGGCGTGCGCGCTTCCTGAAGCTATTATTTGGAATTCCGGTATGAATTACGAGACTATGATGAGCGCCACGATAAATGGCGAAATTCTGCAGGACAACCGCGATCGGAACCAGCGTCGGATCCGCATTGCAGCCATCATCGTCGTTATTCTGATTATAGCGGGGGCCGCTTATTATTTCTTCGGTAGCGGCAATAATGCCCCCACCGATGCGGATAAGGCTGGCCAAGCCCAGACCGTGACCGTCGTCGCTCCGGGCCGTGATAGCGTGATGCGCGCGATTAACGCGACCGGCACATTGGCCGCACGCCGCGAAATTCCCGTTGGCGTCGTTGGCGAAGGCGGGCGCGTCCTGCAAGTGTATGTCGATGCAGGCGATTGGGTCACACAAGGCCAGGTCTTGGTGAGCGTTGACCGTTCGGTACAAACGCAGCAGGCCGCCGCGCTTGAGGCGCAGACCGGTGTCGCCCGCGCTGACTTGCAACTTGCCCAAAACGAACTCGACCGCGCGATGCAGTTGGTTGACCGGGGTTTTATTTCCAAGGCAGATATGGATCGCAAGACCGCGACGCGTGATGCCGCCCGTGCGCGGGTGAATGTCGCCAACGCACAACTTGCCGAAACCCGTGCCCGCAATGCGCGTCTGGACGTCCGTGCGCCCGTCTCTGGCTATGTGCTGGAACGCAATGTGGAGACCGGACAGACGGTGTCCGCAGGCAGCGGTATATTGTTCCGCATCGCCAAGGATGGTCAGTTAGAGCTTCAGGCCAAATTAAGCGAAGATGATCTCGCGCAAATCGCCGTCGGCATTCCTGCATCCGTGACCCCCGTTGGCGTTGATCGCGTATTTAACGGCAATATCTGGCAAATTTCGCCAATGATAGACGTGCAGAGCCGTCAGGGTATGGCGCGTATTGCCTTGCCATTTGACGCGGCATTACGCCCCGGTGGCTTTGCTTCTGTTGAAATCAAATCCGGCGCTATGACCTCGCCGGTCCTGCCTGAATCCGCCGTTCAAACCGGGCGCGAAGGCAGCTTTGTGTATATTGTCGGCAAAAATAACAAGGTGCAGCAACGCTTGGTTAAGCTGGGCCCAGTGACCGCCAATGGCTTGATTATTGAAGAAGGCTTGGACGGCACCGAACGCGTCGTTCTATATGCGGGCGGCTTCCTCAACCCGGACGAAACGATCAATCCCAAACTGTTGAAAAAACAGTAAGTCGTTGGGCCATTCGGGATATACATCATGAATTTAAATAACATTTCTGCATGGTCCATCCGCAATCCGGTGGTGCCAATCGTCTTGTTCGTCGCACTCACCCTTGCCGGTATCATGTCGTTCCGGAACATGGATGTGCAGAATGATCCTGATATCGAATTCCCCGTGGTTGTTGTCTCGATTTCGCAACCCGGCGCTGCGCCGACCGAAATCACCACACAGATAACGCAAAAGGTCGAATCCGCGATCCGCAGTGTGCAGGGCGTGCGCAACATCGACGCAACCTCTAGTGAAGGCAACACGACGGTCAGCGCCGAATTTGAAATTGGCGACGATATCAACGCCGCAGTCAGCGAAGTGAAAAACGCCGTCGACCAAATCCGCAGCGACCTGCCCGATGGCATTTTGGAACCGCAGATTTTCAAGGTCGCCACCTCCAGCGACCCAATCGCCTATTTTGCGGTTGAAGCCAGCGACATGACGCTGGAGCAATTAAGCTGGTTTGTTGATGACACGGTTGCGCGCCGTTTGCTCTCCGTTGAAGGCATGGCTTCGGTTAGCCGCAATGGCGGCGTCAACCGCGAAATCCGCGTCGTGTTGGATCCTGCGAAGATGCAGTCACTGGGTGTGAGTGCGAGCCAGATTAACGCGGTGCTGCGCCAACAAAATGTCAACGCGTCGGGCGGCCAATCGCAAATTGCTGGATCACGCCAATCGGTCCGCGTGCTGGGCAACGCCACCGACGCCTTCGCGCTGAGCCAGACGCAGATCAGCCTTGGCGGCGGCCGCTCCATCAAATTGGCCGATGTGGCGCAAGTCACAGATGGTTTTAGCGAACAACGCGCCATGGCCTTTTCTGGCGGCAAACAAGTCGTAACCTTCGCCATGTCGCGCGCCAAGGGTGCCTCCGACGTCACGGTCTTCGACGATGCGATGGTCAAAATCGCGGAAATCAAAAAAGAAAATCCCGGCATCAATTTTATCACATTGTTCAACAGCGTGGATTATACCAAGGGCCAGTATAAAAGCTCTATCGAGGCGATGATTGAAGGCGCGTTGCTTGCCATCGTGTTCGTTTTCCTGTTCCTGCGCGATTGGCGGGCAACGATTATTTCGGCCATTGCCATTCCCTTGTCGGCCATTCCGACTTTCTGGTTTTTGGACCTGATGGGCTTCACGCTGAATACCATGTCGCTGTTGGCGCTTGGCCTTGTTGCCGGGGTGTTGGTCGATGACGCCATTGTGGAAATTGAAAATATCGTCCGGCATATGCGGATGGGCAAATCGGCCTATCAGGCATCGATTGATGCCGCCGATGAAATCGGCCTTGCGGTGGTTGCCACCACATTTTCAATTGTCGCGGTGTTCCTGCCCGTTGGCCTTATGCCCGGCGTTGCAGGACAATTTTTCAAGAATTTCGGGCTAACGGTCGTCGCCTCGGTTCTCGTGAGCCTTGCTGTCGCGCGCATGATTACGCCCATGATTGCCGCTTATTTTCTGAAAGCCGACGGTATGGCCGACCATGGCGAGGCCGGCTGGATCAACCGATATATGAAAATCCTGCGCTGGTCGCTGGGTCACCGCCGTTGGATGATGGGCATTGGTGCAGTGGCGCTCGCACTGACGGTCGCATTGCTTGTCGTCCTGCCAAAGCAATTCTTCCCCGATGGCGATACCGATTTCAGCCGTATTCGCATCGAAATGGTGCCCGGAACCACGTTGGAGCGCACGCGGGAGATCAGCAATGAGGCCGCAGCAATCGTCGAGCAGCAGCCTGAAGTCAAAACGGCATTGCAAAGCGTGCGCGAAGGCGGCGCCAATATTTTTATCACCTTGCATGAGGATCGGGCCCGGACCAGTCAGGAATTCGAAGAAGACCTGACCCCATTACTCACGAAAATCGCGGACGCGCGCGTGACGTTTCAGGTTAATGGCCCGGGCGGCGGCGGTGGCGGTTCTGGGCGTGACGTGTCGGTCATGTTGTCTGGATCAGACCCCGAAATGCTTGACCGGACAGCGGCAACTTTGGTCGAACAGATGAAGACGCTGCCCGAATTGCGCGCGCCGCGTATCTCTGCGGATTTGCAGCGCCCCGAATTGATCATAAAGCCGCGCAATGACCTTGCGTCACAACTGGGCGTATCGACCGTGGCACTTAGCCAGACAATCCGCGTGGCGACGCTGGGCGACATTGACCAGAATAGCGCAAAATTCTCGCTCACCGACCGTCAAATCCCGATCCGCGTGATGCTGGCCAAGGAATCGCGTGAGAACTTGGATGTTATCCGCAACCTGCCTGTGCCATTGGCGAGCGGCGGGTCTGTGCCACTATCCCGCGTGGCGGATATCAGCTTTGGCGCTGGTCCAACCTCGGTACAACGTCGCAACCAGAATTTCCGTATCTTCATTGGTGCCGATTTTGCGCCGGGTATCGTGTCGTCCGAGGCGGACATAAAAATCAACAAGCTGCCCATCATGGAAAATCTGCCCACCGGCGTGTCCCGCGCACCTTTCGGGTCCCAAGAATGGGAGCAGGAAATGCAGGGCGATTTCATGGTCGCCTTGGTTTCCGGAACCTTGTTGGTGTTTGCGGTTCTGGTGCTTTTGTACCGCCGTTTCATGTCCCCCTTGGTCAACATGGGTTCGTTGTTGCTTGCGCCCTTGGGCGGCTTGCTGGCGCTTGCAATGGTTGGCCAGCCAATATCGATGCCGGTATTCATTGGCATATTGATGCTCTTTGGCATCGTGGCGAAAAACTCCATATTGTTGATCGATTTCGCGATCGAGGAAATGGCGCGCGGCGTGCCGAAGTTTGAGGCGATTATGGAGGCTGGGCATAAACGCGCACAGCCGATTGTGATGACCACGGTCGCCATGACCGCCGGTATGGTTCCCACCGCACTTGCCTTGGGCGGTGACGGCCAATGGCGCTCGCCCATGGGCACAGTCGTGATCGGCGGGCTTATCGTGTCGACCTTGCTGACGTTGCTTATCGTCCCTGCTGGTTTCAGCCTGGCCGATGGTTTTGAAAAGCGCGTTGGACCATGGCTGCGTACCCGATTGCTGACCTATGACCCCGATAATCATAAAGAGAATGTTACAGAGCCTGCCAAGCCAACGGACAAAGCCCCCGGCAAAGACGACTTGGGCGGCCTTCAGCCAGCAGAGTGAGTTGGTGGCAGCGCCGCCACAAAAGCGCGTTATCCTGAAACAAGTTCAGGATGACGATTCTGTTGGGATTGATTCTGTTGGGTCGGGTTCGCTGAACCACATTCCGCATGACGATGGGTGGCGTTTTTTACACATGCCGTTAAGGTCAGTCGCGTGAAAGCTATCAACCAACTGGGTCAGTCGGAAAAAGCGCGCTATGCGGCGCGGGATGCCGAACTGCGACAGATGCGGATTATCGCAACGGCCTTATTGCTGTGCATGGCGGCTTTGTTCGTTTTCGGCAAATATATGGAAACGCGCTACGACGGCTACTGGGGCTTTCTAAGGGCCTTTGCCGAAGCGGGGATGGTTGGTGGCCTTGCCGACTGGTTTGCCGTCACAGCGCTCTTCAGGCACCCTTTGGGCATACCTATTCCGCACACCGCGATCATTCCGAATAATAAGGAGCGGCTTGGTCGCACATTGGCCAGCTTTCTTCGGACAAATTTCCTGACCACTAAGGTCGTGGCCCGCCGCGTGCAGCGTATGGATGTGGCAGGTGCGATGGGCAAGTTTCTAAGCGCACCATCGGGCGGCGAAGGCCGGATGCGCATGGGGGCATCGCGCTTGATGGGGGATATCATCGCCGCGCTCGACGATGAACGATTGGGCGGCATCGCCAAGGGCGCAATTCGCAAGCAACTCGACAAGCTCGACATCGCGCCTTTGCTGGGCCAGCTGCTGACCGCCATGATCCGGGAGCGGCGGCATATCCCTGTGCTCGACGGCATCATCAAATGGGCGTCGGCAACATTGGAGGCCAATGAACATCTCATCCGCGAAATGGTGGAGGAACGCGCCAACACCCTCATGCGTTGGACGGGCCTTGATGACAAATTGGCCAATGCCATCGTCAACGGCCTGAATAAATTGCTCCACGACATGGCCGAAGACCCCGACCATCCGCTGCGGGAAAAGGGCGAAGAGGGGCTCGCCAAGCTGGCCCATGATCTACGTCATGATAAGGAACTGCAAGCCAAGGTCGCGCATTGGAAGGGGCAGTTGTTGGAAAACCCCGCGATCGGCACATGGATCAACAGCTTATGGGACCAAGGGCGCGATAGCCTGTTAAAAGCGGCGCGCAACCCCGATGCCGCCTTGGCGGGCAGCTTTGGTGATGCGCTCATCAAGCTGGGCGGCAATTTGCAAGCGGACACGAAGCTGAAACACCAAATCAACCGCTTTGCCCGCCGCGCCATTGTCGGCACGACCGAAAATTACGGCGATAACATCGTCCGGCTTGTATCCGACACCGTCGCCCGCTGGGATGCATCCACCATCACCGACCGCGTCGAAAATGCCGTCGGCAGCGACCTACAATTCATCCGCATCAACGGCACGTTGGTGGGCGGCTTGGCAGGGATCATCATCCACGCCGTCGGACTGTTGATTTAACCGCGCGGCAAGTCCGAAATCATCCGCTCGGCGGCCTCTGCTGCCGAGCGGGCAGCACGTTTCAAATTGGCTTGGAAATCGCCAGAGCTGTCGCCATTGGCATCATCGCTGATGGCCTTAATCGCGGCCCATTCTACATCCATCCGCGACGCAGCCTGCGCGACGGCGGCGGTTTCCATGTCAACGATATCGCCGCTGAGCGCCTTATGCAGCCTGCTGCCATGGTCCGCGCTTTCGACAAAACAATCGCTGGTGATGATACGCACCTTGGGCAGGCCAGTGTCGGGCATGACCGCAGCGCGGAAAGGTTCGGCATGCGCCTCCCCTATGGGCCAGGCCCCTGCCCTGTAATGCACAAAGCCATCGGCGCGCGAGGCGCCATAGTCGCCCTGCACGGCCTCGACGATCTGGAAGCAACTCCCCTCTCGCCCGTTCAGCTTTCCAGCGGTCCCAACAACCAGCAGCAAGTCGGCTTGATAATGCTCCACCAGCATCATCGCTGCCATCGCGGCGTTCACTTTGCCAATGCCGCTACAGGTGATGACGATGTTGCGGCCTGCAAAAGGCACCTGCCGCACCATGAAGCCGTGCAGCGCCTCGCTGCTGGCGCTCTGGCCGGGAAACAATGCCGCAGCCTCAGCATCCACGCCGGTAATAATTCCAACAGTTTTGAACATAAGCGACCAGCCTTTTATGCGAACATCAACGGCAGTCTAACCTGTGAATAGCGTAATTATGATGACAATGTTTGACGATTCGCAGAAATATGCACGATTCGCAGAAAAACTCTGAATTATTTATAATAGTCAGCAGTTTAGGCCGCTTTACGTGCCGCATCCGCATTGCGATCCAGAAAGGCGCGGATCGCCGATATGCTTTGTTCGACATGGCTTAACAGGAACAAATGCCCGCCATTTTCGACCACGAATAATGCGCTGTTCGGGATAAGGAAGTTCAAAAATTTGCCATTGGCCAGCGGCACAATCTGGTCATCATCACCCATCATGATCAGCGTTTCGGTCTTCAGAAACGGCAGGAAGGGCGCGCTCGTCCATCCCATCATCGCCATCAATTGATAGAAATATCCCGTTTTCGACGGGGGCGTAATGCGGCCAATATGCTCCGACTTATTGCCGACCATACCGCCATATAGCGTCTTGAAATGCTTCGCCATGAAATCAGGGTCGATATAGCGGCGCGGGTCCGCCATTTTGACGAGCGCCGCCGGATTGCCGGGTACCATCAACATGCCGGCGCTGGTCGCGGCCAAGATAAGCTTATTGGTGCGGGCATTGTTCTGCAGCGCAAATTGCTGCGCCATCGCCCCGCCCCAGCTTACGCCCATGACGTCGACAAGGGGCATGTCAAACCGATCCAGCAACAGCGCCGCAATCCGGGCCATCAGGATCGCGTTATAGGGCACCACAGGGTCCGGCGATCCGCCAATGCCGGGCATATCAAAGGTGATAAAGTCGCGGTCATCGAGCAATTCCGCCATCGGCGCCATCGCCTCAATATTCGCGCCAATGCCGTTGAAAAACAATATGGGCAGCTTCGTCGTCGCCTTGCACGCCCGCCAAACCGCCACCCGCAATGTGCGACCGTCAACGGTCTCCATGCTAAACTTGGGCGCGCGGTTTTTGGTCATAGATGTTCCTTTGGCCCTGTTTTGGGCGTGGTTTAAATCTTAACCGAACGACGGGGTGGTGCAAGGGGTTAAGTGCTACAACGCTTGACCAGTGAATGCGCTAGGCCTTTATTTGTCAGGTTCGACCGTCAGGATCGATCCGCGTTTACGCCGCTTAATCAAAGCATATATCGCAGCGCAAAAGATAATGGTTGGCATAAACCAAATAAACGCGAAAAGGCCAAGTTCGTATCCGTTTCCGGTGTTGAGTAGCGCATGGCTATGCCACATATTGTCAATGAGACATTTTCGGTGGCAGCTAAAACCATAGTTTTCGGGCCACCCAATTTTCCGAGATAGCCAAATGTAAATCCCCGACAGCGAAAATATGACGACCAACACGCCCAACGACAAGTACCAAAAGCGCAGCGACCCGGCCAACGCATAAAAATCCCTAACTCGATGGAAACCGTCGAAAAATCTCATTTCATTCTAATGCCGTTACGCTGCCTTTGCGGCAGGCGCTCCGCGTAACAGACCCTCGGTGCTTAAATCTTCGTCAATATCGGGCCAATGGATGCCATAGCCGCCGGCACATTTCTCCCAATGCGCGCGCTGCTCGACCGAAGCATTTGCCAAACGCGGGTACCAAGCAAGCGGAGCAGAAATAGTCCGGCCATCCATCAGGTCCACTATCAGGCTATGCTCGTCAAAACGCACATCGAGAACGCGCTCGTCGGTGATTTTAGCCGAAATATTCATGCCACTTCTCCGTGAACAACATCTGATGCTCGCTTACGATTCTGATTATGCCAGAAATCTGGTGCGCCCGAAAGCCCCTGCTTTTTGCGACCTCCAAACTGCCAAGCCAAATCTTAATGGTTGCCTCTCCCTTGTCGATATGAACATGCGGAGGCTCGTTTGGCTCATGGCTGAAAAAGTAAAATCGAAAGCCATTTTCCCGGTATATGGTGGGCACTCACGCTTCCCCTCACTCCAAAACATACAGTCCCGGCGCGGCTTCCATGGCTGGGTGCTTTTTGCTCCCCTGCGTTTTCGGCGCGGCAATCTCGGTGCCCGACCGTGCGTGGAGCCATTGCATCCAATGTGGCCACCAGCTTCCGGCGACTTCTTCGGTGCCCTTCATCCATTCATTAACATCGGCAGGGGTCTTGCCCTTGCTGTGCTTCCAATATTTCGCCTTGGGGTTTCCGGGCGGGTTTAGGATCGCTTGCATATGCCCTGCTTGGCTGAGGATGAATTCCACATTTTTGCTGCCGAACAATTGCGTCGAGCGATAGCAAGCACGCCATGGCGTGATATGGTCGGTGGTCCCGCCCAGAACAAACAGGTCGCCCGTCACCTTGGTCAGGTCAAGCGTGTGGCTCGCAATGTCGAACGTGCCGGGCTTGGCATAAGCATTGGCCTCAAACAGCTCCAAGAAATCGCCCATCAATGCCGATGACAGGTTGGTCGCATCGGCATTCCAGAATAGGATATCAAAGGCTGGGGGATCATCCCCAAGCAGATAATTGTTGATGACATAGTTCCAAATGAGGTCATTTGGCCGCAACCATGCAAAGCCGCGCGCAAGGCTGCTGCCCTCAATCACGCCTTTCTTCGCCGCGCGTTGCCGCGCCAGCGCGATGCCATTGTGCGACACAAGGCTCGATGCCTCGGTATCGCCGGGCTTGGGTTCTAATACGCATACCATCATGGTGATCGCATTGGCGCGGGTGTCGCCCATCGATGCCAGCTTCGACAGCAACACCGACATCGTCTGCCCGCCCGAACAGCCGCCCGAAATATTGACCTTGTCGCTGCCGGTAATTTCACACACCACATCCAGGGCCTTGATGCAGCTTTCGGTATATTCGGCCATGCCCCACACGCCCATATCATCGGTGGGGTTGCGCCAGGAAATCATGAATGGCTGAATGCCATGGTCGGTCTGCCATTTGATGATCGATTTTTCAGGCGACAGATCATTAATATACATTTTGTTGATCTGCGGCGGGATGGTCAGTTGCGGCGTTGCGAACACCTTGTCGGTCGTCGGCGCATATTGGATGAGTTCAAAGCGTTCGTCGCGATACACAACCGCGCCCTTTGCCGTTGCGACATTCTCGCCAAGCTTGAACGGCTTTTTGTTAACTTGGCTCACCATCATATCGTTGTGAACCATGTCATTATAAGCGTTTTTCAGGCCTTTCACGAGGCTAAGGCCGCCCGAATCCACCAGCCGCTTTTGCGCGGTCGGGTTGCCAATCAGGGTGTTGGTCGGGGACATCGCGTCGATGATGATTTGCGAAATGAAGTTTGCACGGTCGCGTTCAAGCGCATCGAGTTCCAAATCTTCAATATAGCTTTTGACGCCCTTTTGCACCGCGAGATAATATTGCGCGCCCGCCTTAAAAAACGGGTTGAACGTCCATGCCGGATCCATGAAGCGCTTGTCCTTGGCATCAGGCGCAAGGTCGGATTTCCCGGTCATGATCTTCACAACATCTTCGGAAAATCTGGTCGTTGCCTGCCATGCCTTATCGGGGTTGCTCGCGGTCTGGCGCAGCATCAGGCCAATCGCGCCAATAAAATCCTCCCGCGCCAAACCGGCCAGCGGACCAAGCGCCATGGTGGCGTCATTGGCGGCGTCAAAAGCGCCTGCGATGCCTGAAAAAGGCGCGCCTTTCTTTTGCGATTTCTTTTTGCCAGCCTTCGCGCTGCCACCTGTGTCCGACTTGCTCGCCATAGTCCCCTCCTCTTTTCCCATGCGAAAGATTGCACGGCGTGCGACCTGCGTCAAACACTCCGCGTAATGTGAACAATTGCAAATAGATATATCAAAACTGGAGACATATCACTGCGGCGCTTAACACGCAGGTCAGGCTGCAATTGCGGACGGAGATTGGGCAGGTCAAACGGCGTTGTCACCGTTAAAATTTGACGATGGATGTCCGCAAACGGCATCCTATTGTCTTCTGTCGGAATTGGCTTCTGCTCCTGCAGCGCTTAAACATCTGTTGGGGCGCGCGCAAAGCCAGCCGCCCTTGCACAACCAAAAGTCGGATCATGCGTAGCTTTTTCAACATAGTCGCCTTTAGCCTCACGCTCTCTTGCGCCCTTGGCATCACCGCATGTGCGACCATAACAACGGCATATGCCGGTGAAACGGCAGATGTGACCGATCCGATTGTGGCAGCCGACGAAATGCTAAAAACGGACATTGACAGCTATTGGAAGAAATTCCCCGGTCGCGCCGGCATCGCCATCTACACGCCCTTTTCCGACGAGATTATCGGCAAGCGTCAGACCGAGCGTTTTCCGCAACAAAGCGTCTCCAAAATGTGGGTAGCGCTAACGATTTTGGAACAGGAAGCTGCGGGTAAATTTTCGTTGGATAAACGCATTCGTGTTACCCGCGATGACATCGTTGTCTTCAGCCAGCCGCTTAAAAATTATCTCAACGGGCAGGAATCGTTCGATATGCCGTTACGCGAATTGCTCGTGCATTCTATCCATGCCAGCGACAATCTCGCCAATAACGTCCTTTTGCGCGTTGCCGGAGGCCCGCAAGCGATCAACCAAATGCTTGACCGGCGAAAAGTGCAATCCATTCGCTTTGGTCCTGGTGAAGTCCTGCTGCAAAGCGCAATTGCCGGGCTGGAGTGGCAAGCCGACTTGCGTAAGGGCAATGCGTTCAAGGCCCAACGGTCAACCATCCCGATGGCGAAAAGGAAGGCTGCGCTGGACGCTTATCTCGAAACGCCGCTCGACGGCGCGGCCCCCGGCACAATCGCGTTGGTGCTGAAACGTTTTAGCGAACGTGATGCCAATGACCCGGGCGCCAAATTGCTGAAGTTAATGGCTGGCACCTATACGGGGAAATCCCGTTTGCGGACCGGCCTCGCCCCGGGCTGGCGCCTCGCGCATAAAACGGGAACTGGGCAAGTGCTGGGTTCGATAGCAACGGCAATCAACGATGTGGGCGTGATGCGCGCGCCGGATGGCTGCGTCTATCCTGTGGCGGTGATGATAGCGGAAACGCGCGCCGGTATGGGAGCAACAAATAATTTTATACAAAATGTCGCTCGCGCCGTGACGCGCCACCACGAGCGCATTCACCCGAAAGCGAAAGCCGCTGAGGCAATGCCCAAGCCAAAGCCAGTCGCCAAGGCGACGAAAAACTGAGGATTACGGGCATGACAACTCCGCTCCCGTCATTCTCCGAGGATTTATCACCCCAGTTGTAACGCCAAAAGTGTCCAATATGTTGCAATAGTAAATATTAATTTACATAAATTTACATAAAAAATGTTACAGATGTAAACCAATGGCCTAGAACGTTCGTCGGGGACCGGTCGAATAAGGGTGAAATTGTGAGCAACTATTATATCGCCGTCGTCGAGGACGACACCGTATTTGCAGCCGAACTCGAAGAGTTTTTGGGCGGCTTGGGTTACACCGTAGCGAGCTACAACTCGGCGCAGAAATTCCTGACAGCCGTGCGCCAAAAAGAATGCGACCTCCTGATCGCCGACTGGTCTATTCCAGACCTGACCGGTATTGAAGTGATAGAATATATCCGGAAATTCCATCCTGATATGCCCTCCATCATGCTCACCGCACGCAATGATCGCCGTGACGTCATCCGTGGGCTTCAAGCAGGTGCTGACGATTTCGTGTCGAAGCCAGTTGACCCGGAAATATTGTCCCTGCGGATCAAGTCGGTTTTGCGCCGCTATAATGGCGATGTGCGGACGCGGCCGGAATCGGTAGTGCTGGGTCCATATCTCTTACGTCCATCAACATCGACGGTGTATTTCGACGACGAAGCTATCATCTTGCCGAAGCGGGAATTCGATATGGCGATGCTGTTTTTCAGCAATCCCAACCGATTATTATCGCGCCAATATCTCGCGGCAACATTATGGGGCAAGGTTGTCGACTATCAATCGCGGACCATTGATACGCATGTCGCACGGCTGCGCAAGAACCTGAAACTTGACCCGACATTGGGCATTAGCTTAAATGCCTTATACGGTTTCGGCTATACTTTGCAGGCCGATCCGCATGCTATAAACGCTGCAAAAGAGCCGCTGGCTATGTTAGCATAGTTCGAATTATCCTGTTATAATAATCTTATTAAATCAGGCTCTTATGCCAAATGTATCAGAGCAATAGTTTTTGCTCGACGCCGCCGATGACATTGCATCATCGGCGGCGTCGATCATAGCATCGCGGCTTTG
This sequence comes from Sphingorhabdus sp. EL138, assembly GCF_945890115.1. Lineage (GTDB taxonomy): Bacteria > Pseudomonadota > Alphaproteobacteria > Sphingomonadales > Sphingomonadaceae > Sphingorhabdus_B. The sequence continues at coordinate 128,432 of NZ_CAMDCK010000005.1, forward strand.
CCTCCGCAAAAACTGGTCCAGCTCGTGGCGGGGATGAATATATCGCGCATCATCTTGGACGACTGCCTTTCGATTGATGATGCCCTGATGTTTCAGGCGGCGGACGCAACCCACGGCCAAGGCCCGGATTTTGGGGAATTCAGCCGCACTCAACCGCATTAAGGCGCAAGGGAAATTAACCCTTTTCCAACGCCTCGCTTGCGGCAACCCAGCGGGCTTCCGCCGCCTCTTGCGCCGCGACAATCTTACCCCGACGTTGCGACAATTCGCCCATCGTCAGATTCTTATAGTCATTCGCCGCCGCCTGCGGGTCAAACATGGCCTTGTCGATGGCCGACAGCACGACCTCCAGCTTTGCAAGGTCCGCCTCGGCATCGCTCACATCGCGCTTCAGCTTTGCCTGCGCCTCACGCGCGGCAGCTTGGGCTTTTTTGTCGTCCTTGCGATCGGCCTTGGACATTTTCTCCTTGGCTGGCCCCTTGCCCAGGATGAAGTCGGTATAATCCTCAATCGTGCCGGAAAATTCGGTCGCGGTCCCGCCGTCAACCAGCACCAGCCGGTCCGCCGTCAGCTCCAGCATATGGCGGTCATGGCTGACCAGCACCACTGTGCCGTCATATTCGTTCAACGCCTGCACCAATGCCTCTCGCGCATCGACGTCCAAATGGTTCGTTGGTTCATCGAGGATCAGCATATGCGGCGCATCGCGCGTAATCAGCGCCAGCGCCAGCCGCGCGCGTTCACCGCCCGATAGCTTGCCGACCTTCGTCGTCGCCTTTGCCCCGGAAAAGCCGAACCGCCCCAGTTGCGCGCGCACCGCGCCGGGGCTCGCGCCCTTCATCTGCTGGGTCATATGCTCCAGCGGGGTGTCGTCGCCGTCGAGCTCCTCCACCTGATATTGCGTGAAATAGCCGACGCGCATCTTGCCCGACGCGCTCATCTGCCCCTCCATCGGCGTCAGTTGCGCCGCAAGCAAGCGCGCCAGCGTCGTCTTGCCATTGCCGTTGCGCCCCAGCAAAGCGATCCGGTCATCGGGGTCAATCCGCAGGTTCAACCGCTGCAATATCGGCTTGCCTTCGGTATAGCCAACACTCGCCAGATCGAGCGTCACCAAGGGCGGTTTCAATTCATCGGGGCTTGGAAAGTCAAAGCTTAACGTCGGGTCTTCGGCCATTGCGGCAATCGGCTGCATCCGCGCCAGCGCCTTGGCTCTGGACTGCGCCTGTTTCGCGGTTGACGCGCGCGCCGAGTTACGCGCGACATAATCCTGCAACTTGGCGCGTTGCGCGTCTTGGCTTGCCTTGGCCGCCGCCAATTGCGCGGCGCGTTCGGCACGTTGCCGCTCAAACGAGTCATAGCCGCCGGAATACAACGTCACCTGACCATTATCCAAATGCAGGATATGGTCGACGACATTGTTCAACAAATCGCGTTCATGGCTGATCACCACCATCATCGCCGGATAGCCCTTAAGGAAATTTTCCAGCCACAAGGTCGCTTCCAAATCCAAATGGTTTGACGGCTCATCGAGCAACAGCAAATCCGGCTGCGAAAACAGCAACGACGCCAGCGCCACGCGCATTTTCCACCCACCGGAGAAGCTATCGAGCGGCCGCCCCTGCATCTCTTCATCAAAGCCAAGGCCAACCAAGATACGCGAAGCGCGCGCGGGCGCGGTATAGGCGTCAATCGCGATCAGGCGTTCATGCACTTCGGCCATGCGGTCGGGGTCAAGCCCCTCTTGCTCGCTTTCGATCATCAACGCCGCGCGCTCGGTATCTGCCGCCAGCACCGTTTCAAACGGCGAGGAATCCCCCGCAGGCGCCTCTTGCGCGATATAGCCGATGCGCGTGCCCTTAGGCATGTCGAGGCTACCGTCATCGGCCTCCAGCGATCCAATCATCACCTTCATCAATGTCGATTTACCCGCGCCATTACGCCCGATCAGCCCGATACGGCTGTAAGGCGGCAAAGCCGCCGTGGCGCGGTCAAGGATAGTGCGTCCGCCAAGGCGCACGGTGATACCGTTCAGATTAAGCATGGAGGGCCGCCTAGCAGACCAAGCGCGCCCTGTCAGTCAGAGAATTGGGGTTTATGTGGGGCGAATGCAGATGGAGAAAACCCGCGTCGCCGCAGCGCAGGTTTGGGGACTATCGCGCCTGTCGTCAAAGCGCGGAGTTCGTAACAAGCGACCAATCTGAACGCAATGACGGGAGGCAGGCGCGGCGAAGGAGAGTTGTGTGCGTTTCCAAATCCCAAATAATACGGCAATGCCGTATGAAAACCATTTGCCAACTATGCGCCATTGCCGTATCTAGACGGAGCTATGCACACCGTCGTTGAAACTGATAGCTACCTTCGTGACGCGAAAACTGCGGGGATGTCAGAGGACGAACGGAATGCAGCAGTCGATCTGGTGGCAACCGACCCGGAGGCGGGTGACATGATGCAAGGAACCGGCGGCGTCCGCAAGGCACGGCTCGCTGGCCGAGGCAAAGGCAAGTCAGGCGGTTACCGGCTCGTCTATTATTTCGGCGGAGGCGATATTCCAGTGTACCTGCTCACCGTGTTTGGCAAAGGTGAAAAGGCAAATCTGACGCAAGGCGAGAAAAACGCGCTGAAGTCACTAACTGCTATTTTAACAGGTAGCGCAAAATCGACGTGAATGATTGGCAAAAGGAGGTCGACTATCATGACCAAAGCATTTGAACAGATCGCGGCCGGGCTGAAGGATGCCATCGCCTTTGCACAGGGCGATGCGACGAAGGGTCGCGTTGTTGCAGGACCCGACGTAAAGGCCATCCGCGTCAAGACCAAATTGAGTCAAGTGAAGTTCGCCAACAAGCTGCGCGTGCCCGTCGCCACCGTGCGCGATTGGGAACAGCACCGCCGCTCCCCCGATGCACCAGCGCGGACGTTGCTGGCTATGGTGGATGCCGATCCTAAGGCGGCGCTGGCTTTGATTGAAAAGGGGATGGGTTGAGTTTAGGGGTTTTCGTGCCCGTCGCCGTAATTCCGATGAATTTAGGGCACTGTCACCGCAATTGGAATAATCACTTGATCTATTATCTTTAAAATAGAGGCTTTAATGACAAAAAAAAAGCAATCTAGAATTTTTTCAACTTTACTCTTGCTTTCAGCAGTGTGCTTTTCCATATTTCAACAAATATATGATGGAAACTATAAAGTTCTGGCATCATTTTCTATCGCTATTGCTTGTATATACACCATGTATGCTTTACATAAAGAAGACAATAATGAATAACATAATTTGAATTACGGTGACAGTGCACTAAATTATTGCACGCTGCGCATCACGGTTATAAGCTGACGAATTAAGTGCACTGTCACCGTCATTCCCGTAATTCCAAGTGATAGCGTCGGTTGTACTTGCTTTTGCGTTAGTTGTTTCGTTTATCAAAAAACCAGTGAAGAGCTAGAAATTCAGGAAGGGCTGCTAAATGCCGTCCTTCCAACTCAGAATAAGTTTTGGCGGGATATTTGTTTCAAAGCGGAGGCTAGGCCTCTACTCCTCCCCCATCCGCAGCGCAGCGATAAACGCCTCCTGCGGAATGCTCACATTCCCGTACTCACGCATCCGTGCCTTGCCCTTTTTCTGCTTTTCCAGCAGCTTTTTCTTACGGCTGATGTCGCCGCCATAGCATTTCGCGGTCACGTCCTTGCGCATGGCTGCGATGGTTTCGCGGGCGATGACTTTGCCGCCGATGGCCGCTTGCACGGGGATTTTGAACAAATGACGCGGGATGAGGTCTTTTAGGCGTTCGCACATGCCGCGGCCGCGCGATTCCGCCGTGCCGCGGTGGACGATCATGCTCAACGCGTCGACCGCGTCGCCATTGACCATGATGCTCATCTTCACAAGGTCGCCTTCGCGGTGGCCGATCTGGTGATAATCGAACGAGGCATAGCCACGGCTGATGCTTTTTAGGCGGTCGTAAAAGTCGAACACCACCTCATTCAACGGCAATTCATAGACGATCTGCGCGCGGCCACCGACATAGGTCAGCTGCTTTTGAATACCGCGCCGGTCTTGGCATAATTTCAAGATGGAGCCGAGATATTCATCGGGGCAGTAAATCGTCGCCTGTATCCACGGCTCCTGAATTTCGTCGATGCGGTTGACGTCGGGCATGTCGGACGGGTTGTGCAGTTCCATCTCGCACGCGTCTTCGGTTTTGCTGCGGCTGAGTTGCAGCTTATACACAACGCTCGGCGCGGTCGTGATGAGGTCGAGGTCGAACTCGCGAGTCAGCCGTTCCTGAATGATCTCCAAATGGAGCAACCCCAAGAAACCGCAGCGAAAGCCAAAGCCCAAGGCGGCGCTGCTTTCGGTTTCGAAGCTGAACGATGCGTCGTTGAGGCGCAGCTTGCTGATGCTTTCGCGCAATTTTTCAAAGTCGGCGGCGTCGGTCGGGAACAGGCCGCAGAAAACCACGGGCTGCACTTCTTTAAAGCCGGGGAGCGCTTCGGCGGCGGGGCGCTTGGCATCGGTAATGGTGTCGCCGACGCGGGTTTGCGCGACTTCTTTAATCTGCGCGGTGATGATGCCAACTTCGCCCGCCGCGATTTCGGGCAGGATTTCCAGCTTTGGTCGCATACAGCCGACGCGGTCGACCAGATGCTTTGTACCAGCGGCCATGAACTGAATTTCCTGACCCTTTTTGATAACGCCATCAATAACGCGGATCAGGATGACGACGCCCAGATAGGGGTCATACCAGCTATCGACCAACATGGCTTTGAGCGGCGCGTTGCGGTCGCCCTTTGGCGGCGGGATGCGGGTGACGACCGCCTCCAGCACCTCAGCGATGCCGATGCCCGATTTGGCGCTGGTCAGGACGGCGTCGTCGGCGGGCAGACCGATGATTTCCTCAATCTCGGCCTTGACCTTGTCCACCTCAGCGGCGGGCAAATCGATCTTGTTGATGACGGGCACGATTTCATGGTCATGCTCAATGGATTGATAGACGTTGGCGAGCGTTTGCGCCTCCACCCCTTGCGCCGCGTCCACGACGAGCAACGCGCCTTCGCACGCGGCAAGGCTGCGCGATACTTCATAGGCGAAGTCGACATGGCCCGGCGTGTCCATCAGGTTCAATTGATAGGTCAGGCCGTCATGCGCGGTGTAATCCAGCCGCACCGTCTGCGCCTTAATCGTGATGCCGCGTTCTTTCTCAATGTCCATATTATCAAGAACTTGGCTCGTCATCTCCCGCGCGGTAAGCCCGCCCGTTTGTTGGATCAACCGGTCGGCCAGAGTCGACTTCCCATGATCTATGTGGGCGATGATGCTAAAATTGCGGATGAGAGAGAGTTCAGTCATGCAGCCGCCCCTAGCAGGGCCGCCCCGCGCCTTCAAGCATGGCGGAAAGGCGGTAGGGGGTTATGTGAGATGGGGTGCGCGATTGGGGTGTGTGTAGGAAAGTGGTTTTGTGGGGAAACCCGTCACCCTGAACTTGTTTCAACTGTAGGACTGTACGGACTCGTGGGACATCTTTCATATTGCCGATAGGCAACCAGAAGGATGGAACCGATGACCAAGGAAGAACGAGATATTCAGCGCAAGCTAAAGGTGCTGCGCCATGCTGAGAAGATCGGTGATGTAGGCAAAACA
>NZ_CAMDCK010000006.1 GCF_945890115.1 Sphingorhabdus sp. EL138
CGCGGCTGTCGGGTTGGATATTTGGGATGTCAGTCATGTTATTCTCGTCAAATGAAAGCGGGCGAAGTTTTAAGGTGCGTATAGGCAGCAATCACGTCTTGCAAAGCCTTTTCATAAGAGCGGTTGCCGCCATTTTTGTCCGGATGATAAGCGCGCACCTTCGCCGAATAGGCGCTGCGCAAGGCGCGGCGGTCGGCATCCTCTCCAAGCCCTAGCGTCCGCAAGGCTTTACGGTCCTCTGGCGACAGAAAATGGCCATCGGCCCGCTCTTTGGGTAGGCGCGACCGGAACCGTGTGGAGATAGCATCCAGCGGGTCTGTAAAATCCGCCCATTTCGGTGGCGAATCGACATTGCCATTGGCGCGAAAAGCGCGCGCTTCGCTGGGCCAGAATTGTGTCGGACTTTGCGCCATGGAAATTTCATCTGCAGTCATGCCCGCAAACCAGTTATAGCCCGCGTTAAACTGCCGCACATGGTCAAGGCAGAGATATTGATAGTCACCCGGGCCGTTGGCCGATGCGGCCTGTCCCCGCGGATCAGGCGCGCGAAATTCCCCCGCTTCGCCGCAGCGCGGATAGACGCATTGCCGCCCCGCGCCGTGAATGCGGCCGTGAAATCGGTCAGTGGAACGCTCGGAGGCCATGATTTTCCTTGGCGAAAAACCTGCCATATGGGAAGAGCAGGTGATGAAAAAAGGTCGTGCACAACTTGAAATGGAAATGCTGCTTGAAACAGCATTTGCGCCAACCCGCCTTGCCGTCATTAACGACAGCGCCAAACATCACGGCCATAGCGGCGATGATGGGTCGGGCGAATCCCACTTCACCATCGAAATTGAAAGCGCGGCCTTTACCGGCGTTGCCCGCCTGATGCGGCAGCGGATGGTGAACAAGGCGCTGGGCGATATTCCCGGAACGCGCGTCCATGCGCTGGCGATCAAGGCTAGTGCACCCGGCGAGATTTAGCTATTCTACGACAGCAAAACATCGGCCCAGATAGGAGACGAATATATGCCTAAATTGACTCAAGCTGTTCTTTTGGTTGCTTTATGCGCTTCGCCTGCTTTTGCCGCCGACACAAAGACAAACCGACCGAAGGTGTACACCGACATCGTTGCGTGTCGCGCCGTGGCAGATGCCACCGCGCGTCTTGCGTGCTTCGATGCGGCGACTAAGGCATTGGAAGATGCCACCGACAACCGGCAGATTGTCATGCTGGACCAAGATGATGTCCGCAAAACCAAAAAGTCTTTATTCGGTTTTTCCTTACCCAAAATTCCGTTTTTTGGGGAAAGCGATGCAGAGCAGGAAGCCGAATTTAAACAGATAGAAGGCGATCTGGCGGGCGTACAATCCATTGGTGCCGGCAAATACCAATTCACCGTCAAAGATGCAGGGGTCTGGCAGACAATGGAAGCGACACCCTTGCTTTTGAAAGATGGCAAAGCCTTTATCATTAAACGCGGCGCGCTTGGCAGCTTCTTACTGGTGATGAACGGGCGGGGCATCCGCGTGAAGCGGGTTAGCTAAGCAACAGGGCCAAAAGACATGATCGCACTTTCCCCGCATCGCCTGTCGCTGTCGACGGGCATAGACATGGATGTATTTACGGCCGGTGATCCCAAGAATCCGACGATTATTTTCCTGCACGGGTTTCCCGAATCGTATCGCACATGGCGGCACCAGATCGCGCATTTTGCCGACCGTTTTTACTGCATCGCGCCCGATCAGCGCGGTTATCGCGGGACGTCAAAGCCCAAAGAGGTGGATGCCTACACCGCGGACAAGCTGACCGCTGATATCTTTGCACTGGCCGATGCCTTGCATGTGCAGGAATTCATCATCGCTGGCCATGATTGGGGCGGGGCGATTGCGTGGAGTGTTGCGTTAAATGGGCAAGCTGGCGCGTTCAATCCCGCGTGGGCAGGGCGGGTGCCGCGCGCGATTATCGCCAATGCCCCGCATCCCTATATTTTCCAGCGGCTGTTGATCACCGACATGAATCAGCGCGAATCCAGCCAATATATTCGCGCCTTTCGCGATCCGGCCAATGATGCGTTGGTGCAGGAACAGGGCCTGACCGGCTTGATGTTGAAAACGATTAAATGGGACAAGCCCAACGCGATGGAGCCCGAGGAGCGCGCCGCTTTATTGGCCGATTGGACCGACCGTGACACCTGTTTCGGGATGCTCAATTGGTATCGTGCGTCTGCATTATATGTGCCAGCGATGGACGAGGATGTCCAAATCCCCGCCTTTGCTGCGGGCGCGTTTCCGCAGTTGATGATTCCGACCTTATTAATTTGGGCGATGGATGACCTGGCTTTGCCGTCCAGCAACATTGATGGCATACAAGAGCTTGTGCCCGACGTAACGATCGTACCGGTCGAAAATTGCGGGCATTTCGTGATTTGGGAACAGCCCGATGCGGTCAACGCGGCGATGGACGCATTTTTGGGTTAAACGTTCCCCGCGCAGAATAAACCCGACCCTAAATCATAGGCGCCTATATTTTCTGCCATATTGCCCTTTCCGCTCGCGACCCGTAAAGCGCGGTCATTGTGACTGAACCAATCATCTTTGCAATCCCCAAGGGACGGATTCTCGACGAGGCTTTGCCGTTGATGCACGCGGCGGGTATAGAGCCTGAAGCGGCCTTCTTTGACGACGCCAGCCGCGCGCTTTTGTTCGCGACCAATGATCCGGCGATCAGCATCATTCGCGTCCGCGCGTTCGATGTGGCGACCTTTGTGGCCCACGGCGCGGCGCAAATTGGCATTGTCGGTTCGGACGTCATCGATGAATTTGATTATTCGGAGCTGTATGCGCCGGTGGACTTGGGCATTGGCCGTTGCCGCATATCGGTGGCGATGCCGCAGGGCGTGCCTGACGATGTCAATGGCGGGCATATCCGCGTGGCCACCAAATATCCCGGCACGACCAGCCGTTATTATCACGCGCGCGGTATTCAGGCCGAATGTGTGAAGTTGAATGGTGCGATGGAACTTGCCCCTTCGCTTGGGCTTTCGGGGCGGATTGTGGATCTGGTGTCGTCGGGCAAGACGCTCGCCGAAAATGGCCTCGTCGAAACGGCGGTTATTAGCCAAGTATCGGCGCGGCTGATTGTCAACCGCGCGGCGTATAAGATGATGAGCGGGACTATTCCGGCTATGGTGCAACGTTTCCGGGAATTGACGGGCGCACGTGCAGCGGCTTGATTCCTCTGACATTGGTTTTGCGGATGCATTTGACGCGTTGGTAAATGGCCGGCGTGAGGCGGACGCCGATGTGTCGAGCGCCGTGACGCAAACGATCCGCGATGTGCGCGCACATGGTGATGTGACGCTGGCGGAAATGACGCAGCGTTTTGACGGTTTTGACCTGAACAAAGCAGGGTGGCAGATTGACGCGGCGCAGTGCAAGGCGGCCTATGACGCGCTCGAGCCTGCATTGCGCGACGCGCTGACGCTCGCGGCAAAGCGGATTGAGGCCTATCATGCCGCGCAATTGCCAGAGGGCCGCGATTATCGTGACAGTGACAATGTGCGTTTAGGCGCGCGCTGGTCAGCGGTTGATGCGGCGGGGGTCTATGTCCCCGGTGGCCGTGCGTCTTATCCATCCTCCGTTTTGATGAATATCATTCCGGCCAAGGTGGCTGGCGTTGAACGCATCGTCATGGTCACGCCAACACCCGGCGGTGAAAGCAACCAGACCGTTATGGCAGCGGCTTATGTGGCGGGTGTCGACGAAATCTGGCGCGTCGGCGGGGCGCAGGCAATCGCGGCTTTGGCTTATGGAACCGAACGTATCCGTCCCGTCGATGTCATCACTGGCCCCGGTAATGCTTGGGTGGCTGAGGCCAAGCGGCAGCTTTATGGTGTGGTTGGCATCGACATGGTGGCTGGGCCGTCGGAAATTGTCGTGGTGGCCGATGCGCAAAATGACCCCGAATGGATTGCAGCGGACCTATTAAGTCAGGCCGAACATGACCCGACGAGCCAGTCGATATTGTTCACCGACAATGCCGAATTTGCCACCCAAGTCGCGGCGGCAGTCGATGCGCAAATCGCGACGCTGTCCACGGGGGCGGTTGCGCGGGCCAGTTGGACGGACTTTGGCGCGATTATCGTGGTCGCTGATCTGGAAGGCGCAATGCCTTTGGTCAACCGGCTGGCGGCGGAGCATTTGGAGCTTGCGGTCGATGATGACCGCGCAGAACGGCTGTTTGACCTTGTTCGCCACGCTGGATCGGTCTTTTTGGGCCGTATGACGCCCGAGGCGATTGGCGATTATGTCGCTGGACCAAATCATGTATTGCCCACCGGACGGCGCGCGCGCTTTGCGTCTGGCCTGTCTGTGCTCGATTTCATGAAGCGGACCAGCTTCATTGCGCTCGATCAACGCGCTATCCATAAAATTGGTCCGGCGGCAGCAACGCTTGCCGATGCCGAAGGTTTACCCGCCCATGCGGCGAGTGTCAGGAAAAGATTATGAGTGCGCATAACGCCAGTGCCAAATCCAAATCCCGTTCGGCGGCGCGTCTGGCGTCGGTGCAGGCGCTATATCAAATGGATATGGAAGACATCGGTATCGCCCGCCTGTTAAATGAATTTCATTCGCACCGGCTGGGGCAGGAAATTGAAGACGCGCAATATGCCGATGCCGACCCCGATTTTTTCGATGATGTTGTCTCGGGCGTTGATGCGCGGCGTGTGGAAATTGACGGACTGGTCGATGGCAAGCTGGGTGAGAAATGGAAGATGGACCGTCTGGACAAGACGATGCTCCAAATCTTGCGGTGCGGTACCTATGAGTTAATCGCGCGGCCAGATGTGCCAACCGCGACGGTCATCGACGAATATCTCGACGTCGCCCATGCGTTTTTTGACAAGAAGGACGCGAAGTTCGTCAATGGCTTGTTGGACGCCGTTGCAAAGGACGTGCGCGTTCGCTGAACGGCGCTGACTTGAATATGGTTCTGCATGTCCTCGCAATGCGGTAACGATTCCCCATGACCACCGAATCCAGCTTCATCAACCTTTTGCGTGGCTTTGCCACTGACCCTGCGGCGCGTGGGTTAATGGATGACGCTGCGGTGATCGACATCGGCGACGCGTCGTTGATTATTACGCATGACATGATGGCGGAGGGCGTGCATTTCCGGTCGAACGCCAATCCAGCCGATGTGGCGTGGAAGTTATTGGCATCCAACCTGTCCGATTTGGCCGCAAAGGGGGCAGCGCCCATCGGCGTGCTGCTTGGCTTCATGCTGGGCGATGATGCGTGGGACAGGGCATTTGCCGCTGGCTTGGAAAAGGCACTTAAGCATTATAACGTCGCCTTGCTTGGCGGAGATACCGTTGCCAATCGCGGGGATAAACGTGCGCTTGGGCTGACCGCTTTGGGCAGGGCAACGCATCGTCCGGTCCCTTCACGGTCGGGTGCGCAAATTGGCGACATAATATATGTAACGGGGACGCTCGGCGATGCTTTGGCGGGATTTGAGCTGATTGACGCTGGTTTTGACGAAGTTGGACCGCTGGCGGATGCGTTCAACCGGCCAGTCGCCCTGGTGGCCGACGGCCAAAAGCTTGCGCCGATTGTCACCGCGATGATGGATGTGTCAGATGGTTTGCTGCTCGATGCCGAACGATTGGCGACCGCCAGCCAGATTGGCATAGAAATTGACCTTGCGTGCGTGCCCTTGTCGCCGCTCTATATCAGCTATCGTAGCGACAGCCTTGAAAGCCGGATGCAGGCGGCAAGCTGGGGCGATGATTATCAATTGCTGTTCACCGCATCGCCCGAAGTCGCGATACCATTGCGCGCAACGGCCGTTGGCCATGTGGTTGCCGGCGGCGGCCTGATTTTAAACCAAGGCGGGAATCCGGTAAAACTGCCGTCCACCCTTGGTTATCAACATCAATAAGCCAAACCGGCTCACAAGGCCGTTTTATGGGTTGCGTCAGACTGCAAAGCCACCCTATACCGCAGCCGCTTGGGTGCCTTTTCGGGTACGCTGGGGAAAGTTTCTAGTTAAGAAAAACGGGGAAGGGACAGTTTATGTCTTTGTCAATTATGGCTATACTGTGCGGGCTTGTTGCCGTGCTCTATGGAATTATAACAAGCCGCTCGGTGCTTGCTGCATCGGCCGGTACACCGCGGATGCAAGAAATTGCAGCTGCTATCCAAGAAGGCGCCGGCGCATATCTGGCGCGCCAATATCGCACTATTGCTATTGTTGGCGTGATCGTTGCGGTTCTGGTCGGTGTTTTCCTTGGCCCGCTGTCTGCGGTCGGCTTCGTGCTTGGCGCTGTGTTGTCTGGCGCGACAGGCTTTATCGGGATGAACATCTCGGTTCGCGCCAACGTCCGTACGGCGCAGGCTGCTAGCGAGAGCCTTCAAAAAGGCCTGACGATGGCGTTCAATGCTGGTGCGATCACGGGTATGCTCGTGGCTGGCCTTGCTTTGCTGGCGATTGCTGGTTTCTTCTATTATCTCACTGAAGTCACGATGAACCTTCCGAACAGCCGCCCCGTTATCGACGGTTTGCTGGCATTGGCGTTCGGTGCATCGCTGATTTCGATTTTCGCGCGTCTGGGTGGCGGTATCTTTACCAAGGCTGCGGATGTCGGCGCTGACCTCGTCGGTAAGGTCGAAGCAAATATTCCGGAAGATGACCCTCGCAACCCTGCGACGATTGCCGATAATGTCGGCGATAACGTTGGCGATTGTGCCGGTATGGCGGCTGACTTGTTCGAAACCTATGTTGTGACCATTGGCGCAACTATGGTTTTGCTTGCCTTGTTGATGCCAGCCACGATGCCAGCGGCCGAACTGTTGAACCTGATGTCTTTGCCATTGGTTGTTGGCGGTATCTGCATTCTGACGTCGATTTTGGGAACCTTTTTCGTTCGTTTGGGCGGCGGTACCAACATCATGGGCGCCATGTATAAGGGCTTTTTGGTCACCGCAGTCACTTCGATTCCGGCGATTGGCTATGTCACATACCAGACGCTCGGCGGCGATATGAATGCCGTAGTGACTTACAGCACCGGCGGTTTCACGGGTTGGGCATTATTCTATTCGATGATGGTTGGCTTGGCCGTCACCGGGCTTTTGGTCTGGATCACCGAATATTATACCAGCACCAACTATCGTCCGGTCCGTTCGATTGCCAAGGCATCGGAAACCGGTCACGGCACCAACGTCATTCAGGGTCTCGCGATCAGTCTTGAATCAACCGCACTGCCAACTTTGGTCATCTGTGTCGGTATCATCGTTTCGTTCCAGTTGGCGGGCATTATCGGTATTGCGTTCGCTGCAACCTCGATGCTGGCTTTGGCCGGTATGGTCGTGGCGCTTGATGCTTATGGTCCAGTTACCGACAACGCAGGCGGTATCGCTGAAATGTCTGAAATGGACAAATCGGTTCGTGAAAAGACCGATGCGCTCGACGCTGTGGGTAACACTACCAAGGCTGTGACCAAGGGCTATGCCATCGGTTCAGCGGCTCTGGCGGCGCTCGTTTTGTTTGGTGCTTATACCGCTGACTTGGCGTTCTACTCCGAGAAACTCGGCCTTGCAGAAGGTGGCGTCGATTTCACGCTGATGAACCCTTATGTCATCGTCGGTCTGTTGCTGGGTGCGTTGTTGCCATATCTCTTCGGAGCAATGGGTATGACTGCAGTTGGCAAGGCTGCTGGTGAAGTGGTGAAGGACGTTCGTGACCAATTCGCCAACAATCCCGGGATCATGGATGGCACTTCAAAGCCCGATTATGCCCGCACCGTTGATTTGGTGACTAAGGCAGCGATCCGCGAAATGATCATTCCTTCGTTGCTGCCGGTACTGGCACCAATCATTGTGTATTTCGTGATCAGCTGGGTGGCTGGTCCGGCACAGGGCTTCGCTGCTCTCGGCGCGCTTTTGCTCGGTGTGATTGTCGGCGGTCTGTTCGTTGCGATCTCGATGACTTCGGGTGGCGGCGCATGGGATAATGCCAAGAAATATATCGAAGATGGCCACCATGGCGGTAAAGGTTCGGAGGCCCATAAGGCAGCTGTAACCGGCGACACTGTGGGTGACCCATATAAGGACACTGCTGGCCCAGCCGTGAACCCAATGATCAAGATCACGAACATCGTGGCCTTGCTCCTCTTGGCGGCACTGGCCCATGGCGGCATGTAACGCCTAAAGAAAATTAAGCTTTAAGGCCCCGCTGGAAGCAATTCCGGCGGGGTTTTTTATACGCTGGCCCGATAGTCTAGAACCGCTTTCTGAAACTCAATTCAAATACCCGGCCGCGCGGGTCTGTGTAGCCCGGCTGATACCCCAAAGGTACGTTGCCATTCTGGTCGCGGACATCGACAATGTCGTTCAGAATATTTTCGACCCGGAACGAAATGCGGCTACCTTTCAGCATCGGCAAGGCCTTTATGACGCGCGCTTGCTGATCCATGTTGATGAACAGAAATCCGCTAATGGCGGCAATGTCGCTAAACCGCAGGTCATTGCTGCCGACAAGGCCGGTGCCGTTGGCAGTTGTGGCGCTTTTGTAGGTCCCTTGCAGTCGGAAACCAAAGCCCTTGTGGAACAGGCCGCCTGAAAGCTCGACCTCATGCCGTGACGCGCCGCCATTGCTGCTGGTGGCTGAACCATTGAGCAGGTCGAGCACAGGCACGCCCGGACGGATACGGATTTCGTCTTCTATGCGGTAGCTGTGGTATAAGGCGATGTTCCAGCGGCTGGGTTGGCCGCCGCTGGGTGCGCCAAAACGGCTACCGCCGCTGGACGCGCCAAAACGTCCACCGCCACCAAAGCCGCCGCCTGCAGCACGAGGCGCGCCGGGCGCACCTGACGCGGCAGCAGGAGGAGGGCCACTTGCTGGTCCACGTGGGGGCGTGACCGCGCCGATATTGCCTGACACGTTAAAGCCCCAGCGGATCCGCTGTGACGTTTCACGGTCGAAATTCACCGGACGTTGGTCGATGCTGACTAAGCGGCCATTGATATCACGCACGACGCGGCTGGCAAAGGCGGCTTCAATCTCTGGCGTCAGCAAGGGGAATGCGGCCGTTGTGTTGCGGCTGTTGTTCTTGAAATAGCTGAATTGCAGTGCGAAATCCTTGATGAATTCGGGATTCCAATTCGCGTTCAATATGACATCGCGGCGTTTTTCGCCGACCAAGGTTGAGTTTCCGCCCGTAATGACGTTGATGAACAGGCTTTCGCCGCGCGTAAAATCATAGGTTGCTACATTGGGCGTCACCAAAGTCGGGTTGCCCAACTGACCAATGGCTGGCGCATTTTCGTCACCTGTGATTGATGCCTGAAATGTCAGGTTGCGCGCAGGGGCCCAGCGCAGACCAGCGCCATATTCCAACAGCTTTCCGAAATCGGATAGGTCGCTATAGCCGATATTGCCATTGACCGACCATTCGCCAATCGCGGAGCCAAGGCCGAAATCGCGGCTCGTCAGCGGAAGTTCGGCGTTGACCGAATGGTTCATGATGTTCCGGCGCAAGGAGATGTCAGTCGTGACCCCCGAACGCCATGTTTCGCTGTCCAGAGTTTGCCGGGTAAGCCCCGACGCCAATGTGATTTGCACATCGCCTGCGGGCAATTTGAGCACTGTTCCAGCAAAGGTGCTGCGCAGGTCCATATTCTGGTTCAGGCTGTTGGCGAGATCAGGCGCCAAGAATAGCAAATTCGCACCGAAATCCCCAGCAAACGGGTTGATGGTTCCTGCAAGCACAGCAGCGCGCAATGCGGTAAAATCCGCGTTGCGCGTGGTGCGTGTGTCATTTGCGGTGCGGGCATAATTGCCCGTCAATGTCCAGCGCCACCCGCCGAACGCGTGGTTGAACGTGCTGCCCGTCTGGAACACATGTGTTTCGCTTTCGCGTTCAAGGGGGCGTGGCGTGTCGAAATAGCGGCTGAGTGTGACATCCTGGCCAAAGGGTGAAAACGGGCTGCTGCCGGGCAGGATGAAGCTTGCGCCGGGCAAACCCAACAAAGATTCGCTACCCCTGAGCGCATAATTGGCGTTCAACGACAATATTGTTTGCGGACCAAGTGACCGGCTCCATGTGCCGTTCATTTCAAGCCGTTCGGTGCGGGGCAGCAATGTCCGGACATCGCCGATATTCCCGTCATTCAGGCGATTTGCCGTGCCGACAAATTGTGCCAAATTTGGGTTGGATAGGCCCAATGGGACGCCAGCCTTGGTCACATTGCCTCCGGCAAGCCTGCTTAAGGCGGGCGATATCTCTCCATTGAGTCCAAGGCCGCTGATATTGCCGCCACGCGCCAATACCGAACTATCCGAAGAAATCAGGTCGCGTTCGCTCTCGGTCAATGCCGTCGAGCGTTCCAGCTCAACATCCAAGTTAAACCTTGTGGTTTTGCCAATACGCGTCAGCGTCGTTTCAAATTCATTATTGGCAAAGCCACCATCTTGCGGCTGGGCATGTTCAAATTCCGTGGCGAAGGAGGCAAAATTGTCCTTCAAGATGAAGTTGATCACCCGTTGATCGGGACGGAAACCATATTTTAGCGCGACTTCTTCTGGGAAAATCTGAACCTGACGAATGGCTTCGGGCGGCAAGTCACGTAGCTCACGGAAACCGGATACGCGCTGGCCATTCAGCAAGATGATCGGCATGCCACCTCCGCGTCCACGCCCCGAATTGGCCTGCGGTGCAACCGCGGCGACAAGGTCCGTCAGCGATGACGCGCCCAAGGCCGTGATGTCTGCTTCGTTCAACTCCTCGACGGGCGGGACGTCGGTGTCCACAGACCCCCTAATGCGTTCCGCCGTAACGACGATTTCGCGCGAAGGCGGGGCTTTTAAAGCTTCTTCGACATCATCATCGGCAATGGCGACGGTGCTGCCCGTGTTTTGGACGTCATCCAACGCCACAACGGGAACAGCGGTTGACGCGAGCAAGATTGCACTCAAACGGGAAATTGGCATGGGGAGAAGCTCAGTTTATATCGATGCTAAGTTGTAAGCATAACGCGAAATTCAAGGCCGGGCGTCTAAACTGCTTCGCTTTTTCTCGCAATGAAGCGATTATACTGTAGCGCTTCCCTTTTTCCAACATTAGGTTTACAGGCGCTGCAACGTTGAATTTTTAAAGATTTAAGGGGCCGAATGGCAAAAGAAGAATTACTCGAAATGCGTGGGACAGTGCGTGAATTGCTGCCCAATGCTATGTTCCGTGTCGAACTTGAAAATGGCCATGAAGTTTTGGGCCATACCGCCGGAAAGATGCGCAAGAATCGTATCCGCGTTCTCGTGGGTGACGAAGTGCTGTGCGAACTGACCCCTTATGATCTGACCAAAGGCCGGATCACGTACCGCTTTAAATAAGGGCGGCAGACCTTGGGTCTGAACCCCATGCTCATATTGGCCTCATCAAGCCCGCGTCGCCGAGATCTTCTCGGGCGGTTGGGTATCACGCCTGCGCGCATCGCGTCCCCCGATATCGACGAGACACCCCGCAAGGGCGAGGTCCCGCGTGTCTATGCGCTGCGCATGGCACAGGAGAAGGCGGTTGCCGTGCTCCGCGACGCTGGCGAGATTGTGGTCGCAGGCGACACTACGGTCGCCGTTGGCCGCCGGATATTGCCGCAAGCTGCCGATGCCGACATGCAACGCGGTTTTCTGAACCTGCTCAGCGGCCGCCGCCATCATGTTCTCAGCGCCGTCGCCGTCATTGACGGAAATGGTCGGATGCGTAGCCGGATTTGCGACAGCATCGTGCGTTTCAAACGCCTGTCGGCAGACGAAATCGAAAGCTATATCGATAGCGGCGAAGGGTTGGGCAAGGCTGGCGGCTATGCCATTCAGGGCAGGGCGGAGGCGTTAATCGATTGGATGGCGGGCAGCCATTCCGGCGTGATTGGTCTGCCCTTATATGAGACACGCGCGTTATTGCGCGCTTCGGGCTATCCGCTTGACTGATATATATCGCGATGATGCGCCGGGCGAGCGCCGCGCGGCGGTTGTCGAAAACGGAAATATCGTTGAAATCCATATTCAGCGCGACGCTTTATGGGCTTTGGGTGAATGTGGCATTGGCCGTATTGACCGCAAAACGCCGTCGGGCGCTTATGTGGTTGCCGACGATGGAAGCACGCTTTTGTTACGCAGCAAGATCAACCAGCCGGACGGCGCGCGCATATCTTTTGAAGTGACGCGCGAAGCCATAGCGGAGCCGGGGCGTATTAAGCCACCAGAGATATTATTGCGGGATAGCGCGCATGATGAACCCCTGATCGGCAAAGAGGCCCTGTGGGACGCGCGTGTGGCGTCTCTTGGTCAATCTGCAATCAACGCGTCAATCGCCGATGGCTTTGACGTCGCCATTGCTGGCCAATCACAACTCGGCGACGTTAGCACAAGCTTTCAGCGCACTAAGGCTGGGTTGGTGTTCGACATTGACGGTATCGGTGATGCGTTCGCCATCAATCTGGTCGCTGCGACCGAAGTTGCGCGCCTGCTGCGTCTTTTCCAAGTGGGCGCGATGGTCCTGATCGATTTTGTGTCGATGGAGTCCAAGGCCCAACGCACGCAAATTGCCGAAGCCTTTGATGCCGCGTCCTTGGCGGACCCGCGTCCGTTCGAGCGCACGGCCATTAATGGCTATGGCATGATGCAAGTCGTGCGGGCGCGGCCAAGGCCATCGATACTCGACCAACTGTTTGGCACGCGTATCGCTGCGCTGTCGGACGAGACACAAGCCTATTGGCTGTTGCGCGCAGTGGCCCAGTCAAAGGGCTTTGGCACGCGGACGGTGACAGCGCAGCCTGAGGTTGCGACGTTACTGCAGTCCAAACAATGGGCGGGATGGCGCGCGGCAGCTGTCCGTCTTGCGGGCGCGGATATGGTCGTGGTTGCAGATGAAAAGGCCGCAGGCTATGGCCATGTCCATGTCGCGCAAAGCTAATGTATGTCCACTCTGTGGAAAGCCCGTAGTGGCGGTATCCAAGCCTTTTTGTAGTCAGGGATGCAAGGACCGCGACCTGTTGAAATGGTTGGACGAAGGCTATCGCGTGCCGGGGCCGCTGGCCGATTATGAAGATAGTATCGGTTCCGACGGCGGCGACTGATTTTGCGCTTGCCAAGAGGCGCATCGCCTCTCTATAGGCTGCGCTCCCACGCGGTTTTCGCCGCGTAGCCCGAGTAGCTCAGGGGTAGAGCAGCGGATTGAAAATCCGCGTGTCGGTGGTTCAAATCCGCCCTCGGGCACCATTTTTCCGGTAAAGATATCAGGCGACAGTATTGCGTTATCCCGAAACGAGTTCGGGATGACGAGGGGATAGTTTAATAGCGGTCATTCTTATGATCACCGCAATCGTGGGCCTCATAAACAACCCGTTCGTCATCCTGAATTTATTTCAGGATAACAAGTGACGGCATTGCATCATTCCCGAGCCAAAGGCGTGCAGGGCACAAACAACTTCAAGATAATACGCGCGCTTATGCCGCCGCTAAAGAAAAAGCCGGAGCAGCGATGGCTGCCCCGGCTCCTTTTTACCTGAAGAATTCAGGATATTAGAACTTGTACTTCACCGATGCACCATAAAAGCTTGGTGGCGAAGGATAGCCCGACACGCTGCCAGCTTGAGCAACTGAAGGGAAAACCGCTGTATTATATTTGGGCTCGGTCAAGTTGCGGCCCCATATGCTTAATTCCAAGCCATTTTCGAGTGCGAAGGCAACGGAAGCATTTAGGGACTCTGGCGCTGCCTCGTTTGCTAGGCCGTTAGCGATCTGATAGGAACTGTTCCAAAGATAATCGGAATGCAGGATAATTGCATTACCGTTACCAGCATCAATTTTGTACGTTCCACCGACGGAAACGCTGTGCTTTGAAATGCCGCTTGGCACTAGGCCAGTTAGATTAGTCGTAATGGTAGTTTTATTAGGACCAAATGCAGACCCACCGGTAAATTTATCGTATAGGGGGTCGAGATATGTATAAGCCACCGTGAAATCTAGCCCTTGTGCGGGCGAGATTGTCGCATCAATTTCAGCGCCCTTCGTGGACTGCTTTTCGGCATTCCCCAGAACAAAGCCTGTCCCGCGGAAAACATTGCTTTGGAACCCTTCCAATGCTTGTTTAAAGATTGCGAGGTTGAAGCCGAAGCCGTCGAATTTGCCCTTTAAGCCAAATTCATACACGGTTGCATCTTCTGGCCCGGCAAGCCGCGAACCGTAGCTTTGATTGACGCGCAGCAGGCCGGCAGATGTCAGAGCAGCTTGATCTGCTGAACTTGGGCGGCTGTCTCGCGAGGTGTTTATCGAACTTGCTTTAAAGCCTGTCGCATAGCTTAAATAAGCATTGAGATTGTCACTGATCTCATACGCCAGACGGACGCTGTATGACAGGTCACCGTCATCCGTCTTACCATTTTCGACCGCATTCGGAAAATTCAAGAATGGCGGAAGAAATTGTAACGGCTTTAAGCCATTGAGCGGATTTGCCGCGGGAACGTTGGCGTTGGTCGCTGCAAATGACGTCGCCCCTGCATTTATGGCGTTATATGTTGGGTTAGTGGTCGGGTTTGTTGCAAATGCCGTTATCTGAGCAGCGCTAGCGTTGCCAGGTAACCCGAGAGCTGTTCCAACCCCCTTTGCCAAAGCACCCTGATATAAGAGTGTCTGCCGGAAACCTGCATAAGCTGGCGCATCGAAGTTGATGCCGGAAAAAACATCAGTCGAAACGACATTGCCGCTGAAGCGTTTCTTGTCCTTGGTGTAGTTAAAGCCACCAGTCAGTGTCAATCGGTCAGTAACCTCGAAATCGACTGTGCCAAAAATCGAATATGCTGTATCTTTCAAGGTGAAAGCCTCGTCCAAGCCTTGTCCAGCAGCTCCGAATTGACCTGCATATTTGGCAGCGTTTCCTTCAAACGTGCCAAACGCTCCTTCTAAAGTCGCATAGCTCAGTGCGCCAGAAGAAGCGCCTTGAATGAGCGCATTGCCATAAGCGCGGAATTGAGCGCCATATTCAATATCGTTAGCGATGTCGATTTTCTCGTCGAAATAATACCCGCCCAGCAAGAAGTTAATAGGGCCATCAAAATTTGATGCCAATCGAAGTTCTTGAGTAAATGTCTTTATTCCAGTGTCCGAGGTATTTTTTCTTAATAGGTCGGCACTGGTGAAATCAGAATCCTGATTGGTAAGACTGTCAACACCCCTATATGCAGTGATGCTCGTCAGTGACAACGTATCACTTAATTCCAGATCGGCTTGACCGGAAAAGCCATAATTTTTAATTTTATTCGTTGAGTCGAGATTCTGGAAGGTATCGTATGAAAAAGGCTGGTCGCCATTTATATTGCCACCGATGGCTTTGATAATGCCACCCGTGGCACCATTGATAACATTGACTACGCCACAGCATTCCTCATCAAGCTTGTCGTAATCTGCAATTACGCGGAACTTCAGCGCATCGTTTGGTTCTATGAGCAATTGGCCTCGAACGCCCCAGCGGTTGCGGTTGTTGGGGTTTGTTCCGAGATTGACGGCGTTCATGTACCCATCGCGTTTGTTGTAATTTCCTTCCACCGCAAAGGCAACGTTTTCGGCGATCGGCCCAGTTAAATTGGCACGAGCCACAATCGCGTTATAATTGCCGTAAGATACTTCGGCTCCACCGCCGAATTCATACTGGGGCGCTTTAGTTACAATGTTGATGATACCAGCGGATGCGTTTTTGCCAAATAGCGTTGATTGCGGACCGCGCAGCACTTCAACCCGGCTAATATTGGCCAAATCACCAATTTGTGCTGCCGACCGCGAACGATACACGCCGTCAATGAAAACACCCACCGATGGTTCGATACCTGCGTTGTTAGCCCCGTTGCCGAAGCCGCGAATGATGAAATTGGTGTTTGCCGAAGTTTGAAGCTGTGAAACCCTGAGCGATGGCACAAGTGTTTGCAAGTCGATTAGGTCGCGAACTTGCGAACGCGCAATTGCTTCTCCGCTTGTGACCGAAACCGAAATTGGCACTTCTTGAAGTGTCTGCTCGCGCTTCGTTGCAGTCACGATGATGACCTCTTCATCAACGTCGTCGCTGGCTTGTGGCGCGTTGTCTTGTGCAAAGGCAGCTGAACCAGCGCTCAGCGAAGCGATGCTGATCGTCGACAGCATGGCCGCCTTCAGCAGATGATTTCCCAGTTTCATATTCACTCTCCTGTTGTTCATTCTATCCTGTTTTACCAGGGTTCTTATCGGGGATGAGATTTCAAATTGCCTCCAGCACCCCCCCGAGCCGCCGTTAAGCATTTAGAGGTATTAACGAGACAAATGCTGCGCAGCAATTGCTTAGTGTCATTCGCAAAAATATAGTCGCATATGCGATAAAAATGTAACGAACTTTTTTACCGCCCCTTAGCGATCTGGATAGCAAATGCCCAAAATGGTCAAAAAATCTGACCTTCCATCAAAAATATGTGCGGCCTGTGCAAAGCCGTTCGCCTGGCGTAAGAAATGGGCGAAGGATTGGGATAATGTTCTTTACTGTTCCGACCGGTGCCGCAAGGCGCGATAGACGCACACCGGCAGAAAACCACTGACTGGCCCAAAAATGATGCGCGGTCTGAAAGTGGCGCAAGCCACATCGAACAGCAAGAACATCGCACCGCGCGTTGCGGCTTTGTTGGATGTCATGCAAATCTCGGACATCCTCAGCGTTGAAAGCGCGGACACGTTCACGCGCCCCATCTATGCCGGTAACGCAATTGCCACGGTTCAACCGTCCGATGCCAAGAAGGTCATCACCGTGCGCGGTACGGCCTTTGCCAAGGCAGAAGAAAGCGGCGGTTCAGCCACCATCGAAGCTGTCTCGGGCAGCGGCGATGCAGGAACGTCGACATTCATCTCGGCGGAAATCGCCAAGCAGGAACGCCCTGAACTGACATCGGCCAAGATCATCGTATCCGGCGGCCGCGCGCTCAAGGACTCGGCGACGTTCAGCGACGTCATCCTGCCCCTCGCTGACAAGCTTGGTGCAGGCGTTGGCGCAAGCCGCGCTGCTGTCGATGCGGGCTATGTCCCCAATGACTATCAGGTCGGCCAGACCGGCAAGATCGTTGCCCCTGAAGTCTATATCGCAGTAGGCATCTCCGGCGCGATCCAGCATCTTGCGGGCATGAAGGACTCCAAGGTCATCATCGCCATCAACAAGGACGAAGACGCACAGATCTTCCAAGTCGCAGACATTGGCCTCGTTGGTGACCTGTTTACGGTCGTTCCTGAGTTGGTCGGCAAGTTGTAAGGCACCATTCCGTCAAAATCTAAGCTCCTCCCAAACCGGCGGGGCTTTTTGAGCTTAATGTTGAACTACGCCGTGGGAAGTTTCGCTATTAACGCTTTTTCAAAAATAGTGCGCTTGCATTTCAATTTGACGATTGCCAGGCTGCCTTCGATAATTATCAAATGATTTGAATTTAGGTTGAGAACTCTGATGGAATTGACCGGCCCGCAATCAGGAGGGCGCCGCGATTGTTATTGCATAATCGCCTCCTTGGCCAGTGCTGGGCGAAGGTGGAGCGCAGTAGAACCGGAGGACGGAGATGGACGGAACCACTTTGCTGTCAGTATAAACGATCCAATTGTCGTCAACTGGCTCCGTGGCACCAGTGCACGGGCAGGGACCATTTTCTTGTCTCAGTAGCAGTTAACCCCAGGTGTCGTTGGTTCCACCGCGGCCACATCTGAATTAGTCATTTTTGTGAAGATCGCAGCGGAACTGCCAAACAACTGTTTGTACATCGTGCCCGCGGAGAGTGTGGTTCAGTAGGATAAATGTGACGCAGGCTATGTTAACCCGATAAAGTTATGCGATGCAGAGCGGCCCTATACATCCCAAAGCACATGCAAGGCATCCGGTCCGCGCATATTTAGACCCCTGATCTCGGGATGTGCAAAAGCAGGATCAAAGCGGAGATTAGGTAGGTCGAGGATAGCATCAAGCGCAACCTCCATCTCCGCCAGCGCCATATGCATTCCCATGCACATATGAGGGCCAAAGCCAAAGCTAAGGAGCGGCCGCATTGGTCGTTTTAGCCAAAGCCGGTCGGGGTCTTCATAGCTTTCAGGGTCGCGGTTGGCCGCTGCAATCGAAAGGACCACTGCCGTTCCCTTGGAGACCGGCGTTCCATTGATTTCCATGTCTCTAGCCGCAATCCGCGCGACTGCACCTGCAGTCGGATCGCGCCGCATGGTTTCCATTACGGCTTTGGGAACCAACGTACGATCATTACGTACCTCTTCAAGTACATCGGGATTTTCGAGCAATTGCACGACCATATTGGCAATACTACGCGTTGTCGTCTCCCCGGCGGCGAGCAGCAGCATCCGAATGAAGGCTGCAATCTCTTCATCGGTGAAGCATTGACCCTCATGTTCGACTTGCATCATATGACCGAGAATATCTACCCGCATCTCGCCGCGTGCGCGGTAGGCTTGCACTACGGGCAACAACGTATCGTACATTGATTGCCCGGCCACCATCGATTGCGGGACAGTGATTTTGGCTACCTCTGGATCGGCCTGCGGTGCAGCGACGACCTGAATAGCCCAGCTTGCGAGGTTCGAGAGCAGTTCTTCCTCATGTGGGAAGCCGAAATAGGCGTATATCGCGCGGATCGGGAAGGGCAATGCAAATTCCCGCAGAAGATCTGCTTTACCGTTGGGCCGCAACCGGTCGACAAATTCATCTACCGCTACAGGACGGATCATCGTCTCTACCAGCTTGCGGATTTCGGACCGCATGAAGGGTTTTTGTAGCGTAGCGCGGAATTTGTCATGCTCTTCGCCATCCATTGCAGTGAGCAGCATGTTATCCACAGCCGCACCAAAGCCGTCGCCGACGATATAGCTCAACCAGTCTTTCGGATTCACAAGGACGGCATGAATATCCTTATAGCGAAACAAGCTTATCGTCGGCCGGCCGGTCATCATATAATCGGCCATGCTGGGGATCATATTTTCCAGTAGAATATCTCCGTGCATCACCGGACATTTGAGGCGTTTTTCGGCGAGCATGGGGTAAGGGTTGTTTGGCGCTTTGCCTGAATATCCGTTAGTGACCAGTGAATAATCGGCGACCATCTGGTCAAGCGGATCGAGTTTCACGTTGCTCATGATCTGGCTTTCATATCCTGCTCTATTTCTGTTGTTAAAGCTGAGTCTAGCGCGCTCATGCACCTGTCATAAGGTATGTTCGTTTGACGGCCGTAAAGTCCAATTTTGCTTGGATCGCTGGCTGTGTACATCGGCATTATGCAACGGTCGGAAATATAGGTTGCGGGTAGGTACGGAGTCGATTGTTATGAGTTATATGCGTGAATTCAAGGGGTTCGCAGGTATTCGTATCGAAGCTGATGATATTGGGTCGGCAGATGATCCTTCGATCTTATTGCTTCATGGTGGGGGGCAGACGCGAAAAGTTTGGGCGGATGTTGCCGACGCGCTGCACCAAGCCGGTCGCCATGTCATCAATCTCGATTTGCGTGGGCATGGCGGCAGCGAATGGCCAGAAGATGGACGTTATGACTTTGACGCCTACGTCGAAGATTTGCGCGCAGTTCTGTCGCAGATGCGCACAAGGCCGGTTGTCGTTGCCGCCATGCTGGGCGGATGGATCGCAACAATCGCGTTGGCAGACGAGGCTGCAACGCTGGCCGCTGGGCTCGTGCTTGTTGATCTGCCAGCGACAGATGATGTTGCGATGGCCAAAGCAGCGTCGGAAAAGCTTCGTGAGTCAGTGACGTCAAGTCTTGGCAACCCAGAATTTGATGTGCGGATTTTTGACCAGTTCGAGATGACTGGGGTGACCGATCGGATCGCGCTGGCGGCTCCGCAAATCAACATCCCGGTTTTGTTCGTGCGTGGCGCGCTCAGTGAACTTGCAAATAGCGAGCAGGCAGCGGCCTTCGTTAGCCAGTTGTCCGATGCCGAATCTGTCGAGGTCGAAGATAGCGGTCTTCTTGTTACCGCCGAGCGTGTGGATAGCTTTAATGGTTTGCTGCTAGATTTTCTTGAACGCAAACAGCCGCGCTTTGTACCAGAATTTCGTAAAGGTTCAGACGCACGAACGTTTCGCGACGCTTTGGGTTGTTTTGCCACCGGGATTACTGTCATCACTGCGATGGATCCGATGGGTAAACCCATTGGATTGACCGCTAACAGTTTCACCAGCGTATCACTCGATCCGCCATTGTTGCTTGTTTGCATCGCAAACGCCGCTGGCAGCGCCCCAATCATGCGGAACGCAGACCACTTTGCTGTCAATGTGTTGCAGATTGGTCAGCAACCAACGTCGAACCGTTTTGCCGGCAAAGGTGAAGACCGGTTCGCCAACACACCATGGGAAGTCGGCGAGTTCGGTACGCCGGTCCTCACAGGGTCTCTGAGCAGCTTTGAATGTGAACGCGATGCTTTGCACGACGGTGGCGACCACTTTATCCTTGTCGGTCGCGTGCTTAAGGCTATGTTTGAGCCCCGGCGTGATCCTTTGCTATATTTCCGCGGTAAATACCGTAGATTGCATTTTGCCTGAGGGTAAGCGAGCTAAAATCCTGTCCCTTGGTAGGTAGCGATGCCGTTGGTATTGCATAAGTGTCCTCCATTGTATTGGGAGAAAATGGCCATGCTTGGCGTTCAGGTTACCGAAGCTCCAGCCCACGTACCCAACGATCTGGTTCGCGACTATCCGATCAAAATGGGCGGCACTATAGATGAAAATCCGTTTGACCGGATCATTCCCGATATTCACCGCACGATGCCACCGATCTTCTATTCTCTTGATGCGTATCCAGGTGGGACGCCCGCTTGGATTGTCCGGCGAGTTGAGGATTTGCAGACAATTTATTACGATACTGACAGTTTTTCCAACAAGGATTTTGCGCCCTTTGCGTTGCTGGTGGGTGAGACGTGGAGCTCGCTTCCTGCCGAAACTGACCCGCCGATGCATGCACTGTACCGTAAGTTCGTTAACCCCATTTTTACGCCCAAAAAAATCAACGTGCTGGACGAGAAAATCCGGCAATATGCCCGTGAATATTGCGCCGCGATTAAGGCGAAGGGCAGTTGCGAATTCATGGCTGACTTTGCTTTTGAATTCCCGATCAAAGTGTTCCTTGAACTGATGGGGCTTCCGCTTGAAATGACGGCTGAATTTCTCGAATGGGAAATGGGGCTGCTGCACACCAACGACCTGGGCGTCATCGCCGCGAGCACGCGCAAGGTCGTAGATTATCTACGTGGCGAGATTGCCGACCGCAAGGCCAATCCACGCGACGACCTTATCAGCTACGGCGTCACCGCCGAAATCGACGGTCGTGCGCTGACCAATGATGAATTGGTTGGCTTCACTTTCAACCTGTTTATCGGCGGTATGGATACCGTATCAACCAACATCGCGTGGCAGTTCCGTCATCTTGCCGAACATCCCAATCATCAAAATACACTACGCAACAACCCATCGATGATCCCCGATGCGATAGAAGAGTTGATGCGCGCTTATCCCGCCGTGACGACATTCCGGACGTGTGCAAAGCCGGTGACGGTCGCCGGCGTTACTTTCCAACCGGGTGACAAAATCGCGATGCCCACCAGCCTCGCCGGGCGCGATCCGGAAGCTTATGACAATGCCGATCAGGTGATATTGGACCGCAAATCGCGTTATATGAGCTTTGGCTATGGCCCGCATCTGTGCGTGGGCATGCACTTGGCGCGCCGTGAAATGCGGATCGCGCTTGAAGAATTTCTTGCTACGATACCCGAGTTCCGCATCGCCGACGACGCGGTTGTTCAAACTCACACTGGCGGCATATTGCAGCCGGTAACGCTTCCCCTAGTTTGGTAAACCATTGGAGCTTTCCGGCCTGTTCAAAGATGCACGGACTTTCGGTGATTTTGAAGATCGAGCGGTTTCCCCCGAGCTGTTGCGGATCCTATATGATAGTCTAAAATGGGGACCAACCTCCGCCAATAGCTGTCCAGCGCGGTTTGTGTTTGTGACTTCGCCATTAGCAAAAGCCCGGCTGTTACCGTGCGTGAACGCGGGCAATATCGAAAAGGTGAAGTCGGCTCCAGTGACGGCAATTATCGCGGGCGACACGCGCTTTTACGAATTTATGCCGCAATTATACCCAGCGCGCGATTTCAAAGCTTTGTTTCAAAATAACGAAGCATCAGCGAAAGATCTGATCGCGCGGAATGTACCAATGCAAGGCGCCTATATGATTATCGCCGCCCGCGCGCTCGGGCTGGATTGCGGACCAATGTCTGGTTTTGAATCCGAGAAAATTAATGCAGAATTTTTCCCTGATGGCCGCTGGAAGGTAAATTTTATCTGCAACCTTGGTTATGGTGCAAAAGCCGGGCAACATTCGCGTAATCCACGCCTTACTTTCGACGAGGCATGTGTGATTGATTGATCGGATGGCCGATTCACACAATAGCGTTTTGGTATCACCTAGGTCACTCTGTGACATTCATGCCCCCTTGCAAATGCCTTTGATGGAAGGCATTCTTATTGAAATTTCGGTGAGAGGATAACGCTATGATTACGACGTTGCTTATTGCGGCGGCAGCAGCCACGAATCCGATTCCGAATGACTATAGTCTTGCGCAAAACTGGCTATGCCGACCCGGTCGCCGGGATGCGTGCACGGTCAATACCGACATCACCGCGATCGCAGCGGACGGAACCATCGCCGTCCGCAAATCGACAAAGGCTAGAAATCCCAAAGCTGACTGCTTCTTTGTCTATCCCACCTTATCTTCCGATGAGGGGGGTAATAGCGACATGGTTGCCAATGATGAGGAACGCAGGGTCATCGAGACGCAATTTGCCCGATTCGGTGAAACATGCCGGACCTTTGCGCCGATCTATCGCTCGGTGACGATCTCGGCACTACGCGCATTACTGATGGGAAAGCCAATTTCGACCGACCGCGAACTTAATTATAACGATGTTCGGGATGCTTGGCGGCATTATCTTGCGACCGATAACCAGGGGCGGCCGTTTGTGCTCCTCGGTCATAGTCAGGGCGCGGGATTGCTAAAACGGCTCGTTGCGGAAGAAATCGATGGCAAGCCAACTCAGAAATTAATGCTCTCGGCGATGCTGGCAGGAACGAATGTGCTGGTTGCGAAGGGTAAAGAGCTGGGTGGTGACTTTAAATCTACACCGCTGTGCCGCAAGTCGGATCAAACTGGCTGTGTTCTGGCGTGGGTAACATTTAGGGAGGCTGCTGTTCCGCCTATAAACGCAAGATTTGGACGTACTGACATTGCGGACCGCGAAGTCGCTTGCACCAATCCGGCTAAACTGAGTGGCGGCAATGCTCCTTTGCAAGCTGTGCTTCCAAGGGAGAGTGTCGGCGCTGACATGGCAGTGTCTCCGACATCGTGGACGAGTGACCAGAAGCTGATCACAACCGGCCACGTAAGCGTGCCCGGACTGTATTCAGGGCAGTGCGTTTCCGCAAATGGCGCAAATTATCTCGCCGTAAGGCTTAGCCTGGGGCTTCCAAATGGACGGGTCCTTGACCCGGGCGGCGACCTAAAATTTGGTCCCATGATCGCCAAAGACTGGGGTTTGCATCTGCTTGATATCAACATCGTACAGCAGGATATGGTCGATTTAATCGGGATTCAACTATCCGCCTGGGAAAAGAGCAGGCCGTGAATTAGTTGTTCCCGGGACGTACCAAATGCCGTTGCAGGGCAGGCTATGGGCCCAGCACCCCCTTGGGGCGCCGGGCCGATATTCAAAATCAGTAAGCGCCAGGTGGCGAAATCTTGTCGCCCCCTGCGATATCGCGGCCATAGATCTCATAACCAATCGTTGGGATATTCTGGATGTGGCGCAGGGCCATTGAGACATCCCTCCAATAGCGGCTGATGGGCTTATCAAGCATGAAGCCTGACGACCCTGTCTGAAACATCAGCGATTCCGATGCGCTGTGGATCATCTTGATCATCTGGGCACATTGTGCACGATGTCGGGCTTTGTCTGCGATTGTCAGCTCGGCACCGGTCAGCGCGACTTTGTCCAATTCGCCCACAAGATGGAACAGGACCAGCTTGGCGGTATCGAGCATGGCGGCTGCCTCACCCAGATCACGCATATATGCTCCCGAGCCGGTGCGCGGGCCAATGAGAGTAGTGAGAACAGGCTTGCCAGATTCTGCAGTTACGATTTCCAGCATGGCTTCAACCGCGCCGATCAACTGCGCGATGCCGGTGGTCCGCACAACCGGAACCACGGGCAGAACGTCCGACGGGGCACCAAAATGTCGCTTGGTTCGGTCAATCTGGCCCGCGCGCTCGTTCATTAACACCATCTGACCTTCGGGGATGAACACGTCGGTCGCGACGCTGATATCCGATCCCGTGCCCTGCATTCCGGTGACATACCAAGCGTCCTTGATTGTGAGATCCTTGAAAGGAATATAGCACATGCTGATACCGGGAACGACCGGGCCGTCATAACCTTCCAGCACAACGCCCTGCTGAGCCCAAGTGGACTGGCGAGAGCCAGAGGTGTAGGGCCAGGAACCGTTGATGATCCAGCCGCCGTCAACTTTACGGGCCTTACCGGGTGGGTTATAAGCACCGCAAACGGTTGCCGGGCCATTTGCAAAGACGACATCCTGGACGCTGTCTGGCGCGAGGCTCGCGACCCAGCTGGTTCCATTAATGATTTGCGCCACCCAGCTTATAGACGGATCGCCTTTGGCGATTTCGATCTGCATTCTACAAAAATCGGTCAAAGAAAGACCGACGCCACCGAGGCGCCTCGGTAACAAAGCGGATAGGATATTGTTGTCGAACAATGCTTTCTCCGCCGTCTTAGTCGGCGCGCGAAGTTTCTCGCCAGCGGCGGCTTCGGCCTGAAATAGCGGGCGGAGTTCTTTCGCCTTGGCAATCATCGCGTCGGCTGTGGCGCGATCGGCAAAGGTTGTAAGGTCTTCTGTTCTCAAGTTTGCAACGGTAGCCATATTCAGTCCTTTCCTATGTCTTTCTGTTCTTGCGCGATTTTTAGCGCCCATTTCTGCACATTTTCGGCGGTATCGTTCCACACTTGCAGCCACTCATCGCTGGCGGGCACGAGCAAGGTGCTGAGCTGCATCCTGACCAGGGTTTCGACAAAGGCATCACGGTTGAATGCTCCGCCGACCAATTTTTCAAGATAATCGAACACCGGATCGAGCGCATCGCGCACTGCGATTTTGTAGCGCCCGAACCGACTGCGGAAAAAGGCTAAGTGAAAGCCGGGCTCTACTTCAAAAACCCGATCTGGCGAGTTTTCGCTAGTGTAGCGTGCGTAGAATTGCATTACTGCTTTGAAGCGCTCGATAGGGTCGGCGATGCCTTGCCCTGCGTCACGGATACCGTTCTCAAAACCAGTGCACACAAACTCGCTGACCGCCGCTAGCACTTCGTCTTTATTTGAGAAATATCTGTACAGCGTGCCACGTGAAACGCCGCTTGTGTCGATGATATCGCTCATCGATAGCCGTCGCGCCCCCCGGTTGGCGATCACATCGATCGCGCCGCTAAGGATCTTAATGACGCTGGGAGAAAGATCGACATCATGCGCTATTGTGGGCCAGGGTTCAGGATATGCTTCGGCGGCGACCAGTCTCATGTGCCACCCTTTTCCAGTTCTTCGAGATTATGTGGAATACTCACATAACCGGGCAGATTTTGTCCGCCATCGACGTTGATCATTTCGCCGGTAACAAACCGAGACATTTCTGATGCGAGGAAGACGACTACTGGACCGATGTCCTTTTCGGGGTCGCCTGCGCGTTTAAGAGGATTGGAAGCCACAACAGTTTCCATAAACCCGGGAACATCTCTCACAAGCTGGGCAAACACCTGTCCAAGTCCGGTCGGGGCAATCGCGTTAACACGGATGTTGAAACGCCCCCACTCAACCGCTGCACTGCGGGTCAGTCCCTCAATACCAAGCTTGTTAATATTGTAGTCACTATGCAGCCATGCGCCGGTCTGGGCATCAATCGAGCTGAAATTTATGACTGATCCCCCGCCGCGCTTTTTCATATGTGGGAACGCCGCCTGCATCGCCCACCAATTGCCCCAAACGCCGATCTCCAGAGTCCGGCGTAACATCTCATCGGTCTTGTCCTCAAGAAGAACACCAGCGGAGAGCAGCGAAGCGTTATTGACGAGGATATCGAGGCCGCCAAAACTGTCGACCGCCGCCTGAACCATTGACAGAACGTCGTCCTTGACGCCCATGTCACCTGCGAGGCCTATGGCTTTAGAACCAAAGTCACGCTCTATTTCGGCGGCAACGGCTTCCGCAGTTGCTCCGTCGCGTCCGCTGATCAGCACTGAAGCGCCTTCAGATGCAAGCGCGCGCGAAATACCATAACCTAGACCTTTTGCGCCACCTGTGACTATTGCGACTTTTCCTTCGAGCAATTTGTTCATGCCAGTTCCCCCACTTTTGTATCCATTTCCACACGCTGTTCGGTTTTTTGGCGGGTCAGAACATAGCCGCGAACAAAACCTCGATCGTCGATGAATAGATGTTTGTCGCCGTCTACATCACTTTCCACACTGTGCCATTCGCCGACACAATTGCGCGCGGGGGGCAGCAAGTTGACCGGCAGCAAAGTTGTTTTTACTTGAACGGCCAAAGGCGGAAAGCGAATTTCAGTCGGTGTGCCGAGCGCACTTTGCGCAATCCCGCGTGCCGCCGCCATGATCGGAGTGACATAAGCGGAAATGCCGTGCTGATATTCTGCACAATCGCCGATTGCGTAAACATCGGGGTCGCTTGTCTGGCCATATTGGTTGACCTTGATACCAATGCCGATGTCAATTCCGGCCTCTTGCGCCAGCGCAACATTGGGACGAAGGCCAACCGCCGAAAGTACGAGATCGGCTTCGATGTTGCTGCCATCATCCAGCGTTGCGACATAGCCTGCCCTATCGCCGACATAATTGATCGCTACTACTTTGCGGTCCAGATGCCATTCGACGCCTTCGCTTGCCAGCGCGTCGCGAACGCTTTCCCCTACAGCGGGCGGAACTAACTGCGCGAGGGGCAAGGTTAAGATATCAACAACTACGACCTGATAATGGTTCGTAATCAGGTCATTTGCGAACTCTGTTCCAACAAGGCCCGAACCCATTATCAATACGCGAGCTTGATCAGGAAGCTGCTCACGGAAATACGCGTAATGATCCAGCTGGTTCACCGAAATAGCCCGGTGCGCGGCGTCGCCTTCGATTGCGGGTCGGTAAGCAGCCGCGCCCATCGCAAGAATCAGCCTGTCATAGGGGATCGGGCCGCCTGTCGTACAGAGTGCCTTACCCGCCCGGTCAATCGATTCCGCCTCCCGACCGATACGCGCGTCGAGCTTCAACTGGGCGATCATCTTTTCGGCGCTTGAAGTCACTAAAGTTTCCGAGGTGTTGCCCTTGGCCAAAGCAGTCGACAGTGCTGGCTTTGAATAGAAATGGCCGTTCTCAAGCGTTACCATCGTCAGCTTGGCGTCGGGCGATAGTCTGCGCAATTCGCGCAGCACACCGAACCCGGCTAATCCGCTGCCGACAACCACAATCGAGGGTGGGGCGGTTTTTCCCATAAAGCTTAAAGAAAGACCGCGAGGTTAGACATACCCAGAACAGACTGATCGACAATGACTTCACGCTTTACCAATTTGTAGGCTCCATCTACGTCGCGCCAAACGTCACGACGCTCAGCAGTCAGCCGTTCATTTTCCGGATTGTCTCCGCGGCTACGTTCTAAGAAGAGATAGCTGACGACTTCATATTCCCCTGCGGTTTCAAGTTCACCAATTCGGACATTGCTAACGAAACGGCGGCAGCGGGAAGGCGGATCTTCCGCCCATGCACTCTTTTGCAAACGCCCCGTCCGCATCATGATCGACCCGTAATCTTCGTCGAAATGAAACATCGTACGCATAACATCGCGGTCACGATTTGGGCCGGTGCGGGTTAGGCGGATGGGCGCGGTGTAGATAAGCTCAGCGTCAAGCATCGCAGTCCAATCATCGAAACGCCGTTCATCAAGAGCTGCAGCCTCATCATATAATGTCTCAAGCAGCGCATTATAAACCGACGAGCCCAAAAGCACACGCGAGCGTGACGCAAGGCCACGAAGGATCGTGGTGGAATCTGGCGATGCCGTTGATTTTGTTTTCCAGGTCATTACTTCGATCCTCCCTTCACGCTTCGCTCATCAGCTTGTGATATGCGAGCCACCAGTTCCACTGCGTATCGTCTTTGGTAAAACCGGGGTACAGCAAGCCTCCACCCTTCCAGCCTTCGGGCCGTTCATGCCCATGCAGCGCCTTGTATTTCAGCGTCATATGCTTACTAACACCGCCGCGTGCATTGCGCATGATAACAGGCCAGACGTCGGCATCATCCTGTTCAATAGTACCCGATGTACCGGTCGATTGAATCGAATTTTGTAGCATGTCTCGCTTCATCTGCTCGGGCGCATCTTTTTCGGCAAAGATGAAGTTTACAAACTCGACTTTGTCCGGGCCCTTCGGCACATAAGTGTGTAGCGCAAGTGCACCTGACGATCCGCCGTCCATGCGTGGCGCAAAGATAAAGGCAATCAAAATATTGGGGAACATACCACCCACTTGCGGCGGAATGGTTGCGAGCTGTTCAACTTGATCTTCGGAAAGATTATTGAACAGCTGCGGGATCATTTCCTTGGTAATCCCAGGAGGTGTCAGCAAATTGAGCCGTTCGACAGTTGACTTGCCTTCAAACGAAATGTCGGCGAACATTTTGAAGGTTTTCTCTGCCTCTAGGCAGCGCAGCGAGTGGCCCTGTTCGCAAGACACATCAACACCGTACATGCCGGGAGCCTGATCATAGATCGACTCCGCCGTGCCGCCCATGATACCGCCCTCCATTAGCGAGCGGTGAAGAGTCAGTGTGTGAAAGCCATCCGAACCGGATTGTTCGCCAGGCACTTTCCAATTGCAAGGAATGACGAAACGTTGCGGTGGGCCGAGCAGTTCGAGGCCGTTATCGGTGCGACAAAATAGCTGATCGAGATAATATTTCATGTCGCCCAGATATTCGTCAAACGACGGGCCATCCAAATTCCAAGTCGCAAAAATCATCCCGCCATATAGCGCAACGCGGGCTTTCTTGAGTCCGAGTGTCGCCTTATCAACGTCATTGCCGTGCATTTTTTCGCGCTCGACCGGCGCACCTATAAAATCACCATTCGGCTTGAACGCCCATCCGTGATAGATGCATTGGTGGATAGGCTTATTGCCTGCTTCGCCCAAACAAACGCGCATTCCGCGGTGCGGGCAGACGTTGAGCGAGACGTTGACACCACCTTCCCGGTCGCGTGCAATGATGACATTGTCTTCGGCCATGTCGCGAACAATGAAATCGCCGGAATTGGGAATTTCACTTTCGTGGCCGAGCAGCAGCCACGTTTTTGCAAAAATTCGCTCCATCTCGATGTCGTAAAGCTCTTTATCCGTCATCACGCGTAACGACACCTCGTTCGAGTCACGCATTATAAGATCGTCGAGGGTAGTTCCGTCGCTAAGCGTAAGGCTAGATTTCTGAAGCATGGCGTCATCTCCTAATCGCACATATTATTTGGCGTTGAGCGGAGTTATACATATTGAATGAAATCTGTTCAAGATGTAATATATAAAAAACAGAATCGTAGGAGATAGGAATGTCGAACCAGGGCAAATTCAAAGTGGTGATCAACAAGCCGGCATGTTGCGGTTATGGCGTTTGCGCAGAAATCTGCCCCGACGTCTTCAAGCTCGATGAAAACGGCATGGTCTATGTCGATGACGAGATCGTCCCCGGTGGCATGGAAGAGCTCGCAAAAGAAGGTGCCGACGCCTGCCCACAATCAGCATTGAAGCTGGTTGCGGTTTGATGCGGGAGGACCTTGCGCCGCTTTTCAAGGATTTTTCCTGTGGGCAGCTAACGCTCTCGAACCGGTTTGTAATGTCGCCGATGACGCGTCAATTTTCCCCAGATGGCGTTCCGGGTGATGATGTCGCGGCTTATTACGCCCGGCGGGCTACAGCCAAGGTTGGACTGATTATTACCGAGGGCGTTGGGGTAGATCATCCTTCCGCGATCGGCCATGGGTCGATGGGCGAAGAAAATATCCCAATTCTGCACGGCGATGCGGCCTTGGTAGGCTGGCGCAGGGTGGTGGACAGCGTTCACCGCGCAGGCGGCAAAATCATCCCGCAACTCTGGCATATGGGCGAATTGCGGACTGAAGGCACACCGCCGTTCCCTGATGCCAAATCCATGCGCCCTAATGACATGAGCGAATTCGAGATCGCCGACATCATCGCGGCGTTCGTACGCAGCGCCGTCAATGCGAAGGCTGCGGGCTTCGATGGCATCGCGCTACATGGCGGGCATGGCTATCTTATCGACAGTTTTTTGTGGGCAGGAACCAATACGCGCGCAGATGCGTATGGTGGGGACATATTGCGCCGCACGCGTTTTGCGACCGAGCTTGTCAAAGCAATCCGCGCCGAAGTCGGCCCCGATTTCCCGATCCTGTTCCGCATTTCGCAATGGAAGTTGCAGGATTATGATGCGATGCTGGCAAAGACATCTGAAGAGCTGGGCTTGATAGTCGAAGCACTTGCAGCAGCAGGCGTGGACATATTCGACGTCAGCACCCGCGTGTTTTCGTTACCCGCCTTTCCTGGTTCCGAAATGGGGCTGGCCGGATGGGTGCGCAAACTGTCCGGTAAACCAACGATAACCGTGGGCGGGATTGGCTTCGACAAAGAGCTTGCGGCAAGCTTTGTTCAGCCGACACAGGCGATCGATAATCTCGGTGATGTCGTGCGGCGGTTTGCAGCTGAGGAATTTGACCTCGTCGCTCTGGGCCGTGCGTTGTTAATGGATCCTGCATGGGTGCTGAAGGCGCAGGCAGGAATGCCATTCGAGCCGTTTGATATCTCGTCCTACAGTCGGCTTGACTGAACCCCTAAAACCCCTCGGACGTCGCGTAGATATGCATCCGGGCCGCATTGGCGTTGCCAGTTTGCTCGCACATGAACAGGATAGCACGGGCTATGTCATCGCCGACCATCGGCGGGATATATTCGTCCCAGCCAGCTTGACCATGCGCTTTCATATCATCGAAAATTTCGGTCGTGGTGGTCCCCGGTGCTACCAGTCCGACGCGCACACCGCTGCCGGCTAGTTCGATCCGCAATACCTCGGTGAAAGCATCCAGCGCGCGTTTTAGTCCTCCGTAGACCCCAGTTCCGGCGGAGGTGATGCTTGCACCGATGCTCGATAGGTTGACGATTTGACCGCTGCCGTTGGCCTTCATATGCCGCGCAAACAGGATGCTGTTGCGCACCACGGCGGAGTAGTTGATCGCTATCAACGGTTCCAATTCTTCCAGATCGAATGTGTCGACAGGACTGGTGCGCAATATGCCCGCATTGTTGACCAATATGTCGATAGCGCCGAGTTGCGCCACTGATTTATCGAGCAAAGCCTGCGCCGCGTCGGGGTGTGCCAGATCAAGCATTACAAAGCACGCGCCGTTACCCAACTCATTCGCCAGCGCTTCCAACCGCTCTGAACGCCGCGCCACCAGCATCACTCTGGCCCCCGCACCCGCAAGCCTTCGCGCAGTTGCCTCGCCAATGCCAGAAGATGCGCCAGTAATAACCGCTGTTTTTCGGCTAAGCGTTCCCATGTACCCGTTCCTAACCAAGAAAAACCGGAACGAACTGCCGACGCGCAATTCGCCAGCCTGCGCCGGTGCGGATCAGTTGATCATCATAATAACCGATGCCGTGATGCACCGGGCCGCCGTCATTGATCGGCATCAGCAGCGCGTCGACATAGGACCGCGCATGCGCCTGTCCGCCTACCATTTCGGTCTCGATATTGGTTATCCGGTGCAGCGTCGGCCCGACGTCGGCGTGCACTTGCTTCATATATTGCACAATTGCGGCAGGACCGGTCCATTTGCCAAAACTGCCATAATCGCATTCGCAATCATCTGAAAAACACGCGCGCAATTTCTCCCAATCGCGCCGGTCAATCGCGCATCCGTAAGAGACAAGCAGCGCGCTGATCGCCCGTTCGTCTTGCGCGCTAAGGGCGTGGCCGCCGCTCTTCATGACATTCATCCCGCTCTCCGCCACATTTTGGCCCACGCCTATTTTTGGTGCTGTCAGTAACTTAGGGCGTGCGCGCCAGGGCTGGCCCTTCTTTGGATAGGCGTTTTGCCGCTAGCGAAGACGATTGTTGCGACTTGTTCTTTCGAGGGGATTTCGCGTGCTGATTTCAAGCCTGTGTATGGTCGGTTATGACGGGGTTGCCCCGGGGCTTGAGATTTGGCCAGCCGAGCCGTCGTACTGCCACCGCGACGTCGCGCAGGCGTCGTTCAACCACAGCCTGAAAATGGCTACAAAGGCCGATGCGCTCGGGTTTGACTGGGTCAGCGTCTCTGAACATCATTACGCGCCCTATATCATGACGCCCAACCCGTGCGTGATGGCGGGCGCGCTGGCGCAGGTGACAAGCCGCGCCAAGATCGCTTTGCTCGGGCCGCTGGTGCCGTTGTCCAACCCCGTCCGCCTTGCCGAGGAACTGGCGATGGTCGACATGCTGAGCGGCGGGCGCTTGATCGTATTGTTCCTGCGCGGCACGCCCAATGAACACCAAACCTATGATACCGATGCCGCCGCAACCCGCGCGATGACGCAAGAGGGCATTGACCTGATAGTCAAGGCATGGACATCGGATCAGCCCTTTGCTTGGGACGGCGAACAATATCATTTCGGCACCGTCTCGGTCTGGCCAAAGACGGTACAGATCCCGCACCCGCCGATTTTTGGATCGGGCAATAGCGATGAATCCGTCTGCTTTGCCGCCGCGCGCCGCATGGGCATCGCCTTCTCCTTCGCCCCACCCGAGGTCGTGCGAAACTGGGTGAAGCTGTACCACGCCGAAGCCACCAAGGCCGGATGGCAGCCGGGGCCGGAACATGTTATCTATCGCGGCATCGCTTATGCGGCGGAAAGCGATGCCAAGGCGCTTGACGATATGGGCGCATTCTTTGGTGCAAAAATGGCCGAGCAAGCGCACGTCCAGCAAAAGACCTTGGGCGGGCCGCCGGTGGTGCCATTGGTACTGGAACCCTATTTCGTCGGCGGGCCAGAGACACTGAAAGGCAAAATGGAAGCCATCCGCGATTGCGGTGTCGGCGTGGTCGATCTAGCCTGGGGGATCGGCGGGCCAGATCAGCGCGAGGCAGCGATGGAGTGCTTTGCGAAGGGAGTGCTTGGGGTGGCGAAGGGCTTGTAGGGGATCAAGCCGTGCGCTGCCGTTCCGCCAACGCCATGCCCGAAATATAACCGGCCCGGCTTTCCCGGACGCGCGTGCCAAGTCATCAAGACGCTTGAGCACTCGGCGAGGCAGAGCGCATCTGGGGGTGTTAGGGACTATCCCTAAAAGCCAGTGCGCTAATTCCAGAGGACAGTCCACGGTCCGCGGAACAACTCCGGGTTTGGGACAGTCACTAGCATCGCCCTCACCCAATCGGGTAAAACACCGATTTCTCATGCTGATATTCGCGCAGCCAGTTGGGGCCATACTCGCGGCCGATGCCTGAGCGTTTATAGCCGCCAATCGGTGCGAAGCTCATTGTGCCGGTTCCGCCGTTGAGTGCGACGCTGCCGGTGCGGATTTTCAGGGCCATTGCATAACCAGTCGCGGCGTCGGCGGTTTCGATGCAGCCGGCCAACCCGTAGCGCGAGTCATTGGCGATTTGCACGGCTTCCTTGTCGGTATCGAACCCGATGATGCAGCCGACAGGGCCGAAGATTTCATCCTGCGCGATGGCCATGTCGTTGGTGACATTGTCGAACAATGTCAGGTCGGCGAAGAAGCCCCTGTCCAGCCCCGCAGGCCGTCCGCCGCCGCAGATCAATGTTGCGCCCGCCGCCTTGCCGAGGGCAATATAATGCTCGACCTTAGCGCGCTGGCTTTCGCGGATTAGCGGCCCCATCGTCACGCTCGGGTCAGCCGCATTGCCAACCTTGATATGCGCGGCCATTGCTGCGGCCATTTGGACGAACGCAGGCCGGATACTGTTATGCACCAGCAACCGCGTGGTAATCGCACAGCCCTGGCCTGCATTGACCGAAAGTATGCCCACCGCCATCGCGGCGGCGCGCTGTACATCGGCGTCATGACGCACAATCATCGCTGATTTGCCGCCGAGTTCGAGATGCACCTTTTTTAGCGTCGGCGCGGCCTGCGCCATGATGCTTGCGCCCACGCCTTCGGAACCGGTGAAGGTGACCATATCGACGCGCTCGTCGGTGCAGAGCAGTTGCCCCTCTGGGATGCCGCCCGTGACGATATTCAGCACGCCCTTCGGTAGCCCAATTTCCTCGCAAATCTCGCCGAACAGCAACGCCGAATAGGGCGTGAATTGCGAAGGTTTCAGGATCATCGTGCAACCTGCCATCAACGCGGGGCCGATCTTGGCAAGGTTGAGCAGAAACGGGAAATTATAACCGGTAATCGCGCTAACCACGCCGAAGGGTTCGCGCACAACCGTCGTTCCTCCGATATTCTGCGGACCGTCTGGCGCAAACATATTGGGGTTGATGTCGATGGGCAGGCGTTCAGGTTCATCGCGGCGCGCATATTTGATTGTGGAGATCAGGTGGTTGATCGGGTTGGCGACCTGCATCATGTAGGTGATGCCCTGCGCGCAGCCGACTTCGGCGACGATCAACGCGGCGATATCGGCCTGACGCGCTTGCAGGGCTGCGACCATCTTGTCCATATATCCGGCGCGTTCGTCCATCGTCATTGTCGGCCATGGTCCGTTGTCAAATGCCTCTCGTGCGGCGGCAATGCCGGCATCGACTTGCGGCATGCTTGCGATTGGGGCGTGGCCGATGACTTCCTCGGTCGCCGGATTGATGACGGCCTCGGTGCCGCCTTCGGGAGAAACCCAAGCGCCGTTCACATAAATTTGGTCGATGCTAGTGTAAGGAATATTCATGCGTTTGCCTTCGCTGAAAGAATGATGTCGGCGGCGTTCATGGCGATTGCCATAGCCGGCGCGTTGGTATTGCCAGAGACTAGTGTGGGCATGATCGAAGTGTCGCAGACGCGAAGGCCATCCACCCCGCGCACGCGCAATTGCGGATCTAGCACACTGCCTTCGTCCGCGCCCATCGCCGCCGTTCCAGCGATGTGAAAACTGGTGCCTCCAAGTTGGAGTAAGTTCGCAGCAATTTCTTCGTCCGATTGGAAGGCCGCGCCTTTCCCGGTTTCTTCGACAATCCAATGTGACAGCGCGGGTTGCCGGCCAAGGCGGCGTAACCATTTGAATAGGTCAACTGCCGTTCGCCGGTCAATTTCCTCGGCAAAATGATTGGCGTTGATTGCGGGGGATTCCGCCGGATCTTTCGAAGTGATGTGCGTCCAGCCCCGGCTTTCGGGCCGCGTAAAATAGCCGAGCACGCGCATTCCGGGGAATTTGTCGAGCACCGGCGCACCGTCCGCACCGATGGACATCGTGACCAGCATCGAACCGATCTGCGCATCGGGGCGGGTGATTTCTGCCCGCGTTTTGATAAACCCGCCCACTTCATGCGCCGCATCAGTCATCGGGCCGGAACTGAGCAGGAAATAGCGCAACACCGCTGCAAGCAAGCTAAGCCCTTGCAAGTTACGGTTCGAGCTACCGCTTTTTACCTTCCAATCGACAGCAACATAGCGATGTTCCCGCAGATTTTCGCCCACCAGAGGGCTGTCCACTAGCGGCTCGATGCCAAGTGCCTGCAATCGCGCTTTATCGCCGATGCCTGATAGTTCGAGCAGCTTGGGGCTTTCCAAAGCGCCGGCGCTCAGGATGATTTCGCCATGGCAGGCAATGTTGCGATCAGCCAACTGGATGCCAGAGGCGCGCTTGCCTTCAAAGAGGACGCGCTCGACGCGAACGCCGGTCAGGACGTCGAGATTGGCGCGGGCGCGCACTGGATCAAGGAACGCCTTCGCGGCGGAAAAACGTTTGCCCTTGTGCGTGGTCAGCACCTGATAGCCCATGCCCTGATCGGCGACTACATCGACGTGGTTGACGTCTTCGACTGTCGGCACCCCCATCTCACCGGCGGCATCCAGAATGGCATCGCACAACGGATTGTCCGATGGATGCTGCGATATTTTTAGTGGTCCGCCGGTGCCGCGCCATTCGTCAGCGCCAAGCACATGATCTTCAAGCGCGACATATTGCTTGCCGATCCGGTCCCAACCCCAATCGGTGCAACCTGCTTTTTCCCAATCGTCATAATCTTGCGGACTGCCGCGCATATATACCATGCCGTTGATCGAACTGGAGCCGCCGACTGTGCGACCTTTCAGCCAGATTTCCTCCGGCTGGTTGCCCGCTGGTGTTACCGGATAGGCATAAACATGCTCGTTACCCGGCGCGAGCAGCTTGCCGATACCGCGCGGCATATGGATGAACGGGCTTTTGTCGTCCGGCCCGCTTTCAATCAGCAGGACGCGGGTTTTCGGGTCCGCCGATAGCCGGTTTGCAAGCACACAGCCCGAAGAACCGGCGCCAACGATG
Organism: Sphingorhabdus sp. EL138; assembly: GCF_945890115.1. GTDB lineage: Bacteria > Pseudomonadota > Alphaproteobacteria > Sphingomonadales > Sphingomonadaceae > Sphingorhabdus_B. Next base: position 36,699 of record NZ_CAMDCK010000006.1, read on the forward strand.
ATATAGTCATAACTCTCCATCATCGCAGATTGCTTCGGTCTTCCATGTTGAGACCTTTCCACAGATAGGGCCGCACATCGATATTTAAGAGCAGCACTGCTCGGAATAGGAGAGTGCCAAAATGACTGAACATGATTCTGTCGACGCGATGATGGCTGCTGCTGGTCTGACTGGCGAGTTCGCAGCGGGAACGAGACCCGGCCTGGCCGCAGCACTTGACGCGCTTGAGGTCGAAAGCGGCTTGAGTAATGAGGGTAGGGACCGCGCGCTGGCTCAATTTCAGGATAATCTTGGACGGCTGGCTGCGATTGCAACGGACCGGGCGGCGCATCCTGAGATTGCCGATGTGGTGATTGATCGGCCCGTCTTCATTCTCGGCCTTCCGCGCTGCGGCACAAGCATCCTTCATGCCCTGATTGGCGCTGATCCAGATGTGCGTACGCCGTTGCAATGGGAAGTCGCAGCGCCGTCGCCTCCGCCCGATGCAGCGACGTTCGATAGCGATTCGCGTGCTGAAGGTTTTGATGCCTATGTCGCCGCGAACTTTACCGGCGCTTGGGCCGACGTGCTGAAAGCGCATCCCATCGGTGCACGCATCCCTCAAGAATGCGGCATGATTTTGGAAACAGCGTTTCAAGGGATCAACCCCACCATGCTGTTCAGCCTTCCGGGGTATTATGAATGGTACAAAGATGCCGATACGGCATTCGGCTATCAGGTGCATAAGATGTGGCTGCAACATCTGTCATGGAAAAACCCGCGCAAACGTTGGGTGCTTAAAGTGCAGGAGCATGCCTATCATTTACCCGCTTTGATGGCGGTGTACCCCGATGCTGTTTTGGTGCAACCGCACCGTGATCCGGTGATAGTGATGGCGTCGATTTCGCGGCTAATTGAGGTTATTCGTTCGGTGAGTTTCGACAAGATTGATCGCGCGGCATTGGGGCAGGAGTTGCTGCATTTATGGCATGATGGTCAGGTTCGTTCGATGACATTCCGCACAGGAAACCCGCATGTGAAGGTGCACGACCTGCGCTTCAAGGATATTGTCGCCGACCCCATAGAGGCAGTGCGCGGCGTTTATGCGCATGCCGATATGGAGTTTTCAGCCAAAACCGAGCGCGCGGTGAGTGCGTGGTGGGCAGACAATCCGGCGGACAAGCACGGCCAGCACAAATATGAGCTTTCCGATTATGGGTTGACCCGCGAACAGGTCGAAAACGTCTATGCTGATTATATCGCGACTTATCGGGATTATTTGTGAGCAATTGGGATGGTGACTTAGCCACATTCGGGCAGACCGGCGAATTGCTGGCGCTGCTCGAACGGACAGATGATCCGCAATTGACCGCAGAGGCGCACAAGTTATTCTATATGGCGCTAGCATCGGGCTGGTTCACCGCGTTTGCGGACCCAGATTTCCCCGATTTTGTGCCTGCGGTAAATACGCATCTCAACGCGGTCGGTACCAATCCTGATTTCATTTATGGCGCAGCCTCCATCGACGGTAACGGCACATATTTAATCAGCGGCGAACGCGGTGACGGGTTGTTCCTGATGCTCGATATCGTCGCGGGCGGACTAGGCGTGATGGAGCAATTGGGGCCGTCGCTTGGCACGCTCGATTTTGATATGCTGGCGATTGACGATAATCTAAGGTTCGAAGTTATGCTCAGCACGCACCGGCCAGCTTGCTGGGACGGAAATTGGCATCCACTCGACCCATCAGCCCGCTCGCTGTCGCTGCGGCAGGCCAGTTATGATTGGGGCCGGGGTCGCGAGGCGCGTCTTGCAATCGAACGTTTGGACAAGGCACACGCACCTCGCCGCTGGTCTCCCGACGAGATCGCAGTGCGCCTCACCGCGCTTGCACGATATCCCAAGCGCCTTGCGGGAATGTCGCTTGGCTTTATCAAATCGCAGCGCGACAAGGGGCTGTGGAACGCGCTGGAGCCTGATGACTGGGCCGGACGCGGTGGGGTGCAAGGGCAGCATTATTACCAAGGGCTGTTTCGGCTGGAACCCGGGCAGGCTCTGTTGTTGGAAACCGACCTGCCGGAGACCGTGCGTTACTGGAATGTCCAATTGTCGGACATGATGTGGAACAGCATCGACTGGATGAACCGGCAATCGAGCTTGAACGGAGGGCAAGCGCGGATTGATCATGACGGCAAATTTCGTGCGGTAATCGCCGCTAACGATCCCGGTGTTCCCAACTGGCTCGATACCGGCGCAAATAATGAAGGCGCAATCATGCTGCGCTGGACCGGTGCGAGTAGCGGGCCTGCGCCGATTTTAACTGTGGTCGATGCCGCCGAACTCAAAAGCCGCTTGCCAGCGGATACTCCTTCCGTTTCCAAAACAGAGCGCGAAGAAGCCTTGCGTGCGCGAAGACGAGCGGTTCAATGGCGGCGGCGCTGGTAAGCTATTTCTTTTTAGGGAGCGCGAACGCGACGAGTTGGTCGCTATAACCGGATAATATACCGCCGTGTCCGCCTGCCGCGATAACTACAAACTGACGTCCGCTTTTTGCCGACCAATAGGTCATCGGCGTCGCGTTACCACCTGCGGGCAGACGGCCTTTCCACAATTCTTTGCCAGTTTTTATATCATAAGCGCGGATCATATGTTCCTGCGTCGCCCCTATGAAGGCAATGCCAGATGAGGTGATAATCGATCCCCCAATATTGGGCGTACCCATCGGTATCGGCAGCCCAGTCTTTAGCAACAACGGCCCGCTATCGCGCGCTGTTCCAAACGGCTTTTGCCAAATTATCTTGCGTGTGTTGAGGTCAACCGCGCTAATCATGCCATAAGGCGGCTGAGTGCAGGGTGCGAGCAACGGTGACAGAAACGGTTTGATTGAAGCAGCATAAGGCGCGCCTTCTTGCGCAACGGGGCCGGCGATGTTCTCAAAACTCGGCTTTGGTATCGCTTTAAGGCCGATGGCATCCGCCTGCACACGCGTTAGCAATTGGTTGTAATTGATGACATGCGACGAATTCACGATCATGATCCGGCTGACAGGGTCAACGGAAACACTGCCCCAATTTATCCCCCCCAGTGAACCGGGCCAGGTGATCGTGGGCTGATCGACGCCGATGGGCGTGAGTGAGCCATCAAACCGCGCACGGCGAAATTGTAAGCGGCACCAAGCCTGATCAATCGGCGTAACGCCCCACATCGTTTTTTCACTAGGGCGGCTTCCGGCAAAGGAGGGCATCCCCGTTGAAAACGGCTGCGTGGGCGAAGATCGCTCTCCGTCCAGGCTGCTAACTGGCACGCGCTGTTCGGTGACTTCTGCGATTGGCTCACCAGTGCGGCGGTCGAGCATGAAAATCTCGCCGCGCTTGGTCGGCTGGAGCAGAGCAGGGCGGCCATCAGCAAGATCAATCAACACCGGCTGTGAGCCGACATCATAGTCCCAAAGGTCATGGTGTGTTGTCTGAAAGTGCCAGCGCGGCTTGCCTGTGTTTGCATCGAGCGCCACGACCGCGCTTGAATATTTATCCATTTCGGGAGTGCGATGGCCTCCGTGGTAATCGGGCGTAGCGTTCCCCATTGGTGCAAAGACCAAGCCCAGTTTTTCGTCCGCACTCATCGGGGCCCAACTGTTTGGCGTGCCAGGAGTATAGGTTTCGTCTTCTGTAGGCTCGGTTTGCTTGTCAGGTCTGCCCATATCCCAAGCCCATGCAAACGCTCCGCTGACGGCATCAAATGCGCGGATAACGCCCGATGGTTCGCCGGTTTTCTGCCCGTCAGTCACCCAACCGCCGATAACCAGCATTCCATTGACCAGAGTGGGCGGCGAGGTGACGTGATAATAACCAGCGGGAGCGACGCTCATGCCTTTCAAGAGATTGACCGCGCCGCCCTTGCCAAAGTTTGGGCAGACTTTGCCTGTTGCCACATCCACCGCAATTAGGCGGCTGTCTATGGTTGCTGTATAGAGCCGTTCGGCGCAGATTGCCCCGGTAGCCGACGCTGCCACTTTGTAATAGGCTAAGCCCCGGCAGGTTTGTCCGAAAATTCCTTCGGTGTTGGCATGTGCCGCAAACCGCCAAACCTGTTTCCCGGTTTCGGCATCAATCGCTATAATGTCATTATATCCCGAACAGACATACAGCCGCTCGCCGATTTTTAACGGAGTCGCTTCGAACGGCGCAGCCTCGCCGTTTGGTTCCTTTCCGAGAGAGAATTTCCAAGCGGGCGCCAACGCGCCCACATTATCAACGGTGATTTGCTTCAGCGGCGAATGGCGGTTGCCACCCAGCGTATTGCCGTAGTTGAGCCATTCTCCATCTGCCGTTCTTTCACCCGGCAGCGAGGCCACGTCTGTGCCGCCATTGATCCGATCATTCCAGAAGACCCAGCTGGTCCCTGCAACCAAGCAAAGCGCGACGATCAACAGCGCTGTTTTGGTCAGCAAAGTGGATACGCGAAGGCCAAGTGACCGTCGTACCCAGGGCATCAGCAGCCATACACCAATTCCGCTCAACAACCCAAGACGCGCGGCAAGAGCCCATCCATTCAAGCCCGATTCCCAAATGCTCCAAACCAGAGTCACAAACCAAAGCACCGCGAATACTGTCAGCGCTTTGGGCGATTGCTTCCAAAGCCACCAAGCCGTGACGATGAGCGCAATGCCTGCGGGTAGATAATAAGCCGAACCGCCGGCCATCAGCAATTGCGCGCCCAGCCAAACAAGCGAGCCGCCCATCAGCAGCAATAGGACAGCTAGAACACGGTTCAGAAATGTCATGGTACCAACAGGCTCGGCCCACCGAACAATGCACGGCCAAGCATTGCTGACCCGATGTTGAAGATGAAGAAACTAACCTGAAACAGGACTATCATGGCCCAGATACGAGCGAGTTCGCGTCGCCACCCGGCGGGCTTTGCCGCGATTCCCATTTTGACCTCATGCGGCCAAAATCCGTCGGTTTCGCGCTTGGCGAGCTTGGCCACGAAATACGCCGCCCATAAACCGAGCAACGCAGGGAAAATCAGCGGCAGTCGACCTTTTTCGGTTTGGAGCCCAGGGCCGATGACCACATCATAGGTCCACCAACCATTGGCAACCGAACTGCCCTCGACATAGATCTGATACGCAAGGAATAACGGAAAGGCGATCAGCAAAGATAACCAATTGATAGAGAGTTTTGGGAACTTTTGGCCGAGCCAACTCACCAAAGTGACGAGTAAAGGGATCGATACCGCGAACCACCAGCCCCAGCTAAAGGGGATGAACAATGGCTTCACTGGCGTTGTAAAAGGCATCTCACCCCAGAAGGGCAGTCTTGCGAACGCGGGGTTCCACGCAACATATGCACCCCAGTCGCCAAAAAATTCTTGCCAAAAACTAGACGTGGCTGCGATCAGGCAGAGGCCGACGAGTGGCAGTCTCTTATTCTTCCATGTCAGCAATATCGTGACGACGACTAGAATACACCACAAATAAATACTGCCGGTTTCCATCATCCATGGGTTGACCGGCGGTGCCATTTGTTGGGCCATTTGCGGAACGCTCATGCCGTCATCGCCTTGATATAGGCAGGTAGGTTATGGTCGTAACATTTCTTTTCTCGTAAGTGAGAAATGCGCCATCCATCGGCGGTCCGGCGGAATTCATGGATATACCAAAGGCCAAAGAATAATGTCTGCGGTTGCCCGTCATCGCCCGGCACCACCATCGGGTTGGAACAGACGGTGCGCGTTTCAGCAATGTCACCGTCGATCTTATATTGGGTTGTGCTGACCGCGTGCTGAAAGTTGGTGATCGGAGCCAGACTGGTGCGCAGAAACTCTTTGATTTCGGCCAGCGACCCTTTGACCGGAACCATTTCGGTGTAATCGATCACTGCGTCATCGGTGAAATATTGATCGAGCGCATCGAAATCGCGATCATCGACGGCATAGCAATAGCCGACCATCAGGTCCTGAATCTCGAACCGGTCGGACATTTCTTGTAAAGATAGCGTCATTGGCTAATTCCTCTCCTCATTTCAATCTAGCGGCTTATCGAATGCATCGCCCTTTCCGTTGGTAGGTTGCGCGAGCAGGCCGGTCGGGAAAAGAACAGCTAACCAAACAAGGAGACTATAAAATGGCCGGACGTATCCCGCCCTTCACACTTGAAGATTTCAAACTTTCGCCCGAAAAGCGAGCGGAGATCACCGATGGTTTGACCGAGCGTCAAGCTTTTATGACCAATCAGTGGATGAACCTGCATGATAAATTGAATGTGGGCGATTGGGGTGGATTCGAAGAGTTCATGGATGTCCCGAACATGACCTATGATAATCCTAACCGGCCGGACCTCGGAACATTTGAACAGTGGAACACCTCGCCGCGTGCACTGTTCGATACCTTCCCGCCAAGCGTATACCGCACGCTGAAAGCTTGGGGCAAAGGCGATGACGAAATCTGCGTGTTATGCCATCATCATGGCAAACACACCGGCGGCCCTTACATGGGTGTGCAGCCTACAGGCAATCAGTTGGACGTGCTTTGGTTTTCATGGATCAAGTTTAACGGCGACAAGATTGTGCACATTTATTCGATCTCAGACGTACTTTCGATGCTGATTGATCTGGAAGTAATCGAAGCGCCGCAGCCGGTCGATCCTTACAAATAAGGCTCTTTGGGGGGAGCGAAAAGGGGAGGCCATTGTGCCTCCCCTTTTTTGTTTAAGCCGGCGCAGCGAACTCGTAAGTTCCGCCACGTTCGATTGACCGGTGGAAAGCAGGGCGCGCATATAGACGTTTTTGCCATGCTGCGATCTTGGTGTGGCCTTTAAAAGCGCCGATTGCGTTCGCCAGTTCCGGAATGAAGCTCATCTGGATATCGGCTGCAGTGAACATATCTCCCATCAGCCACTCCCCATCGCCCAACATTTTTTCGATATATGATAACGCAGTTTCAAGCTCACCGGTTGCGGCGACATCCATCGGCGCGCCGGTCAAACCAAATGCACGGGCATATACCTTAATCATGATCGGGTTCATGCCAGCAGACACCGCGAAATACATGCATTCGACGAAACGCATATGATCCTGTCTTGTAGGATCAGGAGCTAGCCGGCCTCTGCCGTAGCGGGATAGAATATACTCGGTAATCGCACCCGATTCGCTTAGTAAATGGCCGTCTTCTTCAAGCACTGGCGATTTTCCCAGTGGGTGAAGCGCCTTAAGCGCGGGTGGTCCCATCAATGTTTGCGGGTCGCGCTCATAGTTGACGAGTTCATAAGAAAGTTTGAGTTCCTCGAGCAGCCAGAGGATTTTCTGCGAACGGGAATTGTTTAGATGGTGGAGCGTCAACATTGTTACATTGCCGCAGAAAGATCTTCGGCAGAGATGCCCATCTGCTGCATCACGTCGCCAGTGTCCCAATATTCGCGCCATCCGGCAATCAGCCCGTCGTCGTTCATTTCAAACACCGCGCAGACCCGCGATCCGACTTTTCGGTCGCCTGCATGCAGCGTGACATGATCGGTCCGTTCGGTGAAAACAAACCGGCCAGTCGCTGCAGACGCATGAATTTCGCAACGGCATTCATGATAAGTCTGATATTGCTTTTCGAGCGCCGCAGAAATAGCCGCACGGCCTGTCATGCGCGCGGTCGCGGGGACAAGCGGCTGATACCAACCGTCCTCAGCGAAATAGCTGGAAAGTTTTTGAAAATTGGGTGTGCCGCCAACGTGAAAGGCATCCAGAAATGCCATGACGTGGGCGTGATTACTGTTGCTCACAGGCTGAATCCTCCATCAACAATCAATGTTTGTCCGGTTATGTAACTCGCGCGGTCCGATGCAAGAAAAGCAATCGCGTTGGCAATTTCATCGCCGCTGCCAAAGCGGCGCAAGGCGACGCACTTCTTCTGGTTTTCCCAGATTTCAGGCGAATACAGCGTTTCAAGAAAATGGCTGCCGAGCCCTGCATCAATGATTCCAGGGGCGACCATGTTGGCGCGGATGCCGAACTTGCCTTCTTCCTTGGCAATTGCCCGACCCAACGCCTCCATTCCCGCTTTAGGGACAGAAGACAGCGCATCGCCGGGAGGAAAAGTATAATTGGCAACTGAAACAACAGTGACGAAATTGCCGAAGCCTTGCTCGCGGAACAATGGCAACGTGGCTGAAACCACGCGCATAAGGCCGATCAACTCGGTTTCGAGCACCTCGCGCCACTGGTCTTCGTTGATTTTGCTGACAAAGGGCTGCTCGATAGCTACGCCCGATGCAAATACCATCGTTCCTATCGACCCGAAATGGTCGCGTGCTGTGACCAATGCCGACTGGATTGAGGATGCGTCGGTCAGGTCGCAGCGGACGGGCAGGCCAGTGCAATCAGCTGGGAGTTCGTTAGCTATGCTTTGGGCTTTTTCCGCACTCGAGCGATAGCCGATTGCCACCCCGTCCCAGTCACGGGCAAGCGCATGGCAGGCCGAGCGACCCAGCCCGCCAGTTGCACCGACGACGAATGCAGCGTTGTGGCTCATATTGTCACCCGCGCAGGTATTCGCGCCAGACATTCGAGCAATTGCGCGGCAAAGGCGTCATTGCGGTCTGCGGTAAACATATGGCCAACCCCTTTTGCGGTAATGACTTCGAGTTGCGGCGCAAGCTGCTGAAACCTCTCAACGCTTTCGTTGGTCAACAAATGAGAGAGCTCGGCCCTAACCAAAATTATAGGAGACTTGACCCGCGCTGCCGCGGCGAGCAGAGCCTCACCTTCGCTTGGCGGATGTAGGAATTCGCGTTTGCCTGTCGCCGGGTCCCAGCGCCAATGCCAACGGCCCGCATCATCCTTTCGCATGGCACGGCCAAGGCGGCTGGCATCATCCATTCTGAGCTGATTTAAATGGCGGGAAAGCGAATCCGCCGCTTCGTCGAGTGTAGCAAATCCAGCCTCACCCTCAGCAAAGAAAGCTCTGATACCGTCAACGCCGTCGTCTCGCATCATCGGCGCTACATCGGCAAGCATGATCAGGCCAACGCGGTCCGGATGGCGTGACCCGCCGACCAACGCAGCTTGACCGCCGCGGGATGCACCAACTAGCGTCACTGGCTGATCGAAAGCTGAAATGAGGTTTTCGACATCACGGCCAAAGGCATCCAGCAGATAGTCGCCGTCCGCCGCCCAATCGCTGTCGCCGTGGCCTCGTAAGTCAAAAGTGATGCCGTAATAGCCTGCCTCGGATACCGTTCTGGCCGAACCCATCCAGGCATTGCGGCTCTGTCCGCCACCATGAAAAAAGAGGACGGGCGGAGCTGCCGGATCGCCATAAGCAGTTCCGGCAAGTTCCAGCCCATCCCCTTTAAAACGTATATTTTCCGGCGACAAATTACGCTGCCAAGATGGGCGCTACTTCCGCATGGCTTGGATGCTCACCGGGGCCTTTATAGGCAAACTTGCCGGGTGCGTGATGCCAATTGCCGTCGTTATGGCTCTCATAAGGCGAGGCGACTTCGATAAGACAGCCATGTGTGCTTTTGGCACCGACCCAGCTCCATTTTTGCCATGTCATATCTGGGTCGTTGTAGGTCTCGCCATCGCCCGGCAGGTCAAGACCTTCGGCTTTCAGCTTGGCCATCGCGCCGGGTACATCATCGGTCGAAAAACACAGATGATGGACATGCTCACCAACCTTATCCAGTCGGCGACCCATCGGCGTTCCAGGGGCCGGTTGGATAAATTGGATTTCGGTTGAGTATTCGTTGACGAATGTCGCCCATTTCATGCCGGCATCGGCTCCGCTGGAAAATTCGTCATATTTCACGATGCGTTTTTCAAGGCTTTGCGGATCAAGCACGCGCAGGATTTTGGTCCAATCCTCAATCGCTTTTTCCAAATCACTAACAACCATGCACACATGGGCAAAGGGACCACTTGGCATTTTACTTCTCCTTCAAAACTTAGACTAATAATGTCGCTGTGCCGCTGTTGACGGCGCCGCGCCCAGCAACGTCCAGCGTAAATTCGCACGAAATGCGGTTGCCTTCAACGGCCGTAATTGCGCCCTGTGCTGTCACTTTATCGCCGCCGTAAACATTGTCCAGAAAGCGCGAATCCATCGCCTCGATGGTGGCACCCGGGAACGCGGCCATCAGCATGTTCATCATGAAGGCGACGTTCATTGGCCCCTGATTGATAACGCGATCACCTAACCCTTTTGCCTTTACCACTTCTACATCAAGGTGGATCGGATTGGGATCGGCGAGAAACACCGCCCACGCCTTCATCGCTTCGGGACTTGCGCTTTCAACAACAAACGGGGGCAGGGCGTCACCTACAGCATAGCTCATGCCGCCAACTCCTTGCGGGGTAGGACCCAGACATTGTCGGTTTCGAGAATGCAGGTTCCATCTGCCTGTCTATGCAGGCGCAGACGGTACGTCAGCACATCCATCAGGCCCAGCTTGCGGCTTTGTTTGCGCACAAGGCTTAAAATTTCGCCGGTTACCTTATAGCTTTCACCGACCATCAGTTGCTCGGTAAATTTGACGCCCGACGATCCCATCATAGGGCCTTCTTCGACATCAAACTCGCAGGTCTCGCACACGCCCGCGACCGTTTTGCCCATCGCAACTTGCGTTGCGATATAATAATAGATCGGATGCGCGCTACCGTCGCTCGCAGGCTCTACTCCTGTCGAGCGACACAAAGCTGCGTTTTCTTCCAAGCTGATTGTAAAGATTTTCGTCCCGTCGAGCGATGTCCCCGCTACATTGGGGGCGGGAGGAAAGGCAAGTTCACTCATCAGAATGACCGCGGCAGACCAAGATTTTCGGCAATCGAGTTGCGCACCATCTCGTTGGAAATGGGGGTCATCCGCAAGATGCGGTGGTCGCGCCAATACCGCTGCATATCAGTTTCCGCCGAATAGCCCATACCGCCCAATATCTGAATGCCAAGGTCAGCGGCCTTCACGGCTGCTTCGGTCGCGACCATTTTCAGCATGTTCGCCTCATTGCCGCACGGCATCCCCTGTGCCTGCATCCAAGCGACATTATAGAGCAGCAATTCGGTCAATTTTTGCGACGTCGCAATGTCCGCGACATAGTGTTGTAGGATCTGGAAACGGCCAATAATCCCACCAAACGCCTTGCGCTGTTTCATATAATCCAGCGCATCTTCCAGCACGCCGTCGATTGCGCCCAGACATTGCGCACCGACCATGATCCGTTCATTGTTCAGCGTCGGCAGCATTGCATACCATGCCTTACCGGGCTCACCCAGCACATCGCAATCAGGTACGAACACATCGTCATAGGCTACCGAGCAGCTACCCATCGCGCGCATGCCGAGCTTGGGTAAAAGGCTGGCGGTAATGCCGGGTGATTTGCCATCGACGAAGAACATCGTCAGACCGTGATGGTTCTTTTCGACATTCTTGTCCGTGCGCGCGAGAACGAGCAGCCGGTCGGCAACCTTGGCCCCGGTCGTCCACATTTTGGCACCGTTCAATTTCCAACCGCCATCGACCTTTTCGGCGAAAGTCTTCATCGCGCCCAAGACATCGGTGCCTCCGTCTGGTTCAGTCATTGAAAGCGAAACGCGCAAATCGCCTGCCGCCATTGGCCGCAACCAGCGTTCTTTTTGCTCGTCCGATCCCACCGCGCCAATCGTCTTTGCGCCGCCAAATGAAGTCAGGCCCCATACCCAAAGCAAGCCGCCAGCAGTGCGCGCCATTTCGCGCGCAAAAATCATCTGGGTGACAACATCGCCGCCAAGTCCGCCCCATTCTTCGGGGATGCCAACACCAAAAAAGCCCTGCGCCTTTAGCTTGTCCCAGATTTCAAACGGGTAGTTTTCCTCATCCGCCTCAAGCTTGCGCATCAGGTCTTTGGGGAGTTCCTCATTCACCCAGCGACGCACGACGTCGCGAAAGGCAATTTGTTCTTCAGATAGATTAAAGTCCATGGCACACCCATGCTATTTAAAAAGCAATTGGCAACCTATCGAAGGTTAGGGAGCTAGATCGCCAAGCCGCCTTCAACCGGAATGACCGATCCGGTAACATAAGCTCCTGCGCGGCTGGCCAGATAAATTGCCGCTCCGGCCACATCTTCGGGCGCTCCGGTGCGTCCGCGCGGGACCATCGATTCGACCATTTTCCGCATCGCGTCGTCGGTTATGACGGTCATGTCGCTTTCGAAGAAGCCCGGCGCTATGGCGTTCACGGTGATGTTATCGCTGCCGAGCTTCTTGGCGAGTGACTTGGTTAGCCAATGGATCGCGCCTTTTGATGCTTGATAGCTATACACTTCACGCGGCCCGATTTTGAGAGCGCCGACCGAACCGATGTTGATCACATTGGAGGGGCGTTCTGCCGTTGCGCCAGCGCGCAGCAGCGGGAGCAGTTTTTGCATCAGGAAAAAGGGTGTTTTGAGGTTGAGACCGATGACATCATCCCATTGGTCTTCGCTAAATGTATCGATGGGCGCGTCAGTCAAAGTCCCGGCATTGTTGATCAGGATATGCAGTGCGCCTTCGCGTCCGCTGATTTCGGCGACAAGTGCTGCGATGCCATCAAGTGTCGATACGTCCGCTGATAAGCCGATCACGTCACCGTCCATTTCAGACGCTGCCTTAGCGACTTTATCTGCCCCGCGTGCGCAAATATAAACGCGCGCACCTGCTGCCGCCAATCCGGTTGCAATCATTCGGCCAATGCCAGCGCTGCCGCCGGTCACAAGCGCAACGCGGCCTTTCACCGAAAAAAGGTTGGGGATGTCCATTAGCTCACGATGCCTAAGATCATGTCGGCTACGCCCTCCGGATCGCCAACATTAAACGCATGATCGCCGGGATGGTCGTGAACCGGCCAGCCAAGCGAGCGCGCCCGGTCGTGCATCGCGTTCATGATCGTGTGCTTGGCAGCGATATAATCGACGGGCAACGTGATGCTCTCCGCACCCACCGCAATCGCGCAACAAGTCGCGCGCATGGGTTGGTCGGAAAGATGATCGAGCAGCCAGTCCTGCCGCTCAGCGCTCATCATGTGCGGATGCTCTTTGGCCATCGCGCGCTGTTGTTCGTGCACGCCCGATCCGATTGGACCTTCGCCCGCGTCGAGCATCGCGTCGAGCCCGATCATGTCGTCTTCGGACGCAAAGCCTAACAATGACCCGATCCGTTCGCCTTTGTACGGGATGATGGCATCGAGATAAATAACGCGCTTTATCCGATCGCCTGCCTGCGCAACCACGCCCGGGGCGACTGTTCCTGCGTAGCTATGCGCAACGAGGATAACGTCGCTTAAATCCTCATAATGCAACACGTTGACGATGTCCGTCACATGCGTCTCAATGCCGACATCACGACCAATCAAATGGCTACGCTCACCAAAGCCGGTAAAAGTCGGCGTAAAGACCTTATGCCCTTTGGCTTCGAGGATTTCGCGGACAAATTTCCACGTCCAGCCGCCCATGCCGCCGCCGTGCATCAATAGGAAAGTGGCCATTATACCGGTGTTCCAGGCTCAAGGTTTGCAACAAGTTCAGGCGGCACATCTGGCCCCCAAAGGTAAAAGCTGTCTTCGGGCGCGTGCTGTGCCGAGGGCCATTCGCAATCCGCCGGAATATAGTCGATGTCAGCCGAAAACTCGGCATAGCTGCCCCAGGGATCGCGGGCATAATAGAAATAATTGCCGCCCAGAACATGGCGGCCAACACCCCAGCCTTCTTTATATCCGGCCCGGAACATCTGTGCTGAACCGAGGCCTACGTCCTGAAACGAGCCGACGTCCCAACTGCTATGGTGCATCCCGCGATGGGTGGAGCCGACTAGCGCCAATAAATGATGGTCGCTGCCATGCGGCCCGTGCAAAAACGCAACGACCGGGCCGCTGCCATCCGAAAGCCGCAAGCCGAGATTCGCTTCATACCATGCGGTGGCTGCAAGCACATCGGTTGTATAGATCGCAAAGTGCGACAAGGCGCGGGGATGGACCTTTGGCGCAGCGGAATTGAATATCGCACCCGATTGCCCCGCCGCTGTCGAAACAGTCGCAAACCGGGTCTTTCCATCTGGCGAGCATTTGTCGGCAATGCGGATGTTGATCGGAAGGCCGTCGAAACCCTCAATCCACAACCCGTCGCCAGCACCATCCATCCGCTTTATGCCGTTGCTATCGAGGTGGGCGGTAAGCGCAGCCAAGTCCTCGGCATACACGCCGAAACACAGACAGCTTAGTTGCTTGACCGGACCTTGCGTAAAGCGCGCCCATTGATGCGCATTGCCACGCGCATAGAGCGCCAGGCCACCATCTTCCTCCTTCACGTCAAGCCCGAAGGCTTCGTAAAAGGCGCGCGCGACCGCAAGGTCTGGCACTTGCACAGTGAAATGATCAATCGAATGGACGCCAAGGGCGCCCGCGCGTTTTAGCGGCATCTCTCTCTCCAAAGATTATTCTGCGACGATCGGGTTTACGAGCAACCCAACGCCCTCGATTTCAACTTCGCATATTTGTCCGGCCTTCATCCACACTTGTGGATTGCGGGCAATGCCAACGCCGCCGGGGGTTCCCATCACCAGCAAGTCGCCTGCCTCAAGCGTCATGAAAGTGGAAAGCAAGTGGATAGTTGTTGCCACGTCAAAAATCAGGTTCGACGTATTCGAGCTCTGCATCACGACACCGTCCAAGCGGCATTCGATTTTCAGCCCGGCGGCCCCTGCTGGAAGTTCATCTGGTGTCACCAGCCACGGACCGATCGCGCCAGTATCATCGAAATTCTTGCCCGCCGTCCATTGCGGCGTTTTCATCTGATAGTCGCGGATTGAGGCATCGTTGAATACCGAATAGCCCGCCACGTGGTTCAGGGCATCGGCCTCGGCAATGTTTTTACCGCCTTTGCTTAATACGACCACCAGCTCTGCTTCCCAATCAAGCTGTTCGGAAACCTTTGGCAATATGATCGGCGCATTGTGGCCAATAAGGCTGGACGGGAAACGTGCAAAAAGCACTGGAAACTCGGGGATGCCAAGGCCTGCTTCTTCCGCATGGTCGCGGTAGTTGAGGCCGAGGCAAATTATTTTTGAAGGGCGCGTGGCAAGCGGGAAAAAGGTAAGATCTGTTTCAGCAACGGCTTCCCCTGCCAGCGCCTTCGCCCCTGCTGCAGCCAGCGTTCCCGCAGCAATATGGGCATCAAGGTCGGCAACTTCTGTGCCGTAAGCAATCGTGACGGCATCACCGTTTTTGGCGGCAAGGCCGATTTTTCCGTCTTTTGTTACTCGTGCGATACGCATGATAATCTCCGTATGATATGGTTCTATGTGCTGGCTTTTTGCCCGGTTCCACCACCGGTGGCAGGCATCAGATTGTTACTCATTCCGCCGTCAACGACGATGTCGATGCCGGTAATGTGGCCGGCCGCAGGGCTGATCAGAAACAGGATCGCATTGGCGACATCTTCGGCCATTCCGAGCTTGCCGAGCGGGATCATCGCTTCACGCTGGGCGCGGCGGTCGGCGTCGTCATATCCCGCTTTGGTCATCGGTGTATAGGTCGGCCCGGGCGAAACCGTGTTGCAGCGGATGCCGTCCTTTCCCCATTCGAGCGCGAGTTGGCGGATCAGCATAAGCAAAGCGGCCTTGCTTGACGAGTAGAAGCCAAGACCTGGCGTCGGCTGGGTGGCTGACATCGACGCGGTGGCAACGAACGCGCCTTTGCTTGCTGCAAGATGAGGATAAGCGGCTTTGGCCAAAGCCCAGTTTGCTTTTGTGTTCACGGCATAAATCCGGTCAAAATCTACTGGCGTAAGGTCAACTAATGCACCTGCAGCGATAATCCCAGCATTGCTCACCACAGCATCAATCCCGCCCATATGCGCAATCGCTGCTGCAACAATAACATCGCCGCAATCATTGTCGGAAAGATCAACAACGCAGATTGCCGCAGCCGCACCAATTTTGGCGACAGCTGCCGCAAGGCCATCTGCATCGCGGTCAGCCAGCAACAATTGATGCGCACCGCCGTCAGCCGCCAGCAATTCTGCCACGGATAATCCGATGCCGCTTGCTGCTCCGGTGATGACGACGCGCACAGCCTTCTCCTCAGTCAACCAAATCAAGTTCCTGCATCAGCTGCTGCCGAAGCTTGAACTTCTGGATCTTAGAGGCCGACATCGGCCATTCGTCAATGAACCGAATGTGGCGCGGGACTTTGAACGAAGCGATGCGTTCCTTTACGAAGCAGATGAGCTCTTCTTCGCTGACGTCCATGTTGCCACTGCGTTCGATGAACGCCGCTGGTATCTCGGCAAGCCGCGCATCGGGAAGGCCGACGACCTGCGCCAGTTGGACCCCGTCATGCGTTGCCAGAACGGCCTCAACCTCTGCCGCGGCGACATTCTCGCCGCCGACTTTGAGCATATCTTTGAAGCGGCCGTGAAAGCGCAAATGTCCATAGGCGTCCAGCGATCCTATATCGCCGCTATGGTACCATCCATCCGCATCTAGCGCTTCAGCGGTTTTTTCAGGGTCGCGGTAATAGCCGTCGAGCAGGTTATAGCCCTTGATCAAAACCTCACCGCGTTCGCCAACGGGTAAATCCTCACCAGTCTCAAGATCAAGGATTCGCACATTTATCCCGGCCAATGGATAGCCCAGTGTTTGGAAGCCCATCTCCGGGTCCATGTCGTAACCGCCAGTAGTCACGACCCCGCTTGCCTCGGTCATGCCGAATGTCCCGACCTGCAAAGCATCGGGCATTTTAACGCGGTAGGCGTCACCAACTGCTTGCGGCATCTGGCTAAAGCAGCTGTTCATCAGACGCACCGACCGCATATCGGTCTTGTCCCAATCGGGGTGGGCAATCATCGCCTGATGGAATGTGACGAAAGGCAGGAACAACATCGTTGCCCGTTCAAATTCGATTTGGCGCAGGCTTTCGCCCGCATCAAAATGCGGCTGTCCGATAAATGTGCCACCAACTTCTACCGCGCCAATCATCGCCAGCATCGCGGCGATATGAAACAGCGGCATTGGTGACCATACCCGTTCGGCTTCGGTGAATGCCCAGCGATTGCGTGCTATGTTTGACGCCTCGCGGCAGATGGCCTCATGACTGAGCAAGCATCCTTTGGGATTTGCCGATGTGCCAGAGGTATAAAGGATCATACACGTGTCGCGAAGGCGGACGCCAAGCCGCGCGCGGTGGACGGCGTCTTCGCTGACCGCATCTGTAGCTCGGTCAAATCCGTCTTGATCGACAAAACCTGCGGCTTTTTTCCCGCCAAACAAGATCAATTTTTTTAGCTTGGGGGCATCGGCGATATTAAGGGTCAGCGGATCGTCATATTCAGCGATCACCGGAAATGACTCATTCAATCGCGCAACAAAGTCGACGAAATCGTCGGCTTCGCTATTCGTGACGATTGCCACCAGATCAGCATTGTCAGTGACATAGGCGATTTCGGGTGCGCGGTACCGTGCGTTCATCAGCACCGAAATCCCGCCAACCATTGACACAGCAAATAAGGTTTCGACGAATTCGATACCCGATGGCAGCAATATGCCGACATGGTCGCCCGGCTTAATACCCAGTCCGATCAGGCCACGTGCACGTTGGAAAACCGATTGAACCACCGCGTCATAAGATTTGCGCCCGGTCGGGAAAACCAGCGCCTCTTTTTCGGGTACACGATCCCAAGTGCGCAGCAGCACATCCGCAAGCGGACTTACGTTGATACGCAGTTTTGCGAGATTTTCGCTATTGCCCAACACGTCCTCTGCCTCCCGCTTGCCTTGACATTAGGACTGGCAAAGGCACGACGGCGTGCCGCCTTCCGCACGGTAGGTCAGCTGCATCCGACGATCCCGCCGTCTACCGGAATTTCCGCTCCGGTGATGTAGGCACCGGCGCGCGAAGAGAGAAATACGATCGTGCCAGCGATTTCGTCGGCGCGGCCCATGCGGTGCATCGGGATTTTGTCGAGTAAGGCGCTATCCACCACTTCATCATCGCGCATATGCGCCGTCATGCTGGTTGGGAAAAAGCCCGGAAGCACGGCGTTTACGTTGATATTTCGGTCTGCCAAGTCACCAGCCAGATCCCGGCTAAGCATGTGCACGGCGGCTTTGCTCGCGGAATAGCTATAGGCGCTTAGTTTCGCAGTCGTCGCTCCGGCAATCGAGCCGATGTTGATCACGCGCGCCGGATCGTCAGGCGTGCCCGCAGCAGTCAGTTCAGGCAAAAGCTCACGCACGAGCGTGAACGGTGTTTGGACGTTCACCATCATCACGCCCGGCCATGCTTTGTCGGGGAAGGTGTCGACCGTTCCACCCCACGTCTTGCCTGCATTATTGACCAACACGTGCAACGTGCCGCCGACGGTCTCGCGGTAGCGCTGTGCAAGGTCGACCGCAGCTTCTGGCGTGGACAGGTCGGCGGGCAGGGCGATGCATTTGCCCAGCGCCGCCATTTCGGACGCTGCTGCCTCACAAATATCGGCTTTGCGCGAGGTAATGGCGACCGTCGCGCCCGCACGAAGCAGGCCTTCCGCGATCATCCGGCCAAGCCCCTGCGCACCGCCGGTGACGAGCGCATTTTTGCCCGTTAAGTCGAATAATCCAGTGTTCATATCGTAACCACGACTTTACCGAATTTGTGCGAGCTTTCGAGGTAGAGCAACGCTTCTTTGGCTTCTGCAAGCGGGAAGCTGCGTTCGATGACGGGCTTGATCTGGTGCTTTTCAACGAACGCCAGCATGTCGCGGAAATCTTGCGGGTCGCCGACTTGGCTGCCGACAATGCTAGCGCTTTTCAGGAATATGCCTGTCGCCGTGATTTCGAATTTGTCCCCTGCGGTTGATCCGTAAATCACAATCCGCGCGCCTGGGTTGATTGCGCGCACATAATTGGCAAAGCTTGGGGCAGGGGCCCCATCCAGAACGACATCAACGCCGCCCGTCAGCTTGCCGACTTGCTTGCGCCATTCGGGATCGGTGTAGAGCAAGCCACCCAGCGCGCCCATTTCTTTGGCACGAGCAAGGACATCTTCGCTTTCGCCGGTCACATAAACCTTGGCGCCAAGTGCCACCGCAAACGCCAAGCCAAAAGTCGCGACGCCGCCGCCAATGCCGCTGATTAAAAGCGTTTCGCCCTCTTTTAACTGTCCCTTGAACATCAATGCACGCCACGCGGTAAGGCCAGTCAGCACGGTCGCTGCGGCTTCTTCAAACGTCATGAAAGCGGGCTTTGGCGCGAGGCTTTCGGCCGGCACGCAAACATATTCGGCAATTGTGCCGCCGTGCGGCATTCCCAGCAGCCCGAATTCAGCTTGCGGCGCATGACGGTTGTTGCCCCAATCAAGACCTGGGTAAATCACCACCTCGTCGCCAACGCTTGGGCCAGATACGCCTTCTCCTAGCATATCTACTACACCTGCGCCATCGCAGCCCATCGTGGTCGGCAGGCTCATTCCAGGATAGAGGCCGCGTGCAATCCACATTTCGCGGTGATTGACCGACGCGGCTTTGATCGCGACGCGCACCTCACCCGCTTTGGGTGTGGGCGTTTCTACTTCTGCCACGCGAACTGCCTCCGGGCCTTCGGTCGTTTCTTGGTAAAGTGCTTTCATGTTCGGCCTTTCGGATGTGTTAAAAGGAGCGGGGCAGGCCGAGCGATTCGGCGATGCCATTGCGGATCATTTCGTTGGTCACAGGGCCGATGCGCCACAGCCGGGAATCGCGCCAATATCGCTGCATATCGGTTTCGGCCGAATAGCCCATGCCACCCATCATCTGGATACCGAGGTCGGCGGCTGCGTTGGCATTTTCCGATGCCATCAACTTCAGCATATTAGCTTCTTTGCCAACATTCTCGCCCTTCGCCTGTTTGGCGGCGCAGTAATGCAGCATCAATTCGGTCGAGGTCTGCATCGTCGCAATATCGGCGATGTAATGCTGCAGTATTTGGAACTGGCCTATATATTTACCGAATGCTTTGCGCTGCATGACATAGGCCAGCGCGTCTTCGAGCACGCCGTCAATCACACCGAGACAGAACGCCCCTACCATGATCCGTTCGTTGTTCAGCGTTGGCAGCAAAGTGTACCAAGCCTTGTTGGGCTCTGCGAGAACGTTTGCGTCGGCCACGAACACATTGTTGTAAACAACGGTACAGCTACCCATCGAACGCATGCCGAGCTTAGGCAAAGGCGTGATTTTGACGCCTTCGGATGCTGCTGGCACCCAAAATAAAGTTAGCCCCTGATGCTTTTTCTCGACTGTTTTGTCGGTGCGCGCGATGCATAGGAGGTAGTCGGCCACATGCGCGGAAGAGCTCCAAATCTTTTCGCCGTTCAGCACCCAACCACCGTCAACACGTTCGGCGGCGGTGGCAAGATTGCCTAGCAGATCAGTACCACCACCGGGTTCGGTAAAGGAGATAGCAGCCTTCAATCGACCTGCCGCTATTTCTGGTAAAAACTTGGCCTTTTGTTCGGGCGAACCATAAAGTCCGATGGACTTTGATCCGGCGAAAGACGTGATGCCCCAAATCCACGCAAGGCCGCCAAGCGACCGCGCCAGCTCGCGTGCGAGGAGCATTTGCATCAGAACATCGCCGCCCTGACCGCCAAATTCCTCGGCGATACCCACCCCGTGAAAACCGGCTTCGGTAAACTTGTCCCAAAGCGCATGCGGATAGTTATGTTCGTCGGCTTCGAGCTTGCGCGACCATTCTTTGGGAATCTCGGTATCGACCCAACGGCGAACGACGTCGCGGAACGCTTGATGTTCCTCCGGCAGGTCGAAATCCATTTGGGTCACCCTCGCTTTTTGGCGCCTCCAAACGGGGCACTCTCTTTGATGGTGATGCTGTTGGCCAAAAGATATGGCGCGGCAACCTATCCAGAGATAGGAATATTTGCTTGCAGCCTATCTATCTAAGGCCGATACAAATCTGATCGACAGTAAGCCCGGGCAATCGACCTTGGCGCTGCGAAGCGGAACGAGAGGATACCGATATGGGTGTTGTTTCTACAACCATTGCGCCGCCAAAGGTCGCGCACCAATATATTCTTCGCGATAGAGTCGAACGGCTCGCCGAACCCGTTGGCGCGGCGCGAGTGGTTATCCTCTCTAGTCCTGCAGGCTTCGGCAAAACGACCGCGATGCTCCGCTGGGCAGAAATTTTCAGAGACGAAGGGCGACCTGTGCTATGGATTGCCGCCCGTGCTGGCATCGACGGGCTCGACTCGTTCTTGCAATCGTTGCGGGCAGCAGGTGTTGGTTCCTGGCTGGCAGAAGGCCTGAAGGATAGACATATTTCCGCGCATGACTGGCTAGTACATTTGTCGGTCAAGTCTGGCCCTCGGCCAGTGCTGTTCATTGATGACGCGCAGCTGTTGTCGCAGGAGATATGCGACTTTCTCGGCCAGCTTATCGCCAGCGCAAGAGATTCGATTACAACGGTCATAGCTTCGCGCGGCGGATCGCGCCTGAACGTTGCCCGCATGCGGTCGCTTGGTCACCTTGTTGAAATCGGTGTACGTGATTTAAGTTTTGAAACCGACGAAGCCGTCCGCTTTATCCAGCAGGAAATAGACGGCCCGATTGCAACGTCTGAGGTCCAGCGGTTGGTTGTCGATACCCAAGGATGGGCTGCGGGCCTAATCATCGCGACCAAGGCCTGGCAACGCGACCAGCGCGAAGGGGTGCCGCCCGAAGGCGGAACGACCGGTTTGCGGCATGAGTTTGCCAGCTATTTCCATGAAGAAGTGTTCGAGCTTCAAAATCAGGAGGTTCGCGATTTTCTCGTCGATACCTCGATATTAGACGAATTGTCGCCCGCCGCCTGCGCGGCGGTGGTTAGCAACGCCAAGGCGCGGAACATACTTGAACAGGTTTTTGAAGATGGCTTATTCCTGTCCGATCTTGATCGGGAGCTTAGTCGCTACCGCTATCATACCCTGTTCCGTGAAATGGTGCTCGGTCGTTTAATGCGCCGGGCACCGGAGCGCGCTACCGAATTGCATCGCCGCGCCAGCACCTATTTTGTCGAAACTGGTGATTTGTCGCGTGCGTTGGAGCACGCCATGTTGTGCGGGGATAAAATTTTCCTTGCCGATCAACTTGAGTTACTTGCCGAACCAATGACCTACAGCGGCCTTTTGTACCGCATCGACGAGCTTGCAAGCGATCTGCCCTGGGAACTGCAATCGACCCGTCCTGCGCTATTGCTGGCGATGTCATGGCGCAGATCGCGCCGTCTGGCGTTTAAATCGTCTGAACGCCTCATTGAAGCAGCCGAAGCCGTCATTACCGCGCGCATAGAGAGTGGTGAATATAGCGAGTATCAACACGAACAGATGCTATTCCAAGTCAGGCATCGCCGCATCATGCTCGAAGCAGCGCGCGACAACATGGTCTATGTCGAACATGAATCGGAAACGTTGTTGGCCGATTTGGGTGACGACCATCCCTATTTGAGCTGCACGTTGCTTGCTCAGCTTCTGTCGGCCCGGCGCGAACTCTATCATTTTCATGACATGCTGCGGTTAGAGGCCGAACTTCGCAAAGCACTCGGAAGGCCCGGGTCGGATTTTGCGTCGATCGCGCTCAAATCTTCGGTCGCACCCACTCTGGTAGCACAGGGCAAAACACGTATGGCGCGACAATTCCTTGAAGAAGCGCATGAACTAGCGCGTGAAATGGATTGGCAGATATCCGGGCTTGCGGCGCTTCCCGCATTGCCTTTGGCCGAAATTCATTATGAATGCGGCGATCTCGACCGTGCCGGGGAGTTGGTAGAGCGTTATCTGCCATCAATAAGGCAATGGGGTTTCGTCGATCAGTTGGCATCAGGATATATCGTCAGGGCGCGTCTAGCGGCAGCCGATGGCGATTATCAAAGCGCGCTATCCGGTCTTGAAGAAGCGCAATTGGTAGCCATCGAATGCGGGCTCGACCGGCTTCGCGCGCTGATCCTTTCCGAACAGGTGCACATGCTTGTGAAGACCGGACAAGTCGAACAGGCCGAGCAATTATTCTATTCAAGCGACCTTTGCTTTGAAGGCGAGCCGGTTCCAACCATGAATCCGACGCGGCTCAACGAATGGATGGCGATTGCTTGGCTCCGGTTGGAAATGCACCGCTTCCGCCTTGTCTGTTCGCGCAAGATAGCCAAACGCTGGTTGGAATTTGTTCGGCGCAGAGGCGCGGTCCGTTCATCGGTGACCTTTGAACTGCTTTTTGCCCAGATTGCGGTGCTTTCGGGCAATCGTTCAGAGGCCAGACGTGCCGTGCGTGCCGCGGTAGAGTTGGCCGAACCCGGCGGCTGGGTGCGCCCGTTTGTTGATGAAGGTGAGGCGATTTCATCATTGTTGGTCGAAGCGTATGCCAACGGTCCTGAACTTGACACGCCAGTTGACCGCTTTGCAATGCACCTTGTTTCGGTAATGCGAGGCACGACGCAGGCCGACGCGGATGAAGAGGATGATGATTTCGGCTTAGGCAGCGGTCTTTCGTTGCGTGAGGTGGAAATATTGACGATGGTAAGCGGTGGCCTGCGCAATCGTGAAATTGGCGATCGGCTTGGCCTGACCGAAGGTACGGTCAAATGGTATATGCAGCAAATTTATGACAAACTCGGCGTCAGACGGCGACCACAGGCGGTTATTCGCGCGCGTCAGCTCGGGATATTGTCGTGATGTGACAGCCTATCTTTGGAAAGATGGTCAGGTGCACGTGCGGCCATAGCGCAACACGATAATTTGGATTTACGGGAATAATAACATGGCCAAAGGCAAGGTGATTATCAGTTGCGCTGTAACCGGAGCAATCCACACGCCATCAATGTCGCCGCATCTTCCGATAACCGCGAGTGAGATTGCCGAAGCTGCTATCGGTGCGGCGGAAGCCGGGGCGGCGATTATCCACCTTCACGCCCGCGATCCCGAAAATGGCCGTCCCGATCAAAACCCCGATTTGTTCGAGCCATTCCTGAAAGTCATCAAGCAGCGGAGCGACGCGGTTATCAACCTGACAACCGGCGGACATCCGTCGATGACCTTAGAGGAGCGGCTTCGTCCGGCAACTACGTTCCAACCCGAAGTTGCTTCTTTGAATATGGGAACGATGGGATTTGGACTGTTCCCGATGCTCGATCGTTATTCCGACTGGAAATTTGATTGGGAACCCGCAACCCTTGCCGCATCGCGGGATTTGGTGTTCAAAAATACCTATAAGGATATCGAGGACCTATTGGTGCTGCTGACGCCGATGGGTACCCGCTTTGAATTTGAATGTTACGACACCAGCCACCTGTATAATCTCAAGCACTTTCTTGATCGCGGCCTGGTGAAAGCGCCGCTGTTTATCCAGACCTGTTTTGGCATATTGGGCGGCATCGGCAGTCATCCCGACGACATTATGCACATGAAACGGACAGCAGATCGGTTGTTTGGCGACCAGTATGAATGGTCAGTATTAGGTGCCGGGGCAAAGCAAATGAGCATCATTGCAATGGCAGCGTCAATGGGCGGCAATGTCCGTGTCGGTCTTGAGGATTCGTTATGGGCAGGTCCGGGCAAACTGGCCGAAACGAATGCGCAACAGGTCAAAATGGCGCGCGAAATCATCGAGAATATGGGGCTTTCAGTGGCGACGCCCGATGAAGCGCGCGAGATTCTTGCGCTCAAGGGTGCGGATCGTACTAACATATGAAAACGTGGTGGAACCCTGTAGAGGCCCAAGACTGGCTGGCGACACTCGCTGACACGCCGTTGACAAAGCTGATGTCACAGGCCGAAATCGCTACCATATCCGGCCATGGAACAGTCGTAACATATTCGCGCAAGGTATTCATTCCGCTAACAAAATTATGCCGCGATGTCTGCCATTATTGCACCTTTGCGCATCGTCCTTCGCAATTGGCGGCGCCTTATCTTGATCTGGATGAGGTGCTGGCGATTGCCCGCGCTGGCGAAGCTACAGGTTGCCGTGAGGCGCTGTTCACGCTGGGTGACCAGCCAGAGACACGTTATGCCGTCGCTCGCGATTGGCTGGACGCGCGCGGCTATGCCAGCACGCTGGATTATCTAGCGGCAGCTGCTGAGGCAGTGTTGCGCGAAACAAGTCTATTGCCGCACCTCAATCCCGGGCTGATGGGTGAAGAGGACTATGCTGCACTCCGTCCGCTCGCGGCGTCAATGGGACTAATGGTCGAGAGCACTTCGGACCGGCTCTGTGAAAAGGGCATGCCGCATTATGGCTCGCCGGATAAACAACCAGCGGCGCGGCTGGAATCGATACGCTTGGCAGGTGGCGCAAAAGTCCCGTTCACCACCGGGCTGTTGATCGGAATTGGCGAAACGCGGTTGGAACGGGTGGAAGCTTTGCTCGCGATCCGCGATCTTCACGCCCAATACGGGCATATTCAGGAAGTCATCATCCAGAATTTCTGCGCCAAAGATGCGACATTGATGGCAATGGCTGCCGAACCATCGCTTGAAGATCATTTGTGGACGGTTGCCGCGGCGCGGTTGATTTTGGGGCCGGACATGACAATCCAAGCGCCGCCGAACCTGCGCAACGGCGCGTTGGCGCAACTCATTCGCGCCGGCGTCAATGACTGGGGCGGCGTCTCGCCCGTCACGCCGGACCATGTCAACCCTGAGGCACCGTGGCCGCACCTTGAAAAGCTTGAAACCGAAACCGAAGAGGCCGGGCGACATTTGCGGCAACGCTTGGCAATCGGTCCAGCCTTTGCTCGCGACGTGACGGTATGGGCTGATCCCGCGCTGCAAACCTCGATACGCCGCGCAGTCGAAACGCGCGGATTGGTGCGTGAAGTCGATTGGCATCCGGGCAAGGGCGACGAAGCGCCAGAGCTTATGCCTTCACTGGTGACCGGTCGCGATCCGCAAATCGCCATTGCGTTAGGTTTAGTTGAACAGGGCGAAGAGCTAAGCAAGGCCCAGATCGCTCGGCTGTTCACTGCCGAGGGTCGCGATTTTGATGCCATTCGCATCTTTGCCGATGAACTCCGCCAAGACCGCGTGGGCGACACGATCACGCACGTCATTAACCGCAATATCAATTACACGAACATCTGCCTATATCACTGCGGCTTTTGCGCATTCTCCAAAGGTAGCACCAAAAAGGAGCGCGGACCGGCATATAATATCGATCATAGCGAAATCGCGCAGCGCACATTGGAGGCGTGGGAGCGCGGTGCGACTGAAGTATGCCTGCAAGGCGGCATCCATCCGAGCTATGACGGGCATACCTATCGGGCTATTGTCCAAGCGGTAAAGGCTGCGGTGCCGGACATGCATGTCCACGCGTTTTCACCACTTGAAGTGCATCATGGTGCCACGACATTGGGGCTTTGTTACGAGGAATATCTTGGCGGTTTGAAAAATGCCGGTCTTGCGACTTTGCCTGGCACAGCTGCGGAAATCCTTTCCGACGACGTCCGTACGATTATCTGCCCCGACAAACTTGATACGCAGCAATGGCTGTCGGTAATGCGCGCCGCGCATTTAGTTGGCCTAAAAACCACAGCAACGATCATGTTCGGCCATGTCGAAACCTATGCACATTGGGCCGAGCATCTGTTGCGCGTGCGCGAACTTCAGAGCGAAACCGGCGGGTTCACCGAATTTGTCCCTTTGCCATTCGTACATATGGAAGCGCCGATCTGGCGCAAGGGTGGTACGCGTTCGGGGCCAAGCTGGCGCGAAGCGGTGTTGATGCACGCGGTCGCGCGTATCGCCTTGGATGGCGCCATTCCGAACATTCAGACCAGCTGGGTAAAGCTTGGCCCGGATGGTGCCGCAGCAATGCTGCAATCTGGAGCGAACGATCTTGGCGGTACGTTGATGGACGAATCGATTACGCGCTCGGCAGGCGGAGTGAATGGCCAGAATTTTGATGTAACCGCGATGCGCGCGCTCGCCGCCAGCCTTGGGCGACCCTTGCGCGAACGAACAACCTTGTACCAAATGCGGGAAGCGCAAATGGACTATGCAGACTGACGACGGGAACGCAATATGAGTAACAAGATTGCCGTCATTGGCGGAACGGGAAACCTTGGTAGCGCGCTTGCGTGGCGGTTGGCGCGGGCGGGACACGCCGTCGTTATCGGATCGCGCACTGCCGAAAGCGCAATGGCAAAGGCCGAGGAGTTGGGCCACGGCCTGACAGGCATGAGCAACGCAGACGCGGCGCAGGCCGCCGATATTGTGTTCGTGACCGTACCGTTTGCAGCGCAGACAGCGACGCTGGAAGACATCAAGCCGCATGTTGCGGGAAAGATCGTGGTGGATACGACAGTTCCGCTCGTCCCACCAAAGGTGATGCGTGTGCAATTGCCGCCAGAAGGTTCGGCAGCGGCGAAAGCGGAGGCGATTTTGGGCGAAGGCGTCCGCATGGTTGCCGGTTTTCATAATGTAGCGGCGCACAAGCTGGCGCAGAATGTCGATGTCGATTGCGATATCCTTGTCTTCGGCGACGAAAAGGCGGCTCGCGCCGCAATCGTCGCGCTTGCCGATGAAATCGGTTTGCGCGGCGTTCATGGCGGCGCGCTGGTCAATGCGGCGGCTGCCGAGGCGATGACGTCGCTGCTGATCTTCATCAACAAAAATTATCAGGTTGATGGCGCAGGTATTCGTATCACAGGCGACCTGAAGCCGCTTGTCTAAGCGATGTTCAGCGTCTTACCCATCACTGGCCTGCCAGAAATCTTTGCCGGTGACGACTTGGGAGCATTGCTGACGGCGCGTCTGGCGGAGGGGGAACCCGGCTTGCAATCCGGCGACATTCTGGTGGTGACGCAAAAGATCGTTTCCAAGGCAGAGGGGCGTTCTGTCGATTTGGCGGATATGGTACCGTCGTCCGAAGCGCAGGTATTAGCGAGTGAGGTCAACAAAGACCCCGCACTTGTCGAACTTGTCCTGCGAGAGTCGAGTGCCGTTGTGCGTAAAGCTCCCAATATATTGATCACACGTCACCGTTTGGGGCATGTCATGGCCAATGCAGGGATAGACGCGTCCAACATCGGCAACGGCAATGATGGCAATGTTTTGCTGCTGCCGCTCAATCCCGATGCTAGCGCGGCGCGGATCGCAGATGCAGTCGGAGCACATTTTGGTTTCCGGCCCGGCGTCGTTATTTCCGACAGCTTTGGTCGTCCGTGGCGGATGGGCACCGTCAACGTGGCGATTGGCGTGGCGGCTATGCCAGCGATTATCGACCAACGCGGCCAAGCGGATCGCGACGGGCGGATTATGCAAATGACAATGATTGCCGTCGGTGACGCGGTTGCGGCCGCTGCTGGCCTGGCGATGGGCGAGGGCGATGAAGGTATCCCCGCCGTTTTAGTGCGCGGATTGCGCCTTCCCGGAAAACACCAGACCAGCCGCGTAATAGTGCGGCCAGTTGACGAAGATTTGTTCCGGTGAGCGGGCGCTACACAGTTTTAACGGGGGGCGTCGGCGGGGCAAAGCTAGTCGATGGATTATACCGCCTGTTGCCTGCAAACAGCCTGACGGCAATCGTCAATGCAGGTGACGACTTCCGGCATTTTGGCCTGCCGATTTCACCCGATATCGACACGCTGCTTTATACACTGTCGGGGAAGTCGAACCAGAAGCTCGGTTGGGGCCGGGAGGGCGAGACGTGGAGCTTTATGGAAGCTGTCCGTTCGCTGGGCGGCGAGGACTGGTTTAATCTCGGTGATGGCGATCTGGCGTTGCATGTCATGCGCGGCATGGCGCTTGATGCGGGAGAGACGCTGTCGGCGGTGACGGCACGATTTGCTGCTGCGTGGGGGCTTGCGCTTAACGTTGTGCCGATGACCAACGATGCTGTTGCAACATGGGTCGAAAGCGACGAGGGGCCTCTTCCCTTTCAACGTTATTTTGTCGAGCGGCAGTGTCAGCCCAAGGTCAAATCGGTTAGTTTCGTTGGTGCTGCGACGGCCAGACCTGCGCCGGGCGTCATTGAAGCCATAAGATCAGCTGACGCGGTGCTTATTGCGCCATCCAACCCTTGGCTAAGCGTAGATCCTATACTCGCCGTTCCCGGCATCCGCGCTGCTTTGGCCGACTGTGCGGGACCAGTGATTGCAGTTTCGCCGCTTGTGGATGGGAAAGCGGTCAAAGGTCCGACAGCAAAATTGATGAGCGAACTCGGACTGGCGATTTCTAACGATACGATTGGCGGACATTATGCCGATTTTCTGAACGGTCTCATTGTTCATAATGACGATCCGGCTTCTGACAGCGTCGCTGTTGCCCGCACTGATACCATGATGCGCAACCCGACCGACCGCGAACGAGTTGCGCGGGCTGCACTTGAATTCGCAAAAAAATTACGGAAATGAACCGCTGGCATGCGCTCGTGCCGATCAAACAAGGCGGTAATGGCAAGAGCCGACTTGCCGAGATTCTGTCACAAGCAGAACGTGACCTGCTGTCTTTGCGGATGGCGCGCCATGTGCTTTTCGAACTTGGTCGTTGCTCAAGCATCAGCGACATAACTGTTCTATCGACCGACCGCCCTGATTGGTGGTCCGGCAGTTGGGCGGCAGATGGCGGGCAGGGGCTTAACGCCGAAATCGAACGGTGGCGGCAAACTTGCGACGGCCCCGCTGTCCTCATCGTTCATGCCGACCTGCCGTTGCTAGACGCCGCGGATGTGCGGAATTTATTGGACGTGGCAGAAGCCGAAGGCATCGCTCTTGCTACCGACCGTGTTGGTGAAGGCAGCAACGCCCTTGCGATAGCAGATGGTCGGCCATTTGAATTGCGGTTTGGGCCAGATAGCAGGCGGATTCATGCTGCCCAGTCGCCCGCAATGAGGGTGATACAATGCACAGGCCTCAGCGTTGACATCGACACTCTAGACGACCTGATGTTCGCGCGCGCACATGGATTTAACGGATAGGCCATCCTGCCGTCGGGAAGGTTTGACGGGGCGTGCTTCACCGCATTGTCCGATCAATAATTTCTTTGGGGAGAGCGGACAATGAAGCTCAATATTGGCGTGCCGAAAAGCATGAAAGTGGCCGCGATGGTGCAGCCTTGGGAAGACCCGCTTTTGGGCGATGATGTCGGCAATCTCATGGCTCAGGCCGACGCGCTTGGCTTTAACAAATGCATGTTGGGCGAGCACTTCATTATTCCGCAAGAGCATGTTGCCTTATCGGGTGACTGGTATTTTCATACCGTTGTCGCGCTTGGATTTATCGGCGGGCGGACCAAAAATCTGCGTCTTTCGTCGTCGGTTTCGATCCTACCGCTACAAAATCCGATTGTGCAGGCAAAGGCTTGGTCAACCCTTGACTGGCTCAGCGGTGGCCGTGCAGAGGCGCTGTTCGGTGTCGGCTGGCTCAAGGAAGAATTTGACATTCTCGGTGTGCCGTTTGCGAAGCGCGGACGGATGGCGGACGAATATCTTGCTGCGATGATCGAGCTTTGGACCAAAGATCAGCCAGTGTTCGAAGGCGAATTCGTCAATTTCAAAAATGTCGGTTTCGCGCCAAAGCCCATTCAAAAAGGCGGAGTTCCGATATGGCTGGGCGGCGACGCCAAGGCTGTTATGAAACGTGTAGCGAAATTCGGCAACGGATGGTCACCCTTCCGCACGCCGCCAGAAACCTTCCCCGATTGCATCGACTTTATCAAATCGCAGCCCGAATATGATGGCCGGCACCTCGATTTCTTCTTCGCGCTCGAGATGCTGAATGTCGGAGCGCATCATGAAATTCTTGACGATCCACGAGCGCCCGGGACGCAGGACAAGCAAAAAATCATCGACCAGATCGGATGGCTCAAGGAATTGGGCATCACCGAATCAATCGTGCCACTTCCTCCGGGGGTTGCCGATAGCAAAGCCTATCTTGACCGGCTGCGTTGGGTCGCGGCGGAGATCATGCCAGCTGTGAGGGACTGACCATGATCGAAGCGGTCCTGGTGGTGCTGACCAACGCTGTTGCCGGCCGCGAAGACGATTTTGACGATTGGTACACCCATATCCATATGCGCGACGCGTTGCGGTTTCGGGGATCAATTGCGGCGCAGCGATTCAAATGGGCCGAAAAACAAGCGCAGGATTATCCATCGGGTTACGGATGGGATTATATGGCGCTTTACGATGTTTTCGATCCAGCGCGATTTTCGCGCGAGCATATGGAAAATGCGCTCACCCCGCGAATGATGGTGACCGACGCGATCCGTATGGACGGGCTCAATGACTATCATTATTTTCCGCTCCAGTTTCGCGACAATGCTCCCGGCATGCGCCATACCGGCGGGGTTATCATGGAACAGATCAAAGTCGCACACGGCGATGAAAATGCCTTCATCGATTGGTATAACGCACACTACTTCTCTGCGGCTTTGGTCCGCCCGGGTGTGCGCAAAGGCGCTTTTATGAAGTTCCTACCGCAGGGGCAATTAGTCGATATGGTGCCGGTCCATAACTTCGTTGCGACATGGCATATCGACGACTCGGCGGCGATTGATATGTGGCGGCAGGATCAGGCGTTGGAAAACTGCGCGCTCATAGACCAGCCGAGCCTTTCGGTGACGTGCTGGGAGCCTGTAACGCCAAAAATCACCGAAGATGAAATCATCCACACCAGCGCCGCCGGGCTGGCCGAGGAAGAGCGCGCGCGCGCTCATATGGGCGACCGGGTGATGACAGATCGGGGTGATGAGCTGAAAACTGTGTGAGAGGTTAATCGCGCAGAATTTGGCAATTAAGCTGCAGTCGCCTCCGCCATCATGTCCATCATATCGGCATAATGCGGTTGGTGGTGGCAAATGCCGCCATCGACCGAGATAATTTGTCCCGTAATGAAAGACCCCAAATCAGACGCGAGCCACAGCACAGCACCGGCAATATCATCCGCGACGCTTTCACGCGGCAACAACACGTGGCGTTGGATCATGCGTAGTTGCGCTTCCGTCATCTGCGCGCGGGCGACTGGGCTGAGCACCAGTCCCGGCAGGATCGCATTACAGCGGATATTACCGCGCCCGAACTGCGTTGCCGTGTTACGGGTCAGCGCGTTCACGGCCGCTTTTGATGCGCTGTAAGCAGGGTTCAGAACATCGCCCAATATCGACACACCCGAACTGGTGTTGATGATTGAGCCTCCGCCGCCTGCCATCATGTGCGGGGCGACATGCTTTGTCATCAACATCGTGCCGCGCGTGTTGATGTCAAACGCGGCGTCCCACACTTCGGCTTCCATCGCGGTCAGCGCACCGTCGCGGGTCATCTGCGCAGCGCCGGTGTTGGCGGCGTTGTTGTGGAGAATGTCGATCTGGCCATGGCGTTCCATCACAGCTGCCACCAAGGCCACAATGCTGGCTTCATCGCCCAGATTGACGGCATGGGCAAAGGCTGTGCCGCCGCCGGAAACGATCTCGCCCGCAACGCGTTCTGCGCCCACGACATTAATGTCGGCCACCACGACTTTTGCACCTTGGGCGGCGAGCATTTTGGCGCACGCTTCCCCAATGTTCGCGCCCGCGCCGGTGATGATTGCGACCTTGTCTTGCACCAAACCCATCTTCATTCTCCCAAAAGTCCCCAAGTGCCGTAATCTTCGGCAGCAACGAAAAAGCGTTCGTTCATCGGAATGCCGTTCTGGCCCCATGCGTCCAGATTGGCGACCCAGGCTTGCACGCCGTACATCACCCATAGGCGGGTCTGCTCCCACGCCTCTTCAAAGCTCGGGACACCGGCCACGCCGGTGGCGATCAGATAGTCGCGGTACTGCTTTACGAGGTCCTTGTGGTGCTTCCGACGTTCCTCGATGGTGAGCGCGCCGATCACGAAATAGGTCAGATCGCGCCACGGACGGCCACGGCGCACCAGCTGCCAATCGAGCCACAGCCGTTCGCCTTCGGGCAGGATATAGGTGTTGCCCTGATGGCAATCGCCAAGCACGATGCAGTATGGCGCATCATAGGCCCGCTCGATCTCGCCGAGCCGGTCAAAGGCGCGCTCCACCTTGCGCGGATCAGCCAGATAATGTTTCGGGGCAATACCACAGAAGCCGGGTTCTGCCAGATTGGCCTCTATCCATTGCCACATGATGCGAACCTGATCGCTGTCGATGGGCGTGTCCATTTGTGTCTGCAACCAAGGTGCATTGGCCGGGCTGATCTTGTCGCTGCCCCACAAGCTGCCATGGAGTTTTGCCAAGCCGTTTAGGTTGGACTCAATCATCGCAACGCCATTTTTGTTGGTGCTATGGCCGAATTTTCCGCCACGATCGTTCAAGTCTTCGAGTACGATGAAGCCGTGCCCACTGCCATCGTCATCCCAATCGGCGTAATAGCATGTGGCGGTCGGCACCTTCATTCCCTGTACCATGAAATGATAGAAGCGCGCTTCAACCGCATGGATATCGATATTATCGAATGCGCCAGACCAATTGGCCTTCATGCACAAATTGGCGGGCAGGCCAGCGGCGACCCCGGCATCATTCCAGTCGACCTTGATCCGCCATTTGGTCGTGTGGCTGTTGAGGAGCTCCACCGTTTCCATAGTTTTGGCGACGACGCCGGGATATTTATACCCCATCATCCGGCTGAGCCATGCAGCATCAATATCATCCATCGATGTCGGGATATGGTCGGTGCGCGCAGGGTAGGGGCGCGGCACACAATTTGGATCGATGACCGGGTTGACATATTGGGCAGGGGCTTGGGCGTCCATTTTCATTTCCTCTAGTGTTCAAATCGTTGTTTGACTGTTTTTGATCTGGCGGCTGGCGAGCGCAAGCAAAGTGCCACCAGCGAGGCAGAACAGCATCGCGGTGCCAATGCCCCAGGCAACGCCGTCCTTTCCGCCAACGATGTCGCTGATCTTGCCGATAAGCCACGCTCCGAGCCCCACACCGATCAGGTTGGCACTCATTTGCACCGCCGACACCGCGAGGCCGCGCAATTGGGGCCCAGCGGCTGTCACGATGACCGCATAAATCGGCCCGTTATACGATGCACTGAAAAATCCGGCGATCATCAGGAAGAGGAGCACCATCGAAACATCGGTGCTGGCAACGGCCGCAATTCCGGCGGCGGCGGTGATGAAAGGAATGACGGCACCAAACATCGCCGTTCGTGCGGGATCAAATCCACCGCGCCGGGCGTTGAGCCAATCCGCGATCCAACCAGCACCAAATCCGCCGATTGAACCCAATATGCCGTAAGCGATTGCGACTGTCATTCCAGCCTTGGCAATGCTGAAATCATGGCTGCTTATCAGGAACGAGGCGAGCCATGTGCTCATGCCGTAAATGGCAGTGGCGATGCAGGTGATCGCTGCCACGCAATAGCCCACACCGGGCCGCGCGAACAGCAGGCGCAGGCGCTGGGTAAGCGGGGCTGTGGCAATATCGCTTTCGAGATTAGCATCCTGCCCGCCGCGCTTTGGCTCGCGAACGGTGAAAAAGAGGATCGGTGCAAGCAAGAGTCCGGGAATGCCTGCCGCCAGAAACGCCCATCGCCAGCCATATTGTTCGACAATCCAGCCGCCGACGAAAAAGGCCAACGCTGTGCCAACGCCCGAACTCAGATACCAAATGCCAATCGCGGTCGCGCGCTTGCGTTCATCGAAATAGTCGGAAAGGATCGACATGCCGGTAGGGGATCCACCCGATTCCGCGACGCCGACCGCGGCGCGACCCGCCATCAACGTCCAAAAGCCCGTTGCCGCACCGCAGAGCGCAGTCGCCGCGCTCCAAGCCGTGAGCGCACCCGTCATCAGCGCCTTGCGGTTGAAACGGTCAACAGCAAGCCCGAACGGGATCGCGGCGATGGCAAAGGGTATGCCGTAGGCCAGCCCGGCCAGGAGCCCAAGCTGTGCGCCCGTCAGCGCAAATTCTTTACCCAGGGGATGCAGAACCAAGCCGATGACGGCGCGGTCAATGCCGTGACAGGTCTGCGCGATGGTCAGGATGGCGAGCACGTACCACCGGTAGGACGCTGGTGCCTCCCTCGTGGTCACGACCTGTCGCCTTTGCCCAAAGCCATCATCCTCATCCCGTTTATTTTGACGAACAGTTGCACAGCGACGCTTCGCGCAACCTGTCCAAGGAAAGGCGTGGATTGCGCGACTGTGGATGATTGATCGTCCAAAGACGAGGGTGAGACTATGAGTGACGCTGCAACAAACAAATCCATCGTTCGCCGCTTTTTGGGCGCGGTTCAGGACGGAGACCTCGATACGATAGAGGCGCTGCAAGCCCCCGATTGCACATGGTGGGTGGTTGGTGGCGGCGACATGACGCGCGCTGAATATACCGATGCGGTCAAAGGCATGTTGCTGACCGCTTCGACCCGCAAAGTCGAGATTATCGGCATCATTTGCGAAGGCGATACGGTGGCCGCCGAAGTCCGCTCCGAAATCCACTTCGGTGATCGCATATATGTCAATGAATATCATGACCTGTTCGTGATCCGTGACGGCCTGATCGTTCATGGCCGTGAGTATTTTGATACAAACAAAGTCGCGGCCTTTTTTGGCCCACAGGGAGAATGATCCAATGAATGCCGAACAGATCGTGCGCGATTTTCTCGCGCTGTTTCATACCCAGTCGCTTGATGTCGCCGCCTTGAGATCAATGCTGGCAGATAATGCGCGATACCAGCCCATCGTCCCGATTGCGCCGATCCGCGAAGGCGCGGACGCCATATGTGGGGAAATGGAACGCCAGTATAAACTTTATGACGAATGCGCCTGCGATACCCTGAATGTCGCAGTATCAGGCAACACTGTTTTCACCGAGCGCATCGATACCGTCCGCCAGCTTGCCAATGGGCAGCGCACGACCACGCATGTCGTGGGGGTGTTCGACCTAGATGATGAAGGCAAGATCGTCTGGTGGCGCGAATATTGGGATGCGCTCGATTGCGCGGGCCAGCTTGGAATTGATGACAAGGCGATGCGCGCCATCATGTGCGCGTAAGGGGAATGAGTATGCAATATGATGTCGTGGTGATGGGATCGGGTGCAGCGGGCCTGACCGCCGCACTGGTCGCAGCGAAAGCGGGTAACTCCGTCGCGGTGCTTGAAAAAGCCGATCATTTCGGCGGCACCACCGCGATTTCGGGGGGCGGAATCTGGATTCCGGTCAGCCCGCAGGCCAAGGCCGAAGGCGTCGATGACAGTATCGAGGTCGCGCGCGATTATGTGCTGGGCGTTGTCGGCAACCGCGCGGAACGGGCGCTGATCGATGCCTATCTCAAAAACGGCCCGGAAATGATCGAATGGCTGGCGGCAAACAGCGAAACGGTTTTCCAGATATCGCCGCCATCGAGCGACTGGTATCCAGAGGTGCCCGGCGCGGTCGATTTTGGCCGGTTGCTGGCACCCAGCGAATATGACGGCAAGAAACTCGGCAAGAATTTCGATCGGCTGCAAAAGCCGCGTCAGGAATTCAATGCCCCCGGCGGGATGATGATCGACCTGTTTGATCTGCCCTATATTGCAAAGCTGCCATCGCCCGGCGCGCTCTGGTATATGGCGAAAATTGCCATTCGATTTGCGCTCGACAATCGCAAGCTTGGACGTGGATCGCGGCTGACGATGGGCAATGCGCTGGCTGGGCGGCTGCTGCAATCGGCGATTGATGCGGGCGTTGATTTATATGAGGCAACGCCGGTTGAAGGACTGGTCACTTCCGATGGCAAAGTCACGGGCGTGCGCGCAACCGTAAAGGGCGTTTCCACCGAAATCACTGCGAATAAAGGCGTCATTCTGGCATCGGGCGGATTTTCGGCCAATGCCGAGATGCGAAAAGCCTATATCCCGTTTGCGCAGCAGCATGTGTCGATTTTGCCGTATGAAAATACAGGTGATGGCATTGTGTCTGCTCAGTCGGCGGGCGCTGTGATGGGCGCCGAAAATCATGTCAACGCGGTTTGGGCGGTTGTCTCCAAACGGACACGCGCAGACGGCTATATCGAGCGATATGCGCATCTGATCGATATGTCGAAGCCTGGCTGCATCGCGGTCAACACGGCGGGGCAAAGGTTCGGGAATGAAGCCAGCGTCCACTTTGTGGAAGCCATGCACGCGACTGGAACTGTGCCTGCTCATATCATCGCCAATGCCAAATTCGTGAAAAAATACGGTATGGGGCTGGTTCTGCCGGGCGGCGGCAAGATTAAGGAAATGGTCGCTTGTGGCTACATGAAAACCGGCGCGACGCTGGCCGAACTCGCCGCGCAAATCGGCGTAGATGCAGCAGGACTGGAAGCAACCGCGGCCAAGGTCAACGCCGACGCTGCGACCGGCAAAGATAGACAATTTGGCAAGGGCGACAGCCAGATCGATATCGAGATCGGCGATCCCAAGCACATGCCAAATGCCTGCTTCGGGCCGCTGGGCGATGGCCCCTATTACGCTATCGAAATATTCCCCGGCGATGGTTCGACAACTGTCGGCGTAAAGATCGATGACCAATGCCGGGTTATCGGCCAAAACGGCGCGCCGATTGCGGGGCTTTATGCCGCAGGACTTGATGCGAATTCTATCTGGCAGGGCAAATCCCCTGCGCATGGTTGCAATGTTGGACCCGCTATGGTGACGGGCTATATTGCAGGTAAATCGCTGGCCAGGGTATGACGATGCCTAGCGGACCGCTGAGCGGGATACGCCTTGTCGAGATGGACGCCATCGGCCCGGTGCCTTTGTGCGGTATGATCCTTTCTGGGCTCGGGACCGAAATTATCCGGATAGGCCGACCCGGTGGGCAGTCAGCATGGAGCGATGTCGGTGAGGCTGTGCTGTTGCGCGGGCGTATAAATGTAACTCTTGATCTTAAATCCGATACTGATCGCGGCACATTGCTGCAACTTGTTGAACAGGCCGATGGCTTGATCGAAGGCGGTCGGCCCGGAGTTATGGAGCGACTGGGCCTTGGGCCCGATGAATGCCTAGCCCGTATCCACGGCTGGTTTATGGCCGTGTTACCGGCTGGGGGCAGGATGGACCACTGCGACTGAATGCCGGGCATGATATCAACTATATTGCAATGACCGGTGCTCTCCATGCGATCGCACAGAAAGGGCAGGCGCCGACGGTGCCGCTAAACCTTGTTGGCGATTATGCCGGGGGTGCGATGTTCTTGGCACTTGGCATGGTGGCGGCATTACTTTCGGCGAAAACCACCGGAAAAGGGCAGGTGGTGGATGCGGCGATGGTGGATGGTGTCGCCAATCTGCTCAGCCTGTTCCATGCCTATCTTTCGACGGACAACTGGCGTGACCAAGCTGCATCGAACCTGCTTGATGGCGCTGCGCCATTCTATCGCTGCTACCCCTGCAAAGATGGCGGCCATGTCGCTGTCGGGTCGCTTGAGCCGCAATTCTATACCTTGCTGCTCGCCGGGTTGGACATTCCGGCAGACCGTTATAGCCAGAATGACAAGGACCAATGGCCAGCGATGGAGGCCGACTTTGCCGCCACATTCCTAACTAGAACACGACAGGAATGGGAAGACCGTTTTGCCAGAACCGACGCCTGTGTCTCGCCAGTGCTGTCAATGCGCGAAGCGATGAGCCATCCGGCGAATGCTGCCCGCAATATGTTCACCGATCATAGAGGCGTAACCCAGTCCGCCCCAGCGCCGCGCTTTTCCGGAACGCCGACTGAAATCCGTCCTAGTGTGACGCTGTCCTCAGCCGACGCGCTGGCGGCATGGCTATGAGGTTAATACCGATTTAATATTCTACTTCCCGTCAGGATGCTGCCTGCCGCCTTTTTGCCTCCGCCACCATCTGATAAAGCCCCCCATTATACATGGTGAGCTGCTCCATCGTCAGGTCGCGATAAGGTGTCATCGGGCAAAGCGAGTCGACCACATCCCAGAAAGGTTCGATTTTTTCCAGCACTTCATCGACCGGTCCGCATTTGACAAACGCCTCGACCATCTCGTCGCTGACATTTTTGATCACGCGTGAGACGTCGCCATGTTCACCGCCGGCTAGCTGGCAGGCGCGGGCTTCGTCGCCGAAACCGATGGCATCGAAAAATGCTTCATATTCTTTATAGCCGACATAGGCGGCGACGGTCGCACGGCTGTCGTTGATCGCCTGTTGCTTGTCATCGTTGATCGCGATCCACGGCCAGGCGTTGACTTCTACGTCACTACGCTTGCGCCCGAAACGGGCAAGTTCGGCCTCGATGAACGGCTTTTTAGCGACGGTGTAATCCACCGTCCACAGCGCATGGACCATTAGTCCATCGCCGATCTCCAGCGCCATGCTGGTCAGTTTGTCCTTAAGCGCGGCGATCCAGATCGGGATTTCTTCCCGCACCGGTGGTGCGGTCAGCATCATCTCGGTCCATTCGGCATTGAAATATTCGCCGTGGAGCGGCTCCATGCCTTTATGGGCATTGGCATTGACGTATCGCACGACCTTCACGACTTCGCGTAAATGGGTGAGCAGCTTGCGCTTTGGCTCGCCGTAAATGCCGACAATCGCACTGTGCAGTGAAGTACCGAGACCTAGCACAAATCGTCCGCCGCTGATTGTATCCAGCTCCATTGCGGCAAAGGCTGTTTCAACGGGGCTGCGGGTTCCAGCAACAGCAATGCCGGTGGAGACCTTCAGCGTGTCGGTCATCGCCGCAACGGCAGCCATCGGCACGAACGGAGGGCCGTAAATTTGTAGCGAGAAGCAGCCTTCAAAGCCCACCGCTTCCATCTGTTTGGCAATCCCACCCATGACGGGTGCGGGCAGAATGGGCATAACACCCCACCACCGGCGTTCCTGCCCGCAAGCGTTGGTTAGTCTGCTCATTTGCCGTCGTATCCTATGATTTCACTGCAATCGGCGCTAACATTATCGCGGTAGGCAAAATCACCACGGGCCTGACGTTCAGCAAGCGCGGTCATCAGAACGCGGTATTTCTGTCCGGCTTCATCAAGCGGTGAATGCAGATCCTTACGCGTTTCCGGGTTCATATAGCGGGGGCTTTGCGGGCTGGTCATGGTGCTATCCTGCCGTGAAACCTTATAGCTCGCCTTGGGCATCAGATAGCGGAAGAGGTTTGATTTTTTCACATTGGACGTGTTCATCGCGTAGTCCAGCCGTGTCCGGTCGCGCGTTTCCGGAACACAGGGGTGAAACAATTGCACATTGTCGCCCGGTGAAAAACGACCATAGGCAATGGCGGCATGGCTGCGGAGATAGATGCGGATCACTTGGCGGACTTGCTGGACATCGCTCTTCACCCCGCCAAACCATTTCATGATCGGCGCAACCGATTTGTTGGTGCAGCGGCGCACCATCGTAATCGTTTCGCTGTCATAGAAAACTTCGACGACCTCTTTGTCCATTTTTTCGTCGCCCACCACATCGGCATGGAGGAAATCGGCATGGGTCAAATCGATCAGGTTTTCGAGGCTGAGCGGTGCTGTACAATCAAATCGCACCGTGCCAAGCATATGTTTGGGTAAGTTGCCCTCGGCAGGCAGATAGGGAATGCTCGGCAGATGCGCAGGGTCGGCATTGGCTGGGTTGCCAAACCAGCACCAGACATAGCCATAATGTTCCAACACCGGATAGCGGCCAGCAGCATCGCTGAAATCG
Organism: Sphingorhabdus sp. EL138; assembly: GCF_945890115.1. Classification (GTDB taxonomy): domain Bacteria; phylum Pseudomonadota; class Alphaproteobacteria; order Sphingomonadales; family Sphingomonadaceae; genus Sphingorhabdus_B. The sequence continues at coordinate 77,271 of NZ_CAMDCK010000006.1, forward strand.
CTTTTGTCGGTCGGGTCGGTGTCATTGGGATGGAATTCGGCGGCAACCGCAACGCCGTTTTCGCGCCATAGATAAAAGGGTTGCGAATAAACCGAACGGCGCGCCGGTTTGTCCACGACGGCAAAGCTGTGCGCAAGCGGGAACCAGGCGTCCTTTAGAACGATGTCATGCGGTACCCAATTGTTGACGGCCGCCGCAAAATTGCGCGGGTCACCAGCGATGGGGTCTGCAAAGTCTTGTTCGGGCGCAGTGTCCTTAATGTCCAACATGGCTGCTCTCTCCTCTTTAAGCTGCGACGTTGTGGGCAGCGGCTTGGTGTGATCGTATTTCTTCGCGCAAGGCGGCGGCATGGATGGATGCCGATGGTTTCAACGTCCGTAGTGCCGCGCCGTTGACTGAGGGTAGGATGCGGAACGGTGTGCCGAACCCCAACATTTTCGCCATCAGCCCGGGGCGTGTTGAGCCCAATTTTGCACGCCAACGTACTTGTGTAACCCCCCTTGCGGCGGGGACCGGCGCGACAGTTGCGGACAGCAGCGTATTGAAGGCATTGTCGCGCAACAAAAGGTCAGTTTCGCCAGTTACGGGGTCGGTGCCGATCCGCAGCGTAATCGGGAAGTCGGAGCTAAACGGCGCTGGCCAATGCGGGCTTTTCCACTGGCATGACCGTTCAAGCACTAGCTTGCCGTTCTGCTCGGCCAGTTCGGACATCAGATACGGCGTATAGTGCACACCTTTGATCGCGATCACCAAAGCGGGGTCGTCAAACAACGCTGCGATCAGATGTTCATGGCTAAGCGAGACGTTTTCGGTGCCGGATAACGGCAGAGTTTCAGTCGTAGGCGAAACAGGGGCAGCGGCTTTTGCATTCAAGCAAATCCTCACGAACCCGCCGCCTTCCGAGACAGCAAACGGCACAGCGCGGTAAATCGGCGGGTATTTCTGCTCGCCTTTCAGGTTCGGTATGTCCACCAAACGACCGCTTTCTCCGTCATATGTCCAACCGTGATAGCCGCATTGGATCGCACCACTTGCCAGGACGCACCCGAGCGAAAGCGGTGCGCGGCGGTGTGGGCAGCGATCTTCAAGTGCGCGCACAAATCCGTCTTTGTCGCGCCACAGCACAACCGGTTGGTCGCCAATATCGATATTGATCGGCTTGTCTCCGGTCACTTCCTCGGATCGGGCTACCGCCCACCAGACATCCTCCGTCATCGCGAATCTCGCTGTTTTTGTTATCAGGACATTAAATTGACAGATGACAATTTATAAGTCAAGCTCGCAACATGTTCGATGCACCATCCGAAGTTATCACCGCTGCAACAGGCGACGCCCCTGCGCTGCGCCGTCGTGGACGCCCTGCGGTTGATACAGCGCATGCGATTGATGAATCGGTTTTCCTTGCCGCAGCATTCTCGATGTTTGCAGAACGCGGTTATGATGCGACCACATTGCGCGAACTGGCCCGTGACCTAGGCGTCAGCCACAATCTTCTCAACGTTCGCTTCGGCCTGAAAGCCAATTTGTGGAGAGCCGCTGTCGATTGGCGGATGGTTGAAGCCTCTACCTCCGTCGTCGCTGCATTTGACGGGGAAGGTGACGCCGAACAACGATTGCGCGATCTGGTCCGACGCTTTTGCGAATGGGCTACCGAAAACCGAGATATCGTCGCTATCAGCTATCATGAGGGGCAACGCGATAGCTGGCGGCTCGAATATATCGTGCAGACGTTCATCCGTCCGTTTCAGGTCCGGCTCGACGCGCTGATCGATGAAGTGCGCGCGGTGCGACCGGTGCATGCGTTATCGACAACCGCGCTGATGGCGTTGTTAGTGCAGGGCGTCGGCTTTTATTTCGCGGCGAGGCCGTTGCAGCTCAGGTTGGGTGAAACCGCCGATGCCTCGCACGAGACAGCGCTCATTCAAGCACGTCAGTTCGCAGATTTTCTGATTGGCGGTCTACTGACGACCGGCGTCTAGACATAATACAGGTTGGCGATGCGCTTCCGGTAAATTGCTGCCTTTTCGGGTTCGATCCCAAATTGCGGGACAACCGGAGTAATCGCATCGGCATATTGCGCGCGTTCAGCGACTTGCTCCTGCACCTCAGCGGCTGATCCCAGAATTGTGATTGCCGTGATCATTTCGTCAGGGCAGGCCTTCGCCATTGCATCGTAATCCTGAATAGCAAATGCCGCCTGAATTGCTTCAGCCTCTTTGCCAAAACCGATTTCGGCGAAGTAGCGAAGATATTGCGGCGACTGCGTATAGAAAGCGATGTTGGTTCGCGCATCGGCAATGGCTTCTGCGCGATTATCGTTAATGACGGTGAAAATCATCAGGTTGATCGTGACGTCGGTGCGCTTTCGGCCAGCTTTATTGAGACCCAAAGCCAAGGATTGACCAACTCTGTCGCGAAGCCATGCTGTGGTCCAAAGCGGGTGACCGAGTAAGCCGTCAGCAATTGCGCCCGCTTGTTCACACGCCTTTTCAAACACCGCAGGCAGGTAAATTGGAATCGCGGACCTTCGCGCTGGGCGCACCAACCGGAAATGCGAAAGGTCGAGCGTGTTATACTCGCCTTCAAGCCGCTTTAGTTCGCCCGTATGGCCCTGTTCAATTACGGCGCGGACTTGGCCGACGATTTCCCGCATATGCTTCAGCGGCTTGCCGTAGGGCATACCAAAGCTGCCCTCGATCTGGCTTTCCGCGCTTGATCCCAAACCCAGAACGACACGGCCATCGCTGATGTGATCGAGGTCGATGGCGCTACAGGCGGTCTCTAGCGGACTGCGCGTAAAGGCAAGCGCGATGCCGGTTCCGAGCTTGATCCGTGTCGTGACCGCTGCCGCTGCGGCAAGGGTAGTGAAAGGCGCGCCAAAGATTTGCGGCGCCCACACGCCTTCAACGCCTGCGGCCTCCCAGGATTGGACGAGTGGCACCAGCTCGCTTGCCGGCAATACCGGCAGCTCGGCCCAAACGGGTGTCCTTGGCATCAGTCTTCCTGTGCAATTGTGATGACAGCTCCTTTAAGCGCGTCGGTGACCGGGATTTGGCAACTCAGCCGGCTATTGGCGTTGCGGTGCTCCGAACTGTCGAGCAAATCATCTTCATCGGGACTGACCGGGACCAATTTTGCCAGGGTCGCGTCGTCGATATGGACATGGCAGGTGGCGCAAGAACAGCAGCCGCCGCAAAGTGCAAGCAACTCGTCGAAACCTTCATCGCGAAGTGCTTCCATAAGCGACAGACCCTCCGTTGCGGTGAACTCTTTTTCGCTACCGTCGCGCTTGACGACCTTAATTTGTGTCACGGTATTTGCTCCTTAAAAATCAGGTTATTTGACTTCCTTTTGAACCGGGAACCGGTCGAAATAGAATTGAAATTGGCTCCGGATATCCGCTGCCGCGATGTCAAAATCGCGTTCCAGATTGAACACGACGCGTCCTTTGACGCCGGGGTCATTGTCGGCATGATATTGGTGCAATGTAGCCAGTGTCGCGGCGTCCAAAGGCATATCTGCCTTTGCGTATATTTCAGCGAGGATTGGATTGGGGTCCTTGATCCATTCGTGAAAATACACATCGACCGTTTGTTCAGGCGGCAGGATGTGGTGATCGCGAACGCATCGTTCGAGCAAGGTTTTGTAGCGATCGATCCAATAGCCTTTGGACTCTTCAGGATCTGATTTCGTTCGCAACACCCGGGACGCGTAGAGCGCCATAGACAGCGACGAGCGGATCGAACCCACCGGGTCGCGGTGGGTAATAACATAAGTGGCGTCAGGGAACGTTGCGCGCAGGGCGGGCAATTGCTCCATATGCTGCGGGCATTTTATCACCCAGCGGTTTGGGCCTTTAAGGAAGGTCAGAACCTGCAAGCCTTTTTTGAGGTAGGCGTAAGTGCCGGTCTGATCATGGCTCAAATAATAGTCCCGCCATTTCGGCACATGCGCCATCCACTCGATCAGATAGGACGAGAAATCGAGCGCCTGAAGCTCGATATCCTCGCTGATATGGTCAGCGGTGAATTCGTGCATATACGCCATATAGGGCAACAACGCCTCAAACTGCTGCCACCCGGCATCGGCGCGTGTCCAGCGCGGATTCGGATCGGTCGCGGTTGGCGCGTCGGCGTCGGTTGGGACGGGGGCAATGGCTTCCCACCAAGGCAGTGACCGGAGGCGTGTGTCTGCGGACAGCAACCCGAGCAGATGCGTCGTCCCTGATCGAGGCGGCCCTGCGACAATGATCGGCCGGTCAATTTCAATGTCGAGAATTTCAGGGTGGCGTTTGCAGATGTCTTCGACGCGAAGCCGGTCGCTGGCATAGCGAAGGATCATCGTCCAAAGCCCCGCTTTACCGACGGGTGACAAAAATTCATCCTCGTTAATCGCTTCACACCAGATATTCAGCCGCTCGACGAAATCCATCGCGCCGAAGTCTGAAAGTCCGGTCTGCGCCTTGGCAGTTTCGAGAAATGTGTTAGTTGAAAAATCGAAGGTCGCTTGCGCTGCCCCGGCGAGCGCCATTTTCTGGGCATCGCTCAGCACTGGATTGCGCATATCGGTGATGTCGATCACTTCGCCGCTTTTCCCCGATCCGCTCACATGCTTCTCCCTTCGTTGCGTCGCTATCAACCGAGATAATTTAACCGCTTGCCCTACCCGAAGATATGCGGCCTGAAAGGGGCAACGGCGTAGCAACAGCAAAACAAATGCCGGAATGAGAGAGAGGACGCACGCGTCGATGGCCGAAAACCTGTTCGATTTGACCGGCAAGGTTGCATTGGTCACTGGAGCCAATTCGGGCTTGGGCTTCGGCTTTGCCGAGGCGCTGGCGCGTTCGGGGTGCGACGTCATCGTCTGGGGCCGACGCGCCGATGCCAATGAACGTGCAGCTGAAAAACTGCGGGCTTTTGGCGGACGAGTGCATGTCGAAAGCGTTGACGTTACAGACGAAGCGAACGTTGTTCGCGGGGTCGAGTCGGCACTGGCGGCAATGGGGCGGATTGATACCGTCGTCGCCAATGCGGGCATCGCCAATCAGGTGCCTTTCCACGAAATGGATTCCAAAACCTATCACGACTTGTTGAATGTTAATTTGCACGGCTCGGTCTTTACGCTGCGCGAGGTTGCCAAGCATATGATCGCGCGCGCCGATGCAGGCGACCCCGGCGGTTCGATGATATTGTGCGGCAGCGGTTCGATTTTTCAAGGCGTGCCGACGATGGCGCATTATGCGATTGCCAAAGGCGCGCTTAATTCTCTGGCCAAAACGTTGGCCTCGGAATTGGGACCAAAAGGCGTGCGCTGCAACGTCATCGCGCCGGGCTTCATCATCACCGAAATGACAATGGCGGACCCTGCGATTGGCAAAATGATTGCCGACATGGTCGCCGCCAAAGCGCCGCTGGGTAGAGCTGGCAATCCCGACGATCTTTGGGGCGCAGTCGTTTATCTCGCCAGTGATCTTTCACGCTACCACACCGGTGATACGCTCATCATCGATGGCGGCAAGATTGCGAATAACTGATGTTTGCTAGGCCCGCCGCAATTTATAGTCAGACCGCCTATGTCACCAATGACATGGAGCAGGCGCTGGTTGTGTTCCGCGATCAATATGATGTGCCGTCATTCTATGTTTTTGCCAATGATGCGCCGGGAATGGTGCAGTCGGACGGCGCGCAGCTCAAGATCGCGCTGGCACTGGTCGGCGGCGTTGAAATCGAATTAATCGAGCCGCAAGGCGATACCGCACCGATGTTTAGCGCCCCTTTGCCAAGCGACGGCAGTTTCGCGATCCGCTTTCATCATGTCGCGTACCGCGTTGAAGGCGACCTGTCGGATTTCGAAGCGCATATGGCGAGCATCGATTCCGAAAAACATCCCGTGATTTGGTCGGGCAGTCTGGGCGATATGATGCGCTTTGCCTATACTGACGAACGGGCGCTGCTTGGCCATTATGTCGAACATGTTTGGATGCACGCCGATTTGCGCGCGCAGATATCCGGAGCGATTCCGGTATATCCCGCGGTGAAAGATTGACTGATGACTGACCAGCTAACGCGTCTTAACTTCCGCGATATTGGCGGTTTGCCGACCGAAGCAGGCGGTTTCGTGCGGTCAGGTATCTTCTACCGGACCGAGGGGCCGAAGAATTTTGTCGGTCAACATCTTGAGGATTTGAAGGCGCTCGGCGTTCGCGCGATCTTTGACCTACGTTCAGACGGCGAGCGCGAACGCGATCCGCATGATTGGCATGACGATGATTGCCAGTGGCTTGCGCTCGATATGAATACAGACTTGCGCGCGGCGGATACCACCGAATGGGAACGGCTGCGCGATGATCCCGATCCAGCACTCAGCCAGCTTGTCATGAGCCAGAATTATGCGGCGATGCCGGGTGCATTACTGCCGCACTGGTCGACGCTTGCGAAAACGCTGTTGGACGGTGCGGTACCTGCGATTATCAACTGTACGGCGGGCAAGGACCGCACCGGAGTTGCGGTTGGGCTGTTGCTAAAAACCGTGGGAGTCACGCGCGATGCGATTCTTGCGGACTATTTGAAGTCCGATATTTTCGGCAAAAACATGGTCCTGCAAGGCTCAATCGAGCAGGGCTTTATGGAGAGCTTTGGGTTCATGCCCAACCAAGCGGCAGTTGATGCGCTTATTGGAGTTGATGTGGCCTATCTCTTGGCTTCGCTTGATCAGATAGATGCACAATGGGGCGGAATCGAAGGATATTGCGATGCGGCTGGTGTGACGGCTCCGATGCGAACCGAGTTATCGCGTTTGCTGACAACTGACATAGATATATCGAAACATGAGAGGGAAATATAATGGCGAACGCATTTTCAACGGGCGGCGTGATTGGATTAGGTGGTATTGGCGGCGGCGTGGCCAAATGCCTACAACGGTCTGGTCAATTGAGTGCTATTTATGATGTACGCGCCGAATCAGCCGACAACGTTCCAGGTGCCCCAGTCATGTCGAAAAGTCCGCGCGAATTGGCAGCTGCATCGGATTGCGTGTTGATCGCGGTGTTGAATGGAGCGCAGACAATCGCGGTGTTGTCCGGCCCCGATGGTGTGCTTGCCGCGAATAAGCCAGGCCAGATGGTCATTTTGCTCTCTACGATTTCGATGACCGACCTCGAAACCTCGCAAAAGCTGTGCGCTGATGCAGGCGTTATCTTGCTAGATTGCGGCGTCACGGGCGGTCCCAAGTCGGGCGAAAATGGCCTGATCTGTCTGGCAGGAGGCAGCGATGTAGATATGGCAGCAGCCAAGCCGATATTTGATGGCTTTGCAGGGTCGGTGATCCATATGGGCGGTCCTGGCACCGGAATGGCCGCCAAGATTGCACGCAACACAACGTTTTTTGGTTGTATGCGCGCCGGATATGAAGGTGCCGTTATTGCGCGCAATTACGGTGTCGATCTGAACCAACTGCGCATGGCGTTGTCCGGCGACGCCGATTCTGGTGGTGGCCTTGAAGGCGCATTGTCGATGGTCGTTCGGCCCGATCCCGCGGGTAACGATCAGGAAACCGGTGTTCGCAATTATTTCATGGGCCTGATGCTCAAAGACCTTGAGGTGGCCATTGAGGAAGCGGCAAAGTTTGGCGCGCGGCTGCTCATGGTTGAATTGATCCGCGACAATGCGCTGTCGACATCCGGTTTGGAACATCCATTGGGCCAACCGCTATAACACCTGATTAAAGGATATAAAAATGAACGAACAAGATTGGGACAAGGGTCTCGAAATTTTTGATGCAGTTTATGGCCCCGGCGCGTCAGGAATGACCACGCCGTTCAAACATAAACGCTTCAATCAAGAGATTGTAGGCAACCAGTTCGCAAACCTATGGGGAGATCCCGCGATGTCGATCCGGGAGAAGCGGCTGATGGTGCTTGGCGCGACTGCGATGCTCGGCCGCGCAGACCTGGTCGAAATCCAGATGACGGGCGCGCTTATAAATGGCGAGTTTACCGATGAACAACTTGACCTGATTCCGCATTTCCTTCTGTTCTACGCAGGTGCTGGCAACACCACCGCATTGTTTCGTGGAATTGAAGCAGCCAGAGCGAAGGTGGCGGAGATGAAAAAGGATGCGTGATCTTGCGCGCCTGCCGCTTGACGGAACTGCCTTTGCGGCAAAATACGGACCGTGGGCCGTTATCGCAGGTGCATCCGAAGGTACTGGGTCGTGCTATGCAGAGGAACTGGCGGCGATGGGGATCAACCTCGTGCTCGTCTCGCGCCGCAAGGATGCGCTTGACGCTCTTGGCGACCGGTTGAAGGCAGAACACGGCGTAGACTATCGCTCTGTGTCACAGGATCTGACTGCGACCGACGCGGGCGCGTCGCTGCTCGCGGCAACTGCGGACCTTGATATTGGCTTGTATATTTCAAACGCTGGCGCCGACGGCGCTGGTAACAGTTTTTTGGACACTGAAACCGAGCGGTCACACCGGTTGGTGCGCATGAACATCGGCACGTTAATTGAAACCACGCATGGTTTCGGCAACCGGTTTCGTGCGCGCGGCGGTGGCGGGATATTGATCATGGCATCGGGTGCGGGGCTAGGCGGTCAACCGATGCTGGCGATGTATGCCGGTACAAAGGCGTTCGAGATATGTTTTGCTGAATCGCTTTGGGGCGAGCTGGGCGATGCGGATATCGACGTGATTGCGATTGCCGCGCCACTCATGAACACGCCAACGTTGCAGCGCGCGACCGAGGGCATGGGCTTCGATCTGAGCATCGCTTACGACCCCGCCGATGTCACACATAATGCCCTAGTCAGCCTTTTTGCAGGCAAGCCTGTGCTGATTGTACCTGACGGTCCCGGCGAAGAGAATTTGCCCGCAGTTGAAGCGGCGCGGATCGAGCGGGCTGCTGCGTTCAAGCAATGGGCAAAAGCCTACACCGGTTAAATACGGATAACAGTGAAGACCTTAGGAGAGGCGCCATGGAAAGACTTCAAGGCAAAGTTGCCATCGTAACGGGCGGCGGCGGCGGCATAGGTTCCGCAGTCGTGCGCCGCTTTGTATCCGAAGGGGCAAAGGTCGCCGTTGCCGACGTATTTGCTGACTCTGCAAAAGCCGTTGCCGAACCGCTCGGTGATGCCGCCATCGCGGTGCAGTTCGATGCGTCTGATCCGGCCTCAGTTGAGGCAATGGTGGAAAAGACCGTCGAGCATTTCGGACGGCTTGACATTCTCCATAACAACGCCGCGATGACCGATCCCGTCAAATCGCAGCAGGATACCGATGCAGTGACGATTCCGCTCGAAATCTGGGACGAGATTATCGACGTCAACCTGCGCGGTTATTTGCTTGGGTGCAAATATGCGATCCCGCACATGATTTCGGGCGGTGGTGGGTCGATCATCAACACCGCGTCAAATAGCGGCAGTGCAGGTGATCTCGCGCGTATTGCTTATGGTGCCTCCAAGGGTGCGATCATTACGATGACCAAATATATCGCGACGCAACACGGCCTGCAAAACATCCGCTGCAACTCGGTCGCACCCGGCGTGGTCTTGACCGAGGCTTTGAGCAAAACAGTTCCGGGGCTCGCCGATATTATCAAGCGGCATATCTTGACGCCCGAATTCGGGGTTCCCGATGATATCGCAGCACTCGTCGCGTTCCTTGCCTCGGATGAAAGCCGCTACATTACCGGCGAGAATATCTCGATCTCGGGTGGCGGCCTTTCGCACCAGCCACATTATGCCGACCTGATGGACTTCATGGCGCAGGCGATGAAATGACTATGCTGAGCGTTGCCGGTTTGGAAGCAGAAGCAAGGGCGGCAACTGGTCTCACCGACTTCGGCCCGGATACCGGTTGGCGCGAAGGGCTTGTTCGATTGGTGAATGCTGTTGAGGCGATGAACCCGCCCGACCAGCTTCGCCATATCGCGCAGCATAATATCGTGGGGCAATTGTCCACGCGGCTTCGTTTTGTTGAGGACGACCGCAAATATCCCGACATAGCGCGCCAAGATGTTGGTGCGCCGCTAATTGTTGTCGGTCTGCCGCGCACCGGAACGACAATCAGCTATGATTTGCTGTGCCTCGATCCAGAGGCGCGCGCGCCGCGTGAATGGGAATGGTATGTTCCATGGCCGCCAACCGATGCCACGACCTTTGATAGCGATCCTCGCATCGCGGTAGTCAAGGCGATGTATGACAATTGGCTGCAGCACGCGCCGCAGTTGCTCGATATACAACGGTTCGATTGCACCCAGCCGGGCGAGTGCAATCACGGGATGCAATATCATTTTGGCAGTACCAACTTTGCCGCAGAACTGGGCGTGCCGGACTTCGCCAAGTGGCTGCGTGAGAACAGGGTGCAGGGGCAGTATACCTCGCACAAGCGGCTGCTCCAGAATTTTCAATGGAAGGGGCCAAAAGGCCGATGGACTCTGAAGTCACCCCAGCATCTTTTTGATTTGCCTGCCTTGCTCGAAGCATATCCAGACGCAATGCTGGTGTGGACTCACCGCGATCCTGCACTGACATTCTCGTCGCTATCGAGCTTTATTGCGGGCTTTCTTGCAGCCTTTGGTGGCGACAAGGACAAGACGGCAATTGGCCGCGAGGTGGTGGACACATGGATTGCAGGAATGACTCGCGGGCTTGCAGCGCGCGCTGATCCCGCGATTGAGGCGCGCATTATTGATCTGGCGCACAAGGATGTTGTGGCCAACCCCAAGGCAGCAATCCAGCGGATTTACGACAAGTTCGGCCTGGCATTTTCGGAAGCGCACAAAGCGCGCATCGACCAGTTTCTAGCCGACAATCCAGCGGCCAAGCGCATGGGCAAACATAAGCATAGCCCCGAGGAATATGGCATCGACGTAGATGAGGTGCGGGTGCGGATGAAGGATTATTTCGACCGTTTCGGTCACCTGCTGGGGAGGCCGGAATGAGCATTCTTGATCGGTTTCGTCTCGATGGCCGCACCGCAATCCTGACTGGCGTTGGCCCCGGTGTTGGGGAGCATGTCGCCAAGGCCTACGCAGAACTTGGCGCGAATGTGGTCATTTCGGCACGCTCGCCAGACCGGCTTGAGAGGATTGCCGGAGAGATCAACGCGTTGCAGGGCGGACGGGCGTTGGCTGTAACAGCGGACGCAGCAAACAAGGCCGATCTTGGAAATCTCGTGACCTGCGCGCGCGACGCTTTTGGTCCGATCCATATCGTCTTCAACAATGCGGCGGCAGGGGTAGTCTATGCGCATGACGGCGGACTGTGGGCAAATAGCGACGAGGTCTGGAAAACCGCGATGGACGTCAACGTGATGGCAACATGGAGACTGACCGAACTGACTGAGCCCGACATGAGAGCGCACGGCAACGGCTCGATCATTTCGGTGCAGAGCTGCGGAGGTTTTACACCGATCCCGCCGGCGGTAGCCTACGGCGTTAGCAAGGCCGCATTGCTGTTCCTCGTGCGCGAGCTGGCGAAGACACAAGCCCCGCATACGCGGATCAACTGCCTGTGCGTTGGCTCGATGAGTCCTGACGGGCAAGAGGCGGAAATCCACAAAGGCTTGGGCCTTGCCGAACGCAACGCAATCAAACGCTTTGGCGCGGCTGACGAAGCCGTTGGCGCAGCGATTTTGCTGGCGAGCGATGCCTCAAGCTATACTACGGGCAGCACCATCTTCACCGAAGGTGGCCGCGTCGGTACGATCTCGTGAGCAATCCGCTTTATACCGCCGACCAAGAAGCCGCCGAGAGGCTGGCGTTGCGACTGATTGAACGCACAGACGTCCGCACAGCGCGTGAATTGGCGCGACTAGGGATGCTGGCCGATCCGGCTGCAAAGACGCTTGATGGCTCATTGGGATTGGACCGAGCGCTGGACCAATGGGTGCTGGCGCTCGCCATGCGGGAGGCGAATGGCGATACCGCCGATCCCAAAGTCGTCTGGAATGTGTCAAATCCACCGCGCAGCTGGTTCGGCCATGTCTATCACGGCGCAGCGGTAGCGGTTGATAATCCCGACAATTTCAACCGCGAAATTCCGATTGATGGTGCTGGTCATTACGAGATTGATTTGCGCTTCTCCCCCAACCCGCCGCAATTCAGCATCGTGATCGAAATGGAACCGGAGCATCATGCCGGTTTGGGGCGCAACATTGGCGCGCTGACATTGCAGCAATTATTGCCGCATTGTGACGCGGATGGCGGTGTTACGGTGACGGTCGGGCCTGAACCGGGCGGACTGTTACACCTACAAAGCGAGGCAGGCCGCATCCAGATTTACACCCGCGACAGTCAGGCCGATTGGACCCAGCGGCCCGCCGAAGTCAGCGTCCGCCGGCTTGATCAGCCAACGGGTTGGAAGCCACGAAGTGAAGATGAGATCGCCGCCGTTATCATCGCAGACATGCCCGCCTGGATTCGCTTCTGGAGCAGTTTCAAAGACGATTTTCTGGGCTTTCCCGACCCCAACCGGTTGGTCGGCCCCAATGGCCGCGACGGCAATTGGGGGTATTTGGCGGGTGGCCGGTTCGCGGTCGGGGATGATGAAGCCGTGCTTGTGACGCTTGACCCTGCGGGCAGTTATTATACCGGTTTTCAGATCACCGATCCGTGGACAATCGCGCCTGACCCGATGCTGCGGCTTGCCAGCCTAAACAAGTCGCAATGTGTGCTGAATTCCGATGGTACCGTGACTTACGCAATCGCACTCGCCGACCCCGGTATTGCGAACTGGATAGATACCTGCGGGCTGCATGACGGATGGATGCTGACGCGGTGGCAGGGGGTGCCTGCCGACGCCGCCATGGAACCGCTGATTCGGGAAGTCCGGCTGGTAAAGTTGGATGCAATTCCAGGCGACATCCCGCGCGTGGATCTGGACCATCGGCGTGCGCAAATAGCAAAACGTGCGAGCGGTTTTGCAATGCGGACGAGTGCAGAGGGATGGCAGGATGCAACCTGAGGGGTCGATCATCGAGCTGTGCCATGTCACCCGCGATCTGGATGCGGCGCTGCTGCACTGGACGCGTGATTTGGGGGCAGGGCCGTTTTTCGTGTTCGACGTTCCCGTCCTCCCCGGCCAGCTTTATTATGGACAGCCAACCGAGGTGTCGATGCGCGTCGGCTTCGGCTTTTCAGGCGGTGTTTTGATAGAACTGCTTCAGCAAACCAACGACGGCGCGTCGCCATTTCTCGATTTTTTGAGGACACGCGGTGAGGGATTGCACCACATCATGCCGCGAACGGATTTTGACACTGGCTATGCGCGGCTGTCGGCGGCGGGGCATCAGGTGGCATATTCGGGAACGATGCCGGGTGGCGAACGCTTTTGCCTATTCGATACCCAAACGGCCAATGGCTGCTATGTTGAGTTGATGGAACTTTCGGAAGCAATGCAGGGCTCACTCGCATTAATGGAGAAAGCGCATCTAACGTGGGATGGGGTAACTGACCCTGTGCGCAATATGGAGCGGCTCGCCGAACTCGCCGGTTAAAGCTTCCCGCTTCCCATCGCGGCGAACAGCTTCTGGAAATCGGCGTAGCTTGGCTGATGCGCGGTGACGCCGCCGTCGATTGGGATGGCGGCGCCAGTGATGAATTTGCTTTCGTCACTCGCAAGGAAGGCCACTAGATTGGCAATGTCTTCTGGTTGCCCCAGTTCGGGCGTGAGGTGATGCGACAGCAAGATATCCTTCACCACATCGGGCGTTGATTCCACTGCCAGCGGGGTCAACACAAAGCCGATGACCATACAGTTAGATCGCACATTTTGTTTGCCATATTGCGTGGCAATCATCCGGTTGAGTTGAATCAAAGCCGCTTTGGAGGCGCCATAAGCCGTCAGCGTTGCTTCGCCTTGGACGCCAAAGCCCGATGCGCTGTGGATGATTGATCCGCCGCCACCGGCAATCATATGCGGAATGACATATTTGCTCATCAACATCGCGCCGCGCACATTGACTGCCATCGCCATGTCCCATGCTGCGACGTCAAGGTTGACGACATCGAGGTCCTTCTGGCGTTGAGCATCGTTCTGTATCGCCGCGTTATTGTGGAGAATGTCGATCCGGCCAAATCGCTGGGTCACCGTGCTGGCCAGTGATCGAACGGACTCTTCATCTGTAAGATCAACCGCGAACGCCACTGCGCCAGCTATCGTGGCAGCAACGCCCTCGACCGCCTTTGCGTCAATGTCTGCGAGAATGACGGTTGCACCGTCAACGGCAAGCCTTCGCGCCGATGCGGCCCCAATACCTCCAGCAGCACCCGTAATGATGGCAACGCGATTGTCTAATTTTCCAGACATAGATACTCCTCAGTTGGCATCCACCATGTACGGGTCGCTGTGTCCACCTGCCAAACGGAAGGTTGGCATCGGTTTGCACCATCTCATACCGGCCACATAGATAACATACGGGGAGGGGACCCGATGCCGACTACTATCGTTCCAGTGCCTGTCATGCCGGCACCGCCCGTCGCAGGGGCCGCGTTTTTGATCGGCACGATTGTGATCATGACGGGCATCCTGCTGTGGTGGGCGTTAGGTGGGGAGCGGAAGCGTCAGGGATGGGTGTTGCCGTTGATCTTTGCTGGCACGGCATTGTCCGCCGTGATGATCGAGCCGGTTTACGATAACACGCTGCTTTACTGGTATCCCGACGTTAATAATCTGGCCTTTTTCCGGGCTTACGACCGCACAATCCCGTGGTTCGTGCCCTTGGGCTATGCGTGGTTCTTTGGCGGGTCGGCCTATCTTGTCTGGCGGGTGATCGAGGGCGGAGCGTCAACTGCCAAAATCTGGAAATTATTTGCTGCCACCGCTGTCGTTGACTGGCTCGCGGTGTCGATATGCGAATGGCTCAATCTCAGCGCATTTTATGGCAACCAGCCGTTCCACATTTTCGGCTCGCCAATCTGGTTTTCATTCTGCGATGCGACCGGCGGTTTTGTGCTTGGCGCTGCACTCGCCGTGTTTATGCCTTATCTGAAGGGGGCGAAGCGTTTGTGGCTACTGATCTTGCCGAGCTTCACTTATGCCTCGACACTTGGATCGACGACCGCGCCGGTTTCGCTGGCGCTCAATTCCGGCTGGTCAACGCCGGTGGTGTGGGCAGGCGGCACCGCGACGATGCTAATGTGCATGATCGCCATCCATGTTATCGCCCAAATGTCGGACGCACGGCAAAAGGCAAACGCATGAAGCGGTTTTCGGGGCGCGATTGGTGGTTCATCCTCCTGTTCGGCGCGATCTATATGTTCAACTTTATCGACCGGATGATTATCTCTGTTGTCGGTGAACCAATCCGGCGTGAATTCGGTCTGTCTGATCTGCAATTGGGCATCATGGGTGGAGTTGCCTTTGCGCTGTTTTACGGCGGTATTGGCATTCCGCTGGCGCGGCTAGCAGAGCGCATCAACCGGGTAGGCATTGTCGCGACGGCAACCGCATTATGGTCAGTGATGACGATGCTGTCAGGCATAGCAGGAAATTATTGGCATCTGCTGCTCGCGCGCATGGGTGTGGGTATCGGAGAGGCGGGTTTTACACCGCCCGTCGTGTCAATGATCGCAGATCGGTTTGCGCCGGAAAAGCGGGCGACGGTGTTTTCTTTGATAGCCGTGGGCGTTTCGGTCGGCGGCGCGGTGGGTGCCCTGGGTGGCGGCTGGATCGCGCAGAACCATGGCTGGCGCATGGCGTTTCTGGTGATGGGTGCGCCGGGGTTGCTGCTGGCTTTGCTGCTTTGGCTGACAATAAAGGAACCGGACCGGCAGAATGCGGACGGCGCGGCCCCGGCCTTTGGCGCAGTGCTGCGGCGCGTTGGCAAGTCGCGGGCGTTTGTGACCTTCACCTTTGGCAGCGGCATCGTTGCTTTGGTGGGATTTGGCCTCAACCTTTTTTTAATCCCGCTTCTGGTCCGCCGCTTTGGCTTTGACCTGAAGGACGCCGCCATCACTTTTGCTCTGACGTTTAGCGCCGCGACTGCACTTGGCGGTGTGGTCGGCGGGATGCTGGCAGACCGGTTCGCGACTAACGATCACCGGCGTTATGGCGTGCTACCGATGATATCATCGGCGCTTGCCTTGCCGCTATATCTCGCAGCGATTTATCAGGATGACTGGCGGTTCATGGCGGTGTTGTTGTTTGCAGCAACCTTCTGCCTCTATGCCTTTTTGCCCACGATTATGACGGTCACGCAGCGGTTGGTCGAACCCAGGATGCGTGCGACGGCGGCGGCAATCCATGCCTTTGGTCAGACCGTATTTGGTCTTGGCTTGGGCTCGGTGTTTCTCGGGTGGATGAGTGACCGTCTGGCGAGCGGGCATTATGGCACGGGATATGCAGTTGAGTGTTTGGCGCGCAAGGCAGGGGCTCCTTCTGCGGCCTGTGCGGCATCGTCCGGCACCGGTTTGCAGCAAGCGCTTCTCTGGCTCGGCCTGTTCTTGCTACTGGCCATTGCCAGCTATTGGGTTGCCGCACGCAGCATCGCCGGTGAAATTTCTGCACTTGAGGAGGATAAACCCGAATGACGGATATTTATGACGCAGTTATCGTTGGCGGTGGCCATAATGGCATGGCAGCCGCAGGCTATCTCAGCCGGGCAGGCAAAAAGGTTGTGGTTGTTGAACGCTTGGACAAAGTCGGCGGAATGACCAGTTCGGGCTATATGATCGCCGATGCACCAGGTTATCTGGTGACACCATGTGCAGTGGAATTGCTGTTTGCGCGCGGGTCCGGGATCATCGAAGATCTGGAATTGAAGAAGCACGGGCTGACGACAATCGACCCTGATCCGAGTTACGCCTATCTCCACCCGGACGGCCAATCGATCGCGCTCTTTCGCGACTACAAACGGACAGCCGACGATATTGCACGCATCCATCCGGGTGACGGCAAGCAATATCTGAAGTTCATGGAAGTCATGGATGCGATGATGGACATTGGCTTTCCGATCATGATGGCGGAGCCCGGCAAGCCCGATTTCCGCAACCTGACCAAGATGATTGGCAGTGTGGTTCGCAATGTGCGGTTGAAGGATCAACTGATTGCGATCTCCAAAGCGACCGCGGATCAGGTTGCGTGTGAGTGGTTCGAGCATCCCGCCACCATTGCTCTGCTCAATGGTATCGCGGCGGGCGCAGGACCGGTGGATGATGACGGCAACGCGGCAGCCTATATGATCTTTGCCGTGACGCACCGCTTGGGCACAGGCAAGCCTGTTGGCAGCCTGCAGGCTTTTGCCAATGCAATGGCCAAAAGCATAACCGAGAGCGGAGCGGAGATTTTGCTGGGCGCACCTGTTGCCGAAATCCTGATCGAAAATGGCGCAGCAAAAGGTGTGCGCCTCTCTGACGGGCGGGTTTTGCGGGCGAAGGTTGTTGTTGCAACCAGCGATCCCAAAACGACCTTTGCCATGACGACGCCGGGCGCGGTCGATCGGCAGTTGATGCGACGGATCGAGCATGTCCCGTCCAACCGTTCAAATGCAGCGCCATTTCTTGCCAACGTCGCGATGAAGGCGCCGCTGAAGCTGAAAAAGCATCAGAATATGCGGCATGATGATGCAGATTTGAACAAGGCGGTCGGGCTGATCGGTCTTGCCGACGATGTGCGCCACAGCTTTGCAACGGCGCGTCGCGGGGACATTCCGGACCGGCATGCCGTGTCACTCAGCCCGCTGTCCAACATTGATCCGACGCAGGCACCACCGGGCTGCTCCATTGCCTATCTCTATCTGCCGGCAATGGCGGTCGATGCGCGTGAAGGCTGGTCTCCCGCGCTTAAGGACAAGACGATGGCATCAATCATTGCGCAACTGTCCGAATATTATGACGGGTTCCAGCATGAGGTTGGCCGCTTCGTTGAAACCGCACGTGAGCGTGAAACCCGGCTGAATGTTAGCAATGGGTGCGTTACCCATGTCGACTTCGGGGCACTGCGGGCGGGAACTCACAGGCCTGCCACAGGATTTGGTGGTCCTAAGCCTGCTGTGCCGGGATTGTTTCTGGGCGGGGCAGGGAGCCATCCCGGCGGCGGTGTTTCGGGCATCGCCGGGCGCATTGCTGCCAGCAGGTCGCTGCGCTATCTGAAAAAATTGTGAACCACGTAGCCATCATTACCGGAGCCGCAGGCGGAATGGGGGCGGCGATTACCCGTCGTCTTGTCAAGACCCGGACCTTATTGCTGTCCGACGTCGACGGTGATCGCCTTAATGCGGCGACCGCGCAACTCATCGCTGAAGGGTACCAGGCGCACGCCGTCTGCGGCGACCTTGCTGATCCGCAGGTTTCAGACGTACTCGCCGAGCACTGCGCAGCCCTTGGCCCATTGGCAACACTAGTCAACGCTGCTGGATTGTCTCCGGTTCAAGCTGATTGGCGGACCATAATCGCAGCCAACATAGTCGCGCCGCAACGTTTGTTGAGTGCATTTCAGCCAATACTCCAAGATGGCGCCGTTGGCATAATGATTGCTTCGGTCGCAGGTCATCTTGGGCCTGTCGACGCCGCTGTTCAGGTTTTGTTGGATGACCCATTGCAACCCAATCTCTGCGATTTGCTTGAGCCGTTGCTTGTGGAAATCATCGCGACGCACGGCGGCACAATGGAAGGCCAAGCCTATTCTGCTTCGAAGCGGGCTGTTATCAGGATGTGTGAGCGCCGGGCGCTTGACTGGGGTGTGTTCGGTGCGCGCCTAGTGTCCGTATCTCCAGGCGTTGTCTGGACGCCCATGGGGCAGGAAGAAGCCGCTAGCGGACACCGCGCGCAAGCAATGGCGGACGCGACACCTATGGGACGCTGGGGGACGGCAGATGATATTGCCGGAACGGTCGAGTTTCTTGCGTCCGATGCCGCCAGCTACATTACCGGTTGCGACATCCGCGTAGATGGCGGAGCAGTTGCCGCGATGCGGGGGGCGAATTTTTAGCCTTTCCGGTCGACCCAGTCGTTAATCTGGTTCCAATGCAGGCTGCGGTTCGAGGCAAAATTCTGACAATGGGCTGCATTTTTCAGTATTTGCAACTCGATGCTAGGAGACTTGCCAAAGTATGCAGGCTCAAGCTCGGGGGCAGGGCTGGTGTCAATTTCGCTCTGAACTATCAGCACAGGAACGGCGATTTGTGCCGAGGCTTCGTGAACTATCCCCGGCGTCAAAGCGTCACGGCCGAGGCAGGCAGGAGTCGTCGATCCATTGGCCTCATCGAACTCAATCAGCTCTGTTGGTACATCTGACCAATAGAAAAGCTTCCGCATGGGTTCTCGCGGGGTGGCGAGATAGCCTGATGGTATCAACCCTGCTTGCAGCGACGCGACATCAGTATCGCCAAGCACCATCGGCTGATTTGACCAACCCAGCACAGCAACGCGGTCCAGCCCCTCGTGCGCTGCAGCTTGCGTGATAATCATCAACCCGCCCATCGAATGGCCAAGGCCAGTGATTGAAACCGGACGAGCCAGTTCGGCGACGCAATGCACAAGTGCGGCGTTGTGCGCAGCCGCAATTTTCATTCTGTCTAATCTGCTTTCAGGCTCGGGCGTGCTGCTTTGGCCCATGCCGAGCATATCGATGGCGAGTACCGCTTTCCCATGCCCTGTGAAAAAGCGCGCAAAGCTGTAACTATCATCGGCAAAATGGGGATGCCAGTAATGACGGTTGTAGCCGCCACCGTGGACTGCAAAAATCAGGTCTAACTGGCCGCTCGGCATTTCTTCGGGCAGGTGGAGTGTCGCGGCGATATGGGCAGGCTCATCGATATCAACCGCAGAAGTAACCTCGATCATTATGTCAGTCGATTTCATGCAGCGGCGATCCTTGTTGAAGTTCGCATTCTGGCTAGGTGCGGCGGGTATCAACCTGCCGGGGGAAAGGTTGCGCACGGCGGTAAAAGGCGAGCTTAAGCAAGTTCAAACCGGAGGAACGGGAAGCATGGCGAGTGACGGGCTGGAATGGGAGAAATTGATCGACGGCCTGCGTCCGTTAGGTGATGCAATGCGCGCGCGCGTTCCAGAACGGTTGCGCGGTAATCCCCAGATTATGGCAGAGTCGATGCGCCTGTTGTTGTCAGGATTGGCACGCGCCAGTTCAGACGCTTTAGTGGGCGATAGGCGGCATCCGATGTTCGTTCCCGAACTCAATATCGCGCAGAATATCTTTCAGCCAAATGCCGACACGATATATAAAAGCTGCCTGATCGAAAAGGGTGGTAGTTATTTGCTCAAGGGCGACCGCGGTACGACCAGAATGATGATCCTGGCCCAAATGGGGCCGGATACCCTGCGCACAGGCAAGCATCACCCCGTCCTCGATCAGGGCAATTTTGATAATTTGCAAATCGATAGCGAAGGCAATTTTGAAGTCGTCATTTCGCCGCAAAAGCCCGCTGGCCATAAAGGTGACTACTGGCCGCTCAACGAGGCTTGCGAAAAATTCATGATCCGCATTGTCAGTTGCGATTGGGGCGTCGAGCGCGAACCGCGTTTCGGTATCGCGCGATTGGATGTCGATGAAGCCAAGGGCCGTCCTTCAATCGACGCCCTAAAGCACGCATTTGGAGAAATGGCGGGCATCACTCAAGTGTGTGCGTTAGCCTTCCCAACGCACGTCCAAGAACTGCGCGATGAAGGCTTTCTCAATGCGCTGAAGGTCTTCGACGTATCGCAAATGTCGGGCCTGCAAGGGCAAAGCTATTATGAAGGCGCTTATGAACTGGCCGATGATGAGGCACTGATTACAGAGGTCAAAATACCTGAGGCCTATAAATATTGGTCAATCATTCTGACTAACGAGCTTTACGAGACGACTGATTGGTACAACAATCAGTCCAGCCTGAACGACATGCAGGGGGTAATCGACAGCGATAGAATTTTCCGCACGGTCATATCGGCTCGCGATCCCGGCGTACATAACTGGCTTGATACAGCAGGCTATGAAAGCGGCGCTATCCAGGGTCGGTGGTTTGGCGCAAATGCAACGCCCAATCCCAGTATACGCAAGGTGAAACTTGTGGATGTATGGGATCATTTGCCAGCTGTAACGAAGCGCGTCTCGCCCCAAGATCGCGCCATTGCCTTACGCAATAGGCGCATCGCGGCGCAAATGCGGGCTATTTGGTAAATTGCCAACCTATCGTTGGAAAGGCTAAGCTAGACGCTGCTGGCCCTAACTGCAAAGCGTAGAATTCAGGAGAGTGACAATGGCATCCGCCGCACCAACAACATTACCGCCGCATGTAAAACCCGAAAACGCATTGGCCTCGCCATTTTTTGCGCGCAAAGTCGTGAAGGATTGCCCTCAGGAAACGCTCATCCCAGAAATGCACGCGACGCTGGGGCCTATAACTTATATCACCAATATTTTTCCCGGTGATAAGCCGGGCTGGCTGCTAACCGGTTATGAAGACACGATGGCGATGCTTCGCAACGTCGATGATTTTACCAAGAACGGCATGGGCCAGTGGTCACAGAGCATTGGTGAAAATTGGTTGGTGCTACCCACCGAAGTCGATCCGCCAATGCACACCCACTACCGAAAGGCGCTCAATCCAAGTTTTTCGCCGCAAAAAATGGCGGCAATGAAGGAAGATCTACGCGGACGCGCCATCGACCTGATCGATAAATTCCGTGATCGCAAAGAATGCGATTTTGTTAATGAATTTTCGGAGCGCTATCCAATATACATCGTGCTTGATCTGCTCGGTTTGCCTCAGGATCGCATGGCCGAATTCCTTGTGTGGGAAAAAAACATGCTGCATACCAATGATTGGGAAGTGCGCAAAGCAGCTGTTAAAAATGCGGTTGATTATTTGAAAGGCGAAATTGCCGCCCGCCGCGTGGCACCGCGTGACGATTATATCTCGAAACTCTTTGATCTTGAGGCTGAAGACGGTCGGAAATGGAACGATGAAGAAGTGCTTGGCCACTGCTTCAACCTGTTCCTTGGCGGACTTGATACGGTGACTACGATGCTTGGCAATATCGTTACCTGGCTGGCGCGTCATCCCGAACAACAGCAGCAGCTTCGCAGCAATCCAGACCAGATCGTACTGGCGGTTGAAGAATTTCTTCGCGTATTCGGGCCTGTGACCGCGTTCCGGATTGCGACAAAGGAATTGGAAATTCACGGGCAGAAAATCATGCCGGGCGAATATGTTTCCGTCTGTACGCCGGTCGCAAATCAGGACCCCAAGATGCACGATAATCCCTCGGAAGTGCGCTTTGACCGCAAAGCGCCGCACATCGCCCTTGGTGGCGGAATCCACAAGTGTTTGGGGATGCATCTGGCCCGGTTTGAGTTGCAGGTAGCACTTGAAGAGCTATTGAAAGCTATCCCCTCGTTCCGCGTCAAGGATGGGTTTGACCTTGGTTATTTCGTCGGCAACATCACTTTTGTGCCGGCGCTTGAGCTGCAATGGGATTGATTAGGCTGTGTGCATATCGACGTGGAAGCGGGAGAGGCGTAGCGATGCGAACTTCCATCCATCATCTGACCGGTGGTATCTTTCGTGATATTGCCCGTAGCCGGTGATAGATGCGATGCCTGGGATAGGCGATTTGCCCGGTTGCCATACGACACGGTCCTGCATTGCCCAGACTCCTTCTGCGGCGTCTTCACTAAGCAAGGTAATTTCAGGTGTGTGCACCTGATGGCTTGAGACAGCATCTACGACGGCGATACGAATTTGCTCGATAATCGCAGCGCGTCCATGGAGAGGAGGGTTTCCAGTGTCTTGCTCGACATCTAGAACCGCGTCTTCCAAAAATAGCGAGGTAAGGCCCTCCCAATCCTTGGTATCGAGAAAGCGGCAATAGCGCGCCTTCAGGCCTCTAATTTCATTTTGTGCCAAAAGCATTTGCAGCGCGTCCATAAAATTACCCTCTTGATCTATTGGTTTCGATATTCGCTGATGGTCGGTGGTCACCCGCCTGTCTGCGGATAGGTTGATAGACGTGCGTACCCGTTGATGGCACAAGTCGCGAATAATGAAAAAGAGGAGCGCTGTGATGGCAGAGGAAGCAGGTGCGAAGGCACTATTCGAAAAATTTGGAACTTATGTGCTGCCTGGTCGGGTAGATGACCCACGTCGCGCAATTGACGAAGCCCAAGAAGCCGAGCGGATCGGTCTCGGAGCCGTCTGGATTTCAGAACGGTTCGCATTGAAAGAGCCAGCAGTTCTTGCTGGTGCGGTCAGCGAAGCCACATCAAAAATACGGATCAACGGAACTTTTTACTCGACGATGCGGCATCCTATTGTAACCGCGAGCATTGCTAATCTGATGCAGGCGATGAGTGGCGAACGATTTGGTATCATGTTCGCACGGGCTGTTCCTGCTTACATGAAGATGCTCGGCGCGCCGGCAATCACAATGGAGCGGCTTGCTGATTGCATCTCGATCATGCGAAGCCTTTGGAAGGGTGAGACGGTAGATTATGAAGGGGTGCTCGGTAAGTTTCCGATGCTGAAGTTGACCGATATGCATAAAGGCAAAGTGCCGCCGATCATCTTCACCGCTATTGGCCCTAAGTCGTTGGAATTCGCAGGTACGCATTGTGACGGTGTTTTGTTGCATCCCTTCGTGTCACCCGACGGTGTTCGGAACAGTACGAAAATTGTGCGCGATGCCGCTGAAGCGGCTGGACGTGATCCGATGAGCGTGCGAATTTATCACAATATCATAGTCGCCCCCGATTTGCCGAAGGACGAAGAGGAAGCTGTGGTCGGTGGTCGCGCTATCACTTATTTCGAGTTGCCGGGCTTTGGTGATATGATTGTCGAAATAAACGGTTGGGATAAATCGGTGCTCGACGAAATCCGCGCCCATCCAAAAATCGCGTGCCTAAACGGGAAGCCTGCGGACCAAGCTTACACACGGCAAGAGTTGGTTGACGTCAGCCGGATACTGCCCAAGCATTGGATTGACGAGGGTGCGGCTGTGGGTACTGCGGCACAGTGCGCTGACCAGTTGATGGCGTTTTTGGATGCAGGCGCCGATGAAATTCTCCTCCACGGTTCGTCGCCGTTTGACATGGGGCCGCTAACCACCGAACTGAAGCGAGCGCTGGTGGCAAGGGGGCTGTAGTTATGGCGATGGCGTCGGATGAAGTACGCGCGCGGCTGCGTGATTGGCTGGAATCGAATGTCAATGGATGGCGCAACGTCAACCTACGCCCGATGGAGATTTCGCTCGGTTCGGGATTTTCGGCCGAGATATTCTTTGTCGACGTTGACTACAACGACGCCGACGGCGCGCAATCGCGGACTTTGGTGGTCCGTCGCCAGCCAACCGATTTTGAAGTGGTTCTGGGGTCTAGCCTTTCGCTGCAGGGCAATATGATGGCTGCGCTTGACCGATTGCAGGTGACACCCGTGCCCGAATGGGTCGGAATAGAGTTGGATCCGGATGTGCTTGATATGCCATTTTTGGTTATGGGGCGAGTTGACGGCCATTCGGCAACGCAGCGACCGAATTACAACAGCGCAGGTTGGGTCGCCAATATGTCCCCGGCAGAGCGCAGCCGAACCTGGCGAAATGCGATCGAAGCCTTCGCAAAGATGAGCAAAATTGATTGGCAAAATGATGGCTTCGCCTTCCTAGCGAATCCGGATTGGGGGGCGGCCGGGCTTGACCAGTATCTCGGCCATCTTGAGGCATGGTATCATGGTTGCCGTAAAGGTCGCCCAATGCGCTATATAGATGCGGCGATGGCCTATATTCGTGAGCATCAGCCGCCCATAACGCCCATCAACGTATTGTGGGGGGACAGTACGCCATCCAACGTTATGTTTGCGCCGGACGGAACGGTGAATGCATTGATTGATTGGGAACTGGCGGCTCTTGGGCCGTCCGAGCTGGATCTCGCATGGTGGCTCTATTTCGATGACTTGTTCAGCAGGCGCTTTGGTGTTGAGCGGTTAAAAGGGCTTCCAACCCGCAGTGAAACCATTACTATTTGGGAAACAGCGGTTGGACGAAAGGCAGAACATCTTGACTATTTTGACGTGGTCGTTGCGCTGCGGATGGCACTGGTTGTGGTTGGGGCATTTGACCGGCAGGTGGGTATCGGCAACATTTCGGCAGACAATAAATCGCTCGATGCCAATCTGATGACAACATATTTGGCAGAACGATTAGACATGGCATTACCCGAACTTGGACCCGATTTTTACGCGTTTATGAGAAACCTGACACCCGTCGATCAAACGGACGAGGCTTCAGCCTGATGTCTGAAGAAATCGCACAGAGCCCACAAGAAGTCATCGACACGTACCCTATGGGTGCGTGGCAGATCGCTGCGGTGGTCGTTACAATATTACTCAACGCGCTCGACGGCTTTGATGTGCTGTCCATCAGTTTTGCGGCACCTGGGATCGCAGATGAATGGGGCCTAAAGCGAGACGCGCTCGGTTGGGTTCTGTCGATGGAACTCATCGGCATGGCGGTAGGATCAATCGTGCTTGGTGGTGCAGCAGACCGTTACGGCCGGCGACCGACAATAGTTGTGTGCCTGATCGCGATGACGATCGGGATGTATATGGTTTCGGAAACGTCGAGTATCACTGAACTTTCGATTTGGCGTGTGATAACGGGGCTTGGCATTGGCGGTATGCTTGCTGCGATCAACGCGGTCGTCGCTGAATTTAGCAGCCGCAAATGGCGCAATTTGTCGCTGTCGCTGATGGTCATCGGCTATCCGCTGGGCGCTGTCGGGGGCGGCCTTGTGGCACGGCAATTGCTTGAAGGTGGTGATTGGCGCAGTATCTTTGTTTTCGGCGCTGTGGCGACCGCTGCGTTCATCCCGTTGGTGTTGATTTTCATTCCGGAATCGCCAGCCTTTCTTGCCGAAAAACGCCCTTCGAACGCGCTGCAACGGATTAACCGGACTCTCTTCCGCTTCGGATTACCAAATATTTCGGCGCTTCCGCCTGTGTCTAGCGCCAAGAACATGAGGTCGGTGTTTGACATTTTCCGGCCATCGCTCATCCGCACGACTTTGCTCGTCACTTTTGCCTATTTCACTCATGTCAGTTGCTATTATTTCTTCATGAAATGGATACCCAAGATTGTCGTCGACCTTGGGTTTGATGCCAGTTCGGCAGCGGACATCCTGATTTGGGCGATGCTGGGCGGCGCGACGGGTGGAGCAGTTTACGGGGTGCTGACGCATTGGTTCGGGATCAAGCCTGTGACCATCGCTGCTCTGCTGGGGTCGTTCGTTATGGTCTCTCTGTTCGGGCGAACAACGCCGGATTTGCAGGTGCTCGCCTTGGTCGCAGGAATAACGGGGTTCTTTATCAACGGCGCCGCTGTGGCGTTCTACGTCATTCTCGCGCGAGCCTTCCCTGTCCATGTGCGGGCTTCGGGCTCGGGCTTTGGCATCGGCACGGGCCGCGCAGGGGCGGTGGTCGGACCGGCATTGGCTGGCATATTGTTCGCCGGTGGAACGCCGCTTGCCAGCGTAATGATGCTGATGGCGATGGGCTCGTTGCTGGCGGCTGTTGCGATCTATTTCCTAAAGCTAAACTCCGCCGAGGAGCCTGAAACCAATGGGCATCTACACACATAATTGCGTCGGGACGAATGACGTCTCCCGTGCGGGACGTTTTTATGACTCGGCACTGGCTCCACTTGGGATTGTCCGGCTTGGCGATTTTCTCGATCAGGGACTTGCTTATGGCAACCGCGCTGCCGAGTTTCTGGTCTTGCGCCCGATTGATGGTAGCGCTGCTAATCCCGGCAATGGCGCGACCATTGGTTTCAAAGCACCCAATCGTGCAGCTGTTGATGCGTTCCATATCGCGGGACTTGCCGCAGGCGGCAGCGACGAAGGTGCGCCTGGCCCGCGCGGCGCGGTGCCGAACGCTTATGGCGCGTATTTGCGTGACCCCGATGGCAACAAGATTTGCGCCTATTGCTTCAAGCCCGAGACTTAGATCTTTGCAAAAGCGTCCATCGTTGCGACGCCGTGGTCAATCACGACCAGCTTGCGCTCGCTGACGCTCGACCGAAAATGCAATGTTCCCGACATATTCCATATTTCTGTCGTGATCGTCTCGCCGGGATAAACCGGTGCCGTGAAGCGCGCGTCGATACTGCTCAATCGTGCGGCGTCGCCGTTGCAGCACGCGTGTATGAGTGCGCGAGCGACCACACCTAATGTCGAAAGCCCGTGCAATATCGGCCGGTCAAGGCCAGCGCGCCTTGCGGTCGCGCCATCTATGTGCAGCGGGTTACGGTCGCCGGACAGGCGGTAGGTTGCAGCTTGGGTAACCGATGTTGGCAAAGTCGCGACAATGTCAGGACTGCGATCTGGCACCGGCGGCAAGACGTCGCCCGGCAACTCCCGCTCGCCGCCAAACCCTCCTGCGCCTCGCACCACCCATGTCTCGGTTGATTCGGCTACTAACGCCCCGCTGAGGGTTTTCAGCGTCTTCACGGCGCGCACCAAAGCCGACTTGCCAAGGCCTTTATCGGCAATGTTAGTGACAATGGTTTCACCCAATAGCGTGCCAGCAGGATCGAGCGGCTGGAACAGCGTTAGCCGCTGCTCGCCGTGCAATATGTTTATCCAGTCGAGCCCGCAGCTTGGGTCCATTGGCCAAAAGCCCGGTGTACCCAATACGAGCGCCATGGTTGGCAGGACTTGCAACTGGCGTTCATAGAGGAAATCAACCTCGTTAATCGCAGGGTCGAGCCCAGCTCCAACCCCGAGAGCATAAATAATTGCATCGCGGGGGTCGTAATCATCTGTTGCGTGGGGAATTTTATATTCCTGCAGCTTTTCAACGTCTAGGGGACTGCTCACGCCAGCGCTTTGCGAAGCGCTCGGATGTTGTCATCTTCGGCCCGTATCGTAACATTTGCTTCTGCGGCAATTTTGAAACCGTGAAAACAGCCGGGATAGACGATCAACTCCACCGGTACTCCTGCTCTGGTAAGTCGCGCAGTATAGGCGAGACATTCGTCGACGAACAGATCAAGCGATCCGACCGCGATGTAAGCGGGAGGCAGGTCGGATTGTGACGTTGCGCGGGCAGCCGAACCATATGGGTCTGCGGTATTTATTCCCAAATAGGCGTCCCGGCAAAACGCACTGTTTGCGCGGGTCCAGACAAATTCGCCTGTGAACGGATTAGCATCTTCCGACCCTGCCAATCGATCATCAAGGCGCGGTGCCTCAAGATGTTGAAACGCGATTTTATACTCGCCGCGATCACGCGCCATCAAGCATAGGCAGGCGGCCATCGCGCCACCAGCGCTGCCGCCGCTGACTGCGATGCGATCCGGATTGATGCCCAATATATCGCATTGTTCGTTCAGCCAGCGCAGCGCCGCATAGGCGTCGTCCATTGGCCCGGGAAACGGCGTTTCGGGGGCCAGGCGATAATCAACCGAAAGCACGAGGCATCCCAGTTCCGCCGCCCACCGCATCAACTGTGGCTGGTCCATTTCGGGAATACCCAGAACATGCCCGCCCCCGTGGAAATGCAATATGGCTGGCATGTTCGTGCCCGAGGTCCGTGGCTGGATCAGCAGGCAGCGAATATCGCGACCGTCATCACCCGACGGGATATTTATGACGTTGGAACTTACCGGAAAATCCGGCAACGGGCGCGCCGCCATCATCTGGGGAATAGCCGACCGTATCATTGGCAGCGTCTCCGCCGACAATGTCATTGGCGGAAAAGCGTCCAGCATCGGCAGCAGTTCAGGGTCTACCAGATAGCGCGTGGTCATTTGTTTCTTTTCCGGTCATCAAGCCCAAGGCTTCGTCCGATAATTTCTTTCATTATCTCCGACGTGCCGCCAAAGATACGGCTGATGCGCGCGTCTTGATAGATACCGCAGATACGATATTCTTCCATATAGCCTGCGCCTCCGTGTAGTTGAAGGCATTGATCGACTACACGGGCCTCCAGTTCGCTTGTTAGTAGCTTTGCCGCAGCAGCATCGTCAGCTGTCAATTCGCCGTTGTTAAGCAAAAGCACACTCTGATCGATATAGCATTGCATAGCATCAAGTTCGGCTTTCATTTCGGCCATCTTGAAACGGCTGTTCTGGAACGTGCCGATAGGCTGCCCAAACGCCTTGCGTTCCTTTATGTATTCAAGCGTGATATCGAATGCAACTTGCGCGGTGGTCTGGAATATAATAGCTGCGACCAAGCGTTCCTGCGCTAAAAAACGAGCAAGATATTTGAAGCCCATTGTCGCATCGCCAATGACGTTGGCCTTGGGCACCTTCACATCATTAAAAAAGAGTTCTGCGGTGTCCTGCGCTTTAAGTCCCATCTTTTTCAATTTACGACCGCGTTCAAATCCTTCCATCCCGCGCTCGACCAAGAATAACCCGAGTCCGTGGCTGCTTTCCGGATCGGTGCGGGCCGCGACAACGACGACATCGGCAAGGATGCCATTGGAGATATAGGTTTTCGAACCGTTTAAAACCCAGTGATCGCCCATATCAACGGCACGGCTTTTCATGCCAGCCAAATCGCTGCCAGTGCCCGGTTCGGTCATGGCTACCGCAAGGATTTTTTCACCGCTGACTATGCCCGGCATGAACCGCGCCTTTTGTTCGTCTGTCCCGAGCTTCGCGATATAGGGCGCTACAAGATTGCTGTGCAAATGGAGATAGAACCCGAGATCGCCGTGGCGGGTGTTTTCCTCCATGATAATTTGCTCAAAGCGGAAATCCTCGATCCCAAGGCCGCCATATTGTTCCTCAGCCCATGTGCAGAGCAGTCCGTTTGCACCCGCTTTGGTAAAGGCCTCGCGGTCAACAATACCGGCTTCGTGCCAGCGTTCGACATTCGGCCAAATCTCGGTCTGCATGAATTTGCGGACCGAATCGCGAAACTGGTCATGTTCAAGTTCGAAAGTTACGCGACGCATATAAGCTTCCCAGAATCCATGTGGTTAAACGACGGTCTAGTGCAATATCTCACCGATATCTTTACCTATCGACGGGCGGGCGAGGCCGTGACTTGATAATTTTACCGTTAATGTAAGCTTGGGAACGCGCAAGGATCAAAAGGTTGAACAAACACTCTTCTGCAACGACTATCGCTCGCATTCTGATTTCCGCGCGTGATGCCTTTGCCGAACATGGATTTGACGGCGCGCGGCTTGATGCCATCGCAAAAGACGCGGGCGTCACCAAGCAACTGGTATATCATTATTTCAAAACCAAGGAAGAACTTTACGGTGTTGTATTGGACCGGGTGGCAGAGGAGATGCGCGTCCTGCTCGAAGATCCTGACTATGAGATATTACCGCCTTCAGAAGCATTACGCCGTTTCGCAGAACGGGTGCACAACGCGCTGGCGGAGCGGCCATATATGGTGGCTATGACGCTCGATCAGGGGCTGCACCGGGGAGTGCACGTATCGCGCCGCTCCCAGTATATTCCAACGGTAAAGCAATTCGTTGCCAATTCCATCCAGCCAATATTGGAACGCGGGGCGGATCAAGGTGTGTTCAGGGCAAATGTTGATCCATTCTTGTTTTACTGGACCGCCTTTTCCATCCTTTCGGCGGTGTTTATGCAGCGTTGGGATATGTCCTCAACCACCAAAATCGCCTTTGACGGAGATGCCGGCATTGGCCTGTGGAACGCCCACAGTATCGATTTCATCCTTCACGCATTACGGCCCGAAACGTCTGCTTTACTCCGGTAAAAAGAAGGGTGCTGCACCTGCCGTGCAGCAGATGTAAACCGCGAATTGAGAGTTCGAGATAATCGACCCTATCAGCTGGAGAGGTGTCTTATGAGTTCCTGCATTGTGGGTGTGGTCAACAAGAATGACCTTGAGAAATATGACATTTACGCAGGCGCGGGATATCAGTCGCTCGCCGGTTTCGAGGTGGAAGTCATGGTCGCTGAAAGCCCGGAGGTGCTCGAAGGCAACTTCCCAGGATCGACTCTGATCGTCATGAAGTTCAAGGGCGATGGCGACGCGTTAAAATGGTTCCAGTCCGAGGCATATCAAACCGCGATCCCAATTCGGCACGCCTCAGCGGATACCGCTTTCATGATCCACTTTACTACGGCGTAGGAGCGCAATCATGAGCAAATTCAAGCACCTTTTCAGCCCGATGAAGATAGGGTCATTGGAGGTCCGCAACCGGGTCTTCATGTCTCCGCACGGGATGGTTGGTCTGGGTATCGGAACCGATCAGCAGGTGGGATATTTTGAAGCGCGAGCCAAAGGTGGCGTCGGCTTTATGGGGATTGCCAGTTGTCAGGTTACGCCCGCGCCATTGGTGCCGCCGGGCTGGTTCATTCGCGCTTATGCCCGCGAAGATATTCCCGCGATGAAGCGGATAGTGGATGCCGCGCACAAGCACGGTACCAAGATTTTCGTGCAGGGTGTCTGGATGATGGCTGATCCGGAACAGGCTCAGGCTTCTGGGATGGCACCCCATACCGTGCTTAGTGACAGCCAGCCCCGTTCGATGACCGTCGCCGAGATCAAGGCACTAGTGGAGGCGCACGTGATCTCCGCGCTGCACGCCGAAGAGGCTGGCGCTGATGGTTTCGAATTCCCGATTGGCGGTGGTGCGGGGCTGCAAAGCTTTACCTCTCCGCTCTACAATTATCGAACCGATGACTATGGCGGCAGCCTCGAAAACCGGATGCGGATGGTAATGGAGATCATCGATGGAATCCGGCAACGGTGTCGGTCGAACTTCGTTCTGGGCGTCGCCGTCAACGCCGACGATGCGACGCTTGGTGGCGAAGGGCTGAGCGAAGGGCTCGGTATATGCAAGTTGCTATCTGATAGCGGAAAAGTCGATTGGTTGCGGATCACGGCGCGCGGGCAAAAGCCGCAGATGACACATTTTCATTATCCGTCATCGTACATGCCTGAAGGCACGCATCTTTATGCCGCGGCTGAGGTTAAAAAAGTCGTGAATATCCCCGTGGTCAGCGGCGGACGAATTTTAAGTGCGGCCTATGGCGATCAGGCGATTGAAGACGGTAAATGCGACATGATCTTCGTCGCCCGATCCGTCATCGCCGACGCCGAATGGCCGAACAAGTCGCGGAACGGGCAGGATGCTGAAATCCGCACCTGTATCGGCGATCTTGAGGGGTGCTTTTTGCGGTCCTGCATCGGGCATCCGGTCGGTTGTACCGTCAACCCCGAAATAGGCCATGAACACGAACCGCCGCTGGAAAAGGCGTCGGTCATCAAAAAGGTTGTCGTTGCCGGCGGCGGTCCGGCCGGGCTTCAGGCGGCAATGGTCGCGGCACAGCGTGGCCATCAAGTCATTCTACTTGAAAAGTCGGGCATATTGGGCGGGCATGTGACCTTACAGGCCACGCTTCCGGGGCTGGAAGATCGCAGCGACATTATCCGCTGGCTGACGTTGCAACTCGGCAAGCTTGGCGTCGATATTCGGTTAAGCACTGAAGCGACGCCAGCGTTGTTAACCGACCTCGGCGCGGAGGCTGTGGTGATCGCAACCGGCGCGCGGTACACCAAAACAGGGGTCAGCAAAAACCAGCTTGCTCCGATCCCAGGCTGTCACTTTGACCATGTTCTGACGCCCGAAGATTTGCTGCTCGAAGACGTGCGGGTCGGCAAAAAAATCGTCGTGTGCGATAACACGTCGTACGAGGTCGGACCTGGCATTGCCGAATATCTGGCCGATCAGGGTAAAGAGGTCGTCTTTGTCACCATGGACAGCGGCCTTGCCATGTCTGTGACCGAAATCGGCATCAATAAGGTAATCAGCAAGCGGCTGTTGCCAAAAGTGCGGTTCATTCCCACCACTTTGATCAAAGAGATTGATCCCGCCAACGTCGCACTGGCGAACATCTACACCGGCGAATCCACTATGCTTGAGGACGTTGATAACATTATCCTCGTGACATCTAAGCCGCCGGAGGAGGCGCTTTTCCATGCGTTGCAAGGCACCGCGCTGGAGCTCCATCTAATCGGAGACGCCCGTGAAGCGCGCTGGAGTGTGTTTGCGACTGACGAAGCGATCAAGGATGGACGACGGGCTGGCTTGCGACTCTAAGTCACAAGTCAAACCCGTTCTGCTTTTCTCAAGCCAGAACGGGTTTGGTGCCTGTCTTCATAGATGGGTTGAGATTTTTCCCAGCTCAATAGAAGCCTGTGCCAGTCGCCGCGCGTTCCCGGAGCCATGCCGATGGCGCAAAGCGTGGTCCGAACTTTTGTGCGAGCCGGTCGCATTCGGTCACAAACTTTGCGACGCCGATGGTGTCGATATATGACAGAGTTCCGCCAGTCCAAGCGGGAAAGCCCCAGCCATAGACTGCGCCCAAGTCGCCGTCTTCGGATGTCTCGATAACATTTTCTTCACGGCAGCGGGCGGTTTCAATTGCTTGTGCATAGAGAAAACGCTGCTTCAATTCTGCGACGTCATAGTCAGCTGAAACCGGAAAAATATCCGAAAGGCCAGACCAGAGCTTTTTCCCGCCCTCAGCCGGATAATCATAAAAGCCGCCGCCGGTTTTCCGGCCGGAGCGTCCCTGCGCCTTCATTTTCTTCATCGCCGAAACACCAGCGGGGACGATATATTTGCTGCCCTCTTGCTCGATGGCTTGCTCGACAATTTTCAGCGGCAAATCGAAGGTCAGTTCATCGAGTAACGCCAGCGGCCCCACTGGCATCCCAACGGCCTTAGCGGCATTTTCGATGACTGCGGGCGGAACGCCTTCCTCCAGCATTGCGCCGCCTTCGTGGATCAGCGTCTGGAACACGCGGCTGGTGTAGAAGCCCCTGCTGTCATTGACGACAATCGGCGTTTTCCGCAGCTTGGCAACGAAATCGAGCGCAACGGCGAGCGTTGCCGGGCTGGTCTTTGCGCCCTTGATGATTTCCACTAGACCCATGCGGTCAACGGGCGAAAAGAAGTGTAGCCCAATGAACTGGTCGGGCCGCGCCGACGCCTCGGCCAATGTCGAGATCGGCAAAGTCGATGTGTTAGACGCATAGACCGTGGTCGCTGGGATAATCGCCTCAGCCTTGCGGGTGGTTTCAGCCTTGATGTTGATATCTTCGAACACGGCCTCGATGATCAAGTCGCACCCTTCAAGCAAGGCGAAGTCATCGGTCGGAGTTATCCGGGTAAGAATCGCGTCGGCTTTGTCCTGCGCCATGCTGCCGCGCGCGATCTGTTTGCCGAGAACGGTTTCGGAATAGGCTTTGCCCTTGGTTGCACTTTCGACGTCGCGGTCGATTAGGACAACATCAACGCCGACTTGCGCCGAAACAAGCGCGATACCGGCGCCCATCATGCCTGCGCCGAGCACGCCGATTTTTTTGAATTCGGCCTTTGGGATGCCAGCAGGCCTGCCAGCACCGCGCTCGGCAGCGCCCTTTGACAGAAACGTCGTTCGGATGATGTTACGCGAAACCGGGCTGGTCAAAAGCTTGGCGAAATATTTGGATTCGACCGCCAGCGCCTTATCAAAAGGCAGTATCGCACCCTCATAGATGCACGACAGGATCGCGATGGGGGCAGGCAGGTTGTAGCCTGATTTGGCAACCGATCCCGATGTGATCATCATTCCGGCGGAATATTCCGGGATAATCAGCCCGCGTTGTTCGGGCAGGGCATAGCCCTTTACATCCCAGGGCTTGACCGGATCGGGACCCGTGGCGAGCCACGCCCGAGCCGCTGCATCCATTTCGGCGACTGGAACAACGGCATCAACAATGCCCAGCGCCAAAGCTTCTGCGCCTTTGACCGCGCGTCCTGAAAGCAGCAGCTCTGTGCCGATCTTCATTCCAGCGATGCGGATAAGGCGTTGCGTACCGCCCGATCCTGGCAATAGTCCGACATTGACCTCGGGCAGGCCAACCACAGCTTTGGGGTCATCGACAAGGACGCGGTAATGGCATGCTAGAGCCAGCTCAAACCCGCCACCCAGAGCCAAGCCGTTCATCACGGCAACCCACGCCTTACCCGATGTTTCTATCGCGCGGTGCATCGCGCTGGCCTTTTGGCTGAATGCAAATGCGCTTTTCAGCGTCATCGTGTCATAGCCCTGAACCAGCAATTTCAGATCGGCTCCTGCCATGAAAGTGGGTTTGCCCGATGTCAGGATTACACCTTTTATGCCGTCGTCGGCAGCGATCTGCGCGGTTGCCTCCATCATTTCGGCAATGAACGCGTCGGAAACGAGATTCATCGATTCGTCGGCGTTGTCGAGCGTAAGCGTTGCAAAGCCGTCAGCGGCTGTTTCGATTTTCATATGTCGCATGGGAAATCCTTCGCGTCAGACGCGTTCAATGATTGTTGCGGTGCCAAGCCCGTTGGCGGCACACAAAGTGATGAGGCCGGTTGATTTGCCCGTGCGTTCCAATTCGTCGAGAACAATACCGGTAATCATCGCGCCAGTCGCACCGAGCGGATGGCCCATGGCAATCGCTCCGCCGCACACATTGACTTTGTCGTGCGGGATATTGAGGTGCTTCATATAGCGCAGAACGACGCTGGCGAAAGCTTCGTTGAGTTCGAACAGGTCTATATCGCCGACCTCCATACCCGCATTCTTCAACGCCTTTTTGGTCACATCGGCAGGCGCGGTCAGCATGATGGTGGGTTCCGATCCCATTGATGCATAGGACACGACGCGTGCCCGTGGCTTCATTCCAGCGCGTTCGCCAAATTCTTTGGACCCGATCATCACAACGCCCGAACCATCGACGATGCCAGAGCTGTTGCCGCCGTGGTGGACGTAGGACAGCTCCTCGATTTCGGGATAGCGCGCCTTGGCGACATTCTCGAAGCCGCCCTTGCCAAGTCCCTCAAATGCCGCTTTCAACTTGCCGAGGCTTTCGACCGTTGTGCCCGGCCGCATATGCTCATCATGATCGAGCAGCACTTCACCGATCACATCCTTGACGGGAACTATGGCCCCTTTGAAGCGACCTTCAGCCCAGCTTTGCGCTGCGCGCCGTTGGCTTTCTGCGGCAAAGCCGTCGACGTCTTCGCGGGTAAAGCCATCAAGCGTCGCGATCATATCCGCGCCAATTCCCTGCGGTGCATAATGGTTGTGAAACGCAACATCCGGGTCGGACGTCCATGCGCCGCTGTCATACCCCATGACGGTACGGCTCATGCTTTCGACACCGCCTCCGATACCCGCCTGCATCACGCCTGCATGGACCTGAGCGGCGATCAAATTGACGGCATCAAGGCCGGACGCGCAAAAACGGTGTACTTGCTGGCCGGCAACGCTTTCAGCATAGCCAGCATTCAGAACTGCAGCACGCGCGAGAACGCCGCCTTGTTCGCCAACCGGCTGCGCCGTGCCGATGATGACATCGTCGAGCAACGCCGTGTCGAGCGAATTGCGGTCACGCACGGCTTCTAGCAACTGCGTTACCAGTTGGACCGATGTGACCTCATGCAGTGCTCCATCGGGCCGACCCTTGCCACGCGGCGTGCGCACATGATCGAAGATATAGGCGTCCATCAAAGTTTCCTTGAGATTTTACGTTGAACCGGATTGCTTTGCTCTCCGCATCAACAAAGGCCGCTGAACACCTATCGAAGGGAGGGGCGCGGTCATGCCAAGCCACCCTAGTCAATGCAAAGAGGCGCGGGAGGATAATTTCATGCAGTGGGATGAGGATTTCGACGTCGTTTGCGTCGGATCGGGGCTTGGAGGCATGTCCGCAGCGCTGACCGC
This sequence comes from Sphingorhabdus sp. EL138, assembly GCF_945890115.1. Taxonomy (GTDB): domain Bacteria; phylum Pseudomonadota; class Alphaproteobacteria; order Sphingomonadales; family Sphingomonadaceae; genus Sphingorhabdus_B. The sequence continues at coordinate 113,948 of NZ_CAMDCK010000006.1, forward strand.
TGCCGAGCGCGGAGCTACGGCAATTGTGCTCGAAAAATTTGACTTACTGGGTGGTACGTGTGCGCTGTCATCCGGTCAGTTATGGCTCGGGCCGCATCACTTGCAGTCCGATGCCGTGGCGGACAGTGACGAAGATGCGGACGCTTATCTGACTCACTTGTCGCAAGGCTTCGCAACGCCAGACCGCCGCCGTGTGTTTATCGAACGCGGACGAGAGGCGCTGCGTTTCATGACCGATGTTATCGGCATAGAAATGGCGGTGATCGATAAACTGCCTGACTATTATTATCCCGCAGTTCAGGGATCAAAGTCAGCAGGTCGCTATGTCGAGGTAATGCCCTTCGCAGCGAGCCGCCTCGGCGCTCTCGCGGACAAGGTTCTGACGTCGCCTTACGGTGACGGCTACAGTTATACCACCTCGAATGAATTTGTCGCGATGCAGACCGGCGGCGCGTCGGTGGTGGAAGCGCTCCAACATCATCTTAAAGCAGGCGAAAGATGTGCTGGCGCTGGGCTTGCGGCAGCGCAAGTGTTTGCGGCGCGCGAACGCGGTGTGGTGATGCGGACGTCTTCTGCTGTCACCGAACTTATCATCGAAGATGGCGAAGTGCTGGGCGTCGTCGTCAAGGATGCCGACGGCGAAAAGCGCATTCGCGCACGGCTTGGCGTTGTACTCGCAACCGGAGGGTATGATTGGAAGCCAGATTTCGTGCGCGCCTTTGATGCACTACCTGAGGCCGGAAGCATGTCACCACCAACGGTCACAGGTGACCATATCATGATGGCGGCACGGGCAGGGGCAATCGCTGTGCCGGCGCGCGCGCCGTCGCAAAGTCCGATCTTTTTGGGCTACAAAGTGCCGGGCGAGAAAATTTACGGTAAAGACAGCTACAGAATGTATTTGCCGGGCGTTCCGCACAGCATCGCGGTGAACCGTCATGGCAAACGCTTCGCCAATGACGGCTTTTACCCCGACGTCGCAACAAAAGTTGCACGCTTTGACGGGCAGGAAAACGGTCAGCCCAATTGGCCGGCTTGGATAATATTCGATCAGAACATGCTCGACAAATATGGCATGTCGCCGAGCTGGCCAGGAATGGAATTGCCAGAAGGCATGGCTGCGACGGCGGATTCTTTAGCGGAGTTGGCGCAAACGGTCGGAATCGATGCCGACGCGCTGGCCGAGACCATAAAGCGATATAACGGCTTTTGCAGCGACGGCGTTGATCATGATTTCGGGCGCGGCACGGTCCCTTGGGGCCGGATCATGACTGGCGATCCGAATTTACTCAATCCCAACATGGCACCGGTGCTGACTGCGCCGTTTTATGCCGTGAAGATTGAGCGCGTGACCATGGGTGTTCCAACCGCTGGTCTCCCCATCGATGTCGATGGCCGTGTACTCGATGTCAGCGACCAACCCATCCCCGGGCTTTATGCGGCTGGCAACTCCGCAGCGTGGCTGGACATCGGTGGTGGCTATAATAGCGGCATCGCGAACACACGCGGTGTACTCTACGGTTATCTTGCAGCCCTCGACATGACGAGCCAGCGTATAGCGGCCAGTGAAAGAAATTCAGCATAATGAAGCAGTTTGCCGGAAAAGTCGCCCTTGTTACTGCTGCAGGTGCCGGCATCGGAGCCGCTACTGCGCACATGTTTGCGGACCGAGGCGCGCAAGTCATGCTTGCTGACATCAACAGCGATTCAGGGGAGGCGCAGACCGAGTTATTGAGAGCTGCCGGTGCCGACGTGCGGTTCTTGCGGGCGGATGCAACCCAGGAAGATGACGTCGCCCGTTTGGTTGCACATACCATCGAAGCATTTGGCGGATTACATATCGCGGCTAATATTGTCGGTGACGCGCATCGTGATGCATCGGGCAACGACTTCCACAATCAAAGCCTTGAAAGCTGGGAGCACACGATGGCGGTTACGCTGCGCAGTGTCTTCCTCTCCATGAAATATGAAATCGCGCATATGATCGAGAATGGCGGCGGTTCGATTGTGAACATTACCTCCTTGGCGGGGCTGCTCTACGTAGGCACAGCAGGCGCAGCCTATGCGGCGTCGAAGGCGGGAGTCATTCGCCTAACAAAGTTCGCCGCCGTCAGCTATGCGGATCGTGGCGTGCGCGTAAACTGTATCGCACCGGGCGTCACTCCGACAGAAGCGTACAACAAAGCCGGGCCTGAGATCGGCCAGATGGTGATTGACATGCTGGTCAAGGAACAGCCGATAATGCGAGCTATCCACCCGTCTGAGCAGGCAAAAGTCGTTGCATGGCTGTGCTCGGACGACGCGGCGATGGTGACCGGGCATGTCCTTCCGGTTGATGGAGGGTGGACAGCGAAATGCTAATAAGGACGGGGCGGCTTGTACGACTAAATGTTGCCGAATTATCACAGACGTTACGGAAATGAGGCTAAAACCGACATTATATCGCCCTCACTCAGGAGCCAATCTTTAGATAGGTGTGAGTGAGGGAGGCAACTACGATTACGCACAAACCGGCATAAATAACGCCGTTCTAGTTTCACGCGATGGCTAAAAGGTACAAGGTGCTCCGCCATTGGGTATGCAGTATTAAAAGATTTTTAGGGGAGGCTTGTATGAAAATTGGTAACATCCGCACGTTGTTTATGACGTCGACGGTTCTGGCGGCAGGACTTGTAATCTCGGGCGCGGCGCAGGCGCAATCTGCACCGGCAGAAGAAGAAACAGCCGATCAAGGCGGTATCGCCGAGATCATTGTCACAGCGCGCAAGTCATCGGAAAATATTCAATCCGTTCCGGTTGCCGTTACGGCTTTGAGTGCTGACGATTTGGCAAGCAAGCAAGTGTTTGAAGTTACCGATTTGGCTCGCACCGCGCCAAGTTTGACTATCAGCACTGGCGGTACGGGTCCGGCATCAATCGTTTATCTCGCTATTCGCGGTCAGGCACAGAATAGCCCGAACTCGCTTTCGGATTCGTCCGTCGGGATCTACATGGACGGCGTTTACGTCGCTCGTCCGATTGTCGGAAATCTCGGTTTCCTTGATATGGCCAGTGCAGAAGTTTTGCGTGGGCCGCAGGGTACGCTTTTCGGTCGCAACACAACAGGCGGCGCGTTGAACTTGACGAGTAATCGCCCTGGCGACGAATATGAAGCTATGCTCAAGGTCGGTTTTGGCAACTACAACTATCAATCGATTGAAGGCATGGTAAGTGCGCCGGTGAGCGAAGCTGTAGGGCTTCGGATTGCTGGCCGTTATGGCAAGCGCGACGGATATTTCCAGAATGATAAGATCGGTTATCCGCAAGGAAGCATTGACAAGGATTTCGTCCTGCGCAGCACTTTGGTTGTCGCACCAGTCGAGTCGAATTTGAAGTTGACCGTAATCGCCGATTTTGTGCGTTATGCGGATGACGGCAATGCGACGGCGGTTGCCGCCATTAACCCCTCTGTTCTCTCGCTGCCCGGCTACGGAGCTTTCATTAACCCCGAATTTGCACAGTTTGTTTCATCGGCGCAGTTGCCCGCGTTCACAGCGGCGAATTCGAAATGGACGGACACATTCTCTCGTCCGCAAACGGGCGATTCCCAAATCGATACGTTGCAAAACAATAATGAGGTCGATGCAATTTCCGGAACGCTCGAATGGGATCTTGGGGGCGTCAGCATCAAATCGATTACTGCCTATCGCAAGTCTTTCACAGACGACAGTCTTGACCTTCATGGGTTTCCCTCGTCCGTAAACCCGTTTACACCATTTCTGCCAAATGCAACGTCAGCCTTTATTAGTACTTACAACAATGAGCAGTTCAGCGAAGAACTCCAATTGTCTGGCTCATTGGGCGCGCTTGATTGGCAAACCGGCGTCTATTACTTTAAAGAATCGGGTGACGAACAGTCGCGCGCCTTCGTTCTTGGCGGCGTCCAAAGCGCCCGGACTCTGAGCGAATATAGTTCGCGGTCAGCTGGTGCGTTTGCGCAGCTTAACTACAATGTGACCGATGCCCTGCGCGTTACGGGTGGTTTACGCTACACATGGGATAAGCGCACGATCGACAGACAAAGCACAGACAACTGGCGTAAGCCGGATAATCTTGAAGTTTGCACTGTCGGCCCCAATACTGGAAAAACCGCTGAAGCAGCCCCTTGTACCGATCCGCGCTCGGCGAGCTTCAAATACCCTGCGTGGACCCTGGGTGCCGACTACCGTCTCAGCGACCAGTTGTTCCTTTATGCCAAGACCAGTGGTGCTTCGATGTCGGGTGGTTTCAACTCGCGGTTTGTGCCTGCACCGTTCACACAACAGTTTAATCCTGAAAAAGTGCGCGATGCCGAAGTCGGCTTCAAGGGCGATTTTCTCGACCGTCGTTTGCGGACCAACATGGCATTCTTTTTCGCCAAGCAATCCAATGTTCAGCGAATTGTCAATGCGCTTGTCGGTACGACGCTCACTCAGTTCGTAACCAACACCGGCAAAGTCGATGCAAAGGGCTTCGAGTTTGAAGGTACTGCGCTGCCGTGGGATGGTATGGAACTGACGGGTAGCCTTTCCTATCTGGACGCAAAATATGTTCGTGGAAGCCGCACCGAGAACCAGGGAACTGCGTTAGCGCCCGTTCTTGTTGATCGCTCTGGGGAACCCGTAACCCAGGCTCCAAAGTGGACATGGAATGTGGGCGCAACCCAGACGTTCCCGACCTCTTTCGGTGCAGTCTCCTTGCACGCGGACTATGCGTATATTGCAGACCGGGCGATGGACGCGGCGACTGCAAAGTCGCTTGCGCAGGGTGGAACACAGTCAAATATCAACGCGATTGCGATTTCCAATGCGGCATCGATCATCAAGGGTTACGGATTGTTGAATGGTCTCATAGCGATCAACTTTGACAATCCCGGTATTGAATTGGCATTCTGGGGTCGCAACCTGACTAACCAGGCTTGGTTTACGAACGTATTCAATGGCTACGCCGGTCTTGGCGCTACCGTGCAATTTCAGGGCGCGCCGCGCACTTTTGGTGCGACAGCGACAATCAAGTTCTGATCTTTCCGGAATAAGTAATGTTAAAAAAGGCCGCCTCCGAAAAGAGGCGGCCTTTTTTGTTCAGAAGGACACGACGCCTTGCCCAGTTTTCGGGTCGACTGCGAATGAGAGATGTTCGAGGAACGAATACCATTTGTCTCCTGACTTGCGCATGCAGTCGCTCTGCCGAAGCGCGAGTTTTTGAGTGCTGCCATCTTTCATGCTGAGCGTAATGCGCTGTGTATCGAGCTGCACGCCGAACACGCCGTCTGAATCGACCACGAAATTGGGCATTTCCAGCTTGATGTCGGTGTAGCTGTTCATGATCGCGGCATAATGCGCGCGGACTTCCTTCATACCACGCAGATTGCTAGCAAAGCTGTCGTAGACCAGAATGTCCTCGCCGGGTCCATAATAGCCCATCAACATATCCAGACTTGTTGAAGCGCCACCGACGTCCATCCATGTCCGGATAGCGGCTTTTGCTTCTTCAGGGGTGGAAGCTGGGCCGGGCAGGGGATCTTCGGACCAAGCTATTTCGCCGCGAGCGTTGACAGGGCCGTCGATGATAGCAGCCCCCGATTTTGGATCAATCGGCAGCGAAATATGCTGCTGCACGATTTTCCATTCGTTACCGATTTTCTTGAACGCATCGAGTTGCCGCACGCTGAGCGACATTTTCTTGCCGTCCTTCAACACCGCATCGAATTCGATCAGCGATGCCGCACAGGCAAAATTTCCATTGGTCGCTAGATTCATTTCCGCCATCCTATGCGTCATGGACTGAATGGCCGCCATTTGCGGTGCAAAACCGGCGTAAATTTGATCGCGGCCCTTGTAGATGCCCGGCGCGTAAATATCGAGCACGGTTGCGTCGTCAGCATAATAGCCGATGAGCTTGTCCATGTTGGTTTCGGTGGCCATCGTCGTTTTGATCTGTTTGATTGCGGCAACGTCGGCGGGCGCGTTAAATGAAACAGGCTTTTCTGCGTTCGCACACGATGCGAGCATAGCCAAGCATGACACCAATGGTGCCATAGCCGCGCACTTTTTCAATCTACCCATGACCTTCTCCTTTTGTTGAAGCATGAGGCTATCAATGCCACGTTCGTGCGTCCCTGCCCGGGGACAGGTCGATTGCTGGTGATAATCCTCAAGCTGTACCGGTAGTTCAGCAAAGGCAGTTGGGTATGAGTGAAGCGATTATCCTGAACGGAGAAATGGACCGCAAGGTATTTGCCTGGCTGGAGAGCAATCTGGGAAAGGTGACGCTTTTCACAGCGCATGCCCGGTGGCGAACCGGTTGGGACGCCGAAGTATCGCGCGATGGTGAGTTGATATCGCTCTACATCCGCGGCCCGCGCGGGGATAATTACACCTCTCCGATCAATATGGCGCAGGAGGCGGCGATCCATCGCGCTTATCTCGCCAATGGCATTCCGGTGCCAAAGGCTATTGGCCTTATCGATGACCCCGAAGCGCTCGTGCTTGAACGCATCCATGGAATTATCAACACCAATTTGATCGTCGATACTGATATCCAGAAAAAAGTCCGCGAAGAATTTGTGGAGATTATGGCGGCGATCCACCGCATGCCCACAGAAGCTTTTGCTGAAGTCGGTCTGGACGTTCCGCAAGGTGCAGATGCGGTGTCGCGCAACCTGTATGCAGCCTCCGAAGCGATCTTCGACCGGCTAATCGGACGACCATGGCCTTTGATGCGATTCACTGCCGGATGGTTGAGGCGTCATGTGCCGAAAGACCGGACACGTGCCGCTTTCATCAATCCGGATGCCGGACAATTCCTGTTCGATGGCGACCGCGTTACAGGTCTGATCGATTTCGAGATGTCGTCCTTCGGCGATCCGGCGGCCGAACTTGCAGGGATGCGATTGCGCGATACGTCCGAACCGCTTGGGAACCTGTCGGCGCTGTATGATCATTATGAAAAAGTCAGCGGCGACCGGATATCGAAGCAAGTGATCGAATATCACACAGCCGGTTTTTGCGGGGTTAACGGCTTCATGCTCTGGCCGCTGGCGTTTACGTCAACGCAGGAGCAGGACTACATGGCCTATCTCAATTTCGCCGTTGCGACCGCGCGCTGGAGCTATACCGCGATGGCGGCGCACATTGGTTTGCAATTGATCGAACCACGCGAGCCCGTCGTGCGCGAAATGGGCTTCAACCAAGCCGGTTCGCATCTGGTTCGGCAGATTGGCACGCTCCCCGCACCCGATGATCAAACCGCCTATTCGCGCGATTCGGCTGCGGCGTTGGCGCTCTATCAGCAGCGCTGGCTGACTTACGGTGCAGACGTCGTCGACGCCGATCTGGATGATACCGCTGCGTTGATAGGTCAGCGTCCGACCGATCAGGACGACATGATGGAAAAGCTGGAAGCCTTTGTCCTGCAAGCCGGACCCGAATATGACGCCCGCCTGATCCAGCATTTCCACAACTGGTTGCGGCGTCAGGACTTTCTGTTGACCGGATGCGGCATTGCGTCTGCGTTCGTCGGGCTGGACCTTCAGATCATTCCGGAACGCTAATCCGCCATTTTGGAGGCTTCCGGGTTGCCCGGCTCAACCGCGCCAAAACAGGATTGTGCGAGATAGCTGCAGCTATATTCGCGGACGCGATGCAATTTGCCGTCAGCCAGTTCAAACGCAAAATGATAGGCATTGTTGTACCGCCGCCCGTTCAGCATCTCGCCATCGGTTTCCGCCTCGACAGTGATCTTGTTGCCCTCACCGATCATGTTCAAGACCGCCAAGTGAATAGGCGCTTTCATCAATTGCGACATCGTTGGCGGCACTTGCGAAAACGCCTCGCGGCCCCATTCAATTTGCAACCAGTCAGGGGCGCGCGCCATTGTCGTGAACAGGAAATTTTCGGTGGTGAGCGCAAGGATCGCGTCGCAATTGCCCGAATTTACCGCTTCAAAATAGCTACGCACAACAGCTTTATTTGCTTCAAGCGACATCAAATTCTCCCTTATTCAGTGATTTGCAGGCGCACCCATAGTCGCGCGGTAAGATATCGGCTGTTTGCCATCGAGATCGACGATCCGGTAGCGCTCGCCCAATTCCGCACCGATGAGGGCTTGCCCTGATAGCGACATGAGGTCGGGGTCACGGGCCAAGGCGTCAATCACCAACCCGGTAAATTCTGGCGTCTCCCAGTTAGGCAGGTTTGCGCGTAACTCTTCAGGCAAATACTCAGACGGGATGGCTTTGACGGCGTCGGTCAGAATGAAGCCCGGCCAGATTGCGACAGCAGCCACATTGTGCTGTGCCAGATCGACCGCCATGTCACGCATCATTTTGTCAGTTCCGGCCTTTGCTGCACCATAAGCCGCGCCGTGGAAATAGGAGACCGAACCGTAGAAAGAAATGCTCGCAATCAGTCCGCGTTTCGCCGCAACCATCATGGGAGAAGCGTAGTAAGCCGCAACATAGTTGGAGCGCAGGCCAACATCGATCATATCCGAGAGGTTGAGCGGCTTTTCCCAAAAGCCGCCGGGAGCCATCAGCGCGTCAGGGTAAACTGCCGCCGCATTGTTGACCAATATATCGAGACGCCCTGCCTCTTTGGCTATCCGCGCAAAAAGCGCCGCAACTTGCTCGTCGTCCTGATGGTCGCAAACGACGGCGACACCTTTACCGCCACCCGCATTGATCTCGCCAACGACGCTCTCAAGTTCGGCGGCGTGACGTCCTGTGACGTAAACGGTTGCGCCCTTTGAGCCAAAGGCCCGCGCGATCCCTCGTCCCAGCCCACGGCTTGCGCCTGTCACCAATACGATGGTCTCGTTCATCATTTCACCCCCTTAACCTGCCGTAATGCCATTATCGGCGGTGTAGCATGCCCCGTGGACCGCGCGTGCCCTGTCCGACGCCAAGAAGAGCAACGGCTCGACAATGTCTTCGGGCGTATTGGGAGGACGAAATCCGCAATAGCGCAAGATCATGTCGGTATCGGCACCCTCGGGAAAGGCGAGCCCCTGAACCATTTCCGTCATCATACCGCCGGGTGCTATTGCGTTAATCCGGACCGGCGACTTGATGAACTCCATCGCCAGTGACTTGGTCAGGCTGAGCAAAGCTGCTTTGGTCGCGGCATATGGCGCGGTATAGGATTGGCCAATAAATGCTGCCGTCGATGCTACATTGACCACATTGCCTTTCGACTCAACGAGATACGGCATTGCCGCTCGCATCATGAAGAATGGTGCTGTCACATTGGCGGCAAAAAGCTCGTTCCAGTCCTCCGCGCTCACATCGGCAAGCGCGTGAAAGCGCAATATGCCCGCGACATTGCACAGTACATCAAGGCGACCAAATGCCTCGCGAGCCACGTTTACCGCATCCTCACAATTGGACGGCAGCCCCAAATCGCCGCAGTAGTTTGCACAAAGTCCTCCGGCATCGGTGATTGTTTGTGCCGTTTCGGCGAGTCCAGCGGCGTTGATATCCACCAAACAAACCTGCGCACCTTCTTGCGCAAACCGCACGCTTGCGGCGCGACCGAGCCCCGACGCTGCGCCTGTGACAAGCACCACTTTGCCGTCGAATTCACCATTGTTCATAGCGTGCTTTCCTGAGCAGGTCTGCGGTTGAGAATTGGCTCCATAACAGCCAGTGCGATATGGTCCGGGCTTGGGTTTGGACCTGCAATGATCAGGCAGTGGCGCAGGAACCGGCGGTGAAACAGCTGGGTAAGCGCAGCGTCTTGTTCGGGACCGGCGGCCTTGATGAATTGCGTGAGGTTGCTGTCTGCATCTGTGAGATTATTCGGTTGCGTTCCCGTTAATGCTGCTGTCTCCGCGATATCGGCTTGCTCGCACCAGTTGCGATAATGGCCGCGGTTGCGCAAATAATGTGGAACAGAGACGAGGATATTGCGTTGCCAGTCCTGCAAAGCGTCGGATTCAGGCAAGCGCTCCAGATCGGCAATCAACTTACCTAAGGCGAGGTCTTCATAGGGTGTCGTTGCGGGCTGTTCCGGCAAAGTCAGCGTGTCAAGCTCCATGCCGATAATCTCGGCTAACGCTTCCATCGCCCGCCGCGCAATAACCGCGACCTGAAACACGCTTTCGACCCAGTCACCGCCGCGTGCGGTGTCGTGCATCCCGAACAGCGGTCCGTAATAGGCTTCACAAAGGAAGGCGACCGTATGGAAGGCGAGCGCATCATAATCGAGGGGTAACCCAATAGCCTTTTCATAATGGAGGAACAGCGCCGGGACATCGCCCATATTTTCAATAGGGTGCCGCCCGCGAAAACAAGCAAGATCGCGCATTGGATCTCCCAGATGGCCGATTTCAACGTCGAGAATGCACGTCATTTCTGGACCATCGGAAAGAAACTGGCCACAATCGCCCGTCAGGAATGATATGCTGCTGCGACCGTTAGGATAATTGCGGCGCAACCAGCGCGAGAAAAACTCGATGAATGGATCGGTTATGTTGATCTGGCCGGTCATCGCATGAAACCGCTCGAAATTCGCCAGCGCAATCTCTTCATCGCCGGTTGGCAACGTTGCGCCGACGGCCACAAATTTCTCGGGCGGAATGCGGTGCATATCGGCCAGAATTTCCATATAGCGCAGCGACGCCTGCCAGCGGTCGTCGGTCATCACTGACCGGTTCTCTATGGCTTCGGCAATCAACCCAGGGTCGCGACCGCCGCGCACCCATTCCATCACAATAGTGTTTGGATCGGGACACATGCCCAAGATCGCTGGGATCGGTATGCCATTTTCATGCAATGTGCGCTGCATCAGCATTTCATATTCGAGCGGGTATGGATGGGTCAGCCATGTTCGGTCACCCTTCAACAGCATCTCGGTGGGCTTGCCGTTCCGCATCAATGCTGCACGCCAAACCGGACGCCAGCGGCGTTCCTTGTGCAACGCAATCTGACTACATCCCAGCTCGTCTTCCAAATAACGCGTTAGCTGACTGACATCGTCCGCATGGGCGTCGAACGATACTTCTGTTTTTGACGTGTTCATGTTGGGCAAATTGTTGGTACTCCTAACCTGTTGCGTCATTCCACACTGTTTTCCTGTGTCTACCAGCTCCGACAGTGGCTCGCCCTTTACAACGATAGGTCTTTTTGACTGAATTGCCGGTTTATGCGGCTCGGACGGCAGAATAAAACAGGACAAGACTGTGGGGCAATATGACGTTCTAATCGTCGGTGGTGGGCACGGCGGTGCACAGGCAGCGATTGCTTTGCGTCAGGCAAAGTTTGAAGGTAGTATAGCTATTTGTAGGACTGTACGGACTCGCGGGACATCTTTCATATTGCCGATAGGCAAGCAGAAGGATGGAACCGATGACCAAGGAAGAACGAGATATTCAGCGCAAGCTAAAGGTGCTGCGCCATGCTGAGAAGATCGGTGATGTAGGCAAAACATGCCGATACTTCGGCATTGGCAGATCAAGCTTCTACCGCTGGAAAGCCTCATTCGAGCGGAACGGCGAAGCCGGGCTGATCAACCAAAAGCCCATTCCGAAGAACCCTGCCAACCAGACGCCACCCGAGATCGTCGACAAGGTCCTCTACCTGCGCAGCAAATACCACCTCGGGTCGATCAGGATCGTTTGGTACCTAGCGCGATATCACGACATCAAAATCTCCGACGCTGGTGTAACGCGCATTCTGCGCCGTAACGGTGTTGGCAGACTGCCGCGCGGAACCCGCATGCGCAAAGTTCACACCAAGCGTTATAACAAGCAGGTGCCAGGCCATCACATCCAGATGGACGTCAAGTTTCTCACCTTCATCGGCAAGCGCGGCGAGAAGATCCGCCGGTT
>NZ_CAMDCK010000007.1 GCF_945890115.1 Sphingorhabdus sp. EL138
GCCTGCAGCGGCGCCGTTGATGGCGGTAACGATGGGCATATTCAGACGGGCAAGGTTCATCATCAACGGGTTATAATGCCGGGTCAAAGCGATATAGCTACCCTCCCCTCCCGAAATCGAGCGTTCTCCGCGAGCGGACAAGTCTGCGCCTGAACAAAATCCGCGTCCTGCGCCCGTAATGACAAGGCAGCGGGCATCGCCAAGACCAGTTGAAAGGACGTCATTTATTTCCCCAGCCATATCTAGAGAACACGCATTCATCCGTTCAGGACGGTTGAGGGTGATGGTCGCGATCTTATCAGATACGTCAACGGATATTGTTTCATAAGCCATGATTACGCGCCCTCCTCCGGCGTTTGTATTATTATCGGTTAATTCAGTCACGCGTTCCGAGCAAGTCCCGTGCGACCACCCAATTGTGAATTTCGCTTGGCCCATCATAAATGCGCATAGTCCGTAACTTGTTGGACAGCAGATAAAGCGGCATTTCGCGTGTCATACCCATCCCGCCGAACATCTGCATCGCATGGTCGACAATGTCATAGGCAGTTTCGGTGCAATAGGATTTGATCATCGAAATCTCTTGCCTGGTGTCGCGCCCTTCATCCATTTTCCACGCACAGTCGTAAGTCATCAACCGCATAGCATGTATCCGCGTAGCGGCATCAGAAACCCAATTCTGCACAGTTTGGCGGGACGACAGCGGTTTACCAAAAGTCACGCGTTGCGGGGCATAGTCGATCATCATATCCAGCGCGCGCTGCGCCATGCCAATTGACCATGACGCCATTTCTATCCGCCTTGTGCCCAAACGGACTTGCATTGGCAAAAACCCCTGTCCGCGCTTGCCAAGTAATTTCCAGCCTGGAACGCGGCAATCGTCGAGCGCGATTTCATAGGTCGCCGTGCCGTCGATCATAGGGATTTTGCGTAGGACATTAAATCCCGGTGTTTCGCGGTCGACGAGAAATGCCGACATGCCATTTCGGCCTTCGGCATTTTTGTCCGTCACGGCCATCAATATGGTGAAATCTGCCTCGTCTGCCTTTGTAATCCATATTTTTCGGCCGTTGATAATCCAGTCATCGCCATCCTGAACTGCGGTAGTCTTCATCAGTTGCGGGTCGGCTCCAGCGCCCGGTTCCGATATACCAATAGCAGAGATCGTCTCGCCGCGCACATAAGGCGCTAGATAATGTTCGCGCTGCTTTTCATCCGCCGCCGCCATCATCATGCGTAAATTGGGGGAATCTGGGGGGATTGTGTAAGGGGTAACGGTCCGGCCAAGTTCTTCGCCAACACCAACCATGGCAACCATCGGCAGGTTCATCCCGCCCACTTCCTCCGGCGCATCCAGACCCCACAGTCCTAAATCCTTTGACACGAGATCAACCCGCGCCTGTTCGTCTATGGTGAGATAACTGCCTTTGCCCTCTGTCTCGCGCGCTAGCACAATGCTTTCTAACGGCATAAGCTGGGATTCCACAAATTTGCGGGTTAGGTCTTTGAGCATTTTATGCTCTTCAGCGAGTTCGAAATTCATGGCGTATCCTTGCGTTAATAGCTGCGGGGAAGACCGAGAACATGCTCGGCAAGATAACTTAGGATCAGGTTCGTGCTGATCGGGGCAACGGTGTAAAGACGTGATTCACGGAATTTGCGTTCGACATCATATTCTTCGGCAAAACCAAAGCCACCATGGGTTTGGACGCACATGTCCGCGGCGGCCCAACTTGCTTCGGACGCCAGCAGCTTGGCCATATTGGCTTCTGCGCCGGGATTACCGCCTGCATCAAACACTTGTGCCGAATGATGCACCATTAACTCCGCCGCGCACATTTGCGCATAGCAACGGGCGATAGGAAATTGGACGCCCTGATTCTGACCGATCGCGCGGCCAAAAACATTGCGCTCGCTGGCGTAGTCGCTCGCTTTCTTGATAAACCATTTGGCGTCACCAATGCATTCCGCAGCAATCAATATGCGCTCTGCATTCATGCCCGAGAGAATATAACGAAACCCCTTGCCTTCCTCACCGATCAGTGCAGACGCTGGAATCCGCATATCGTCAAAGAAAACTTCGGTTGTTGAATGATTCATCATCGTACGGATCGGCTTGATGGTCATGCCGTTCCCGACCATTTTGCGCATATCAACCAAGAAGATGGAGAGCCCTTCGGTCTTGCTGGCCACGTCTTCACGCGGGGTCGTGCGTGCCAGCAACATCATTAGGTCAGAATATTCCGCACGACTGGTCCAGATCTTCTGGCCATTGATGACATATTCGTCACCGTCCGGCACAGCGACAGTCCGCAACGAAAGCGTGTCCGTGCCGCTGGTTGGTTCAGAAACACCAAAGGCCTGCAGACGTAACTCTCCTGTTGCAATACGTGGCAGATATTCCTGCTTCTGTTCTTCGCTGCCATATTTCAACAACGTGTTCATGATATACATCTGTGCGTGGGCCGAAGCACCATTGCAGCCGGCTGCCTGAATTTCTTCCATGATCACGGCTGCAGCATCAAGCTTTAGCCCCGAACCACCATAAGCTTCCGGGATCAGGGCGGCGAGAAACCCTGCTTTGGTCAGAGCATCGACAAATTCGGAAGGATATGCGCGTTCGCTATCTTTTTCCCGCCAATAAGCACCGGGAAATTCAGCGCATAAAGCCTGCACTGCACGGCGGATTTCGCTGATGCCTTCGCTTTCAGTTATCATATTATTTCCTTTGGGCTGTTGCGGCGGTCACTTGCCGTCCGTCGCCAGCAAAAGCCGCCATTTCGATTTCATTACCTGAGCCGCGCATCACGAGATGCAAAGCCTCACCGCAAATGGCAGGCGAAAGGCCCCGGTAGCTAAAATGTGCGAGTGCATTGTCGCCGAATTCCCGCCGCGCCAAATCCAGTAATAATGTCGCGGTCAACGGGCCGTGGACGACAAGGCCACGATACCGCTCTTCATCTTGCGCATAAGGTAAATCATAATGAATCCGGTGGCTGTTGAAGGTTAGCGCGGAAAACCGGAAGAGCATCGGCTCGCTTGGCGTGAGCATCCGGTGGCTGCTCCAACCCTCTAAATCAACGGCTCCTAACGCCGATTTTGGTGGCGATAAATCCGCACCAACCGCGGCCGCCTCACGATATACAATGCTCTGAACCTCGTGAACCGCAATCCCTGCCTCGCCAAAAGTTTCATGCGCCACATCAACAAATACCAACTGGCCAGAACCCCCTGATTTTTCGGTGATGGATAACACGCGCGACGTGCGGGTGACCGCTTCACCCATATGCAAAGGCGCAAAGAAATCCACTTTGCTGGATGCCCACATTCTGCGCGGTAAAGCTATCGGTGGAAGAAAACTGGCTAGACTGTCATCACGCACGGGATGTCCGTCAGGGCCAAGCTGCGCAGTCGCGGCATCCGGTACGCATAAGCACCAATGGAGCCCCTGTGGTACATTGCCATCGGTAGGCGCTTCACGATCAAATGTCGCAAGCCAACGTGCTGCCAGACCATTGTCGATGCGGTCTGTCCGCAATTCCTCGCGCCCAATCCACGCGTCCCAAATACTCATGAATTGCGAACTCCCGTCAAACCTTTTGCAATTACCTGCGCCTGAATTTCTGCGGCGCCTTCGAAAACATTCAAAATCCGCGCATCACACAAAACACGGCTAATTTCATATTCAAGCGCATAGCCATTGCCGCCATGAATTTGTAAGCTCGAATCGGCATTGCTCCATGCAGCACGGGCTGCCAGCAGCTTCGCCATGCCCGCCTCAATATCGCAGCGCTTGCCAGAATCCTTAGCACGCGCTGCTGCGTAAGTCAGTTCACGGGTCATCACGAAATCAGCCACGCTCATTGCGATTTTGTCGGCTACGCGCGGGAACCCGATGATGGCCTTGCCAAACTGCTTGCGGTTAACGGCATAATCGAGGCCAAGCTCTAACGCGCGTTTTGCAACACCCACGGCGCGCGCTGCGGTCTGGATACGCGCGCCTTCGAATGTGCGCATCAGTTGCTTAAAGCCCTGTCCCTCTTCACCGCCCAGCAAAGCATCATCAGGGGCAATCATAGCATCAAATTGCAGGGTATATTCGCGCATACCGCGGTAACCCAGCACTTCTATTTCGCTACCGGACATGCCTTCAACAGGAAATAGGTCCGCCTTTGTTCCACGCGGCTTTGGCACCAGCAGCATGGACAGCCCCGCATAGCCATTCACATCGGGCGCTGTGCGCACGAGCATAGTCATGAGGTCAGAGCGACTTGCATGGGTAATCCAAGTCTTTGCCCCGTCGATTACCCAATGCCTATTATCCCGCCGCGCCCGCGTCTGTAATGCGCCAAGGTCGGAACCTGTGTCAGGTTCGGTAAACACCGCCGTTGGCAATATTTCACCGCTGGCGATTTTTGGCAGCCAATGGGCCTTTTGCGCGTGTGTGCCACCCATCGCGATCAACTCGCCAGCTATTTCAGACCGAGTACTCAGCGACCCTGCACCAATCCACCCGCGCGACAGCTCTTCTGTCACGACGCACATCACCAGCTTCGATAATCCCAAACCACCATATTCCGTGGGAATACACACCCCGAAAGTGCCAAGATCCGCCATTTCAGATATGGTTTCATCTGGGATTAAGTCATTTGCAAGGTGCCACTTGTGCGCGTTTGGTAAAATCCTGCTATTTGTAAACCGCCGATATTGGTCGCGAATAACGTCCAATTCAGCGTCATAAAGATTCTCGCTTGGCATTTGACCATCAGCCAAGGCCTGTGCCACCGCTGCACGGGTTTCTGCTTGGTTATCATTCAACCAAGAAGTGCAATCATGGGCAAGCAATGCTGCGGCACTGACGATACCAAGATCCACAGGTCTAAAAATCTCGTTCTGCCCCATCGGCAGACCGCCAGTCAGTTGTCCCAAGGTTTCGGCAAAAATCAGAGACGCCACATGCTGGTCAAGCTGCGTTCCACCGTCATTGCTGTCGAGCCATCGGCTAACGGCTTCCAAAGCCGCAACACTGGTGGCCACCCAAGCAAAGCCATGCGCGGCGCGTTGGTCTGTTTCCATAGCACGCTGCGCCAGACGCGCCACGAGTGCCGATTTTGCCGCGTCGCAGTAACGCTCCGCAGCTTGTAGAGCGGCTGCAAAACTCATGCGCGTTCAAATACCGCCGCAATCCCCTGGCCGCCGCCAATGCACATCGTTTCAAGCCCGAAACGGACGTCCCTGCGATGCATTTCGCGGGTCAGGTTCGCCAATATACGCCCCCCGGTTGCACCAATAGGATGACCAAGCGAGATACCCGACCCGTTGACGTTGAGCATGTCATGGCGGCTGTCATCGTCTGCCCAGCCCCAGCCCTTGAGACAGGCTAGTACTTGCGGCGCAAATGCCTCATTCAACTCGACAAGGCCGATGTCGTTCCAACTCAAGCCGTTGCGCGCAAACAGACGTTGCGTTGCAGGAACCGGACCATAGCCCATGCGCGAAGGCTCGCAGCCAGCTGCAGCCCAACTGTGGAAATAGGCTATGGGTTCTAACCCAAGCTCTTCCAATTTGTCTTCGGCGACAACAAGGCAAGCCGCGCCTGCGTCATTCTGCTGGCTCGCATTGCCTGCCGTCACCACGCCACCTTCAAGCGGCCGTAAAGCAGCCATTGTTTCGAGCGTCGCATCGGCGCGATAGCCTTCATCATGATCAAAGATGATTGGATCGCCTTTCCTTTGCGCGATGCGCACGGGCACCAACTCATCGTCAAACAGGCCATTTGCCCATGCCGCCGCCGCGCGCTGGTGTGACCGTGCTGCATAAGCATCGCACGCTTCGCGGCTGATATCATGGTCTTTCGCCAAATTTTCAGCGGTCTCAATCATACCACTAATCACGCCAAAACGCTCGACAGGCTGGCTCATCACCCGCCCACGCGTCAGGCGATCATGCAGCGTCAGATTGCCCGCACGAACGCCTTTGCGAACGTCCGTGGTGTAATGTTCAACATTTGACATGCTTTCGCACCCACCGGCTACGACAATGTCGCTTACCCCCGTTTGAACCATCATTGCGGCATTCACGATGGCTTGCAGGCCGGAACCACAACGACGGTCGACTTGATAACCAGGCACCTCAATGGGCAGCCCCGCCGCAAGCCACGCCCAATGCCCAATGCAGGGTGCTTCGCCATTGCCATAGCCCTGGGCAAAGACAACGTCGTCGACGCGGGCCGGATCAATCTTCGTCCGCTCGATCAGTGCCTTGAGGATGATACCGCCCAAGTCACCTGCGTTGAGCGACGACAGCGCACCGCCGAATTTGCCGACGGGCGTGCGAATAGGGGCTACAATAGCGGCACGGCGAAGCGTATTCATGTGGCAATTCCTAATATTCCAGAGTCGATGAGACGGGCGATTTCGCCTGAGGATAGTCCGAGCGACGTGCTCAATATTTCCTCGCTATGCTGCCCATTGCGCGGCGCTGCTTTTGCGTCACCACGCTGCAATTGGGGAATACTGCCAAAGGCACCAGCGGCAGGATAATTGAAGCCAGATGGGTTCGCGTCAAAGGCGGAAAACATGGGATTCTTGCCGACCAAGCGTGGATCATGCGCAGCATCCAACATGGTACGATAGGCCGAATGAACAATTCCTGCCCCATCAAGCGTTGAAGCCATTACCGCGTGATCGAGCGAACCAATTGCCCTTTCAAACAACGGATAAAGCGCTTCTCGATGTTCAAAGCGAAGTCCATCGTCTTTGGCGAAGCTAACGCCGCGCTCTGCCTCTATCGCTTCGACTTGAGTTGCCAAACTAAGCGCACCGATTAGATTTGCCCATTGGCGGTGTGTGACAACGACAATCATCGTGCGTATATTGTCTTTGGTGACAAAATCACGTCCAAACAAACCATAGACCGCGTTGCCAAGCCGAGGACGATTAGCTTTGTTATGCAGCACTTCGGCTATACCGCCGAGATTGGCCACTGTGCCAATGGCGACGTCCGACAGGGGAATGCGTACTTCACTGCCCTCCCCGGTTTGTTCGCGCCTGCGAATGGCGGCCAGCATGGCAAATGCAGCATAAGCACCGCTGATGACGTCCCAAGCCGGCAGAACATGGTTGACGGGTTCGGGACCAGGCCCAGTCATCATGGGATAACCAACGGCATTATTCACGGTATAGTCAAGGGCTGGCGCACCGTCGGCCCAGCCCATGACCCGCACGGTTACAAGATCAGCGCGTCCTTCCGCTAGTTTTGCGTGCGAAAGAAAGCCCTCTGCTGGGAAATTAGTAATAAATTGGCCCGTAGCGCGCACCAATTCCTGAAGTATTTCTCGCCCTTGTGGGCTAGATAAATCAAGTGCCACCGACTTTTTTGCGCGGTTTAGATTTTCCCAATATAATGAGTCATTCGCCTCAGTCACTGGCCAGCGATGATAATCCGGGCCACCACCAACCTGATCGACACGGATAACCTCTGCGCCGAACTGCGCACAATATAGGCCCGCCGTCGGCGACGCCACAAAGGACGACGCCTCGATAATTTTTAAACCGTCTAACAAATTATACATGCATCAGGCTTCCGACATCAGGATTGGGCAGCCCATTCACGCAGCATATGTTTGGCAATTTGAAGCTGCAAAATTTGCGTTGTGCCTTCATAAATCCGGTAAATGCGGGCGTCACGGTAGAAACGTTCCGCATCATATTCTGCGAGATAGCCAGCGCCACCGTAAATTTGAACCACGCGGTCAACAACGCGCCCACACATTTCGGTAGCAAACACCTTTGCAGCCGCCGCCTTCCGCAGGACATTCTCGCCTGCATCAGCACGGCGAGCAGCATCGTCAAGCATACATTCAGCTGCATAGATTTCGATATCACTATCCGCCAGCATTTGCTGAATAAGTTGAAAATTGGCAATTGGCTCACCGAACGCTTTACGTTCATTGGCGTAGCGCAATGCGCTGTCGAGTGCGCGGCGGGCATAACCCGTGGCCGCGGCTCCCACCGAAAGCCGGCCATTGTCTAAACTTTGCATTGCAAAAGCAAAGCCCTTACCTTCTTCGCCGCCCAATATGGCATCAGCGGGTAATTTTACATCTTCCATGATGATATCGGCAATATGGCTTCCCGCCTGCCCCATTTTTTTATCGGATTTACCAACAGTGACGCCAGCGGTGTCCATGGGAACAATAAAGGCCGAAACATGGGCATTTTTGGGAAGTGCTTCTTTGCTGGTACGGGCCATGATAAGCGCGACCTTCGCGAACGGCGCATTGGTGATGTAGCGCTTTGTCCCGTTCAATACCCAGCCATTGCCGGACTTTACGGCAATGGTTTGCATAGCGGCGGAATCCGAACCGGATCCAGGCTCGGTCAGGCCAAAAGAGGCCACTTCACCTGCTGCCAATCGCGGCAACCATTCAGATTTCTGAGCGTCAGTACCGCCATTTTTAAACGCTGAACAAACCATTCCAATGTTGATCGACGTGATCGAGCGATAGCATGGCATGGCATAGCTCAATTCACGGATTGTCCGGACATATTGCTGGATATTCATTCCCGATCCGCCATATTCTTCAGGCATTGTCAGGCCAAAAAGGCCCATGTCCCGCATCTCGGCCAAAATTGAATCCGGGATGATATCTGTTTCGAGGATTTCCTTCTCGGCAGGAATTAAACGCTCGCGAACATAACGCTGAAGCTGCTCGATAAACTGATCAAAAATGTCGTTATCCATGACGTTCCCTTTACCAGCGATACAAAAAACGAATATCTCTTTTCGCTATTCATGACTGACTTTTAAGCCGTAAACACAAAATATCCATTCGACAGAACCGTGACATCACCTTCAATACTTGTCGACTGAAATGCTGCTTTTCCATCACTCTCAATCCAAATATCCGTCCGGATTGTCTCGCCCGGTTCAACAGGTCGTGAAAACCGAACGTCCATTCTGCGCACACGCAATGGGTCATTATCGGCTAACGCCGACAGCAACGCGCGCCCAACCACGCCGTAAGTGTCGTCGCCGCTGACAATCCGACGTTCAACCATCGTATATGACGGCCCCACCGAAGTACATAAATGGAGCCTAGCCAAAAAAATCAAACGAGACTGGAAAACGTCGCAGAATTAATTACAGCATCACGGCATGGGCATGAATTGCAAAATGGAATTTGGCGTTAGGGCGCAGACTGGCCTGTGCGATATCGACATATGCCATTGTCCATTCATCGATCAGCACATAGTTGCACAGGGCGCTGGATTGATTGCGCCCTTTTGTGCGCTTTCAAATTTTTACGGGCCATAATTTGCATATGGAACATAATATTTTGTCCGATAGTTGGTCGCTATCTAAATGGTTGGCAGTCAAAACCAGCCATGCGCGCGATTTGGTGATTGATTGCATTGAATCACATCAGCCCGTGATGAGCGAGACCAATTGTCAACGGTTACTGCTGGCGCACGTGCATTATCATCAGATGGTCAAACCCGTTTATGATGATCCTAATATCAAGCGGTTGCTTTTTCCCTTTTTCGATATCCGCCAACCGCAGGTATTTGAGCCTAAAGCGCCCCGGCACATTGTTCCAGATGTACAGTTTTCCGGTCATGGCCGCAGCGTGCCCTTTGGCCTACTTCCAAGGATGGGTTGGTTATATGCCACCCAATTTGTCGATTTCGGATTGACGCAACTCCTAACAGACCCAAAGGCCAATCACCTTAATTTGCGCGTTGATGCTGAAAATCGGAAACGCGAGTGGCAGGCATTTCGACACGATCTTGATGTTTTGCATCTCTCTGAAAACGAAGAAGAAGCCTTAGCGAAAGCAGCCTGCTCCGCCTTAAGCACTTATAGTGGCATTTTTAATAGTGCCTACCGTGAATAAAGCCCCGGTTATGGTTGCATGCATAGAGACCTAACACGTCACCGACATGGCGTGTTGCAGCCCCTACTTCTCCGGTGTCAACTTTGAGCCACCCTCAACATTTTCATTAAAGCTCGTCACCACCGAGTCGATCAGCATCTGGACTTCTTCGGCTGCAAACTTTTCGGCTTCGGCTTGGCTTGATCCATAAGAACGCTCGGACTTCACCAATATCGCCTTATAGGCTGCGCGTTCTGTTGGGCATGCCGTATCGGTTGTTTTGATAAACGCGCTTGGAGAGGCTTTTTCCGCGACTGCAACATTGTGGACTTCAATCATGCAGTTGTTATACGCCTTGCGTGCGTTGTCCATGGCATCGCCCTTCATGGCGGCCATGCTAAGCAATGCGGTTGCGATGATAGTGATCATATTTCAAAATCCCTGATATTCGTTCCCGAATGGTTTTACGACCATGTGTGGTGACAGTTTACACAATCATCATGGCGCAATCAATGCGCTATGGCAGATTGATATAATGCATTCATCGGACGATTTTACCACCCTTCACAACGGCGTCGACGGATTCCAACTCCCGCACATTGGCCAAGGGATCGCCATCCACGGCGATGATATCCGCAAAGCGACCAACGGCAATGGCTCCCACATCCTTCTCACGGCCAAGCGCTTGAGCGGCGTTGCGGGTTGCGGCCTGAATGGCCTCTATCGGGGTCATGCCATATTCGACCATGACCTTGAACTGCCCGCCGACAAGACCGTGCGGCATCACGCCCGCGTCAGAGGCAAAGACCATCTTAACGCCAGCTTTGTGCGCTTTACGGAAATTGTCGCGCTGGATCTGCCCAACTTCGCGGTCTTTGCGCAAATTGTCCTCCAATACGCCATTTTTCGCGCCTTCGGCCTGCGTATAATCCGTGTTGAAGATATCCATCGAGAACCACACAGGACGCACGCGCGCGGCGGCAAGCCTTATGCCTTCATCATCGACAAGACTTGCATGTTCAATCGTGTCGATGCCAGCCTTGATCGCGGCCTTAATACCGTCACCGCCATGGGCATGTGCCGCAACGCGCAGGCCCCATTGATGCGCCTCATCGGCGATGACGCGCAACTCACGTTCGGAAAGCTGCTGTTGGCCAGGTTCGGTATTGCGCGAAAACACGCCGCCTGTGGCGCACACCTTTATTACTTCAGCGCCATATTTACGCTGGCGGCGCACCTGATAACGCAATTCATCTTCGCTATCGGCAATGCCTTCCTCCTTCGACGCCCCTTCAAGGCTTGGCGGGAGGAAGGTTGAGTCACAATGACCGCCAGTTGCCCCCAAGGCATAGCCAGCAGGAACAATGCGTGGCCCAGTTGCATAGCCATTTTCTATGGCTTGTTTCAGCCCAATGTCATTGCGGTTGTCTGAACCGACATTGCGCACAGTGGTAAAGCCCGCCTTGAGCATAGCTTGCGCTGCGCCGACGGCGGACATGCCCCAAAAGCTGTCGGTGAATTCAAGGCCGCGATAACCGCCAATATCGGCGGGGCTGTCGAGATGGACATGCATGTCAATGAGGCCGGGCAATATGGTTTTGCCGGACATGTCGATATGCGCAACATCGCTGCCCCATTTTACCGTGCGGGCATCGGCGATGCTGGTGATGCGGCCATCCGCGCCGACAAACACAGCAGGAAAATCAACCGTTTTACCGGTCAAAACATCAACCATCTTCTCAGCAGTAATGACCGTCGTTTGTGCCTGTGCAGTCGAGGACAAAATAAAGCCGCCAGAAATCGCCAAGACCCGCAGATTCTTCAGCAAGTTCACACTATATGTCATACCCGTTTATCCTACATATTTTTGTTATCCCAAAGGATGGCAAAAAATGGCGGTGTAGGACAGCGAAAACGACTTCATCCTTATATCATGGACGTCAACCTTATATAATGAACGTCATCCTGAACCAAGTTCAGGGTGACGGTTGTATTGGTGTATGGGTTCCAACCGCCTCACTCACATATGAATCATCTTACCATAAGCGCCGAGCACGCTCTCATGCATCATCTCGCTCAAGGTTGGATGCGGGAATACGGTGTGCATGAAATCGGCTTCCACCAACTCGGCGGTTTTGCCAATGGTATAGCCTTGGATCAGCTCGGTGACTTCCGCGCCGACCATATGCGCGCCCAGCAATTCGCCGGTCTTGGCGTCGAATACAGTTTTGATAAAACCTTCTGCCTCACCTAAAGCGATTGCCTTGCCATTGCCCAAGAAGGGGAAATTGCCGACCTTGACGTGATAGCCTGCTTCTTTTGCCTTGGCCTCAGTCAAGCCGACGCTTGCGACTTGCGGATGGCAATAAGTGCAGCCCGGAATGTTCAGCGGGTCCATTGCAACTGGGTGGCCGCCGGCGATGGCTTCAGCCGCAATCACGCCTTCATGGCTTGCCTTATGCGCCAGCCATGGCGGGGCGGTGACATCACCAATTGCCCAAATACCTGCGACATTGGTCCGGCCCATGGGATCCGTTTTAATGTGGTAACGTTTGTCAGGCTCTATGCCCAAATCCTCAAGTCCAATATTCTCGACATTGGGAACGATGCCAATTGCAACAATGACATGGCTGAACTCCTCTGTCGTAACGGCACCATCCTTGGCCTTTATCTCAACGCTTACGTGTGTTTCGGACGGTGTTACGGAACCGACCCCTGCAGACGTGCGAATGTCCATACCCTGCTTTTTAAGCGCCTTCTCCAAAAACGCGCTGACTTCCGCATCTTCGACTGGCACAATGCGGTCCATCATCTCGACAACGGTAACTTTTGCACCCATGTCATTATAAAAGCTTGCAAATTCTATACCAATGGCACCTGAGCCAATAACCAGTAACTTTGTCGGTATTTCTGCTGGCACCATGGCATGGCGATAGGTCCAGATGCGTTTTCCGTCGGCCTTCGCTTTAGGTAAATCGCGCGCGCGCGCGCCAGTGGCGATGATGATGTTCTTTGCGGTCAATTCTTGGGTTTTACCGTCTTTGGTGAAAGTCAATTTGCCTGGCGCAGTGAGCTTACCATCACCCATATGGACGGTGATTTTGTTCTTCTTCATTAAATGCGCGACGCCCTGATTCAACTGCTTGGCGATACCGCGCGACCGTTTCACCACCGCGTCAATATCCGCGCTGATATTCGCCGCCGTCAGGCCATACTCGCCCGCATGCTGCATATAATGATAGATTTCCGCCGAACGCAGCAACGCCTTGG
The DNA here is from genome assembly GCF_945890115.1 of Sphingorhabdus sp. EL138. Lineage (GTDB taxonomy): Bacteria > Pseudomonadota > Alphaproteobacteria > Sphingomonadales > Sphingomonadaceae > Sphingorhabdus_B. The sequence continues at coordinate 13,148 of NZ_CAMDCK010000007.1, forward strand.
TCGGGATGCACCCCCAGTTAAGGCAAATGCCGCCGAGATTTTCACGCTCGACAATCGCAACTTTCAGTCCAAGCTGCGCGGCACGGATCGCGGCAACATAGCCACCGGGGCCAGAACCAAGGACGATGAGATCATAATCAGACATTTTGGCTTCTCTCTAAAGCCCTCTCCCCCTGCGGGAGAGGGTTGGGTGTGGGGTCGCCGCACGTCTGTGCGGCATTATTTTGGAGGGCAGCGATGATTGTTTCGACTACGCTTTCCATATTGTTAAAGATGTCCGCATTCCAGAAACGCAGAACCGTAAAACCCTGCTGTTTCAGCCAAGTATCGCGTGCGGCATCCATGTCATTTTCGGCATGTTGGCTCCCATCTGCCTCGATAATCACCCTATGTTCGAAGCAAATGAAATCGACAATATACCGGTCGTCGATGACCTGTTGCCGACGCCAGCGAAGCCCATTCAGCCGCTTGTCCCGCAGAATATACCAAAGCTTCCGTTCGGCAACGGTGGGGTTGGCGCGCATAGATCGCGCACGATTTTTAAGCAACTCGTGCCGCGATTGAACTTGCGCTAAGGTAGCCGACGTCGCTTGCCGCGACACGACCCCACACTCTCCCACCGCTGCGCGGCGGGCCCCTCCCTCTCCCGCAAGGGGAGAGGGGTTAGGTGGTGACATGACTACCGCGCATTTCAAGGCTCCGTTTTTCTAACGTCACGCCACCAACCCCAAAGGCTTCTCGACGAGTTCCTTGAACACCTTCATAAACATCGCGCCGTCTGCGCCGTCGATCGCACGGTGGTCGAAGGAGCCGGTGACGCTCATAACCGTGGCGATGGCCAAAGCGTCATCGACGATATAGGGCCGCTTTTCCCCTGCTCCGACCGCGAGGATCATCGCTTGTGGCGGGTTGATGACAGCGTCGAATTGCTTGATGCCCATCATGCCCATGTTGGAAATCGACGCGGTGCCGCCTTGATATTCATGCGGTTGCAACTTGCCATCCTTGGCCCTGCCCGCAAGTTCAGCGACTTCGGTCGAGATTTTGGACAGTGACTTGTTCGCAGCATCGGTGATGATGGGCGTAATCAGGCCAGTGGGCACCGAAACAGCCACGCTGATATCGGCGCGGGCGTATTGCAGCATATTGTCGCCAGCAAAGCTGACATTGCATTTGGGCACCTGCATAAGCGCAAGGCCGAGCGCCTTGATCAGCATGTCGTTGACCGACAGCTTGATGCCGCGGCCTTCGAGGCTGGCATTTAATTCGCCGCGCAACTTCAATAATGCGTCCAAGCGGACATCTACGGTCAGGTAAATGTGCGGAACGGTCTGCTTGCTCTCGGTCAAACGGCGCGCAATCGTCTTGCGCATATTGCTCAGCTTGACGACCTCATGGGGGATGTCAGTGCTAATCGCCACGGGGTTAGCCATGGGAGCTTCCGCGCGAGGTCCCGCATTCAAAGCGGTGGCCACAACAGGGCTCCGGCTTTCGCCAGAGAGCGCGTCTACATCTGCTTTCACGATACGGCCATTTGGACCGGTGCCGGCGACTGATGTCAGATCAAGGCCTTTGTTCACGGCAATGCGTTTGGCGAGTGGGCTGGCTTTGACGCGGTCATTGCTGTGCGATGGCGCTGGCCCTCCCCCGACCCCTCCCGCCTGCGGGAGGGGAGCTATGGCAGGTTGGGCAACCAATTTGGTTTCAGGCACAGACTTAACCTGCTCCCCTCCCGCAGGCGGGAGGGGCTGGGGGAGGGCAACAGAACTACTAGGACCAGCAACCGCATCCTCATCATCCTCACCTTGAATCATCGCGATAACCGCGCCGACCTTTACGCCATCGGTTCCCTCGGCCACCAATATCTTCGTGACGATACCCTCATCAACCGCTTCAAACTCCATTGTGGCCTTATCGGTCTCAATTTCGGCCAGCAAATCACCAGAAGACACTTTGTCGCCTTCCTTGACCAGCCAGCGGGCTAATGTGCCTTCTTCCATCGTGGGTGAAAGCGCGGGCATTTTTAGTTCTATGGGCATCGGGTACTAGCCTTTTATAGACGTCGTTATGGTTCTCCGAATAGCCAAGCTTTCCCAAGCGTCAAGCGTGATGAGGTTGCCAATCCTTTAAATTTCGCGCAGGCTGTGCAAATTCATGAAATGCTGCGGGTGAAGTAGGCCCCGGGGGAAACTATGCGGACATATCTGGTGGTTATCGACGAAACCGAAGAAGCGCGTCTTGCGCTGCGCTTTGCATCACGCCGTGCTGCGAAAACCGGCGGCGCGGTGCATATCTTGGCGTTGGTCGAACAGGCAGATTTTGTCGCATGGGGGGGTGTTCAGGCAACGATGGAGGCAGAAGCGCGCGATCGGGCGGAGCAGCTTGTGACGGCGGCCGCCGGTTCGATCTTCGACGAAATCGGTGTTCGTCCCGATATTACGGTTAAGCCCGGCGAGGCTATTGATGTTGTAAAAGTCATGCTGGAGGAACATCCCGGTATCGCTGCACTCGTTCTGGGTGCCGCCGCCCAAGGCGCACCTGGTCCGTTGATTAGCCACTTTACGGGTGTGAATGCCGGAACCTTGCCCTGCCCGGTCATGGTTATTCCCGGATCGCTCAGCGATGCGCAATTGGATGAGTTGAGTTAAGCTATACGGGTTCGTTACCCTGAATTTGTTTCAACCTCCCCCCTCGTAATCCCGAACTCGTTTCAGGATAACGCACGGCGGGCTTTGATATCCTGAAACAAGTTCAGGATGACGAACATTTATTCTATTAGGACGGTGTGAAGCAAGCTAACGCCTTTTCCCCTGATGCCGGATATTCCCCGGCCTACCGCGCTTTCCCGCATCATATTTGCCCGCCTTGGGTTTGCCCTTATGCTTGAAACGGTCTGGCGCGTAGCTTCCGCCCTCCGGCAATTCAAAGCGCAGCGCACCTGAAATCGGGTTCGCCTCGGCCAATCGCAGTTCGAGGCACATGCCCGGTCGATATTCCTGCCGTGTTTTCTCGCCGATCAATGTTTGGCTTGCCTCGTCATAATGGAAATAATCCTTACCCAAGGTTGAGACAGGGACTAAGCCGTCGCCGCCAACCCCTTGTACAGTTGCAAAGAAACCAAAATTCTGAACACCTGTAATCCGCGCTTGAACGATTTGCCCGACTTGCACGGACAGATAGGCGGCAATGTAGCGGTCCGTTGTCTCACGCTCTGCTTCCATCGCGCGGCGTTCGGTGCGGCTGATGGCTTCGGCGGTGGCTGCAAGCTTCATGATCGCGGCCTCGGTCAAGCCGGTGATGGGCTCAACATCCTTGAGTTTTGGTTTGGGCATCTCAAGCCCATAAGCGCTCACCAACGCGCGGTGCACGATTAGGTCGGCATAGCGCCGGATTGGCGAGGTGAAATGCGCATAGCTACCCAATGACAAACCAAAATGCCCCACATTAGTTGGGCCATAATATGCCTGCGTCTGGCTGCGCAAGACGGCTTCCATAATTTGCGGACGCACTTCTTCGTCGATAATTTTTTCGAGTATCGCGTTGAATGTCTCAGGCTTAACCACCTGACCCAGCGCAAATTCGATGTCAAAAGTTTTGAGATATTCCTTCAACGCCACCAGCTTTTCGCGGCTTGGCGGTTCATGCGCACGATAAATCAAAGACGACTTTTTTGCTTCCAGCGCCTTGGCCGCGGCGACATTTGCGGCGATCATAAAGTCTTCGACCAAACGATGCGCTTCCAACTGTTCGCGTTCGGCAACACCCGTCACCCGGCCTTGATCGTCAAGCGTAATCCGCTTTTCAGGCAAGTTCAGTTCCAGTGGCCCGCGCTTGTTCCGCGCGATAGAAAGCAATCTCCAGCACGCCCAAAGCGGCTTGAGCGGCGTTTCCAGCAACGGGTTTTCCATCTGCCCATCGATAGCTGCCTGCGCATCTGGATAAGGGATATTGGCCGCAATTCGGGCAACAGCACGGGTAAAGCGCCATGACGTCACCTGCCCGGTCTTGCCGATGGCGAGATGGCAGGCAAGTACAGCGCGATCCTCCCCTGCCCGCAGCGAGCATTTATCCGAAGACAATGCGTGCGGCAGCATCGGCACAACGAGGTCGGGAAAATAGACACTATTTCCACGCTTCGACGCCTCATGGTCCAATGCGCTACCGGGGCGAACATAATAGCTCACATCCGCAATCGCGACGATCGCATCAAAGCCGCCGGTATCCGCATTCGGGGTGGCCCAGATGGCGTCATCAAAGTCGCGGGCATCGCGTGGATCGATGGCGATGATGGGCAAATGGCGCAGATCCTCCCGATGGTCGTCGGTGACCGGCAGTTCCCTTACACGTTCAGCCTCACGCTCGGCGGCTTCGGGCATTTCAAAAGGAATACCGAACTTGTGAATGGCGATCAGGCTGAAGCTTTTGGGCGCAAATGGGTCGCCCAAGACTTGGGTCACCCGCGCCGATTTTTTATGTGCGTTACCCGTCAATTCGGCGAGCACCAATTCCCCGGCCTTGGCATTGCCAACGTCACCAATTTGCGTATCAAATCGCGCTTTTTTGTCGACGGATTTAAGCCAAAAACGGCCATTCTCCCCGCCTTCGACTACGCCCAATATCTGCTCGCTACCTTTTTCGAGCTTCTTCAGGACGTGCGCGACATGGCCGCTGCCGCGCTCTTCGGTGCGCGCCAATATGCGGTCCCCAATCCCTAAGGCGCCGCGATTCCCTTTGGTTTCTATCACCCGAATCTTGGGTAACGGAATGCCTTCTGCTTCCCAATGCTCCGGCACCGCCACCGCATTATCGCCATCAATCGCAACGACCTTGAGCACAGTAACCTTCGGCAAGCCGCCCATTTTGTGAAAGGCACGGCCCGGGGCCATGTCGATCAGCCCTTCGTCTGTCATGTCCTTTAACAAGGCCTTCAGCGCAATTTTCTCATGCCCACGCAAACCAAATTCCCGCGCAATTTCCCGTTTGCCCGCAGGGTCCTTAGACGTCTTGATAAATTCAAGGATCTGATCTCTTGTGGGAAGCCCTTCAAACTGCGCATATTTCGTCATATTCTAATAAGTCCGCCCGATCAGTATCCGTTCCACCGCCGGATCGCCGGTAAAGAAGCAAGCGCCGTGGCCGGGGGCGGCGTTGATAGGGCTGTTGCGCATGGTGAGTTTCAGCGCCTTGAGTTCGGAAACGATTCTGTCGAGCGCCGCGCCGCTTGGCCGCGACCATTGCACTTCGACCCAGCCTGCAAAACCCGCTTCATCGCCGGCAAAATGTTGGGCAAGGTCGGTGACATCACGGCGGATATTTGCCTCTAGCCGCTTTTTTGCCTCAGCATATAAACCATTCTGGATATCCTCCAGCAACGCAGGCGCAGACGCCACAAATTCGGCACGCGGTGTGAATGCGGTCGCAAGCTTGCCGTCGTCCTTATATAGGCGATCGCGGCGGATTACCGCTGCCTTACCTTCCGCCATATCGCGTGGCCCAACCTCAACAATAATCGGCGCGCCCTTTTTGACCCAGGCCCAGCGCTTGTTTGATGCCTTTGCTGCTTTGGTATCCAGCAACACGCGCAATGGTTCGCCAAAGGCCTTGGCCGCCAACAATTCCAACCGCAAGCTCCGGCAATAGGCCAACACCGCTTCGTCTTCGTCATTGTCCCGTAACATCGGAATGATTACAATCTGGTGCGGCGCGATTTGCGGGGGGCAGCGCAGGCCATCATCATCGCCATGGGTCATGATAACGCCGCCAATCATGCGCGTGGACACGCCCCAGCTTGTCGTATGCGCGAACTGCTGATTGCCTTCCTTATCCTGATATTTGATGCCGGATGCTTCGGCAAAGCCAGTACCGAGATAATGCGACGTGCCAGCCTGCAACGCTTTACCGTCCTGCATCATCGCTTCAATGCTGTAGGTTGCAACCGCGCCGGGGAAACGTTCATTCTCGGGCTTTTCACCCGCAACGACGGGCATGGCCAATGGACCTTCGGCAAAGGCGCGGTACATTTCCAACGCGCGCATCGTTTCCTGCATTGCATCTGCACGGTCGGAATGGGCGGTATGCCCTTCCTGCCACAAAAATTCGCTGGTGCGCAGGAACATGCGTGTCCGCATTTCCCAGCGCACAACATTGGCCCATTGGTTGACCATCAACGGCAAATCACGCCAGCTTTGCACCCAGCGGCTCATCGCTGCGCCAATCACCGTTTCTGAGGTTGGACGAACGACAAGCGGTTCCTCCAGCTTCGATCCGGGGTCTGGGATCAGCTTGCCATTGCCATCGCTGACAAGGCGGTGATGCGTAACAACCGCCATTTCTTTGGCAAAGCCTTCGACATGATCCGCCTCTTTTTCAAAGAAGGATAAGGGGATGAACAATGGGAAATAGCAGTTTTCAACGCCAGCGGCCTTAATCTCTGCATCCATCAGCTTCTGGATGCGTTCCCACATGCCATAGCCCCATGGCCGGATAACCATGCATCCCCGCACACCGGATTCTTCGGCCAAATCCGCCTCTGAAATGACTTCCTGATACCAACCAGCGAAATTTTGCGCGCGGGTGACGCTTAAAGCATTTTTAATCAAAGTCTTACCTGCTATTCAAAGAAAAGTTATGAGGCGCGGTCAGCGGCCATTTGGTCGATCTGCGCTTGCAGCGCCGTGATTTGTTGCTTGAGCTCAGCAACGCTTTCATCGCGTTCCGGCTTTTTACCCGTGAGGTTCCCCAAATTCGGCATCAATGCTTCCCGCGCAGAGCGCATGAATTCGATATTCTGCTTTGCCAAATGGCCAAAGGGACCAGAAGTGATCGCCGTTTCAATCACTTCTTGAACTTGCCTTTGATTCTTGCGGAAATTGTCCATCGACGTTTCCAAAAATTGCGGCACCATCCCTTGCATGGAATCCCCATACATTGCGATCAGTTGCTTCAGGAAGCCGACCGGCAACATCTGCTGCCCGCTATTCTCTTCATCCATGATGATCTGTGTGAGGACACCGTGCGTGATATCCGCATTCGATTTGGCGTCGACAACCTTGAAGTCAACATCCTTGCGGGTAAGTTCAGCGAGAAAATCAAGAGTGATATATTTCGAGGACTGCGTATTATACAGCCTGCGATTGGCATATTTTTTAATGATGATTGGGCCATCACCATATTTGTTGGCCGTACGTGCCATATTTGGTCCTTTCGGAAAAGCTGCGCCCCGATAGCACTATGTCATAGTGCACTGCAACATTGGTGAAGGGATGCAAGGTTTAGCACCTATCTTTCACGCAAAAAGGATGCGGCGTAGTTAAAAGCACGCATATTCCATCCATTTTTCAATTTAGATTGCAACCAAGTTAACAGCGTTCCTATTTTTGATAGGGTCGCATGCCCCATCCTGTAAGTACATGTGATATTATAGTCACACACATGAAGAAAATGACCAAATGTCATCTGCAACTCTTGCATATGAACCCGACCGAAGCTTTACCGTTTAAGCAATTATAACTGCATGCTATATTCGTAATGAATAAACAAAAATTTGAGCTGGGGAGCTTTCACATGAAAACATCACATTTACTATTGGCGGGTTCGGCGCTCAGCCTCGCGCTTTTTACCGCCGCACCATCCTTTGCTCAAACCGCTGCGACAGAAGGGGAAGCCAAAGAAGAAGCCGTTGTCAAAACTACTGAGGTGGTCGAAGATGCTGGTAATGCTATCACGGTAACTGGATCACGCATCCGGCGCCCTAACCTGACGTCTACTATTCCGGTAACAACGATCATCGGCGAGCAATTTTTTCAGCAAGGTCAGACAAGCGTAGGGGATACCTTAAACGACTTGCCGCAACTGCGCAGCACCTTCGCACAACAGAATCCTGGCTTGGGCATCGGTATCGCTGGACTAAACCTGCTTGATCTTCGCGGGCTTGGGACTTCGCGTACACTTGTTTTGGTTAATGGTCGCCGGCACGTTCCTGCAGACATTTTGGTTAACGCAGTGTCGGTAGACACTAACACCATTCCAAACGATTTGATCGAGCGCGTGGACATTGTAACGGGCGGCAACTCCGCTGTTTACGGTTCGGACGCGATTGCTGGTGTCGTTAACTTTGTATTGCGCAAAAGCTATGACGGTCTCCAACTGCGGGCGCAGGCAAGTGTTGCCGAAGAAGGCTTCGGCGCAAACCAATACATCTCTGGCATGTACGGAAAGAATTTTGCGGGCGGCAAGGGTAACGTAACGGTGCATGGTGAATATGCTCGATCCGAGCGTGTTTTTGCATCAGACGTTCCTGCATTTCGCAGGAATGATAACTTCCTAACTATCGATGCGGATGGAGGTGCTGGAATTGTAAATGGCGGCGACGGATTTGTTGACACTGCCTTCTTTACCAACATCAGCAGCACGACAATTCACTACAACAGCCTTGTTCCTATCAACCAGCGTAACGTTCCGAATGCAGGCGCGTGTGGCAACGCAACAACGCCAAACAATGGAGGCCCTAATACAGCTGGTGCGGCGTTCAATTGTACGTACTTTTTTTCGGATGCTGGTCGCCTTACACAACAAACAGGGACACGCTTTGGTACGGGGATAAACTCGGCAATCGTAAACAGTAATGGTCAAACTGGCCGTGAAGGAAAAACGGTTTCCGTGCTGCCCTTTAATGAGCGCTTAAGCTTTAACTTTCTGGGTCACTTCGAGTTTAGCGATGCTGCCGATGTTTTCATCGAGGCAAAATGGAACCGTGTAAATGCTTTGGGTAACAACGCTGGCCCCTCGTTTAATCAGGGGACCGGTGGGACGGCGGATTTTCGTGAACGTCCTCGTCTAGATAATCCGTTTCTCAATTCAGCAGATCGCGCTACACTTGCCGGCCTTATTCTGGCCTCTGGTTGTCGGACAGATCTGCAGGTCACATGCCCGGCTGCTGGTAACTTGACAGCTACAGACATTACAAACGTCAATAATGGGAGCTACCGCTTTGTTGCTTCGCGCAACCTTCTGGACGTTGGCCTTCGCGATGCTCGGTTCCAGCGTGACACTTTCCGTGTCGTTGGCGGGGTTCGTGGCACGTTTAATGACGACTGGAGCTACGAACTTTCGGCTAACTACGGAAAGTTTAAGGAAGATACCACGCAGGACGGTTTTATAGATCGGCAACGTTTTGCGCTCGCAATGGATGCGGGTCGTAATCCTGTTACTGGTGCTGTTCAGTGTCGTTCGCAGTTTGATACAGCATCGGCAGTTCCTCTTGTTGGCTTTGCTGCGCCAGCCTCTGCAAATGCGGCTCGTTTAGCAGCCGACATCGCGGCATGCGTGCCTTACAATCCTTTTGGATCGCCGGATAACTCTGCTTCCGTGGCATATTTTGCACGTACTTTTACTGCTACGGCGTCGCTTGACCAATTCATTGCCTCTGGCTTTGTATCAGGTGATGCAAGCCAGTTGTTTGAGTTGCCAGGCGGTCCGCTCAGTTTTGCAATTGGTGCCGAGTATCGGCGCGAGAACGCTTCATATGTTCAGGACAGTTTCGTAACAGATGGCTTTACCAATGCTGTTTCTATTCCCACTTTTAAGCCCAAGGCTTTTGTGGTGAAGGAAGCATTTGGCGAACTTCGTGCGCCGTTGCTTAGGGACTTACCATTTGCGCAAGAGCTTACGTTGAGTGCGGCAGGTCGAGTGGCTCAATATCAGGGTAAGGCCGGAACAGTGTATTCATACAATGGGGGCGTAGACTATGCGCCGGTTGCGGATGTTCGCTTCCGGGCAAACTACAGCCGCGCGGTTCGTGCACCCAACGTGTCGGAAACCGGTTTTCCGTTGGTACCAAACTTTTCAAACGGCTTCGTTGATCCTTGCAACCCGGCATCAATTGGGTCGGGTATCCGGGCAACTAACTGCCTAGCTGCGGTCGGTGCCGCTAACCTTGCAACCTTCACCAACATCACACAATCTTTACCTATTGTTAGCGGTTCTAACCCTAATTTGAGTGTTGAGGAGTCTGACTCCTATACCTATGGTGTTGTCATCCAGCCACGCTGGGTTCCCGGGTTGAGTTTGTCAGCCGATTATTACGACATTAACGTTAAGGGCATTATTTCCAGTGTTTCTCCGCAAGGGATTGTGAACCAGTGCTATGACTCACCAACGTTGAACAACATCTTCTGTGGTCAGTTCACGCGTTGGGCTGGTCCCGGTACAGGTCCGTTGGGAGAAACGCCTGGTCGTGTTTTGGGTAACTCTCTGATTAATGCACCGTTGAACTTTGCAAATCGCAAACGTCGCGGCGTTGATGTCAATCTGGCCTACCGCACAGACCTAGGCCCAGTAGATTTCAGCACAAGCCTGATTTACACGCGTAATTTTGAAATCAGTAACTTCCAAGATCCTACTAATCCTAAGTTTGAAACAAGATTGTTAGGACAACTTGGTGATCCTAAGGATGAGTTCCGTTGGGATTTTGATTTTGGTTATGATGCTGTGACATTTGGCTATCGCTTGCGCTACATCGGCCCAATGTTCTTTAATGGTTACAGCACGTTGTTCACGTTGAACGATTTACCTCCATCTAACGTTGATGCCTTCCCAGACACGAAGTTTTCGTCGGTAATGTATCATGACGTGCGGATAGATTTTGATATCGGAAAGGATAGCAATAACGCCGAATCTCGTTTCTATGTTGGTGTAGATAACGTGTTGAATAAGGGCGTACCGCGTGGTGCCACCACTGCAACTGGTTCAGGTAGCGCTATCTACTCATTCCGTGGACGTAACTTCTACGCAGGATTCCGCGCACGTTTCTAAGCCAACCCTGATCGTATAAAAAAAGGGCGCCCAATGTGGCGCCCTTTTTTGTTGGCTACGGTATCGGCGCGATGCACCAAAAAATAGGGAACATCCGACACGTCAGCTGCCTTAAGCGTCAGCTCCAAATACGCGCGAACCTCGCCCCTAAATTTGTCAGCAGCTCATACTGCGATAGCCCTGTTAGGGCCGCAGCAGTGACAAGGTCATATTCGACATCGACCCATTCGCCTTCACGCAAATCAGGCGCGGCATTGAGATCAAGTGTTACAAGGTCCATCGACACGCGGCCGATAACCGGCAACGCACGTCCATCTGCCCAAGCCATGCCCTTGCTGGAAAATGCGCGCAAATATCCGTCGGCATAGCCAATAGATATCGTGCCCACGCGCGTTTCTGCGCGACAAACATAAGTTGCGTTATACCCGACCGTTGCGCCTGCTGGTGCGACTCGCACCTGCAGAAGCCGCACCGAGAGTCGAACGACCGGTCTGATCCATTCAGCCATTCCCACGCGGGCAATGCCGCCATACAGGCTCAATCCGGGGCGCGTCAGGTCAAAATGATAGTCTGCGCCCAACATGATGCCTGCGCTATTGGCTAAGCTAAACCGCTGTGCGCTGGTTGCGGAAACGGCTTGGCTAAACAGATTAAGCTGCGCACTGTTCTGCGCGACATCGGTGTCCGCCGATGCCAAATGCGACATCAACATATCAACCTCTACACCGTCGAGCGCACCGTCGGCGATGTGCTGCGGTGCAAGGCCCAAGCGGTTAATGCCGCTATCGAACATCACATGGCACCGTCCTGCGCCTGCGTTGCGCCACATCGCAACTTGCTCAGGCGTGTTCAGCACTGGAGTAGCCGCCAACGCCCGCGCGGCGGCAAGATCGGTGTGGGCGATACCATTTAGCACCGATATCCAACTGGGCGGTACTAAGTCGGCAATGGCTTGCGCCTCGCCCCAATGGGCAACGAAAAAGTCGCGGCACCCTGCATCACGCAAACGGGCCACAACCGCACGCGCACCCAAGCCATAAGCATTGGCTTTTACAGCAGCCCCTGCCCGCGCCGCGCCGCTATGTGCATCTAGCGCGCGCCAGTTGGAGACCAGCGCCTCGCCTTCAAGGTGAAGGCGCAAAGGAGGCTCAAAATCAGTCATCGACCGTCTTTTGTCCCTGCTGGACGCGCTGTCAATCCAGCTCCGTTTTTCCGGATGTTTCCGGCAGCCAAATCAACGCTACGATGAATGCCATCGCGGTAACCGCCACTGTATACCAAAGCCCGGAAAAAGGCTGACCAGTTTGGGCAACGATATATTGGGAAATATACGGCAGAAACCCGCCAAAATAACCTGTGCCTATGTGATAGGGTATCGACATGGATGTATAGCGGATTTTGGCTGGGAATAATTCTACAAGGATTGCCGCCACTTGCCCATAAGTCATGCCTGACAATGCCACCATCAAGAACACCGCCAAGATGATTTTCCAAGGTTCACGCTGGGCCGGGTCTGATTTGTCGGGGTAGCCTGCTTTTTCTAGCGCGGTGATATAGGCTTTTTCATCAAAGCCCTTAATATTTGCGTCACCGACGTTCAACGACACGCTATCACTCGCCTGCTTGCTATAGGCTATGCCGCGCTTCGTCAGGAAATTGAGCGCTTGCGCACATTCGCTTTCATGTACGCGGTTGAGTGCGTTAAAATCACATTCCGGCATGGACAAAGTGACAGGGTTACGCTCTGTCGCCCTCGCCAAAGCGGGGTTTGCGGCATCGGCCATCATCCAGAAAATCGGAAACACGCCCACAATGGAAAGCGCATAGCCAAGCAAGAGCAGCCTTTTGCGGCCCCATTTGTCCGACAACCAACCGCAGGCAACATAGGTCGGTGCTGCCAATGCTGCCCCCACCGCCATATATAAAAGCGCATCAGTCTCCGGAACGCGTGCAGTCCCCGTTAGAAAGTATAAAGTGCCGAATTGCGACGTGTAATAAATGACGGTCAATCCGGCAGCGACGCCGAATAATGCGACGAAAATACGCCCCACATTGCCTGGATATTGAAAGCTTTCCAGAAACGGGTTTTTGGATGTTGTGCCAGCTTCCTTCATGGCCTTAAAAACGGGGCTTTCCGACAATTTGACGCGCATATAGAGGGAAATCGCGAGCAGCAAAATTGAGGTCAGGAACGGCACACGCCAGCCCCATGCCTCAAACGCCTCGTTGCTCATGGACTGGCGCGTGATCAGCACGACAATCACGGCGAGCAGAAACCCGCCAGCGACCGATGCCTGAATCCAACTGGTATATTGGCCGCGTTTGCCGTTGGGTGCATGTTCCGCAACATAGATAGCAGCCCCGCCATATTCGCCGCCAAGCGCCAGTCCCTGAAGACAGCGCATAAGCAACAGCGAACCAGCGGCCCATAGCCCAGCGGTTTCAAATGTCGGCAGCAATCCAATCGCTGCGGTCGCAACACCCATGAGGGTTATGGTGACAAGAAACGTATATTTTCGGCCGATTTTATCGCCGAAATAGCCAAATAGAACCGCACCAAATGGTCGCACACCAAAGCCTGCGCCAAAGATTGCAAGCGATGCCAAGGTGGCGGCGGTCGGGTTATCAGCGGGGAAAAACAGCTTTCCGATTAAGGCCGCTAAAATGCCATAGACGAAAAAGTCATACCATTCGAAAACCGTACCCAGCGACGATGCTGTGATAACCAAGCGGTCGCGCTTAGGATCAAGTGCGACTTCAGTTTCGGCGGTACTGGCCATGATATTCCCCTAATAACCCTCTGCGCTTGTTTTAATGCCAATGTTGGCACTTACAAGCAGCTTCACTCCATCTCCAATATCACCGCGTCGACGGCGAGGCTGTCCCCAGCCTGTGCATTGACCAATTTTACCGTTCCCGATTTCTCGGCACGCAAGATGTTTTCCATCTTCATCGCTTCGACCACGGCAAGTGGTTGGCCAGCCTCAACCTTGTCACCGACGCTAACATGCAAATTCGTGAGCAGGCCCGGCATTGGGCAAATCAGAAATTTGGACAAATCTGGCGGGATCTTTTCTATCATATGCGTGGCCAGATGCGCGATGTGGCCCGGCAGAACGCGGGCGACATGGGTTGCACCGCGCGTTGTCAGATGGAATCCAGTTCGCGTTTTACGGATTTTGACCGCGAGTTCCTCTTCCCCAATTTCTGCTTCGATTAAGCGATCTCCGGGGTCATATTCCATCGATAGGTCGAAAGGCACACCATCGACATGGATGTCGCCATCACGCATTTCGATTTCATAGACCGCCTCCCCGATCGTCACTTGCCAGCGGGCTGGCGGATCAAGCGTATCGCCCAACTGGCCATCGACATGCCGCGCACGGTCCGCCTCCGCCGTCGCAACAAAGCCAGCAATTGCGGAGAGTGATTTGACAAGCTCGGGCGTCGATGCTGCGCCTTGGAAACCATCGGGATATTCCTCGGCGATGAAACCAGTCGTGAGTTCGCCTGATCGGAAACGCGGATGTTGCATGATGGCGCTGACGAAATCGATATTGTGGCCAAGGCCCTCAATTTCGAAGCGGTCAAGCGCAGCGATTTGTAGGTCAGCGGCTTCATCCCGCGTTTTGCCCCAGGTAATGAGCTTGGCGATCATGGGATCGTAGAACATCGACACTTCACCGCCATCATAGACGCCGTCATCTACGCGGATACCCTCAACACCGCGACGACCGTTGGCATCTGCGTCCTCGGTCCAACCCGTCACGGGCGGACGATAGCGCGTCAAGCGTCCCGTGCTCGGCAAAAACCCGCGATAAGGGTCTTCGGCATAGACGCGGTTTTCAATGGCCCAACCGTCGATTTTGATATCGTCTTGCGTCATGGCCAGCTTCTCACCTGCGGCGACGCGGATCATCTGTTCGACCAAATCAATGCCGGTGATGCATTCGGTTACGGGATGTTCCACCTGCAACCGCGTGTTCATTTCAAGGAAATAGAAGCTCTCGCCGCTCGGGTCCGCACCTGATACGATCAATTCGACCGTTCCGGCGGAATAATAGCCGACCGCACGGGACAAGGCCACGCACTGCTCACCCATAGCTTTGCGCATTTTCGGCGTGACGAAGGGCGATGGCGCTTCCTCAACAACCTTTTGATGTCGCCGCTGGATCGAACATTCGCGTTCGTTCAGATATAAAATATTGCCATGTTGGTCGCCCAATATCTGAATTTCGATATGGCGCGGGTTGAGGATGAATTTCTCGATAAAGACGCGGTCGTCGCCGAACGAGTTTAACCCTTCGCGCTTCGTCGCCTCAAAGCCTTCACGGACATCCTGCTCATTATAGGCAAGCCGCATCCCCTTACCGCCGCCGCCCGCAGACGCCTTCATCATAACGGGATAGCCGATTTCTGCCGAAATCCGCACCGCATGTTCCGTGTCGTCAATCTCACCAACAAAGCCGGGGACGACATTGACGCCCGCCGCCAACGCCAGCTTTTTGGACTCGATCTTGTCGCCCATCGCGGCAATCGCGTTTACAGGCGGGCCGATAAAGGCGATGTTTTCCTTGGCCAAGGCTTGCGCAAAGCTGGTGCGTTCGGACAGGAAGCCATAGCCCGGATGTACAGCTTCGGCGCCTGTTTGCTTACACGCGGCGATGATCTTATCCGCAATCAAATAAGACTGCGCAGCAGGCGAAGGCCCGATATGCACCGCCTCATCGGCCATTTGCACGAATGGCGCACGCGCATCGGCATCGGAATAGACCGCGACGGTCGCGATCCCCATCCGGCGTGCGGTTTTGATGATCCGGCAAGCAATTTCGCCACGGTTTGCGATTAGGATTTTTTTGAACATATAACTCCCCCAAAGCCGTCACCCTGAACTTGGTTCAGGGTCCATGGTGCCACGCACACCGACAGTTGTTGCTGAAAAATGGATGCTTGAACGTCAGTCACCGCAGGTGAAACGAGTTCGGCATGCCGAGAATTTAAACTCACTCCGCCGCCTCCAACGCCTTACACGCACGCAGCGGCTCCTCCGACTCCATCGGGCGCAAACCCAACTTCGACAGCAAAGCCGCGTCCTTGTCGTCGCCTGCATTGGCCGCCGTCAGCAATTTGTCACCCGTAAAAATACTGTTCGCACCCGCCATGAAGCACAAAGCTTGCGTCGCTTCTGACATGCTCTCGCGGCCTGCACTTAACCGTACCATGCTCATTGGCATGGTGATCCGCGCCACCGCAATCGTGCGGACAAATTCGATATCGTCAATCTTGGCCAATGGTGTATCGGCGAGCATATCGCCCAGCACCGTGCCCTTCACGGGAACCAACGCGTTTACGGGAACGCTTTCTGGATGCTGTGGCAGGGTCGCCAGCGTGTGGATGAAGCCCACCCGGTCGGCGCGGGTTTCGCCCATGCCGACAATTCCGCCGCTGCATACGTTGATGCCTGCACGGCGCACCTCGGACAGCGTGTCGAGCCGGTCGTCCATCGTGCGCGTGGTAATGATCTCATTATACCGCTCTGGTGAAGTATCGATATTGTGATTGTAATAATCCAAGCCAGCGTCGGCTAGCATGTCCGCTTGGGCGGGCGTCAACATGCCCAATGTCATGCAGGTTTCCATACCCATGGCGCGCACGCCCTGAACGATCTGCACAATCGCGGGCATGTCGCGGTCTTTCGGGTTGCGCCACGCTGCGCCCATGCAGAATCGGCGAGAGCCAGCATCTGCGGCCTCAGCCGCCTTTTGCAACACGGCCTGCACATCCATCAACTTCGTTGCCGCAACGCCGCTGTCGGCTTTGACAGATTGCGAACAATAGCCGCAATCTTCGGGGCAACCACCGGTTTTGATGGACAGCAATGTGCAAAGCTGTATCTGCCCCGCCGCATGATGCGCGCGGTGCACGGTCTGCGCTTGAAATAGCAGTTCGTCGAACGGCAGATCAAACACAGCAGCGATCTCGGCGCGGGTCCAGTCGGTGCGTTGATTAGACATAATTTCCCTTATCATTAACGTCACCCTGAACTTGTTTCAGGGTCTTACTTGGGTGCCAACACCGCAAAAAGTAAGATACTGAAACAAGTTCAGTATGACGGTGGTATTTAACATTATGTTGCATCGTTCAACGGCGGCATATTGTGCCCTAATAATGTCAAAACATCGGCTGCACATTCAACGACATTGCTGCCGGGGCCGTAAATGCCCTGCACCCCTGCTTCCCGCAGAAAATCATAATCCTGTGGGGGAATAACGCCGCCGGCGATAACCTTGATGTCGCCGCGTCCTGCCGCGCGCAAACCTTTTACCAATTCGGGGATCAACGTCTTGTGTCCGGCGGCAAGGCTGGATGCGCCTACGGCATCAACATCATGCTGTAGCGCGAGGACAACGGTTTCTTCGGGCGTTTGGAACAATGGTCCGCTGATAACGTCAAAGCCCATATCGGAGAAAGCCGAAGCGATGACATTGGCGCCGCGATCATGCCCGTCCTGGCCCATTTTTGCGACCAAAAGCTTGGGCTTGCGACCTAAGCGGCGGCCAACGGACTCGACGCCATCCACTACTTGCGCCCAGCGTTTGTCGAATTCATGGGCGCTGCCATAAATGCCTTGAACGGGAACCGGCGTCGTTGCGTAGCGGCCAAACACAGCCTCCATCGCGTCGGAAATTTCGCCCAATGTGGCGCGGACGCGGGCGGCTTCGACGGCAAGCGCCAAAAGATTTGCGCCACCTTTCGCGCCCTCGGTCAGCGCCGTCAAAGCCGCCTGGCATGCGGCTTCATCGCGTGCGGAACGGGTGGCGGCAAGGCGGGCAATCTGCCCTTGGCGAACGAAGTCATTGTCGACTTCCAACGTGTCGAGTTGGTCTTCAGTGGCGAGCTTATATTTGTTGACGCCGACGATAACATCTTCGCCTTTGTCCACACGCGCTTGCCGGGCGGCGGCAGCTTCTTCAATAAGGCGCTTTGGCATGCCCGATGCCACCGCCTTCGTCATGCCGCCTAGTGCGTCGACTTCGCCGATAATTGTCCACGCTTGCTCAACCAATTCAGCGGTCAACGCCTCCACATAATAAGAACCGCCCAAAGGATCGACGACCTTGGTAATGCCGCTTTCTTCAGCCAACACAATCTGTGTGTTGCGGGCGATGCGCGCCGAAAAATCGGTTGGCAGCGCAATGGCTTCATCCAGCGCATTGGTGTGCAACGACTGCGTCCCACCTAAGGTCGCGGCCATCGCCTCAATCGTCGTACGGATGACGTTGTTATAAGGATCCTGCTCTTGCAACGACACGCCAGACGTCTGGCAATGGGTGCGCAACATTTTGGAGCGTTCATCCTGTGCGCCAAGTTCATCCATGACGCGGTGCCACAAGGTGCGCGCGGCGCGCAGCTTTGACACTTCCATGAAGAAGTTCATGCCAATGCCAAAGAAGAAAGACAGGCGCCCCGCAAACGCATCAATGTCCAAGCCAGAGGCAATAGCGCGCTGCACATATTCCTTGCCATCGGCAATGGTGAAGGCAAGCTCCTGCACCGCAGTTGCGCCCGCCTCATGCATATGATAGCCGGATATCGAAATACTATTGAATTTCGGCATGTTAGCGGACGTATATGCGATGATATCTGAAACAATTCGCATCGATGGTTCGGGCGGATAAATATAGGTATTCCGGACCATGAATTCTTTGAGGATGTCGTTCTGGATCGTCCCGTCCAGTTGCGCTTGGGCAACGCCTTGTTCCTCACCCGCCACAATGAAAAACGCAAGGATGGGGATGACTGCGCCGTTCATCGTCATCGATACCGACATTTGATCGAGCGGAATCCCGTCGAACAGGATTTTCATATCCTCAACGCTATCAATCGCAACGCCAGCCTTGCCGACATCGCCGACAACGCGCGGATGGTCGCTGTCATAGCCACGGTGGGTGGCAAGATCGAAGGCGACCGAAAGGCCCTTTTGTCCAGCGGCGAGATTGCGGCGGTAAAATGCGTTGGATTCCTCAGCGGTCGAGAAACCCGCATATTGGCGGATCGTCCATGGGCGGCCCGCATACATGGATGCGCGCACACCACGCGTAAATGGCGCAAAACCGGGAAGGCCGGGGTCGGCTGAATCGTCGGCTGTATAAAGCGGCTTTACAGCAATGCCCTCTGGCGTGTGCCAAGTCAGGTCCTTGCCCTTAACCTCTTTGTCCGCCGCTTTTTTCCACTGGTCGATATTTGTCATTTTGTTCCAAACTTTTATTTCGTCATCCCGAACTTGTTTCGGGATAACGCACCATCGCCCTGCGTTATCCTGAAACGAGTTCAGGATGACGAATTTTTGTGGGTTTTTGCCCACCCCGTTGCGACTAGCGAACAAGCTCGCAAGTCTCACCACCCCTCCCGCCTGCGGGAGTGGTGCAATTAATGCCCGTCTTGCGCAGACACCTCCATAATCTCAGTCAAAACACCTTGCATATCCTTGGGATGCACAAAGAATATCAACGTCCCATGCGCGCCAATCCGTGGCTCGCCAAGCACGCGTTTGCCCATTGCCTCAAATTCCGCCTTTGCAGCATGGATATCAGGCACTTCGTAACAGACATGATGCTGTCCACCCGCCGGGTTCTTTTCAAGGAACGCCGCGATTGAGGCATTGCCGGGGAGCGGTTCGATCAACTCGATCTGCGTCCCGTTCATCGCACCTTCTGCGCCGGGCGTATCGACAAAGCACACCTTCACCCCCTGATCAGGCAGGTCGAAAGGATCATGAATTGTCGTCGCGCCCATCACATCGCGGTAAAAGATAATGCTGTCCGCGATGGAAGGCGTTGCAACGCCGATATGGTTGAGACGGCCGAGTTTCATTTTATATCCTCACAACGGAATATTATCATGCTTCTTCCAAGGGTTCTCCAACGCCTTGTTCCGCAATTTCCGTAAGCCCAAGGCAATCCGCTTCCGCGTGGAATGCGGGTAGATCACCTCGTCGATGAAACCTTTGCTTGCCGCCACAAAAGGATTTGCGAAGCGGTCTTCATATTCTGCGGTTTTCACCGCTTGCTCTTCGGTCGATAGCCCGCGGAAGATGATCTCCACCGCGCCCTTCGCGCCCATCACCGCGATTTCGGCGGTTGGCCAAGCGTAATTGAGGTCGCCGCGCAAATGCTTGGACGCCATCACGTCATAGGCGCCGCCATAGGCCTTGCGCGTGATGATGGTGATTTTGGGCACGGTCGCCTCGGCATAAGCGAACAGCAATTTTGCCCCATGCTTGATGATGCCGCCATATTCCTGCGCGGTGCCGGGCAAAAATCCGGGGACATCGACAAAGGTGATGATCGGAATGTCAAACGCATCGCAAAAGCGCACAAAGCGCGCGGCTTTTTTGGAGCTGTTAATGTCGAGCACGCCGGCCAGCACCATCGGCTGATTGGCAACGATGCCCACCGTGCGGCCCTCAATCCGGCCAAAGCCGATGATGATATTCGCCGCATGGCTGGGCTGAACCTCAAAAAAGTCCGCCTCATCAACCGTTTTACGGATCAGCTCATGCATATCATAAGGCTGGTTCGCGCTGGGCGGGATCAGCGTGTCGAGGCTAAGTTCCATCCGGTCCCATGGGTCTTGCGTCGGACGCTCTGGCACGCCCGCGCGGTTATTCTCGGGCAGATAGTCAAAGAAATCGCGGACTGACAGCAATGCATCGATATCATTTTCGAACGCATTATCCGCCACGCCCGACTTGGTTGTATGCGAAATCGCGCCCCCTAGCTCCTCTTGCGTGACGACTTCATTGGTCACCGTCTTCACAACATCGGGACCCGTGACGAACATGTAAGACGAATCCTTCACCATGAAGATGAAGTCGGTGATTGCGGGCGAATATACCGCGCCGCCCGCACATGGGCCCATGATCAGCGAAATCTGCGGCACGACGCCACTGGCCAAGACATTGCGTTGAAACACCTCGGCATAGCCGCCAAGGCTGGCCACGCCCTCTTGAATACGCGCGCCGCCGCTGTCGTTCAGGCCGATGACCGGCGCGCCGACTTTCATGGCATTGTCCATGACCTTGCAAATCTTCATGGCGTGCGCTTCGGATAATGAGCCACCGAATACCGTAAAATCCTGACTATAGACATAGACTAGGCGGCCATTGATCGTGCCGCTACCCGTGACTACGCCGTCACCCGGTATCTTTTGTTCCGCCATGCCGAAATCGGTGCAATTATGCGTGACATAGGCATCGAGTTCTTCGAAGCTGCCTTCATCCAGTAAGATATCCAGACGTTCGCGCGCGGTCAGGCGGCCCTTGGCGTGCTGCGCATCAATACGCTTTTGCCCACCCCCCAATTTCGACGCCGCGCGGCGTGCTTCCAGTTCAGCGATATTGGCCGACATGGCATTCCCCATAAGCAGTTTTGATGACCAAAGCCTTGGCATCCTGTGGCGGCAATTGCAAATTAATCGTGCGATTAAATTCTGTTTAACCCGCCATAGATTGGAGGCTGCAAAAATTACAAAAGCGCGTTATAGGGCGGCGTCATGGACGAAGATCACCCTATTAAAGTTGCAGCACTGTATCGTTTTGTCGCATTTGGTGCGCCGGAAGAACTGCAACCATATATTCAGGCGCAATGCGCGGCGGGCGGCATCAAGGGTACGATATTGCTGGCGCATGAAGGCATAAACGGAACGGTGGCTGGAAACCCATCCAACATCGACGCTTTAATATCGTTTTTGCGCGATATTCCAGGTTGCGCCGAACTGGATGTGAAATATTCCTTTGCCAAGGAAATGCCTTTTTACCGGATGAAAGTGCGCCTGAAAAAAGAGATTGTTACCCTCGGCGTCGAGGGCATCGACCCAAGAAGGGAGGTGGGCACTTATGTGCAGCCAGAGGATTGGAATGCACTGATTTCTGATCCCGCCACTGTGTTGATCGATACCCGAAATGATTATGAAGTGGCGATTGGTACGTTTGAGGGGGCGGTTGACCCACAAACCAAGTCTTTTAGCGAATTTCCAGACTGGTTTCGCGCGCATCGTGCAGAACTGGCGGCAGGCAAAACAAAGTTCGCGATGTTCTGCACCGGCGGGATCCGCTGCGAAAAATCAACGGCATTTTTGAAGGCCGAAGGCATAGACGAGGTCTATCATCTCGAAGGCGGCATATTGCGGTATCTGGAGAATATTCCAGAAGGACACAGCAAATGGCAGGGTGAATGTTTCGTGTTCGACGAACGCGTGTCGGTGAAGCATGGTCTGGAGCTTGGCGAGATGGAGCTGTGCCACGCGTGCCGCCGCCCGATTTCGCAAGCAGACAAGGCATCGGCCCATTTTATCGAAGGCGTGTCCTGCCCTGCTTGCTATGCTGAACGCACCGACGATGACCGCGCGCGCTTCGCCGAACGGCAAAAGCAGATTGCCTTAGCCAAAAAGCGCGGCAAGCAGCATATTGGCGTCAATCCGCGTGATGATGTTTAGTTTTGGCTTTAACGGAGCCTTGACCACGTTCAAACCGAACGGAGGGGAACTGTGCAACTTGGTTTGCCTTTCCGATCGGCATTTTCTGCGCCTCTGCGTGAGTCCATTTTTGCAGGCAGAGGCGCAGAGGACGCCGAGTATATCCAAGATAATGAAACCCGCTTGTGACGAGCAAAGACAGAACACCTGTCGGCCCCACTTATTCCCTGAGCTAACATGACAGCCCTGCCCATCCTCTACAGTTTCCGGCGCTGCCCTTATGCCATGCGCGCACGCATGGCCGTTGTGGTTAGCGGCGTGCACGTGGAACTACGCGAGGTCATTTTGCGCGCCAAGCCACCTGAAATGCTGGCGGCATCCCCCAAGGGCACCGTCCCTGTCTTATTGCTGCCCGATGGCAGGGTGTTAGAGGAAAGCCTCGATATCATGCGCTGGGCGCTCGCACAAAGCGATCCGATGGGCTGGCTAACCCATGATGACCAAAATCTTATCTTGGCCACTGACGGGCCGTTTAAGATAGCCTTGGACCATTATAAATATCCGCATCGTTATGATCTGACCGATGGCACTGTGCATCGCGATGCCGCTTTGGCGCATCTTGGCGACCTGAACGACCGATTGGCGACCGCGCCTTATCTCAGCGGCGCACGGCCCGCCTTTACCGATATCGCCTTATTCCCCTTTGTGCGGCAATTTGCCGCAACCGATGCTGAATGGTTTGCGGCTCTGCCCCTCCCCGCGCTGCAAAGCTGGCTAACCGCGCTTGTCGGCAGTGACCTGTTTGTTCAGATCATGACCCGCTACCCAGCGTGGAAAGCCGGCGATCCGCCCGTTCACTTTCCCTGATTATTTCATCAAAACCAATTCTTCGGACATGCTCGGGTGCAAGGCGACGGTATCGTCAAAATCTTGCTTGCTTAGCCCTGCCTTAACCGCAATCGCCGCCGCCTGAAGAATTTCGCCGCTGTCCGGGCCGATCAGGTGAAGGCCAACAACCCGCTCGTCCGGGCCCGCCACGACCATTTTGTATAAGGCCCGCTCGTTCCGGTCGGCCAACACGTTTTTCATCGCGCGAAAATCGCTTTTGTACACCTTCACGTCACTATACTGCGCTCGGGCCTCCGCCTCGGTCATACCCACGCTGGCAATGGGCGGATTACTGAAGACTGCTGTTGGAATGCAGTCATAATTCACCGTGCGTGGATTGTTGCCGAACACGCTGTCGGCAAAGGCATGGCCTTCACGAATGGCAATTGGCGTCAGTTGCACGCGGTTGGTAACGTCGCCAACCGCATAGATGCTTGGAATATTGCTGCGGCTGTCGTCGCTGACCTGCACCGAGCCGTCTTTACCGAGGTCCACGCCGACCTCCTCTAAGCCAAGTCCGACGGTGTGCGGGGTGCGGCCAATGGCCCATAACAGCAAATCGGTCTCGATGACCTCTCCATTGTCGCCCGCAATCAAAAGCGTGCCGTCATCCTGCTTTACCACCGATTTGATGCCGAAGTGGAAATGGATATCGATACCTTTTTGGCGACTTAAATCGACCAAGCGATCGACAATCTCGTCATCATAGCCGCGCAATATGCGGTCGCCATGTGTGACAAGTTTCACATCCACGCCCAATTCGTTAAAAATACCTGCAAATTCATTTGCGATATAGCCGCCACCCGCAATCACGGCGCGCTTGGGCAGCGTGGGCAAGCTAAAAACTTCGTTTGATGTGATCCCATGGCCTGCGCCCGGAATTTCAGGGACAGACGGCCAAGCGCCGGTGGCAATCAAGATATGCGCCGCCTTAATGTCCCGCCCGCCGGACAGCCGAACATTATTGGGTCCAGTCACTGTCGCGCGTTCACGGAAAACCTCAACCTTGTTATTGCCAAGCGTCTGGCCATATAGCCCCTCCAAGCGGTTAACCTCGGCAGCGACATTGTCGCGCAGGACGCTCCAATCAAATGTCGCGCCTTCGGTGTTCCAGCCAAAACGTTGTGCGTCATGCAAATCTTCGGCGAAATGCGATCCGTAGACCAACAACTTCTTCGGCACACAGCCGCGGATGACACAGGTGCCGCCGACGCGATGCTCTTCCGCCACAGCGACGCGCGCACCGTGCGATGCCGCAATTCGTGCGGCACGGACGCCGCCCGAGCCTGCGCCGATGACGAAGAGGTCAAAGTCAAAATCAGCCATAACATGTTCTTTCCTATGCCCCCCGATATGGGGACATGTTCATAGTTTTACCAACGTGAATAATCGCGCTGTGTTATCGAACAAATTCCTACAGCTCAGATATCGCCAAACGCCGCCTCAAACAGGGCGGTTGTTGATGGGTCAAAGCCCTTTGCGTCATTGTCACTTATGCTTTTTGCGATTTGCTTGCCCAGCTCAACGCCAAATTGGTCGAACGGGTTAATGCCTAACAAAACTGCGTTCACGAACGTCCGATGTTCGTAAAAGGCAATCAACGCACCGACCGTCGATGGTGTGATGTCATCCAACAATATCGTCGTCGATGGGCGGTTGCCGACATAATTACGCGCAAGGTCATCGGACTTTTGCCCTGCCATCAATGCCGCGCCTTGGGCAAAGCAATTGACCAGCAAGGTTTCATGATGCGCGGTATCGAAATCATGCCCCGGTATTTTACTGGCAATGAATTCGACGGGTATCAGATGCGTGCCCTGATGCAGCAATTGGAACACGGCATGCTGCGCATCGGTCCCCACACCGCCCCATGTCACAGGCGCGCTGTGCCGTCCAAGCGGTGCACCTACGGCGGTCACGGACTTACCGTTTGATTCCATTTCCAACTGCTGAAGATAATCGGGCAGCAGCCGCAGACGTTCGTCATAGGCAAATACCGCGCGCATCTGACACGCCTTGGTCTGAGCATAATACAGATCCGCAAATGCCGACAATGTCGGGGCGTTCTCCATAATGGGTGCATTACGGAAATGCGCATCCATGGCGGCGGCGCCATCCAGCATTTCCTGATACACCGCCCAACCAAGGCCAAGCGCAACGGGGAACCCGATCGAGCACCACATGGAATAGCGCCCCCCCACGGTCTCGTTGAACGGTAAGATGCGGCTTTCGTCGACACCCCATTCGATAGCTTTTTCGGGATAAGCCGTCAGCGCCACAAGCTGGGCATAGGGGTCAGCCACGCCGCCGTCGCGCATCCATTCCATCGCGCTGGTGGCGTTGATCAATGTTTCGGTTGTGGTAAAAGTTTTGGACGCGACAGCAACAATCGTCTTGTGCGGATCCATGTCCTTCACCGCCTCGGCCAGCGCCGCACCGTCAATATTGGAGACGACTTTCACGTCATAACGTGCGCCGTCGCGTCCAAGCGCGTCGATCAGCAATTTGGGACCAAGCGCAGACCCGCCAATGCCGATATGCAATATGTGACGTATTTCGCCCATCAGGCCTGCGTCAATGGCCTCAACCAAGCCGCGCATGCGTTGCTGAAGCGCACGGGCAGAAGCAACGGATTCGGGATCACCCATACCGCGTTCGGCAAGATGCTCCGCGGCGCGCCCTTCGGTCACATTGATTGCGGCACCCGAAAACAAAGCGGCTTTAGCCGCATCAAGCTGCATATCTTCCGCAAG
Source organism: Sphingorhabdus sp. EL138 (assembly GCF_945890115.1). Classification (GTDB taxonomy): domain Bacteria; phylum Pseudomonadota; class Alphaproteobacteria; order Sphingomonadales; family Sphingomonadaceae; genus Sphingorhabdus_B. The sequence continues at coordinate 39,076 of NZ_CAMDCK010000007.1, forward strand.
CTTGGCAAACTGCCCCAACGTGCTTTCGTCCAGATGCGTCTTCGACAAGTCAAACCGCAACCCCGCTTGCTCGACCGTCATTTTGGATACACGATTTACGTCCGACGCGAACAAATCATTAAGGAATTGGGGTTGATGCTGTTCGAGCGCAGTCCATCGATTATCGGTCATTTTTATCTCTTCATTATTGGCGTCGCAACGCAGAGTGAATCTCGGCGCTGGCAAATAACGCGCCATCACGGTAAAAGGCTAGCCAATACGTCATTCGACGACAATATTTTGCGAGATTTTGTGACTTCACATACTGAAAAGCCGGACGATTTACCTGTAACTGCGCCTGCTCCGTCAGAATGGCGCGAATATGGCAGCTTCTTGTTGAAACTTGCCTTGTTCGTTTTCATCTTGCGCAGTTTCATCGTTTCGCCCTTCAACATTCCGTCGGAATCGATGCAGCCACGCTTGCTCATTGGCGATTATCTGCTGGTGGCGAAATGGCCCTATGGCTATTCCAATAACAGCCTCCCTTTTGCATTACCGATTATCCCAGGACGGATTTTCGCAAGCCAACCGGCCCGCGGCGATGTTGTGGTTTTCAAGGCCCCGATGTCGAACGGAACGGATTATATCAAGCGCGTCATTGGTCTACCGGGTGACGTCATTCAGATGCGCGAGGGTATCCTTGAAATTAATGGCGTTGCGGTCAAGAAGCAGCGGATTGCTGACCTCGTCATCCCAGTCACGCAAAATATGCGCGATACAGCTGAGCTTGACCGCAACCCATTCCCTTGCTGGCGTCCCGATATGGAAGAACCAGCAGCCAATGGGGGCACGCAATGCCGCTATCCGCGCTTTCGCGAAACATTACCGGAAGGCAGAAGCTACGAAATCTTGGATCTTGCGAACGGTCTAGAGGGCGACAATACGCAAGCATTCGTTGTTGGCGAAGGCGATATGTTCCTCATGGGCGATAATCGCGATCGCAGCGCCGATAGCAGATGGTCCCCCATCGATAAGCCCGGAGCGATTGGCATGGTACCGCAAGAAAATCTTGTGGGCCGTGCTTTGGTGTCTGTGTTCTCCACAGATGGATCGTCGCATTGGTTGCTGCCATGGACTTGGTTTACCGCCACGCGCGCGGAACGCATTGGACAAGGATTTTGAACAGCGACGAACAAGAGGCCTGGCTGTCGGAATTGCTCCCTAAGCCGCCAAAGGATAAGACACTTTACCAGCGCGCACTCACGCATGGCAGTACCGGACAACCAGATTATCAACGGCTCGAATTTCTCGGCGACCGCATCTTGGGTCTCATAATCGCCGACATGCTCTATCACCGATATCAGGATGAAGCTGAGGGTCGCCTGTCGCACCGGCTAAATGCGCTTGTTTCGGGCGTGACCTGCGCCGATATCGCGCGGCAAATTGGTCTTCCGTTGTATGTCCGGCTTGGCAAGCAAGCCCGTGATGATGGTGCCCAACAAAGCGATAATGTCTTAGGGGACATCATGGAGGCCATTATTGGCGCTGTGTATCTCGACCATGGTCTACTCGTAGCCCGCGATCTTGTAGAACGGCTCTGGAGGCCACTTCTTGAAACGGCAAATGGCGCCCCAAAACATCCTAAATCCGAATTGCAAGAATGGTGCGCCGCCCATGGTCGTAAAGTTCCAGAATATGTCATTACCAAAAAAGAAGGCCCTCCCCACGCCATGAGATTTGAAATCACCGTCACCGTAAAAGGCTTTGCGCCGATCACGGCCACCGCCAACAGCAAACAGGCCGCCGAAACCAGCGCAGCGCTTGCATTTTTGGAAGCAAACGCATGACAAAAAAATGCGGACATGTCGCCATTATTGGTGCGCCAAATGCGGGCAAGTCAACCTTAGTCAATGCTCTGGTCGGTCAGAAGGTCGCCATCGTTAGCCCTAAGGCGCAAACCACGCGCACACGCATGTTGGGCGTCGCCTTGGCCGGCGAAACCCAGATCATTCTTGTCGACACGCCAGGTATTTTCGCGGCGCAACGCAGGTTTGACCGCGCCATGGTAGCGGCAGCTTGGGACGGTGCGGGCGATGCCGACATGATCGCATTGATCGTCGACGGCCGCGCAGGCGCAGGACCAAAGGTTGAGAAGATCCTTGAAGGATTAAAAGATCGCCCTGAACGCAAATGGCTTGTGCTCAACAAGGTTGATATTGCGGCCAAGGACAAATTGTTGGCCTTGACCACGAAACTGACTGACAAATGCGCGTTTGAGCAAATTTATTATATCAGCGCGGCAACGGGCGACGGTTTAGAGGAATTCAAAACGGCGCTTGCTGACAATATGCCAGAAGGCGAATGGCATTTCCCGGAGGATCAGGTGTCCGATGCAACCGAGCGCCTGATCGCGTCGGAAATAACACGCGAGCAACTCTATCTGCAGCTGCATGAGGAGCTTCCCTATGCCAGCGCCGTCGAGACCGAAAAATATAGCGAACGCGAAGATGGCTCACTAGAAATCCACCAGCAGATCTTAGTAGCGCGGCCGACCCAGCGCGCCATTGTTTTAGGCAAAGGCGGCGCGCGGATTAAGGCCATTGGAGAGGCGGCGCGACTTGAACTGGCCAAGCTCATGGGTGTTAAGGTCCATCTCTATTTGCATGTGAAAGTGCATGCTAAATGGGACGAGGACCGCAGCCTGTATCGGGATATCGGGCTTGAGTGGGTGGAGTGACGCAGCTCGGTTAATCACCAGACCACGTCGCCCCAGCGCAGGCCGGGGCGACGGTTGGGTTTATTTGGTTGTTTTCGTCTTTGCTTTCGCCGCAGGCTTGGCCTTCACAGCAGCCTTCGTCTTGGGCGCGGCCTTTTTCTTAACCTTGCCCTTGGACGGCATCGCGGCGCGCGCATCAATCAACTGTGCCGCTTCCTCAAGGGTAAGCTCGCTAGGCGAGATGGACTTGGGCACTGTCGCATTAGTGGTACCGTCAGTGACATAAGGGCCAAAGCGCCCCTCCATCAGCCTAATCTCGGCATCTGTGCGTGGATGCTTGCCAAATTCCTTAAGCGGCGCGCGCGCGGCACCGCGGCCACGACCCGGGTTAGCCAAGGCCTCCGCCAACTTCACTACGGCGCTGTTCATGCCGGTTTCGAACACCTCAGTCGTCGACTGCAACCGCGCATATTTCGCATTATGCGCCAGATATGGACCATAACGCCCAATGCTTGCCGTAACTGGTTCGCCGCTTTCGGGATGTATCCCGACGGAGCGTGGAAGCGACAGCAGCTTCACCGCCCATACTAGTCCAATGTCCTCCGCCGGAATATCCTTGGGGATAGAGGCACGTTTGACGTCAGCGCCTTCGCCCATTTCGAAATATGGACCAAAACGTCCCGTTTTCCGGCTGACTTCTAGTTGCGTTTCGGGATGCTGGCCAAGCACTTCTGGACCAGTATCCTCCCCACTCTCGCCGCCGGGTTGCGCAAACTTCCGCGTATATTTGCAATCCGGATAATTTGAGCACGCCACAAAAGCGCCGAACTTTCCGCCGCGCAGGGCAAGCCTGCCCTCACCGCATTTCGGGCATAAACGCGGATCGGTGCCGTCTTCGCGTTCCGGAAACAAATAAGGCGACAGGAATATATCAAGCTCTGCAGTTACCTCAGACGGCTTCTGCTCCATGACTTCAACCGTTTTCGGCTTAAAGTCGCGCCAGAACGCCTCCAGAAAAGACTGCCAATCGGCGCGGCCGCCGCTGATTTCGTCTAACTGATCTTCAAGGCCAGCAGTATAATCATAGGCGACATAACGTTCGAAAAAACGCTCTAGAAATGCTGTAAGAAGTCGCCCCGATTCCTCTGCAAAGAAACGATTTTTTTCTACGCGCACATATGCGCGATCTTTCAAAACCTGAATGGTCGATGCGTAGGTCGATGGACGACCAATACCCAATTCTTCCAGACGCTTGACCAAAGTCGCTTCCGAAAAACGTGGAGGTGGTTGCGTAAAATGCTGGGTCTTTTCGGCAGCGTGCTTGGCTGGCGTGTCGCCAACGGTCATGGCTGGCAAGATTGCGCCATCTTCGCTGTCGCTATCATCCAAGCCTTCCTCATATACGGCGAGAAATCCCGGGAACTTCATAACTTGCCCGGTGGCGCGTAAGCCAGTCTGTCCGGTACCGTCGAGCAGATCGATGGTTGTACGTTCCATGCGGGCCGATGCCATCTGGCTAGCCATCGCGCGTTTGAAGATCAGGTCATATAAACGGCCATGGTCGCCTGAGCCTGCTTTGTCCTTGCCAAAATCGGTTGGACGTATCGCCTCATGCGCTTCTTGAGCGTTCTTTGCCTTGCTCTGATAAACGCGCGGCTTCTCCGGCAAATAGCCACTGTCAAACCGATCCGAAATGGATTTGCGCGCGGCGGAAATAGCGCTGTGGTCCATTTGCACGCCATCGGTTCGCATATAGGTTATCGCGCCATCCTCATACAGACCCTGCGCAATACGCATGGTGTGGCTGGCGGAAAAACCCAGCTTACGCGCGGCTTCCTGTTGCAAGGTCGATGTTGTAAAGGGTGGCTGCGGATTGCGGGTTACCGGCTTTGTTTCGACAGTTTCGACCGTAAATTTGCCCGACTCAACCGCAAGGCGCGCTTGCTCCGCATCCGCCTCGGTCTTTAGGTCCATCTTGTCGAGTTTCTTGCCCAGATATTGGATCAAACGGGCATCAAATTTTTGGCCCTTATGTTCCATTCCGGCCTTCACCGACCAATATTCCTGCGCACGAAACGCTTCGATCTCACGTTCGCGTTCGACAATGAGGCGCAACGCAACAGACTGCACACGACCAGCGGATTTTGCGCCAGGAAGTTTGCGCCACAACACGGGTGATAGCGTAAATCCAACAAGATAATCCAACGCACGCCGAGCCCGGTAGGCGTCAATCAGGTCGATATCCAACGCGCGCGGTTGTTTCATCGCGTCGGTTACGGCCTGCTTCGTTATGGCGTTGAACGTCACGCGACCAACCTTGGCAGGCAGCACCTTTTTCTTCGCAAGCACTTCTTGCACATGCCAGCTAATCGCTTCCCCTTCGCGGTCAGGGTCGGTCGCAAGGATCAGGCTATCCGCTTTTCTAGCTTCGTCAGTGATCGCCTTCAGCTGCTTTGCCTTATCTGCATAATTGTCCCACAACATTTCAAAGCCATTATCGGGGTCAACCGAACCATCCTTGGGCGGTAAATCCCGAATGTGACCATAAGAAGCCAGCACCTTGAATCCAGGCCCCAGATATTTCTCGATTGTCTTGGCTTTTGCAGGAGATTCTACGATTACTAATTGCATGATATTTTGTGCTTTTCTAAAATGTCTCGCGTACGCGTATAGGCTGATGGGGTAAGGTAGGCCTCGTCAAGGCGAAAAATGCGGCTGTATTTTATGTCGCCAAGCGGACTTTCCCACCTGCCCCACGTTCGAGTTTTCCGGCCAGCTCGAATTCAAGCAACACCAGCTGGACAGTCGATGGACTGCTGCCGGATTGCCGCACCAATTCATCAACCGAGACATAGGTCATACCCATTAGGTCAACAACCGCGCTGCGCTCCAAATGGCTTCCATCATCGTTGACTGCGGTAAAGGACGGTTTGAATTCACTTACAGGCGCAAGCATGCGATTGTCTAAGGGGGAAATAAGCTCCGCAATTTCCGATGCGTTCTGTACCAAAGTTGCGCCTTCACGAATAAGCTGGTTGCAGCCCCGCGAGCGCGGATCCAGTGGTGAGCCGGGAATAGCCATAACCTCACGGCCGGCCTCCGCCGCAAGCCGCGCCGTGATCAGCGACCCCGACTTAGGCGCAGCCTCAATCACCACCGTACCAGCCGAAACGCCGGCGATAATGCGGTTGCGATAGGGAAAGTGCCGCGCCCGCGGCTCTGTGCCTGGAGATTGTTCTGCAATCAAAAGCCCGCGCTCGGATATTGCGTTCTGAAGCGCTCGGTTTTCGGGCGGATAGACCACGTCAATACCGCCAGCGATAACAGCGACTGTTCCGCTTTCAATAGAACCAACATGGGTGGCGGTATCAATGCCCCGCGCCAGACCCGACACAACGGACAATCCCATTTGGACGAGTTCAAAAGCCAACTGCCGCGCAAATTGACAGGCACCTGCCGATGCATTGCGCGCACCGACAAGTGCCACCGCAGGACGCGCCAATAACCCAAGATTGCCCTTTACGCAGATGACGGGCGGCGCATTGTCCATGTGGGGCAGCAAATAAGGATAGTCCACATCATCCATGAAAACATGACGTGCGCCATAGGCCTCAACAAACTGGATCTCCTGCGCAATGGCGGCCTCATTGGCGAGCAACGCTTGCTTTCCGCCGCCGCGACGTACGAGATCAGGTAAGGCTTCGAGCGCCGCCCGCGCGCTACCGAAACGCGCCATAAGCTGCCGATAACTGACAGGACCGATATTGGGGGAACGGATCAGGCGAAGCTGATCAAATTGCACTTGGCTGTTCCCCATCGCCACGATCAGCTTTTGCTTTTGCCAATGCGCGGTTCAGTGCCATCCATGAGATTATTGATATTGGCCCGATGTTTCCAAAAGACGATCAATGTGCAGGCGGTGAGCAACGCAACCAGTTCATAATGACCGAAAACGGCTGCAGCGACGGGGGCAGAAACGGCGGCTACCAAACCAGCCAGCGACGATATCCGTGAAATCAACAAGACGCCAATCCAAGCGGCCGCATACACCAAGCCGCCCTGCCAAAACAAACCAAACAAGATGCCCGCATAAGTTGCTACGCCCTTGCCGCCCTTGAACCGGAGCCAAACGGGGAAAAGATGACCGAAAAATGCGCCCGCTGCCGCAAGAATTTCGCTACCGGGGAAATAGCTGGTAGCCAGCCATACCGCAAACAATCCTTTCAGCAGATCAAGCAGCAATGTGAGCGCAGCAAGCCCTTTGCGTCCGGTCCGCAATACATTGGTCGCGCCAATATTACCTGACCCAATGGACCTTATGTCGCCGCCACCAGAAAAACGTGTGAGCAACAGGCCGAAGGGGATGGAGCCAAGCGCATAACCAAGCAAAAGGCTCGCAAATATGTTGAACCAAAGATCACTCACCGCACGAATCCCCCTATATTTCAATATTGTGTAGCTGTTTTGTTCCGCACGCTCAAGGTCGTCGCCTTGCCAGCTCGGCCACTGACGTTTATCGCCGTGTCATGACGATTGTTCCAGATGTCGCACCTTTATTATTTTTCGATTCCGGCATTGGTGGCCTTTCGGTTTTAAGGGCGGTGCAGGCAGCCTTGCCACGCGCGCCCATCGTTTTTGCTGCCGATTATGCGGGCTTACCTTATGGAATAAAGACTGAAGAGGAGATTTCGGCAAGGGTGCCCGCCTTACTTGGCCGGTTGGTTGAGCGTTATCAACCGCGCCTTGTCATCATTGCCTGTAATACCGCCTGCACTATCGCTCTGAACCATGTACGCGCTGCTTTGAATGTTCCCGTGGTCGGCACTGTTCCTGCGATCAAGCCTGCTGCCGAGGCGACTGAAACTGGCGTCATTGGACTATTGGGCACGGCTGCAACTATTCGGCAGGTCTATGTCGACGCGCTTCACGCCGATCATGCACCGCATATGCGTTTGTTGCGCCATGCCGCGCCTGAACTTGTGCGTGCGGCGGAAGCAAAAATGCGCGGCGAAGTTGTTGACCCGGCAATCTATGCCAAGGCGATGGCGGGCTTGATGGATCAACCCTTTGGCGAACGCCTTGATGTAACTGTGCTGGGCTGCACGCATTTTCCTCTTGTAGAAGAGGACTTATTGGTTGCGGCCCCGCATGTGCGGTTTGTCGATGGCGCTGCAGGCATCGCCCGCCGCATCTGCCATTTGACCAAGGATCAAAGCTGGCCGGAAAAGACAATCGACGGTATATTCGTGACGACGGGAGAGGTCAGCGCACTGAGATCGCTGCTTCCGGCGTTATTTTCTTTGGGTATAACGCAGATCCAATCACTGTAAGCGATAATATCGCAATAGCGGAACCAGAATGGCGCTTATTGCAAGTCGTTCGCGCTGGATTTTTGCATTACCCGCGTTTATTGGACTCTGATGTGCTGCAATAGCGGTTTCAACCCGGGGTTAATGTCCGTGAATTATAACGCTGTTTTCGAAAAAGCGATTGACCGGCTTCACGCCGAGGGACGCTATCGTGTATTCATCGATATCCTTCGGAATAAGGGTAGCTATCCCAACGCACGCTGCTTCGCTGGACATAATGGCCCCAAGGACATCACTGTGTGGTGCTCAAACGACTATCTTTGCATGGGGCAACATCCTGACGTCATAAGCGCAATGGAAAACGCTTTGCATGATGTGGGCGCCGGTTCCGGTGGAACGCGCAACATTGGCGGCAATACCCATTATCATGTCGAGCTTGAGCAGGAACTCGCTGACTTGCATGGCAAGGATGGCGCGTTGATATTCACGTCGGGCTATGTTTCAAACGACGCAACCTTGTCGACGCTCGCCAAGGTGCTGCCGGGCTGCATCATTTATTCGGATGAATTGAACCACGCATCGATGATCGCCGGCATCCGCAACGCAGGCTGCGAAAAGCGCGTTTGGCGGCATAATGACCTCGCGCATCTTGAAGAATTACTCGCAGCGGATGATCCAGAGGCACCGAAGCTGATTGCCTTTGAAAGCGTCTATTCGATGGACGGAGACGTTGCACCTATTGGCGCGGTCTGCGATCTTGCCGACAAATATAACGCCCTCACCTATTGTGACGAAGTGCACGCCGTGGGCATGTATGGCCAACGCGGTGGCGGCATTTCAGAACGTGATGCCGTGGCCGACCGCGTGACGATTATCGAAGGCACGCTTGGCAAGGCATTTGGCGTTATGGGCGGTTATATCGCTGCGGACCAGAATATCATTGATGTGATCCGTTCTTATGCACCGGGCTTTATCTTCACCACGTCCTTGTCACCCGTGTTGGTCGCAGGCGTATTGGCCGCTGTGCGCCATTTGAAGGCATCAAGCGTGGAGCGTGAGGCGCAGCAAGCCAATGCGGCTATGTTGAAAAATCTTTTTGCCAATGCGGGTTTGCCCGTGATGTTAAGCAACACGCATATCGTCCCGCTGATGGTCGGTGACCCCGTGAAAGCGAAAAAGGTGAGCGACATATTGCTTGCCGAATATGGCGTATATGTGCAGCCGATCAATTACCCCACTGTGCCACGTGGCACGGAACGGTTGCGCTTTACGCCAGGCCCTCAGCATAATGAATCTATGATGCGGGATTTGACGGCGGCGTTGGTCGAAATCTGGGGCCGGATGGAAATGCCGGTCGCTCAAGCGGCCTGAGCAAGCAATTTCACGAACAGTTCCCGATCAACGTTTCCGCCTGACAAGGTTACGGCGGTAACCGCCTTTGGATGAATTTTACCAGCAAGCACAGCCGCCAGAGCAACCGCGCCACCTGGTTCCACAACGAGGTGCAGCTTTTCAAACACTACGCGCATCGCGGTCGCCACTTCGTCGGTCGAGACCCAAACACCTTGAGACACACGGCGGCGCAAAATCTCAAAATTCACAGGATAGGTTTGCGGCGTCTGCAATGCGTCACAATAAGTAGGGTAAGCAAGGTCATTGACAGGCAAAATTTCACCCGCATCAAGCGAACGAATGATATCATCCCAGCCTTCAGGCTCAACAATGGCGATTTCGGCGTCCGGACATGCCAGCGCAAGGCCGGATGCCAAGCCACCTCCGCCGCAACAGGACACAATCATATCCGGCCCAGACAAGCCAAAACCCCTAAGCTGTTGGGTGATTTCGATGCCTGCCGTCCCCTGCCCTTCGATGACCCACGGGTCACCAAATGCATGCACCAACTTCGCGCCACTTATGGCAATCAAACCAGCAGCGACCTCTTCACGTGATTCGGTGGCGCGGTCGTAGAGCACCACGTCTGCGCCCAAAGCCTTTGTCGTTTCCAATTTCATGCGCGGCGCATTCGAAGGCATGACGATAGTTGCAGCTATTCCAAGCTTCTTCGCCGCCCAAGCGACGCCTTGCGCATGGTTCCCGCTGGATACGCCCACAACACCCCGTGCGCGTTCTTCCTCGTTCAGGTCGGACAGGCGATGCCACGCGCCCCGTATCTTGAAAGCACCAACCGGCTGAAGCATTTCAGCCTTGCACCAGATGGTTACACCGTCCACCTCAAGCGGTAGCAACGGTGTTTGTGGCAAGATATCGGCAATTTTGGCCATCGCCCGCAGCACGCCTTCATGCGTTGGTGTTTTGTGGGCCGCAGCCAATTCTTGTCCTGACATAAAAGGCCCCTATATGCGTGCGCTGAACGAATCTCTGATAAGAGGAAATTGCAGATGAGCAAGATATTGGTAATTGGCGCAGGCGGCGTCGGGTCGGTTGCAGTCCACAAGATGGCCATGAACCCAGATGTTTTTAGCCATATCAGCCTCGCAAGCCGCACTAAGTCCAAATGCGATGCGATTGCCGCTTCGGTCAAGGAACGGACAGGCGTCGACATCGACACTTTTGGCTTGGATGCGGATGATGTTCCTGCGACCACAGCATTGCTGAACCAGATCAAGCCAAGTCTCGTTGTAAACCTTGCTTTGCCGTACCAAGACCTCAACATCATGGATGCATGTCTCGCCGCTGGCGTGCATTATATGGATACCGCGAATTACGAGCCACTGGATGTTGCGAAGTTTGAATATCATTGGCAGTGGGCCTATCAGGACCGCTACAAGAATGCTGGCCTGACGGCTTTGTTGGGTTCAGGGTTCGACCCCGGTGTCACCAGCGTGTTCACGACCTATTTGAAAAAGCATTATTTCGACCGCATCGATACGCTCGACATATTGGATTGCAATGGCGGCGACCATGGTCAGGCCTTTGCAACCAATTTCAACCCCGAAATCAACATCCGCGAAGTCACCGCCGTCGCGCGTCATTGGGAAAATGGCGACTGGGTGGAAACGCCGGCAATGTCGGTAAAGCAAAGCTTTGACTTTGAAGCCGTTGGTCCCAAGAATATGTATCTGATGTATCATGAGGAAATTGAAAGCCTCAAAACCCATCTGCCCGAAATCAAGCGGATTCGTTTCTGGATGACCTTTGGTGACGCCTATATCATGCATCTCAACGTGCTTCAGGCGGTCGGCATGACGCGAATTGACCCAGTCATGTATGAAGGCAAGGAAATCATTCCGCTTCAGTTCCTGAAGGCCGTGTTGCCTGAACCCGCCTCGCTTGGTCCGACGACCAAGGGTAAGACCAATATCGGCTGCATCGCCACCGGTCTTGGTAAAGACGGCAAGGAAAAGACGCTCTATATCTACAATATCTGCGATCATAAGGACGCTTATGCCGAAACCGGCAACCAAGCCGTCAGTTACACCACGGGCGTTCCGGCGATGATCGGCGCGGCGATGCTGGTTACGGGCAAATGGTCGGGCGCTGGCGTGTGGAATATTGAACAATTTGACCCAGACCCGTTCATGGACATGCTCAATGCGCATGGTCTGCCTTGGCAGGTGAAGGAATTGGAGGGGCCTTTGGGCTTTTAATTCCCCGTCGCCCCAGCGCAGGCTGGGGCCCATCACGCCTCTAAGCAAAGCACAGCGCAAGATGGATAAGCGAGATAGGCACCAGCCTCCGCTGGTGCGACGAACCATATATTAGGTAAGTTATAACATGGAAACTAAGGCAGGCGACCCAGGGGCATTTGTCCATTTTGACCTTCACCGCGTGCCCTCGCCTGCCTTTGTGGTAGATGAGGTGGCGTTGCGGCGGAACCTTGCTATATTGGCCGACATTAAGCGGCGTTCGGGTGCCAAGATATTATGCGCGATGAAGGCTTTTTCGATGTGGAAAGTTGCGCCGATCATAGGAGAATATCTGGACGGCGTATGCAGTTCTGGATTGTGGGAATCGCGTCTCGCGCGGGATTATTATACCGGCGAAATTGCGACTTATTGCGCTGGCTATAAAGAGGCCGATATGGCCGAGATCGTCGAAATATCTGACCATATCATTTTCAACAGCCCGCATCAGCATCGCCGTTTCGCATCATTTTTGAATGATAGCGTCGATGTTGGCCTGCGTATCAACCCTGAACATGCAGAGGGCGAAGTAGCGAAATATGACCCCTGCTCGCCCGGATCGCGACTTGGCTTTCCGATTAGCCAGTTGAAGGCTGAGCATCTGGAAGGCGTTTCAGGCTTCCATTTCCATACCCTTTGTGAACAGGATTTCGAACCGCTCAAACGCACATGGGAAGCGCTTAAGCCGCATATCGTGCCCTATTTTAATCGGCTAAGCTGGATCAATTTTGGTGGCGGTCATCATATTACGCGGGCCGATTATCAGCGCGATGAACTCGTCGCGTTCATTCAAGACGTCCGCGCCGAAACCGGCCTTGATGTTTATCTCGAACCCGGCGAGGCGATTGCACTGGATGCCGGAATATTGATTGGCGAATTGCTCGACGTTTTTGAAAACAATATTCAGGTTGGCATCACCGACATTAGCGCCACCTGCCATATGCCTGACGTGATTGAGGCACCCTATCGCCCCGCCATGCTTGGAGAGCGTTCAGAAGGCTCTCTTGTGCGTCTGGGAGGGCCATCTTGCCTTGCCGGGGACATTATCGGCGATTATGTGTTGCCGGTTCCAGCAGAGCCCGGAGCGCGTTTTGCATTTCTGGATCAGGCGCATTATTCCATGGTGAAGACGAACACGTTTAACGGGGTGCCTTTGCCATCCATTTGGTTGTGGAATAGCGATACGGACGCGCTTGAATGCGTGCGCTCTTTCGACTGGACCGCGTTCCGCGACCGGCTGAGCTAAGCCGCGATCCGATAGATATCACCTTCACGGCCTAAAAATCAAACGAATCGCTTTACAACTACCCAAGCTTTTCATAAGGCGCACGTCCGCTGCCCCAGGGGGACTTCCAATAACCGCAAGGCAGCCTTGTTGTTTCATATTATCTTTTGGGGGTCCCTTGAATTGTACGAGAACACTGACGCACTTGCTGTAGTCCGCGCCCTCCGCCCGGATGAACCAATCACGCTCCTTCGCCCACATGCTGCTGCGCGCGCTGCCCGTTTCTTCGTTGAGAAGTTTCAGGGTAAGTCGCTCTACGCTGTCAAAGCGAACCCATCACCCGCCTTGCTCGAAACCCTTTGGGAGGCTGGCATCACACATTATGATGTTGCATCCTTGGGTGAAGTGCGGCTGGTCCACAAATTCCTGCCAGATGCAAAGCTTTGCTTTATGCATCCGGTTAAGAGCGAGCGCGCCATCGCGCAGGCCTATCACAACCATAATGTCCGCACATTCAGCCTCGACAGCCATGAGGAGCTGGAGAAGATCGTGCGCGCAACACATGGTGCGACTGACCTTGAACTGTGCGTGCGCATTCGCGTTTCATCCGAGCATGCAAAGTTAAGCCTTGCATCGAAATTCGGTGCGGATCCCTCAGAAATTGCTGACTTGTTGATTGCGACGCGTCAGGTTGCAGACAGCCTTGGCATTTGTTTCCATGTTGGCAGCCAAGCCATGACGCCCGCGGCCTATGCTGAGGCCATGGAGCATGTGCGCGCCGCGATTGTCGAGGCGTCGGTCACGGTGGACATCGTGGACGTCGGTGGCGGATTCCCCTCGGTTTATCCAGACATGGAGCCCCCAGCGTTGGACGGATATTTCGATGTCATTCATAACTGCTTCGAAGATCTGCCGATTAGCTACTCTGCTGAACTTTGGTGCGAACCGGGCCGTGCTTTGTGCGCTGAATATGCATCTTTGCTTGTGAAGGTCGAGAAGCGTCGCGGGAATGAGCTGTTCATCAACGACGGCGCTTATGGATCATTGTTCGATGCCGCGCATATCGGTTGGCGCTTCCCTGTGGCCCTTCAACGGTCGGAAACGTCAATTGGTACGCAGATGGCTGAATTCAGCTTCTACGGCCCTACCTGCGACGATATGGACCATATGGCAGGGCCTTTCATCTTGCCGGATGACGTCAAGGCTGGCGATTATATCGAAGTTGGTATGCTCGGCGCTTATGGCTGTGCCATGCGGACCGAGTTTAACGGTTTTGGTGAGACTGAAACGCTGATCGTAGAGGATCAGCCGATGGCAACGCTTTATGGCTGGGCTCCAGCCAATGATGCAGGCGTTTGGGCCACCCGTTCGCACAGTTCAAAAGTCTAAGTTACGTTTGACAATTTGTCTAAGGTGCATCAACCCTCCCCGTCTATAAAGAGGGGGAGGGTTTTTATATGAATACGCCTATTTTGGCGCCAGCGGCTGCGTTGGTGATATGGTCGATCGTAATGCTATTTTGGATGGCAGGGACGCGGCTTCCAGCGATGTCGAAGATCGGCATGGATCTCGGCAAGGCTGCCCCAGGCGGCCGCGGGCAAGATATTGACCCTAATGTGCCACCATCGGTAGCATGGAAATCCCATAATTACGCACATCTCATGGAGCAACCGACGATTTTCTATGCCACGATCATGATCTTGGCCGTCTCCGGCAGCGCAACGGACCTGTCCGTCATGCTGGCTTGGGGCTATACCGTTTTGCGGGTGATCCACAGCATATGGCAAGCGACGGTAAATACCGTCAGCATTCGTTTTATGTTCTTTTTACTATCGACTGTATGCCTGACCATATTAGCGGTACAGGCGTTACTCGCGACTATTTAAGAGGGGAAATTCTATGGAAAGTGCAATTTTAGGTCCCGTCGTAGCGCTTGCGGCATGGACCATGATTATTTGGATATGGATGTACGCCACACGTCTGCCAGCGATGGGCCGTGCAGGCATTGACGGCACCAAGATTGTAGGTTCTTCTAGCGGCGCGTTACGCGATGCGCTTATCGCCAAGGGTGAAGAAAAAGCGTCATGGGTTGCAGATAATTACAATCACTTACACGAGGCACCTACCGTATTTTATGCGGTATGCTTGGTGCTGGCGATGGTAGGGCAAGGCGACAATTTGAACGCGACTATTGCTTGGGCCTATGTCGGCCTGCGCGTCGCACACAGCCTGGTTCAGATATTTTCTAACCGCGTGATCATACGTTTTGCGCTGTTTGCGTTGTCATCCATCGCGCTCATGATGCTCGTCGCACATGCCGTGATGGCAGTTTTGCTCCGTTAACGGCTGAAATAGCCCACTAGCTCGATATGGGTTGACCAGCGGAACTGTCCTACCGGCCAGATCCGCTGCAACCTATATCCGGCAGCAACCAAGGTTTTTGCATCCCGCGCAAAGCTGGCGGGATTACAACTTACATAAGCGATGTTTGGCACATTCGACGCAGCAAGCTGCGCGACTTGCTCCTTTGCGCCTGCCCGTGGCGGATCAAGCACCACCGCTTGGAATTTATTGAGTTCCTCGACTGTGAGCGGCCGTCGAAAAAGATCCCGATGTTCGACAAATATCGTCCGCCCAGCGCGCCCCGCCGCTGATTTAAGGGCAAGGCTCGCCTGTAGGTCGGCTTCGCCTGCATAAACCTTGCGGCCTGCACCCATGGATAAGGCGAAAGTACCGGAACCTGCAAACAAGTCCGCCACGATGTTGTTGTTGCCAATGATAGAATTGACCGCATCTACCAACGCCGCCTCACCATCTGCAGTCGCTTGCAAGAAGCCATAAGGCTGATAACCCACCGCAACACCCCCAAGCGTCACGGTAACAGGCTCTGGCTCATAAAAGGGTACCGGACCATAGCCTTCATCCAGCGACAGACGCGCAAGGTTGTGGGTTTTGGCAAATTCGGACAATAGCTCATGCGTATCGAGATCATTGGCGATCCAATTTTCGATCAACACATCAACGCCTTGGTCAACCATCGCCAATTTTATCTGTACCTGACGCGCACGGTTTAGCCTTGGCTCAAGCAATGTCCGAATCGGCGCAAGCAAGGCAAACAACTCTGGTGCCATGACATCACATTGATTTAAGTCTATGATACGGTGACTTTTTTCTGTACTAAACCCGAGCTGAAACTGCTTACCTGCCCAAGCCGAACGCACCGCGATGCGGCGGCGCGTCTTAGGCGGCGACAGATGGACAGGCATGACTTCGCCGATGCTTACCTGCTGCGTGGCAAGGGCGTGGGTCACGCGTTCGGCAATAAACAGGCGCAGGCTGTCTTCATCCAGATGCTGTAACTGACATCCACCGCACAAAGGAAAATGCTGACAGGGCGGCGCAACATGATGCGGGCCGTGTATTAAACCGCCTGACGGATCGACGATGTCGCCAGGCGCAGCAAGCGCCACATAACGGCCATTTGCAGTGACGCCATCACCACGCGCGGCGACCCTAATAATCTCTTCTGACATTCCCATACCGCCCCATGCCCGTGATGGGGTGAGCAATCAACTGGCGATTAAATATCCGCAAAAACGTGCGTCTCCGCGGCACCGCCGGGATGCGTCACGGCGCCCTTATAGGCTGGACCAACATTTTGGGCGTAACGCCAGATCGCGCCAGACTGATAATCCGTCTGACGCGGCTTCCAGTTTTTACGACGCTCTTCAAGGACTTCCGCCGCAACATTCAGATCAATTACACCCGTTTCGGCGTCGATCATGATCTCGTCACCATCCTCGATCAAAGCAATTGGCCCGCCCAAAGCAGCCTCTGGTCCAACATGGCCAATACAAAAGCCGCGCGTTGCGCCAGAGAATCGGCCATCGGTAATGAGCGCAACCTTTTCTCCCATCCCCTGCCCGTAAAGGGCAGCCGTTGTCGACAGCATTTCGCGCATGCCGGGGCCGCCTTGTGGCCCTTCATACCGAATAACAATGACGGAACCTTCGCGAATTTCCCTTGCCTCAACCGCGGCAAAGCAATCCTCTTCACAATCGAAAACCTGTGCAGGGCCAGTGAAGGTCAACCGGTCCATGCCCGCAACTTTCACTATTGCGCCTTCTGGGGCCAGCGTACCGCGAAGGCCGACAACGCCGCCAGTGGGGGTTATGGGTGCGGTTGCGGGATAGATCACCTTTTGATCGGGGTTCCAAGTGATTTGGTCGATATTCTCGCCAAGTGTTTTGCCCGTAACCGTCATGCAGTCGCCAAATAACAGCCCCTCAGCCAGCAAGGACTTCATCAGCATATAGACGCCGCCAGCATCATACATGTCGCGGGCGACAAACTGACCGCCGGGTTGGAGATCGGCCATATAAGGCGTTGTTTTGAAGGCGTCGGCCACATCGAAGAGGTCAAAATCGATACCAGCCTCATGCGCCATTGCCGGCAAATGCAAAGCGCCGTTGGTTGACCCACCTGTCGCAGCAACGATTCGTGCAGCATTTACAAAGGCTTCGCGCGTACATATGTCACGCGGCCTGATATTGCGTGCAAGCAATTCCATGACTTGGACGCCCGCCGCATGCGCAATTTGGTCACGGGTCGAATAGGGCGCTGGTGCCATATTGCTGTTGGGTAACGAAAGCCCAATCGCTTCGCCAACGCAGGCCATTGTGTTTGCGGTATATTGTCCGCCACATGCCCCATGGCCGGGACACGCCACGCGCTCAAGCTCTTCCAACTCGGATAAAGGGCAAGCGCCCGCCGCGTATTTGCCGACGATTTCAAACACGTCCTTAACCGTGACGTCTTTGTTATTGTAACGACCGGGCAAAATGGATCCGCCATACACAAAGATCGATGGCACATTTAAACGCAACATCGCCATCATGATGCCGGGCAGCGACTTGTCGCATCCCGCAAAGCCCACCAGCGCGTCATAGCAATGGCCACGCACCGAAAGCTCAACCGAATCCGCAATCACTTCACGGCTAACGAGAGAGGCTTTCATCCCCTGATGCCCCATGGCGATGCCGTCCGTCACGGTGATGGTATTGAACCGGCGCGGCATGCCGCCGCCCTGCTCCACGCCAACGCGCGCTATATCGGCCTGCGCGTCCAACGTCGTGTTGCACGGAGCGCTGTCATTTCCAGCGGATACGACGCCAACAAAAGGCCGCGCAATTTCTTCTGCAGTCAGGCCCATTGCATAATAATAGCTGCGATGCGGGGCGCGTTCCGGCCCTACAGACACATGGCGGCTTGGCAATTTTGACTTGTCGAACTGGTTTGGCATACTGACCTCCGTTAAGACGAGTGCTTTAAGCCTTTTTATATGGATAAGCCAAGCTGTTCCGAAACAAAATGGCACATTTCTGCCAATGTGCGTGCATATCTTGCTTGGCCATCGGGGTAGCTTGATATATCCTGCCGCATCTCGATACCTATATAAGGGATGTTATTGGCTTCGGCATGGCGGTTCATTGTCGCGTTCAGCAGCTTTCCGGAATAAGGAAGTTGGTCGCCAACGACATATCCCGCGTTTTCAAGAAACGGGATAGCCAGTTTGGACGCAGCTTCCTGTTCATTATACAAAACCCCAACTTCCCAAGGCCGAGGCTCTTGTGGAGTGCTCTCAAGGGCTGGCGTGAAGCTATGGAGCGATAGTATCAGTGCGGGACGGTGTTGCGACAGCAACTGCGCCAGATATCCGTGATATGGGCTATGAAAGCGTTCCAGCCTTGCCTCTTTCTCGGTGGACCCAAGGTCGTTGCCGGGAATGACTACACCATCGCTTTCACAGGGGATGACCGCAGCATCATGCGCGTCACGATTTAAGTCGACAACAAGGCGCGAATATCCACCCAGATAGGCGGCAAAGCGCGCGTCTTGTGTGATCAAGCGCGCAACATCGGCAACGCCAATGTCCAATGCGATATGTGCGCCAAAGAATGCAGGGTCAATGCCCAGATCAATATCAATAGGGACACGGTTTGACGCGTGGTCCCCGATGATTAGGAACCCGCCTTTCTGCGGGGTTCCCAATATTTCGAAAGGCGCATCGGTCATCGCAGCATACTGGCCATGGACCACCAATGCGGATCAAGCGTTGCTCTTGCCGCCTCCAGCGACGTCACATCCGCAAACAACGCAAAGCAGGTCGCACCAGACCCGGACATACGCGACATAGCTGGATTCGCCTGCGAAAGCCGCGTTAAAATGTCGGTAATGGCCGGCCTAATGACAGATGCTATCGGTTGGAGGTCATTGCGCCCGGCAACTGCCGCATCCCAAATATCCCCGCGATCAACTGCGCCGCTGTCAACGCCATTCCATGCCTTAAATATCGCCGCGGTAGAAATGGATTGCAGCGGATTAACCAGCAACACATGCCGCGCGGCGATATTGCTATCGTCCAAAAAAGCCAACGCAGTGCCAGTGCCGCTGCCAAAACTCGGGCGGCTAAATACACATGCGGGAATGTCTGCGCCTAATGGGGCAAGAATATCTGCCATTACCTGTTCGGAAGCACCCAATCCCCAAAGCTTGTTAAGAAGCCGTGCCGTTGCTGCTGCGTCCGCTGATCCCCCACCAATACCAGATGCAATCGGCAATCTTTTGTCGAGCCGGATCGCCGCACCTTGGGTAACACCAAAGTGCGCCTTCAAGGACAGGGCCGTTGTCAGCACCAGATTGCTTTCATCGGCCTTTAGGCCGGCGCCAAAAGGGCCATCAATCTCCAGACTTAGCGTATCCGCAAAGCTTGCACTCAAAACATCACCATCCTGCACAAAAGCGAACAGGGTCTCAATGTCATGATATCCATCCACCCGCCGTTTCCGGACGTGCAGGGCAAGGTTTATCTTTGCAAAGGCTGTTTCAGAATATTCCACGTCAGACCTTAACCCCCGGGTGGCGACCAATGCGCCACCCTGATTACATATTGGGGTAGTTAGGCCCACCGCCGCCCTCTGGCGTCACCCAATTAATATTTTGGTTCGGGTCCTTGATGTCGCAAGTCTTGCAATGAACGCAGTTTTGCGAATTGATTTGATAGCGGGCGTCCTTACCCTCCTCTTCAATCCACTCATACACACCCGCGGGGCAATAGCGCGCTGATGGGCCCGCAAACTCCATAAACTCGCTGGTTTTTTGAAGATCCATATCTTTGACCTGCAAATGAATGGGTTGGTCTTCGGCATGGTTGGTGTTTGACAGGAAAACCGAAGACAGACGGTCAAAGCTGAACACCCCGTCGGGCTTTGGATATTCAATACGTTCGGCGCTGTTTTTCTTTTTCAGCGCCTTGTGGTCCGGATGGTGCTTCATCGTAAATGGCATGCGAATACCAAAATTCTCTAGCCACATGTTAACGCCAGCCAGCGCGCTTCCAAGCAAGTTACCGTATTTTTCGACCAAAGGCAGGACGTTGCGCACCATGCGCAATTCCTTGTAAATCCAACTATTTTCATAGGCTGTCTGATACGAAGTAAGCGCGTCATGTTCACGGCCCGCAGCCAACGCCTCCACAGCAGCTTCAGCCGCCAGCATGCCCGACTTCATCGCAGTATGCGTGCCCTTGATACGCGGCACGTTTACGAAACCGGCCGAACACCCAATCAATACGCCACCAGGAAATGCAAGTTCCGGTACCGCCTGCCAACCGCCGTCGCTAATTGCACGCGCACCATAAGAAACACGGCGGCCACCGGCGAGTATTTTCTTAACCTCAGGATGCGTTTTCCAACGCTGAAACTCTTCGAAGGGTGACAGATAAGGGTTTGAATAATTGAGCCAAACAACAAAACCCAAGGCAACTTGATTGTTCGCATGATGATATAAAAACGCGCCGCCATTGGCGTCCGTCAAAGGCCAACCTTGGCTATGGATTACGCGGCCCGCAGAATGCTGCTCCGGCGGAATATCCCATAATTCTTTAATGCCGATACCGTAAACCTGCGGCTCACAATCCTTATCCAGCGCAAATTGCGGTTTGAGCAATTTGGTGAGATGGCCGCGCACACCTTCGGCAAAGAATGTGTATTTTGCATGCAATTCCATGCCGCGCATATAATCGTCTTTATGGCTGCCATCGCGTGCAATGCCCATGTCGCCCGTAGCGACCCCTCTGACCGAGCCATCTGCGTTGTAGAGAATTTCTGCAGCCGAAAAGCCGGGGAAAATTTCTACACCCAGATTTTCAGCCTGCCCCGCCAACCAGCGGCACACATTACCAAGCGATCCGGTATATGTACCCTTATTGTGCATGAAACCGGGCGTTAGGAAATGCGGCATATTGAACTTGCCGGTCTTGGTCATGATCCAGTGCTGATTGTCATTCACTGGCGTATCGGCCAGCGGGCACCCCAACTTGCGCCAATCAGGCAGCAGCTCATCAAGCGCCTTGGGATCAATGACAGCACCGGACAATATGTGCGCGCCAACCTCGGACCCTTTTTCAAGGATGCAGACGCTGGTTTCGGGGGATAATTGTTTTATGCGGATTGCGGCCGAAAGTCCTGCTGGCCCGGCGCCAACAATAACAACATCATAGGGCATCGACTCACGTTCACTCATTGCCTTTATCCTTTACCCGGCATATAATTCCAGCCGTCCCGTTATATGAACAGCCTGTGGGAATTGCCATGCCAAGCAATTGACCCTGCCGTCAACTGGTGACTGAAGGGATTTATGGAGGATCGGGGGAAAATTACCGCATTTGCTGTGGTTGAATCATTATCTGGTTGGTGGGAACTGGCCGGCGTTGATTCTGCTGTGGGCGAAAGCACATTGGATTTGCTAGCGCAGGATGCTGTCGATACGTCCCCGAACATGCCCATCGCTCCCGCTGTTGAGAAGCAACAGGCCGAGGCACCTGCGACGCCCAGTATCATGTGGCCGTCCGATATTGCCGCCCTTCGCGAGATGGTGGCCAGTGGCGCTCCCCTGCCCGGCAATGCTTATGGTCCCGTTCGCTTCCCATCAGTTGGCCCGGTTAGTTGCGACGTGATGGTTATTTCGGATCTGCCAGACATATTGCCTACGCCAGAAACCAATATGGCTTTGAATGCGGATCTGCTGCATCGGATGCTTGGTGCAATCGGGATCGATATCGCGCAATGTCACTGCACATGGTTGGCGACGAGCATCCCGTCCACAGGCGAGGTTCCTGAAAACGACTTACCTGACCTTGCTGCGTTTATGCTGCATCAGATTAAGCTGATTAGACCTAAATCGCTGGTGATACTCGGTTCCGCCGCCTGCAAGGCTGTGTTGAGCGAGGAACTCATGCATGCACGCGCGGAGTTACGAAATGTTAGCCATGATGGCCTCAATATAACAACACTGGCGACATTTCATCCGCGCACGCTTATTGCGAGGCCTGCCATGAAAAAGCAGGCATGGAGAGATTTGCAGATGTTTGCGAAAAGAGTGCGCCAATGAGCAAGAGAATATGTAATTTAAAATGGCTCGCTTTTGCGCTGGCTTGCAGCCCCATTGCGACGGCTCACGCAAACACCAGCGGCGGATTTCGAGCAATTACGCCCTCTCAGCCGGCACCCAATGTTCTAAGCGCCCAAGAAAAAGCCGAGTTCTCTGCGATCTATGACGCTATCCGTGCAGAAAAATGGGATGAAGCTGCACGCATGATTGATGCGGCACCCCAAGGCCCCATGTCAGCGATGGCGCGCGCAGAATTATATCTCGCACCAAATAGCCCAAAGGTGGAGGTAGTGCAGCTGCAGGCATTGCTTGAGACCGCACCTTATCTGCCGCAGGCTGAAAAATTGGCGACTATGGCACGCAAGCGCGGTTCGGAAATGCTTCCCAATATGCCGGGCATCCGCCGCTTTTCATGGCTGGGTGGCGCACCCAAAAGGGATTTGCCCGCCAGTAAGGCAAGCGACAGCATACGTGCTGAATTACAAATGTTTATTAAAAATGACCAACCCTTTGCCGCCGAACAATTTTTGGAAAGCAAAGCGTTGGAATTGTCGCCCGAAGCGCTGACAGAATTACGCTATCGTGTGGCATGGTCATATTATATCGAAAATGACGATGCATCCGCAAGGCGCGTTTCTGCTGTCGCGCAAATTGCCGGTGGAGAATGGGGCACGCAGGCAAGCTGGGTGCTTGGCCTCGCCACTTGGCGGCTGGGGGATTATGCCGCTGCTTATTACGCCTTTGATCAGGTTGGCCGCCTGGCCAGTAACGATGACTTAAGGGCCGCGGGGCTGTTTTGGGGCGCGCGCGCAGCGATGGCCGCAAAGCATCCGCAATATATGCAGCCCAAGATGCAAAAGGCGGCGCAGCTTTCGGAAACCTTCTACGGTTTACTCGCCAGCGAAGCGCTTGGCTTGGAACCGATTGCGCGCAAGGTAGCCAAAACTGTCAAGCTCGATTGGGCGAGCTTGAAAGAGCAACAAAACGCGATTTTGGCGGTATCCCTGACCGAAATTGGCCAGAATAAGCTGGCGGATCAGGCACTGCGCCATCAGGCGAGAATTGGAGATGCGCGACAACATACGAACCTTGCGCAGTTGGCGGGCGCGTTGAACCTTGCTTCTACCCAATTCTGGTTCGGCCATTATGGTCCATCACGTGACCAGAGCAACGCTACGGCACGTTACCCCCGGCCCAATTGGGAACCAACCGGTGGTTGGCGCGTAACGCCATCCTTAATCTATGCCCATACGCTGCAAGAATCTAATTTCCGTACTGACGTGATCAGCTCTGCCGGCGCACGCGGCCTCATGCAGGTTCGCCCCGGAACGGCTCAGGACCTTGCGCGGGCACGCGGTGCGTCCTTCACAGCATCCGAACTGGACCGCCCATCCATCAATTTGGAATATGGCCAATCCTATTTGGAAAAGCTGCGTGACTTGCCTGCAACGGGGGGGCTGCTGCCAAAGGTAATTGCGGCTTACAATGCGGGTCCGTCGCCTGTGGCACGCTGGAACAGCGAGATACGCGATAATGGCGATCCGTTATTGTTCATTGAATCTATCCCATTTTGGGAAACGCGCGGCTATGTGGCGATCATCTTAAGAAATTACTGGATTTACGAGATGCGCGAGAACAGGGCCTCAGGAAGCTTGAAGGGCCTAGCCCAATATATGTGGCCCAGATTTCCGGATGCCAGTGGTACTGTCACCGCGCGCAGGATGACAGGAGGCGTCATTGCTCGATGAAAACAGGACGTTTAAGCCGGTAAACATCGCGCTGTTAAGCGTGTCCGACACCCGTGGCATCGAAAACGATACCAGCGGCGATATCTTGGCGGAACGCATAGCCGCCGCTGGCCACAAAATCGCTGATCGCGCTATTTTGCGTGACGACACCGCTTCAATCGCAGCACAACTGCGTGATTGGATCGACGACGATCAGATTGATGTTGTCATCTCAACCGGTGGCACCGGGCTCACCGGACGCGACGTGACACCCGAAGCTTTGGAAGTTGTAAAGACGAAGGATATCCCAGGTTTCGGCGAACTGTTCCGCTGGCTAAGCTTCGCAAGCATCGGCACATCCACCATACAATCGCGCGCCTGCGCCGTGCTGGCGGGCGGGACGTATATTTTTGCCCTGCCCGGTTCAAATGGCGCAGTTAAAGACGGTTGGGATCAGATACTTGTCCATCAACTCGACAGCCGCCATCACCCCTGCAATTTCGTGGAACTAATGCCGCGCTTACGCGAAACCTGATTTCGACGGCGCAAGCGCCGCCTATTTCACAGCAAGGTCATCGCTGCCTTGCCTCAATCCTCCAGCACAAAATCCTTGAACTGCGCGCGTAGCGCCACCTTTTGGATTTTGCCCGTGCCTGTATGCGGCAGTTCGTCCACAAACAACACACGGTCAGGCATCCACCATTTGACAATGCGTTCCGCCAGATAGGCCTTCACAGCCGCTTCGTCCACGTCTGCATCAGGTTTTTTAACTGCAATCAGTACAGGCCGTTCATCCCATTTAGGGTGCGGGATACCAATTGCCCCTGCTTCAGCAATGCCGGGGCAACCAACCGCAATATTCTCTAGTTCAACCGAGCTGATCCACTCGCCGCCCGATTTGATCACATCTTTCACACGGTCGGTAATCTGCATCGTGCCGTCTGGATGCAGCACGGAGACATCGCCGGTATCAAACCACTGATCCGCATCTACCGCATCCGCCTCTGCCTTGAAATATCGCTTAATGACCCATGGGCCACGAATCTGAAGCGCACCGGACGTCACGCCATCGCGCGGGGCGACGTTGCCGTCCTTATCGATTACGCGCAACTGCACGCCAAAGGGGGTTCGGCCTTGCTTACACACGATGTCGATTTGCTGCTCCAGCGTTAACTCATCCCAATTGGGTGTTGGCGCACCCATCGTACCAATGGGCGATGTTTCGGTCATGCCCCATGCGTGAGAAACGCGCACGCCCGACTTCATCAGACGCTCGATCATCGCACGCGGCGCAGCCGATCCGCCAATTGTAACCAAGCCCAGCTTGCCCAGCGTCGCGTCACGTCCCGCTGCCGCCTCTGCATCCAGATGCGCGAACATTGCGAGCCACACGGTCGGCACCCCTGCGCTGTGGGTAATGCCTTCTTGCAGCATTAAGCCATGTAATGTTGCGGCATCATTGGTGGTGGAAAACACAAACTTCACGCCCGCAGCAGCGCCCGCAAAAGGTAAGCCCCAGCTTGCCGCATGGAACATCGGCACGATCGGCAGCAATGCCGACTGCGGGCTCAGATCAAAAATGGCTGGCGCAATCTCAGCCATGGCATGCAACATGGTCGAGCGGTGTTGATACAAAACACCCTTTGGATTGCCCGTTGTGCCGCTGGTGTAACACAACATACACGCGTCGCGTTCGTCGCCGGTAGCCCATTCATAATTACCATCTTGCTTGGCAATGAATGCACCATAGCTGTCGTCGCGGTCAAACACGACATAATGCTCAACGGTCTTCAGATGCGGCTTCAGCCGATCAATAATGGGCTGGAACATTGCGTCGTACATCAACACCTTATCTTCGGCATGGTTCATGATGTAGATCAGGTCTTCGTCGAACAGCCGCACGTTTACCGTGTGGATTACCCCGCCAAAGCCAATAGCGCCATACCAAGCCGCCAAATGCCGGTGATGATTCATGGCAAAGGTGGCAACCCTATCGCCCTTTTGCAGGCCTAACCCCGCAAAGGCTTGCGACAATTTACGCGCCTCGGTTGCAACACCAGACCAGTTTGTCCGCTCAATCGTACCGTCGGTCCAACGGGTTACGATTTCACGCGTGCCATGTTCGCGCGCTGCATAGTCGATCAAATGCGGAACGCGAAGGTCCCAATCTTGCATGGTGCCGTGCATCAAAATCTCTCCCTTTTCACCGCTGCAGGATACTGCAGACGCAATTTCTGTCCACGATTTTCGCAGTTCAGTGCACTAATGCCAAAACAGGCCCCAATGGTGCAAGCTCTACATTTTCGATACCGTCAATATTACGCAATTGGTCCAGCAAAGATGCATCGATCTGGAAGCGGCGGCCAAGGACGATATGCACCCAGCGCCCGTCGGCAGTCCGGGTTTTAACGACCAATTCGCTTCGCCCGCCATCCAATGGCACGACGATTTGCGCGAGCTGCGACATCGCTGTTTCATGCATCACATCCAACTGCATTTTTAGCCGCGACACGCTGGTGAGGCCGCTAAGGGCTTTGGCGCTTTTCACTGTAAAATTTGGCGTTTCATCGCCGGGCCGCATGTCCATTTCGCAATGAAGCAAAAGGCACTCCGCGTCTTTTGCCCACTCGGCAAGTTGTACGCCTACCGCTTCGTCAAAACATCGCACCGAAAACTGCCCGCTATTGTCGGAAAAATCCGCAATCATAAACCGCTTGCCCTTGCGCGATTCGCGCCACCGCACGCCTTCAATCAATGCAGACATCGTGGCGGCGCGGCGGACACCTTCGGGGATTGGCCCGCTGTCCAGCCAGACGGCATAAGGTTTTGCGCCGTGGCTAATGGCCAGTGCTTCATATTGCGAGCAAGGATGTGCCGAGAAGTAAAACCCAAACGCGTCCTTTTCCTGATTCATTTGTTCGCCGGGTGCCCAATACAGGCTGCTATCGATCCGTAGCGCCGCCATGTCGGACCCGCCCTCACCAAACAGGCCGCCCTGCCCACTATCGCGGGAATCGCGCGCGGATTGCGCTGCCGCCAAAAGTGTTTCCGCTGCGGCATGTACTGCGCCACGATTTGGTTCCAATGCATCAAAAGCCCCGGCAGCAGCAAGGTTTTCAAGGCTTCTGCGGTTGATCTGACTGGGATCAACTCGGTTGGCAAAGTCATCAAGGCTTTTGAACAATCCCCCGGTCGCGCGTTCTGCCACCAATATTTCCATCGCCCGTTCGCCGACATTTTTGATGCCGCCCAACGCGTAACGCACCGCATGCTCCCCATGCGCGTTGGTCTCGACGGTAAATTCAGCCTCGCTGCTGTTGATGTCCGGCTGTAAACAGATGATATCTAGCCTACGCATATCATCGATAAAGGTCGCAAGCTTGTCCGTTTGATGCATGTCAAAACACATGGAGGCAGCATAAAATTCTTCGGGGTGATGCGTTTTTAGCCAAGCAGTCTGATAAGCGAGCACAGCATAAGCGGCAGCATGGCTTTTGTTAAAACCGTAGCCCGCAAATTTGTCTATCAAGTCAAACAGCTCATTGGCGCGGTTGGGCGCGATATCGTGCGTGGCGCAGCCCGTAACGAAACGTTCGCGCTGGGCATCCATTTCGGCTTGAATCTTCTTACCCATTGCACGGCGAAGCAAATCTGCTTCCCCAAGGCTGTAGCCGGCCAAAATCTGTGCGGCTTGCATAACTTGTTCCTGGTAAACGAATATGCCGTAGGTTTCGTTCAATACAGGTTCCAGCAAAGGGTGCGGATATTCAATACTCTCCTCCCCATTTTTGCGGCGGCCAAACATCGGGATATTGTCCATTGGACCCGGACGATACAATGACACGAGCGCGATGATGTCCCCAAAGTTGGTAGGCTTCACCGCTGCAAGTGTTCGCCGCATCCCTTCGGATTCCAACTGGAACACGCCAACGGTGTCGCCCCTTTGTAGCAGTTCATACACCGCCGGATCATCATGCGGTAACAAGTCGAGATTGATCTCCACGCCGCGCTTGGCGAGCATCTGGCTGCCCTTTTGCAGGACAGACAACGTTTTCAATCCCAAAAAGTCGAACTTAACAAGGCCAGCGCTCTCCACATATTTCATGTCGAATTGCGTAACCGGCATGTCCGAACGCGGGTCGCGATATAAGGGCGCCAATTCCGATAATTCGCGGTCGCCAATAACAACACCAGCGGCATGTGTCGAACTGTGGCGCGGCAGGCCCTCCAGCTTCATAGCAAGGTCGAACAAACGTTTAACCTGCGCATCACGCCGATATTCTTCCCGCAACTCCGCCACGCCAGACAAAGCGCGTTTTAGATCCCACGGGTCAGCGGGCAGATTGGGTACTTGCTTGCACAGCCGGTCAACTTGGCCATAGCTCATCTGCAACACCCGCCCTGTGTCCCGCAGAACCGCGCGCGCCTTCAGCTTTCCAAAGGTGATGATTTGCGCAACTTGGCGCGACCCATATTTTTTCTGCACATAACGAATGACTTCGCCACGGCGCGTTTCGCAAAAGTCGATGTCGAAGTCCGGCATTGACACACGGTCGGGGTTTAGGAAACGTTCGAACAACAGGCCGAGCTTGATCGGGTCAAGATCGGTAATCGTTAGCGCCCAAGCGACCAGCGATCCTGCCCCCGATCCACGGCCCGGCCCTACGGCAATATCCTGTTCCTTCGCCCATTTGATGAAATCGGCAACGATTAAGAAGTAGCCCGGAAAGCCCATGGCGCAGATGACATCGGCTTCAAACTTCAACCGGTCAAAATAGACTTGTCGTTCGGCAGGGTCCGTTATGCCCGCAATCTCGAGCCGCTTTTCCAGCCCAAGCCGTCCGTCTTCGCGCAATTGCGCGTCTTCAGCAGTTCGATCACCGGCAAGGCTGGGTAAAATTGGGCTGCGATAGGGCGCGAGTGCGGCGCAGCGTTGCGCAATGACTAGGGTATTGGCCAAGGCTTCGGGGATATCGGCGAACAACTCGCCCATTTGCTTGCCCGTCTTAATCCACGTGTCGCGGCTACTTCTACGGCGGTCCTCGCTTTCGATATAGGCGCCGTCCGAGATGCACAGCATGGCGTCATGCGCGTCGAAGAAATCGGGTTCCGCAAAAAAGGCGGGGTTGGTGGCGACCAAGGGAATATCGCGGGCGTAAGCAAGGTCGATCAGCGCGGCTTCTGCTGCGTCTTCAACCGCGTCGTTGCGCCTGCTGAGTTCGATATACAAACGGTCGGAAAACAGCGCCTGAAGACGCGTCAGGTAGCTGGATACGGCGTCATGCTGCCCTTCACTTAACAATCGGGCCAAAGCGCCCTCTGCGCCACCTGTAAGGGCGATCAGGCCGTCCTTATGATCTGCAAGCTGTTCCAGCGTGACATGTGCATCAAGATCCTCTGGACGGTCCAGATGCGCCATGGAAACCAATCGGCACAGATTGTTATAACCGCTTTCATCTTGGGCAAATAATGGCAACCAGTCGCGGATGAACTTTCCATCGGACGTCGGCCGCCTGATTCCAAGCAACGCGCCAATGATAGGTTGCACACCGAAAGATTTCGCGCTGTCCTGAAACGGCATAACGCCGTACAGCCCGTTCCGGTCACAAATGGAAATAGCTGGAAAGCCAAGCTTCTTAGCGGTTTCGCCAATGGCCTTGGGTTCAATCGCGCCTTCCAATATGGTGTATGCGGAATACACGCGGAGCGGGACGAAGGGTACATAAGCCATGCCCCTTCGTTAGAACACGGGCCTGATTCGACAAGGTCTGTTTTCGGCTAAGCTGTGGACAATCAGGCTGCCTCGGCAAGCAATTTTTCAATGTCCTTTGCCAGCGCCTCTGGCTTTACCTGTGGACCGTGGCGGGCCACGACGTTTCCTTTTCGGTCCACAAGGAATTTGGTGAAGTTCCATTTGATACCGCGTGAACCCAACAGACCAGCTTGCTGCTGCTTTAGATAATGCCACAACGGATCTTCCTCCGTTCCATTGACATCGATTTTCGCCGCCAATGGAAAGGAGACATCATAAGTCAGCGAACAGAAATTCTGAATTTCCTGCGCGTCGCCCGGTTCCTGCGCGCCGAACTGGTTACAGGGGAATGCAAGGATTTCGAGCCCCTGATCCTTATACTGGCGATAGAGCGCCTCAAGGCCCTTATATTGGGGCGTGAAGCCACATTTGGAGGCCGTGTTCACCACCAGCAACACCTTGCCCTGATGCGCGGCCATGGCCTCGGTCCCGCCGCCAGGCATTTTCACGGTAAAATCATATACTGACATAGACTGCCCCCTCGTTTAACCCAATTTACCGTCATGCAAACGCACGACGCGGTCCATTTTCGCCGCCAATCGTTCATTATGTGTGGCGACAATGGCAGATGACCCTTCTTCGCGCACCAGCGCCATAAATTCGCCCAGCACGATATCGGCGGTGTGCTCGTCCAGATTGCCGGTTGGTTCATCCGCCAACACCAGCTTGGGCCGGTTCGCCAATGCCCGCGCCACCGCGACGCGTTGTTGCTCTCCACCCGACAGCTTTGACGGGCGATGGTGTAGGCGTTCCGATAGCCCCAATTGCGTTAGCAAATAGGTCGCGCGTGCATGCGCCACATCGGACGCGGCATCCGAAATCAACTGCGGCAAAATCACATTTTCCAACGCGTCAAAATCCGGCAGAAGATGGTGAAACTGATAGACAAAGCCCAATTTTTGTCGGCGTATCTCCGTTTGGCGGTCAACACTCGCCGCGCTCACCTCTTCGCCATCCAATTTTATAGACCCTGAAAATCCACCTTCCAATAAGCCCACAGCCTGAAGCATAGTCGATTTGCCGGAACCGGACGGGCCAAGCAATGCGACAAGCTCACCTTTGGCAATGCTCAGGTCAACGCCGCGCAACACTTCTATGGTGACATCGCCTTGCACAAATTTGCGGCGAACATCGATAAGTTCCAGGATATTATTCATAACGCAGCACCTGAACTGGGTCGGTACTGGCCGCCTTGAGCGCAGGGTACAAGGTTGCAAGGAAGCTGAACAGCAATGCCAGCCCGCAGATTGCCAACACTTCAAACGGGTCCGTACGCGACGGCAGCTCGGTCAGGAATCGAATCGATGGGTCCCATAAATTCTGGCCCGTCACAAATTGAATGAAGTTCACGACCGATTGCCGGAAATACAGGAATATCGCCCCCAATATCATCCCCAAAACAATTCCGGATGCACCAATCAGCAAGCCGACCGTCATAAAAATCTTCAGCAGCGATTTGCGCGACGCGCCCATGGTCCGCAATATGGCAATGTCGCGGGTTTTGGCGCGCACAAGCATGATGAGTGATGACAAGATGTTGAACACCGCAACGAGCACGATGATCGACAAAACGACAAACATCGCAACCCGCTCGACCGCCAAAGCCTCAAACAAGGACGCATTCATGCTTTTCCAGTCGACAATTTGGCCCTTATTCTCAAGCTTAGGCAATAATGGCAGAAGAATTTCATTCACCTTGTCTGGGTTTTCCGTCTTGATTTCGATCATGCCGATTTCATCACCCATCAGCATCAGGACCTGCGCACGTTCAATGGGCATAACAACGAACGCCTCGTCATAATCATACACGCCCACCTCAAAAATTGCCGCAACCTCATAAGAAATCTCACGCGGCACGGTGCCAAATGGCGTGGTGCGACCGGCGGGGTTGATGATCGTGACGCTCTGCCCAACCTGAACCCCAAGTTTTTGGGCGAGCCGCGATCCAATCGCAACCTTATCCTCATTGGCGTTTAATCTGCGCAAATCGCCGGCGACAGTCTTTCCCTTCAACGTGTCGTTTCTCAGGATATCATTCACCGACATGCCGCGCGCCAATATCGCCTCAACGCGGCCATTGAAGGTTGTCAGCAAGGGTTGCTCAATCAACGCCGTTGCATCGGTGACGCCCTCTGTTTGCTTCACGTCGGTGAGGATTTGACGCCAATCCTGCAGGCGACCGCCATAGCCTTGCACCACGGCATGCCCGTTCAGGCCAACGATCTTGTCAAATAATTCGGCGCGAAAGCCGTTCATGACGCTCATCACAATGATTAACGCCGCGACACCCAATGCAACCGCGACCAAGCTGATGCTGGCAACGAGGAAAATAAAGCCCTCGCCCTTGCCCGGAAGCAAATACCGGCGTGCGACCATGCGTTCATATCGCGACAATATCATGTGCGGGCACTCATCGATGGTTTCGGCATAGGCTGTTCTTAGGTTCCGCCATGACGACTGGCAAGTATTGTTGCAGCGGCGCAACAGCATTTGAAAAAGCGTTGGCCAGAGTCTGGTTCCGTTTGCAAACCGAATAGCAAAAGATGATGCAGTGCTAGATCGCGTCGGATACCCGAAATGGCCGATGGTTCAGGGAGAAAAATCAGACCCGCCGGTGGGGACCGGCAGAGGACTGAAACCATGCGCTGAAAAAGCTGCAAAGCGAGGCCGTTCGGAAATTCCGGGCGGCCTTGTTTTTTGTCCGGTGGACATTGCAGACGATTTTTTGTCGTGATTTTTTAGCCTTGCATTTTTTCCGGTACATCCCATCTTGCCAGTCGGAGGCCGAAAGGCTCCAAAACGAACATGCTGGCCGCTGCATTTGTGGGGTTAGCGACGAACCAAATTGCTTGAAGGAGAATTTGTAATGACGCGTTTTGATTTTACACCTTATCGCCGGAACACTGTTGGCTTTGACCGCCTTTTCGAGCTGCTCGAAACCACAGGCCGTGCCGCGCAAAATGAAAATTACCCCCCGTTCAACATCGAGCGCACGGGTGAGAATGATTATAAGATCACTGTCGCCGTTGCGGGGTTCAAGACCGATGAGATCGACATAGTTGCGCAGCAAAATTTGCTAATTGTGACCGGCAGCAAGCAGTCAGAAAGTAATGATAATCGCGATTTTCTGCATATGGGCATCGCCAACCGGAACTTCGAACGCCGGTTTCAACTGGCCGATCACATTCATGTGATCGATGCGGACATGGCCGACGGTCTTTTGATTATCACCCTATTGCGGGAAGTGCCCGAAGCGTTGAAGCCGCGCAAAATTGCGATTGGCGCAAAAACCACGCCTACGGTCATTGAACATGATGACGCGCCCAAGAAAAAAGGGCCGCAAGCTGCTTAAACATTAAAATATGGGGCGGCAGAATAAGACCTGCCGCTCCTTTTTATATTATACCAAGCGACTCTGTTTCAACGCCGCTTTAACAAAGCTGGCGAATAAAGGGTGCGGCGCAAAGGGGCGTGATTTCAATTCCGGGTGGAACTGCACGCCGATAAACCATGGATGGTCGGGACGTTCGACAATCTCGGGCAATTCGCCATCGGGCGACATGCCGCTGAACACCAACCCGCCCTGCTCCAGCGCATCCTTATAATGGACATTCACTTCGTAACGGTGGCGATGCCGCTCGGATATGTTCTTGCTGCCATAAATCGAAGCCACATGGCTGTTACCATCCAGCACGGCATCATAAGCGCCAAGCCGCATTGTGCCGCCCATATCGCCACCGGTTTCGCGCTTTTGAATACCCTCTTGGCTCATCCATTCGGTGATGATGCCTACGATGGGTTCTTTGGTAGGGCCAAATTCCGTGCTGGATGCGCCCGACAGGCCTGCGGTGTTCCGTGCGCCCTCGATACATGCCATTTGCATGCCCAGGCAGATGCCAAAAAAGGGCACCTGACGTTCGCGAGCGAATTTAACTGCGGCAATCTTGCCTTCGGAGCCGCGTTCCCCAAATCCGCCCGGGACCAAAATCGCGTTCATAGGCTCAAGCGCTGTGGCAATGTCCTCTTCGGATTGTTCGAACAATTCGGCGTCAATCCATTTGATGTTGACCTTTACGCGATTGGACAAACCGCCATGCGTCAAAGCTTCGTTCAGCGATTTATAGGCGTCGGCAAGACCAACATATTTGCCGACAACGCCGATGGTTACTTCGCCTTCGGGGTTGGATTGCCGGTCGATGATATCGTCCCAACGGCCCAGATCAGGCTCGCCTTCCGATTCAAGGCCAAATGCCCGAAGCACTTCATTATCAAGGCCTTCGTTATGATATTGCAGGGGCACAGCATAAATGCTCTTTGCATCCAAAGCTGGGATCACTGCCTCTTTGCGCACATTACAAAATGCCGCAATCTTAGCGCGCTCTGCCTCGGGCAGTGGATGTTCGCAGCGGCACAGCAACACATCAGGTTGAATACCCAAGGATGTCAGTTCACGCACGCTATGCTGCGTGGGCTTCGTCTTCAACTCACCGGCTGCGGCAATATACGGCACCAAGGTCACATGCACGGACAAGGTCCGTTCGCGGCCCAGCTCGTTGCGCAACTGGCGAATGGCCTCAATAAACGGCAGCGATTCGATATCGCCAACGGTGCCGCCGATTTCGCACAGAACGAAATCCATGTCTTGTGTCTCGGCCTTGGCGAATTCTTTAATGGCGTCGGTGACGTGCGGGATGACCTGCACAGTGGCGCCAAGATAATCACCACGGCGCTCTTTTTGGATGATATTCTGATAAATGCGGCCCGACGTAATATTGTCCGACTGCCGCGCCGAAACGCCAGTGAAGCGTTCATAATGGCCAAGGTCGAGGTCGGTCTCTGCCCCGTCATCGGTCACATAGACTTCGCCATGTTGATATGGCGACATCGTGCCTGGATCGACATTTAAATAAGGGTCGAACTTCCGGATGCGGACGCGATAGCCGCGCGCTTGCAAAAGGGCGGCAAGCGATGCCGCCATAAGACCTTTGCCAAGCGAGGAAACCACGCCACCGGTGATAAAAATGAACCGTGTCATGGGAGAGAAGGCTTAAGCTATCTTTGCACCAAAACACAAGCGCGCGAATCCGGCAGATGAAAATTAACCTGTGTAAAACGGTATTTCCGACCGAAACGATTATTTGTCGAGTGGGACTTCGGTTGCGGGCGCAGGGGCCGCAGGCGTCGCAGTCGCAGGTGCATTCGTCACTGGCGCAGTCGGCGTTGCAGGCACTTCGGTCCGTTGCAAGCTATTGTCGATTTCACCGCTATTGCCCTTTTGCGCAGCAACGAACGCCAGTGATATCGACAGCAGGATGAACAAGGTCGCCAATATCGTGGTTGTGCGGGTCAAAAAATCTGCAGCCCCGCGGGCTGACATAAGGCCCGACGGGCTTCCCCCCATGCCCAAGCCGCCGCCTTCAGAACGCTGCATCAAAATGACGCCAACGAGCGATGCTGCGATAATGGCCTGAACAACGATGAGAAAATGAAAAATGCCCATGAGAAAAATTCCGAATATAAGAGGCGATGTGCCAAAGATTATGGCGCCCACATAGCGAGCGCATCCACATTCTTCAATGCTATTCGCCGCTGACTTGGGCTGCGGCCAATATCGGTTGGAATTTGGCTGCGGTCAGGCTCGCCCCGCCAATCAATCCACCGTCGACATTGGGCAGCGCCAAAAGCACCGCGGCATTGTCACCGTTCATGGAACCACCGTATAAAATGCGGATCTTTTCGCCTTCCGCACCAAAACGCGCCACCAAGGCAGCACGAATGGCGGCATGCATGTCCGCAACATCGGTTGGTTCGGCAACGCGTCCCGTTCCAATGGCCCATACAGGTTCGTAGGCAAGGCTCAACCAATCGCCTGCCGCAGCCTCCGGTAAGGAATGCGCCACTTGGCCCAAGACAATGTCCAAAGCTTTACCCGCCTCGCGTTCATCAAGCGTTTCGCCGACGCATATGATGGTTTTCAAACCAGCCGCCTTCGCCGCCTCGGCTTTGGCGCGGATATCACTGTCTTGTTCCTGCTGCGCTGCGCGGCGTTCGCTGTGGCCGATTATCGTCAGTACGGCGCCTGCATCCAATAACATGTCGCCAGAAACGCAGCCTGTATGTGCCCCTGCCCGTTGCATATGGCAATCCTGGCTGCCAATTGGAAACGCGCCAACGGCGGTGACGGCCCGATCGATAAGCGTGGCCGGAATGCACAAAGCCGAATCCACAGATGGATGCAGCTGCGCCACTGCAGATATCGCCACTATTTCGTCCAGATCACTGGACATGCCGTTCATTTTCCAATTTCCGACGATAAACTTACGCATCTGACACCCCAAAATTTCCTCGGCTACGAATCTTCATCGGCTATCCATGCTTTCCGCCATTTGGGCAAGTCTATCCCTTGATTGCCAGCGGCTTGCCGCCTAAAGCGTCACGCAGAAGGCACTTAGCGCCACATACGCAGGAAATCGCAGTTCATGATTAGCTCCATTCGTTCGCTCATTAATTCAAAATTCGGTGCAGTTTTTGCGCTTATATTCATTGGACTAATCGCCGTTGCCTTTACACTCGGCGATGTGAGCGGCTCGGGTAATTTCGGCGCATTAAGTGGCGGTAACGTTGCCCGCGTAGGCGATAAAAACATAACCTTAAGTGAGATGAATGACTCGCTGGAAAGCCAATTGAGGGCGGAGCGTCAAAACAATCCAACGCTTGATATGGCCCAATTTGTCGATGGCGGCGGGCTTGATGCCACGCTTGGGCAGTTGATAAACGGATATGCAATCACGGTTTTTGGGGAAGAATATGGCGTTGCGGTCAGCAAGCGCCTTGTCGACTCCGAAATACGCAAAATCCCCGGTGCCATGGGACTAGATGGAAAGTTCAGCGCGGACGCCTTTCGCGCCTTTGCACAACAAATCGGCCTCAGTGAAAAATCCATCCGCGAAGGTTTGGCTCAAAATTTGTTCGCACAGCAAATTTTGCCAGCAGCCGCCAGCGGACCATCCGCATCGGACGGCATGGCGCTACCTTATGCGTCGTTGATGCTGGAGCAACGTTCCGGACAGATTGCGTCCATTCCTGCCACTGCATTTTTGCCAACACGCGCGCCAAGCGAAGCTGTGCTAGCGCAGTTTTACAGCGCCAATGCCATAAAGTTCACCATCCCCGAAAAGCGGGCTATTAGCTATGCGATATTTGGACGCGACATCACCGCGCAACGCGCAAAGCCAAGCGAAGCGGATATTGCCGTTTATTACAAAACAAATGCCGCGCAGTTTGCGGCATCACAAACGCGGAACATCAGCCAAGTCATCGTCCCAACGGAAGCCGCGGCAAAATCCGTCGTGGCGCAAGTTGCTGCCGGAAAATCGCTGTCGGCGGTTGCCAATGACTTGGGGCTATCGGTCACGACCACGGCAAATGTTACCAAAGACAGCCTGACAAGCTCCACAACTGCAGCGGTGGCCAAGGCGGTATTCGCCGCAGCACAGGGCAGCATTGCAACGCCTGCGCGTGGTAAGCTGGGTTGGACTGTGATCC
This sequence comes from Sphingorhabdus sp. EL138, assembly GCF_945890115.1. GTDB lineage: Bacteria > Pseudomonadota > Alphaproteobacteria > Sphingomonadales > Sphingomonadaceae > Sphingorhabdus_B. Next base: position 76,483 of record NZ_CAMDCK010000007.1, read on the forward strand.
GTATCGATGCGATCAACACTATAGCGGCGAAGTCGCTGGCGGCGGCGCGCGCCGACATTGAGACGGAATTGCTCAAAACGCGCAGCGAAGAAATGCTGACCGAAATGACCGCAGAGATCGAAGACGCGTTCGCAGATGGCGCAACGATTGCCGATGTGGCGAAGCAGAATGGCTTAACCGTAAGCACCGCGCCTAAGTTGCTGGCGACCGGACAGGACATCAGCAATTCTTCTTATAAACCAATTCCCGAAATGCAGGTCATGTTGCCCGCAGCATTCCAGATGGAAACCAATGGCGAGGCGCAATTGATTGAGTTGGTGCCGGGTGAGAAATTCGCGATGATTGCCGTTGCCGATTTTGAAGAAGCCGCGCCGCCGCCCTTGAATGACGTGCGCAGCATCGTGCAGCAGCAATGGGCTTTGTCGGAAGGCGCAAAGGGCGCACGCGCCGCTGCGGATGCCATACGCAAGGCCGTAGACGGTGGCCAGCCGCTTCAATCCGCGCTTGCCGCCGCAGCTATCAAGGGCGCTCAAGTTGAGCGGCTCAGTGGCACCCGGGCAGACATCTCACGCGAGGGGCAACCCGTTCCCCCGCCCTTGTCTATGATGTTCGCCATGAAAAAGGGCACGGCAAAGATTCTCGCCGGCGGTGGGGGACGCGGCTGGTATGTTGTGCATCTTAATGACGTTATAAAGGGCGACGCGCGCGGGAATGTGCCCATGCTTATGGCACGCAAACAAGAGATCAGTGGCATATTGCAACAAGAATATGCCGCGCAGATGATCGTATCTGCGTCTAAAGATGCTGGCGTTGAAAAGAATGAAGGCGGTATCGAAGAACTCCGCACCCGCCTGACAAACCGTGACGGAAACTAAGCCCCAGCTCATCTGGCGAAAGCGCATTGCTGACACCGAAACACCGGTGTCAGCTGCACTGAAATTGTTTGAGGCAGAGCGCGGCGATTTCATTTTGGAGTCGGTTGAGGGCGGCGAAACGCGCGGTCGTCATAGCCTTATTGGCATCGCGCCTGACCTTGTGTTCCGCGCCGCTGGGAACAAGGCGGAAATCAACAATCAATGGATGACCGATCGGGAGGCGTTTGTGCCGTCCTTGCTCCCGTCGCTCGATGCCTTGCGCGCCTTGGCAGCGCAATGTCGCATGGATGTCCCCGATGAATTACCACCTGCCCTTGCCTGCCTTGTCGGCTATTTTGGTTATGAGACCATTGGACTTGTCGAGAAGCTGCCGCGCGCGCCACAATCGGCATTGGAATTGCCGGACATGCTGTTTGTGCGGCCAACGGTTATTCTTTTGTTCGACCGGTTGAAAGACGAAATGTTCCTCGTGTCACCCGTCTGGCCAGGCATGAAGGATACCCAAGCCGTTGCGCTCGCCCATGAGCGTTTGGATGCTGCGGAACGGCTGCTCGATGCGGGCCACCTCGCCCAAGCGGAACCGGCGGCGCAGAGCGATGGACAAGAGCTGAAGCTGCAACCAGTCCTGCCCGCAGGGCGCTATGCCGAAATGGTAGCGTCAGCCAAGGAATATATAGAGGCTGGCGACATTTTTCAGGTGGTGCTGGCGCAGCGTTTTACCGCGCCCTTTAACCTGCCACCCGTCCATCTCTACCGCGCGTTACGGCGAATAAACCCTTCACCATTTCTGTATTTTATCGACCTTCCGGGCTTTGCACTTATCGGGTCAAGCCCGGAAATATTGGTGCGTGCGCGCGGTGGAGAAGTGACGATCCGTCCAATTGCGGGCACACGACCGCGCGGGAAAACCAGCCTTGAGGATGCGGAAAATAAGGCGTCTTTGTTGGCCGATCCTAAGGAGCGCGCAGAGCATCTCATGCTGCTCGACCTTGGGCGCAACGATGTTGGCCGCGTGACAAAGGGCGGAAGTGTGACCGTCACCGACAGCTATATGGTCGAATTTTACAGCCATGTGATGCATATTGTGTCGAACGTAGTGGGCGAATTGGCCGATGATAAGGACGCTATCGACGCGTTGTTCGCTGGCTTTCCGGCAGGCACAGTGTCTGGCGCACCCAAGGTCCGCGCGTGCGAAATCATAGCGGAGCTAGAGCCGGAAACGCGCGGCGCATACGCAGGCGGGGTCGGCTATTTCTCGCCCAATGGCGACATGGACAGCTGCATCGTCTTGCGCACGGCGGTGTTGAAAGATGGCATCATGCATGTGCAGGCGGGCGCTGGGATCGTTGCCGACAGCAACCCCGAATATGAACAACGCGAATGCGAGGCCAAGGCTGGCGCGCTAATCGCCGCGGCGCACGAGGCCATTCGTGTGGCTGGCGAAGCGAAATTTGGTCAATAGTGCCTCTTCCACACACCCAGCAAAGCCGCTAGGCACGCCGCATGATATTGGTCATCGACAATTATGATAGCTTTACGTGGAACCTTGTCCATTATCTGATGGAGCTTGGGGCCAAGGTCGACGTTGCACGCAATGACGATATTTCGGCGGGTCAGGCGCTGTCGTCCGGCGCGCAAGCGTTCCTGATTTCACCAGGGCCGAAAACACCGAACGAAGCGGGCGTGAGCCTTGATCTGGTTGCCGCTTGCGCCGATGCAGGCAAGCCATTGCTCGGCGTATGCCTTGGTCACCAGACGATTGGTCAGCATTTTGGCGGCACCGTTGCGCGCGGTGGGTTGATGCATGGCAAAACCTCGCCTGTTACGCATGATAATAGCGGCCTGTTCGCAGGATTGCCCTCCCCGTTTCTGGCGACGCGTTATCATTCGTTGATTGTCGAAAATGTGCCATCCGATTTGATTGTGAATGCCACAAGCGATGACGGCCATGTCATGGGCTTTCGTCACGCGACTCTGCCAATTCATGGCGTGCAGTTTCACCCTGAAAGCATCGCGACGGAGCACGGGCACTCCATGCTGGCCAATTTCATGCGTATTGCGGGAATGACACCAAAGGAACGCGCATGATTCCCTTTGGCACCCTACCCGATCCGCAGCATCTGTTCGACCATGATGAGGCGGCGCAGGCCTTTGCCGACATATTGGACGCCCGCGCGTCCGAGGATGAGATTGAGGCATTTCTGATTGCGCTGACCGCGCGCGGCGAGACGATGGTGGAAATCGCGGCTGCGGCGCAGGCGATGCGCGACCGATTAATCCCCATAGACGCGCCACAGGGTGCGATAGACGTCTGCGGCACAGGTGGTGACGGGCATCATACGTTGAACGTCTCCACCGCCGTATCTTTGGTCGTGGCCGCCTGCGAAGTGCCTGTCGCCAAGCATGGCAACCGGGCGGCATCATCCAAGGCGGGCGCAGCAGACACGTTGGAGGCGTTGGGCCTCAATATGGAACGCGCCGGACAGAAGGCGGAAGAAACGTTGAAAGATTTGGGCATCTGCTTCCTGTTCGCGGCCAATCACCATCCGGCGATGAAGCGTATTCAGCCGATCCGCCAACGCATTGGCCAACGCACGATTTTCAACCTGATGGGCCCATTGGCCAATCCTGCGGGCGTGAAGCGGCAGCTCATCGGCATTGCGCGTCCTGACTATATTCCGGTTTATGCCGAGGCGCTGCATCATTTGGGCACCGAACATGCGCGCGTCATTTCCGGCGACGAAGGCTTAGACGAATTAAGCCTTGCTGGCGGTAATGAAGTCGCTGTGGTTGACGCCGACGGTATCCGCTACCAACGCATCAGCGCGGCGGACGCTGGCCTGCCCGTTTACCCTGTTGAAGCCATTCGTGGCGGTGATGCGCAGTATAATGCGCTGGCATTGCGCAGATTGCTTCAGGGCGAACATGGCGCCTATCGCGACGCCGTCTTGTTCAACGCGGCGGCGGCTTTGGTGGTCGCAGGTGTCGTGGATACTATGCCCGAGGGTGTGGAAGAAGCAGCCGAGGCCATTGACAAGGGCCTTGCCAATGCATTGCTGAATTGTTGGGTGGCCTATTGATGGCGGACAAGCTTGCAGAAATTTGCGCGACCAAGCGCGTTGAAGTATCGGAGCGCAAGCCTCTGGGCTTGAAGCATTGGCCAATGCCCTCCGCACCGCGCGGCTTTGAAGCAGCGTTGCGGACCAAAAGCCAGACCGGAATCGCGCTCATTGCCGAGATCAAGAAAGCCAGTCCCTCCAAAGGCCTGATCCGCGGGGATTTCGATCCGGCGGCGCATGCTGCGGCCTATCAGGCGGGTGGTGCTGCCTGCTTGTCCGTTTTGACAGACGCGCCGTATTTTCAGGGGCATGAGGATTATCTGATCGCGGCGCGCGGCGCATGTGACCTGCCGGTAATCCGCAAGGATTTCATGGTCGACCCGTGGCAATGTGCAGAAGCACGCGCGATGGGCGGCGATGCTATTTTGATCATCGTGGCGGCGCTGGATGATGTCGTGATGGCTGAAATTGAGGATGCCGCAGGCCAAGAAAATCTTGATGTGCTGGTTGAGGTTCATGACGAGGCTGAGCTGGAACGCGCGCTCAAACATCTGAAATCCAAGCTTGTTGGCGTGAACAACCGCAATTTGAAAACCTTCGAGGTGGATCTGGCCACAACGGAGCGTCTGGCCAAATTGGTGCCGGATGATATCTTGCTCGTCTGCGAAAGCGGTATTTCAACGCATGCCGATTGCCTGCGCATGGCAGAGGTCGGTGTTAACAGCTTCTTGGTGGGCGAGAGCCTGATGCGGCAGGATGATATCAAGGCCGCAACGCACAGGCTTTTGACCGGACATGGTTGATCTTACGCATTTGGACGCCGATGGCGGCGCGCATATGGTCGATGTGTCGGCCAAAGCAGACACGGCGCGTGAAGCTGTTGCAGAGGGCCGGATATCCATGTCTGCCGAAGCGCTTACGGCCATACGCGCGGGCAATATGAAAAAAGGTGATGTGTTGGGCACGGCGCGCATCGCGGGCATATTGGCAGCGAAAAAGACAAGCGACCTCATTCCGTTGTGTCACCCGTTGATGTTGTCCAAAATCAGCGTTGATTTTGCATATGAGGCCACCGCCATTCGTGTTGAAGCCCGCGTCCGCTTGAACGGGCCGACGGGCGTGGAGATGGAGGCCTTGACCGCGGTCAGCGTCACCTTGCTGACCCTGTATGACATGGCCAAGGCGCTCGACAAATCGATGATCATTTCGGACGTCCGCTTACTCTCCAAAACCGGCGGCAAATCCGGCGACTATAGCGCATGATTTCGGTTGACGCAGCGCAGGCCAGATTGCTGGCGCTGACCTCTGTTTTGCCCCCTGTTGAACGAGACCTGATGCAGGCCGTGCGGCATTATCTGCACGCACCATTGATCGCCATGCGCACGCAACCTGCGGCGGACCTGTCTGCGATGGATGGCTATGCACTCGCTGTAGAGGACTTTCCCGGCCCGTGGCGCGTAATCGGCGAAAGCGCGGCAGGGCATCCTTTTACAGGCAGCCTACAACGTGGCGAGGCCGTCCGTATTTTCACCGGCGCTTATGTCCCTCAAAATGCCGATAGCGTCCTGATACAAGAAAATGCCGCGCGCGATGGCGATATATTGCGCGCAACAGTTGACCGTGTCCCTATGCCCGGGGCCAATATCCGCCGCGTTGGGGGCGATTTTCGCGCTGGTGACGCCGTGCTGTCAAAGGGCACTTATTTGAACGCAGGGGCCATAGCCGTTGCCGCGATGGCGGGGCATGGCAGGCTCACGGTAGGTGGCGTCCCGCGCATTGCCATTGCCGCCACGGGCGACGAATTGGTGCCCGCTGGGTCCGCTATTGGCCCTGCGCAAATCCCCTGCTCCAACAGCCCGATGTTGCAAGCCATGCTCGCTGGCCTACCTTGTGATGTCCGTGACGCCGGCATCTTGCGCGATGATGTGACGGCGCTTGAGACCAGCCTGTCGGCGCTTTGCGAACAAGTGGATATCATTGTCACCACCGGCGGCGCGTCGGTCGGCGACCATGATCTGGTGCAGACCGCGCTGGTGAACATCGGCGCGCAAATGGATTTCTGGAAAGTTGCCATGCGTCCGGGAAAGCCTTTGATGGCCGGCAAAGTTGGAAATACGGTGGTCCTTGGCCTACCGGGCAATCCGTCCTCCGCCTTCGTCACCGCATTTCTGTTCCTCTTGCCGCTGATTCGGCACATGGCAGGATGCAATGCGCCCCTGCCCGCATATTTTGAAGCGGCCACCTTTACCGACCTGCCAGCAGGAGGAGACCGCGCCGAATATATGCGCGCAACGGTCGAGGGCGGACATATCACGCCATTCATATCGCAGGACAGCGGCCTAACGCGCACTTTGTCCCAAGCCAATGCACTGCTGGTGCAACAGCCAAATGTTCCGCCGCGAGCAAAAGGGACCATGGTTCAATATATGCGCCTGTCGTAGAAACTGGACGGAATATATGCACATTGTGCTTCGTGATTATCCCCCTTGCATACGTAGAACAATTAGGATATATAATGCCCTATGAAAACGAAACCACAGAATATAGCCCAGTTTTTCAAGCAATTCCGCGATGACGAAACTTGCTTGCAGCACCTATTCAACGTCCGTTTCGGGCAGGGCTATGAATGCCCGTCTTGTGGTCGCGCTTCCAAGTGGTTTCGAATCAAAGCCGAACGGGCCTATTCCTGCCAGTTCTGCGGCCATCACCTGCACCCGACTGTAGGAACGCCGTTCCAGCAAACGCGCACCCCGCTGCAGCTTTGGTTCTATGCGATCTACCTTTTCACGACCACCCGTAACGGCGTTGCTGCGAAGGAACTGGAACGCCAGCTGGGCGTCACATACAAGACCGCATGGCGCATGGCTGACCTTATCCGCAAGCACATGGCAGACGTTGACGGTGATGCTCCTATTGGCGGCTTCCTGCGCACGGTCGAGATCGACGAAACATATATCGGCGGCGAAGCCAAGGGCATGGGCGCTGGATACAAGGGTAACAAGACGGCGATCATGGCGATGCTGGAGCGCAACGGCAACGTCATAACGAAAGTCATTCCTAATCGCCGTAAAACTACATTGCAGGGCGCTATCGTCGATAACGTGAAGCCGCACACCATCCTGCACACCGACGAATTTATTTCATATAATGGCATCGAACTTGTCGGCAAATGGTATGACCATCACACTGTCAATCACGGCCAAGGCGAGTATGTGCGCGGGCGGGTCACGACCAATGGCGTTGAAGGTTTCTGGTCACAGTTGAAGCGCGCCATTACCGGCACTCACATTCACGTATCGAGCAAGCATCTTTGGAAATATGCCAAGGAAGCCGAGTATCGGTTTAATCGTCGGGAGCGTCCGCAGACGATGTTTTCGGAACTGGTTTCGACTTTCCAGCCATTGCCTCCAAAGTCGAATTGAACGCAGTGGCGTCGCCCTTTTTGTCGCGCCTATGCTCTTTGACGAAATCAGTTAACCTGTTTTCCTTGAGCGCTTGTCGGAGGCTTACGGGCATCTACACTCTCCAAAATCCGGTCTAGTTTCGCGTCCTGCTTAGTTGCTTCAACACGCAAATCAGAAACCTGCTGCACCACGGACTCAACTTGCTTGTCCGCTTTATCAAAGCGATCTGCTATCCGATCATCTAAATTGAAAAACAGCCCTACAAAAGTGCCGAGCGCTATAACTATAGCGCTTCCGACAACCTTGTTCAACAGCTCAACGTTTTGCTTCAACTTTACGAACGGGGTTTTCATGTCATCACCATCGCTGCCCGCTGGCGGGCTTGCACCACCACCTCCCGATCCGCCGCCAGTTGTTGCGTCAGTCGTAACATAAAAGGCCCGCCCCGCCGCATCGACAATGCCAGTGGGTTGAAGGTTACCAGTGTAGCTAGCAACTTCTGCTTCACCTGACGTGCTGTCCGAAACGAGCCGAAGGTGATTATTCGACATCTTGACCTTTGGCTGCTGTAGCCTCGTCTTCGCCCTGCGCAATCCTTAGAAAGAACTCTCCCCAAGATTTCAGTTGCGGAGCTGGCACCACCAAGGAAGCTACATGGATATTTCGAAGCTCGTTTGTGCTCGCATCCATCCGTGTTTCCATCAAATACATCTTGGCTACGCCATTGAAAATCATAGCCCCCTTAATCAGGTCTGCATAAATTAGAGGGCAATCTAAACCACTGGTAGCCGAAGGCAGATCCGCCAATTTTGTATTTATTTGCTCGCGCGCTGGCGCTGGGCTTTCTTCGTCTTCGGCCATTAGTGTCCTCGATTCTGTCGATATCAAGGATAAGTAAATGTTCCCACATTTTAGTCAATCCCTACCTATGCGAAGGGGATAGGCACGTTGTGCTTGACTTAACCGCTTTTGTTCTCTAATCGTTCCATTCATGTTCAACAGGATGGAACCCTGAATATGCTCACAGCGAAACAGCACGAACTGCTTTTGTTCATTAACCAACGATTGGATGAAACTGGTATTTCCCCGTCGTTTGAGGAAATGAAAGAGGCGCTTGATCTGAAGAGTAAGTCCGGGGTGCACCGTTTGATCGGTGCGTTGGAGGAACGCGGCTTTATCCGGCGATTGGTCAACCGTGCACGCGCGCTTGAAGTGATGAAAATGCCCGAGGGCGGGAATATGGGCAGTAACAATGTGGCCCGTTTTGCGCCTGTGAAGGAAAGCAAACCCCAAATTCAAATCCCTGTTGCCGCCAATGATGTCATGGAAATTCCCTTCCACGGCAAGATTGCGGCGGGTGTGCCGATTGAGGCGCTTGAAGGTCAGAATTCATTATCCGTGCCGATGGCATTGTTGGGCGCAGGGGAGCATTATGCGCTTGAGGTATCCGGTGACTCAATGATTGAGGCGGGGATATTGGATGGCGATTACGCTTTGATTCGCAAGGCAAATACGGCGCGCGATGGCGAAATTGTGGTGGCGTTGGTGCGCGGTGAGGAAGCAACATTGAAGTATCTGCGCCGTGAAGGTCAGCAAATCCGGCTTGACCCCGCCAATGGCAGTTATGAACCGCAATATTATGCGCCGCATGAGGTGGAGGTTCAGGGTAAGCTGGCTGGACTACTCCGCCGATATCATTGATCTGACGCTTCTGCCGCACGCGCGGCTTGGGCAGCCTTTACCCAAGGCATGTTTCGGTTGCCTTCATTGGCGGTAACCACGCGTTGATCATCCAGATAAAAGGCCAGACCGCCGCTTTGCTCCAACAATCGGCGGTCCGCCTTTATCCATTTGGGGCGGCATGACTGCGGTAACCATCGGTCGCTTACGACAATGTCGACGCGTTTGCAGGCTGCGGCCATTTCCATGGACGGTATCGGGTTCCTCGTTCGGGTGGCGAGTAATGTCCATGCGCGCTCCGCTCCCATCAGTGTTATCACGCAATTGTCCAACGTGCATTGGACGCCGGGCCAGTCTTCAATCGGCGTTGCTTTTGCAAAGCTTCCTGCTTTTTCAAAAATCATCCCGCGGACAAAATCACCTGCCCTACCGCGCAGCAACGCCACCTCTCCATCTGCGCTGACTATGGCCAAATGTTTGCCGTCCCCGGTCACCAAAATATCCGGACGAGGGGCCATGACCATGGCGATGATGCCAATCGCACACAAAAGAACACCGCAATAACGGACAGCCGTCGTCAACAAGGCAAATAGCAACGCACCAATAACAAAAGCTGCAAAGGCCCAAATGGGCATAGCAGGCATCATCGTGACCGCGCCGGGCAGGCTACTGACGGAATGCGCGAGTATTAATATCGCGGCGATGCCCTGCCCTGCCAGCCACCAAAGTGGTTGCCCGAGACCCAATACATCAAAAATCAGCGCTAATGCCTCCAAAGGCATGATCATGAACGTTGTCATCGGGATTGCCACCACATTGGCCAAGGCACCATAAAGCCCTGCCTTATGAAAATGAAACAGGGCAATAGGGGTAAGCACAAGCTCAATAGCTAAGCCGGTCAGGATGAGCGATCCAACCGCCCGCGCCGCTTTTCGTAGCAGGCTCTCGTCGCGCCGTTCAGTAAAGCGTTTAACAACTGGCAGATCATGCATGACCACGATGGTCGCAACGGCCGCAAAGCTGAGTTGAAAGCTTGGACCAGATCTGGCGTCGGGCCAGAATATCAGCACTATTAACGCGCCAAAGGCCACCAATCGAAGGGTGAGCGCGTCCCGCCCTATGGCCAGCGCAATCAGGATGAGCACCGCAGCAATGAATGATCGGACCGTGGGCACTTCAGCGCCCGTCAACAACGTATATGCGAGCGCAGCTAAAGCGGCGGTTGCCGCTGCAACCACGGGTATGGGAATCCGCAATGCCAGCCAGGGTGACAAAGACAAAAGGCGGCTGACCGCGATGAAAATGAACCCGACCACCGCCGTCACATGCAAGCCGCTAATCGATAATAAATGCGCCAAACCACTGTCCCGCATGGCTTGTGCATCGGCCGCATCAATATGCCCCTGATCGCCAGTGACCAGTGCCGCGCCTATGGCGCCGCTCCCTTGCGGCATGGATGCCATTATATGCTGAGTCAGCGCGGCGCGCTGCGTCGCGAACCAAGCCCCGCGGTCTGCTTTTTGATGCAACTGCACCTCGCCCAAAGCCGTTCCCGTTGCACCGATCTGTAGAAACCATGCGCGCCGGGCAAAGTCATATCCGCCGGGCAAGGTTGGCCCAGCAGGCGGCAGCAGACGCGCGCGCAGGCGGATGATCGCGCCGGGTTGGAAGTCGTCTTGATATTGTTCCGGTGACAGGTTGACGCGCACAAATGGCGGCAAATCGGAATTGCTGCCAGTTGCGAGCCGTAGCCGAAAGACATTGCGCGCGGAGATGTTTTCAACCGCTTCAATTCGCCCGTAAAACTCCCCAACCCAAATTTTTCCTAAAACGGGCTGGGCAACGGTCGTTGATCGTAAGGCAATCAGGAGAAACCCAAGCATTATCGCCATAGCAGCCATTCGGGCCAACTGCCGCAACCGGCTATAGGGTGGTGCCAAGTTCCCGAAAAACAACAAGGAGGCACTTGACATGGCCAATCCTGCCCAAGCAGAACTGCCAAAAAACTGCCAGAATGCGACGCCGAATCCGATACCAACGGGAAACCATAAGGGTAATTGGTCGCGTTCGCGGTCGAGCCAGTTTTCCAGAACCGCAGACAGCGTCCGTTGCGCACCATATCGGACGTTTCCATCCGCGACAAAATTGCCAAATTTTTGTTCCACGACAGATATTTAGCATCAGAGAGCAAAAGCGCAATTTATCCACGATGCAGAAGCTATTGTTTGCCTTGACGCCCATGGAATTTCCTATCATTGGGCTAGGCAACGATATAGCCATTTTCTCCCCACGATATATTGGCATTTAAACGGTCTTAGATTGTCGTCACGGGCGTCTCCCGCGTCCCGTGAAATTAAAAAAAATGCCCTACTAATGGGCGGTCCGGTAATTAGCTTAGTAGATATGGAGTTTGAAAATGGCCGATAAAAACGCAACGCTAACCGTTGGCGACACCATATATGACTTGCCCATCATGCAGGGTACAGAAGGCCCTGACGTGATTGACATCCGCAAGCTCTACGGGGCGTCGGACCATTTCACCTTTGACCCTGGCTTCACCTCGACGGCAAGCTGTGAGTCCGCGCTGACCTTTATTGATGGTGACAAAGGCATCCTTCTGCACCGCGGATACTCCATCGAAGAGCTTTCCGAGCAGTCCAGCTTTATGGAAGTGTCCTATCTGCTGTTGAACGGCGAATTGCCTAACAAAGCGCAATTGGACAAGTTCAGCCAAACCATCTCGCGGCACACCATGCTGCACGAACAATTGGCAACTTTCTACCGTGGTTTTCGACGCGATGCACACCCTATGGCGATCATGTGCGGCGTGGTCGGCGCGCTTTCCGCATTTTACCATGACTCCACCGACATCAGTGACCCGACACACCGGATGATTTCAAGCCATCGCTTGATCGCGAAGATGCCCACAATTGCGGCCATGGCCTACAAATATTCGGTCGGGCAGCCTTTTGTCTATCCTGACAACAACTTGTCCTACACGGGCAATTTTCTGCGCATGACCTTCGGCGTTCCAGCGGAAAAATATGTCGTGAACCCTGTCATTGAGCGCGCAATGGACCGGATATTCGTCCTGCATGCCGACCATGAACAGAACGCGTCCACCTCGACTGTCCGCTTGGCCGGATCATCGGGCGCGAATCCCTTCGCCTGTATTGCCGCTGGTATCGCTTGCCTGTGGGGCCCAGCGCATGGCGGTGCGAACGAAGCTGCGTTAAACATGTTGCGCGAAATCGGCACCCCTGATCGCATTCCGCATTATATCGAGCGGGCGAAGGACAAGAATGATCCGTTCCGCTTGATGGGCTTTGGCCATCGCGTTTATAAAAATTATGACCCGCGTGCCTCGGTTATGCAGAAGACAGTTCGTGAGGTTCTGACAGAACTGAACATCAGCGATCCTATTTTCGACGTTGCGATGCAACTCGAAGAAATGGCTTTGAACGACCCATATTTCATTGAGAAGAAGCTGTTCCCGAATGTCGATTTCTATTCCGGCATCATCCTGTCGGCAATTGGTTTCCCAACAGAAATGTTCACCGTTTTGTTTGCGCTATCGCGGACCGTGGGTTGGGTTGCCCAGTGGAACGAAATGATTTCGGATCCTGCGCAGAAAATTGGCCGCCCGCGTCAGTTGTATACCGGACCAAATCACCGTCCTTACCCAAGCTTAGACGCGCGCTAAATTATCGTGGAAGGCGGAGCGTAAACATTGCGCCTCCGCCTTCCGCAACTCCAAGGAGCCGCGCGACGACATATGGTGCCGCGCAACTGAAAGCTTCTGGGTGGCCAAACGGTGGCTTCAACGCCAATCCCAAATAGTTAACAACCACGGCTATAGGGCTGTTGGGTTAACGCGCCTTTAAGCTTAGATAGACTTTTTTCCTTCGGCGTCGCGCGTCTTGTTGGCGATTATCAGGACGCTAAGTTGGAATACCATAATCCATTGTAATGCCGAAATTATTCCAACGGTGGCTGTCCCAATGATAGCTAAAAATGCCAAAGCAGCAGGGGAATGCAGCAATTGTTTCGCCCAGTCTGGCATCGCCATTCTGTGGGTAAGATATCCGATTGAGGCCACTGCAAACGCAGCGAACAAGCCATTGTTCTGATCGGGTGTCGTGACATAAGCGCTACCAAATATCGCCAGTATAATCAGCGTCCAAGTGACAACAGACAGGCTTTGTATGTGATCACTGCCATCCGCATCATCTGTTGCCGCCAAACGTAGTGCGTTTGCCGCGATGGATAGAAATGCAGCGACACTTGCTGCTATTGCGTGGTTTCCAAGCCCCAAGGCAACTGCCGCTGAAGCTATCACAGGGCTTGCGAATTTGGTCACAGTTACGGCTGTCGGGCTCTGCCAGATGAGTGGAACGAGACGGGCAAGGATTGGCCCGAACACATATGCCTCAATATACCCTGCCCGGCTGGCCACACGTCGCCGGAGTATCTGGCGATTGAGTTCCGAAAAATCCTGCGCGCCCGTCAGAACGGTTAGCGTGCCATTATGAACATGCTGTTGAGACAGTGGACGGAACGGAACCTTGGCCAGCAACGCCTGCCGCAGCAGGGATGATAGGATGCTCCAGTCCTCTGGCAGGTCACGCAGCATGGCAATAGCGTCATATCCCACAATCGAGACACCAGCCCATCTTGTGTTGATATCAACCCGTTCAAACGCGCCATTTTCGTCACGCCCATCAATGGTTGCGATGAAATTTTCGCTGGATTTAAGAAGCGTTTCAATCAAACCCAGTTGCACATACAACTGCCCTGATTGCACCCATATGCGATCGTCGGCGTCGACGTAACGCAGAATATCCGCACCGGTGCGGACAAAATCGACCGTCAGCTTGCGCAGGCGACACCGGTCGGCCAGCGCGGTTAAAGAACCGTCGACATTTTCGACTTCAATCAGGAACCTTTGGATACCGGCACGCGCGAGCGTCATTATCTGATATTCAATCAAGGACAGGCCCGCCAAGTCCGAACGCACGGCACCGGTCACCGCATCCTGTTCACTACCATTATCGCCTGCAACGGATAGCAAAGCGATGGTCGGGAAAATCGGAGTTCGAACGGAGGCCATTGTCCCGATATGAATGTTAAGGCGGTTTTGCCAACAGAAATATATGATGCCGACCGATATCCCGCATTAAAGCGCTCGGTTGCGATTATTTATTTGCCATAAGAGGACGAAATACGCCTTAGTCCTCGGTCATTTCATTTCCCTTTCTACAATTTGATAAGTTTGCGTTTCTCTCCCCGAATAATGTGTTAAATAGGCTCCATGACTACACGCTCCAAAATCGTCGGCATGAACCGCGAAAACACTGAAACCGATCAAGAAATGGCTTTGCCGGCCATTGGCAGCAACGCCGAAGACGCTGCTGAAGATGATCAAGCGGCGGCCTATGATTATGATGATGTTGCGGACGAAACGCCTCACCGCGATGCTGTCGGGCGATATATTGCCCCGACCCTGTTGTTGGTCGCGTTCGCCGGATGGTCGGCGTTTTTTGGCCTGACGTATTGGTCTGAAGCGCAATTTGCCATGAACAATGACCGGCTTGTAACGCTGATCGCGACTTGGGCCATGCCGACGCTTTTAATTGCTGTCCTGTGGTTGCTGGTCATGCGCAACAGCAGCCGGGAAGCCATGCGCTTTGGCCGGATTGCGAAAATGTTGCGGACCGAAAGCGTTGCGTTGGCCATACGGATGCGGACGGTCAACGAAGAAATATCCCTCGCGCGCCAATTTCTGTCGCAAAATGCGCAAGAACTCGAAACATTGGGTCGCCAGTCATCAAAAAACCTGATGGAATCTGCGCAGTTGTTATCGGCGGCTCTTGCCGATAGCGATGAAAAGGCAAAGACGCTGGAATCGGTGAGTAACGCCGCCAATATGAATTTGGAGCAACTCCGCAAAAATTTACCCGTGGTCACGAGCGCTGCCAAAGATGTCAGCAACCAGATCGGAAGCACGGGTAATGATGCCCAGGTTCAAATTAAGACACTGATCACTGCCCTTGAACGCGTTAGCGAGGCGGGTAAGTCGGTGAGCGAGTATATTGAGAATGTCGAAACGCGCGCCGATGATTTGTCCATCCGGCTAGAGCAATCTTTGGGTAACAGTATAAAGCTGCTGGATAATACGAGCACCGAAGCACTGGACCGAAGCGCCGAAATGGCCACGCTTATGGACAGCGCCGCACAAGCGATTTCCAATGGCATCGCGCAGGCAGCAAGCGATGTCGACGCTCTCGTTACCGGCAGCAAAGCGCAAATTCTGTCCAACCTCGCCGACCTGCGTCGGGCTTTGGGTGACATAGAAGCCCAATCCAGCCAAGAAGAAGCGCGCATACAGTCCATGATCGCGAATATTAGCGAACATATTCAAAATAGTGCCGCACAGATTTCAGAGATTGACCGCACAGCCACTGACCAGACGTCGAAACTTGCCTCTGCCGTATCGGCGCTGGACGAAAGCACCCGTTCGCTGGGAAGCGCCCTGTCTGACAACCAATCAACCACAGCCGACTTACTTGACCAATCGGACAAGTTGATTGCATCTCTCAACGCGGCCAATCTGGAAATAGGTCATAAGATTCCCGCCGCAATGGACAGCGTAAACGCGCGCATGACACAAGGCATAGAGCAAGTGAACTCAGCTCTTGCCGCCGCAGAAGCGCTCGACAATATAAGCGACGGAACGCTTGAAAAGCTCAACGAAATTGAGCAATCATTCTCTGCGCAACATGATGCAGTTGGCGCACTTATGGTCGAGAGCGATGCCCATTTTGCCGCACGCCATGACCAAGTAGATGCCCTTGGCGCTGCGCTCAAGCAAACGCAGGCCCTGCTGCAAGACATGTCGGACCAAGCTAATGACAGCTTGGTAACGTCCTTGCTCCGTGTACGTGAAACAACGCGCGCTGCCGCAGAGAGCAGCCGCAAAATCCTCGATGAGGAACTGGCGCATATTGCTGATCAGTTGACCGAACAAAACCGCGCTGCATTGGCCAATGCACTGGATGCGCAGGTCGCGTCGATGAACGAAGCTGTGCAGGAAGCCATATCGCGCAACATCGAATTGTCGGGAACCGCCTCTTCCTTGGTGACCAAGCAACTCGGCGAACTCAACGACATGACGACGAGCCTTGAAGGCCGAATTGCTGATACCATCAACAGCTTTGAATCGGTCCAAGATGAGAGCTTTGCACGCCGCATGGTGATTTTGACCGAATCTTTGAATTCGACAGCTATCGACGTCACCAAAATATTATCCAACGACGTGACCGATACCGCATGGGCAGCCTATTTAAAGGGTGACCGGGGCGTGTTTACCCGTCGCGCCGTGCGTTTGCTGGATTCGCGTGAGGCAAAGATCATTGCCAAACATTATAGCGATGACAGCATGTTCCGCGAACATGTAAACCGTTATGTGCATGATTTCGAAGGCATCATGCGCCTGTTGCTCAGCACGCGCGATGGGAACGCAATCGGCGTTACCTTGCTGTCGTCGGATATTGGCAAGTTGTACGTGGCGCTGGCGCAAGCTATTGAGCGGCTGCGCAACTAGGGTCGGGCCCTAAGCTTTAAACGGGCGGGTTAAACAATCCGTCGAAACTGTCGCGATTTATCCAGTCATAGCTGTAATTGGCGTAATATAACGCAAACAAAGTAGCCGAAAGCATTGTCGTTCTCAGCAATATCTTCCGAGGCTGAAAATTCCCAGGCGCACTATCTGCTTGGCCGGGGGTTTTTGGCAGGCCTAGTTCGTCATGCGTACGGACACCGATGGGCAAAATGACAAACGCCGACATCACCCAAAAGAGAAGATAAATGGCAACAATCGAGGTCCAGGTCATGCGGTCTCCACTATCAAAACATCCACGATCGGTTTCTTACCCGTCCAGCTTACCGCGACACGGCGCACAGCCAAACGCACAGTTTCGCGCAACTTGTCATAGTCACCCCGATGGTCCTTCACCGCCTTAACAGCAGCGGCAGTGGCTTCTTCCAGAAAATCGTCCAGATCTTCCTCAATCGGCACACCATGCAATCGAATTTCAGGGTTCCCCAGCATCCGGTCTTTAGCATCCAGCGCGAAGGCGACCGAAATCAAGCCATACCATGACAGGCGGCGACGTTCATTCAATGTCGCGCCATCAGCGGCGATGATCGTGTCCCCATCAAGGATCAAGCGGCCAGTGCGTTCCTTGCCGATGATTTTAGGTTCGCCCGGCGCAAGGCGCACAACGTCGCCATTGGACTGAACCACGGCCTTTGGTACGCCGTGCGCCCGCGCAAACCGTGCCTGTTCGGCCATATGCCGGCGCTCGCCATGGACGGGAATAAGGACTTCTGGCCGAATCCAATCATAAAGCGCGGCAAGTTCCGGCTGCCCCGGGTGACCGGACACATGGACATGCGCCTGCTTTTCGGTAACCGTCAGGATGTTACGTTCGGCAAGCTTATTCATGATAACGCCAATGGCGATTTCATTACCCGGTATCTGCTTCGACGAGAAAATAACCGTGTCGCCTGCTTCCAGCTTCACGGGATGATTGCCCTCGGATATGCGCGCCAAAGCGGCGCGCGCTTCGCCCTGCCCGCCAGTGGCGACCACGATAACATCCTTACGTGGGAGGCTATCGACGCTCTCCATATCCACCGTCTTTGGCATATCTTTCAGATAGCCATTGGCCTGTGCGGCTTCAATAATCCGGTGGAGCGAGCGCCCTGCGAAACATAAGGTGCGACCACTCTCGCGCGCGACTTCGCTTAGGGTCTGCAACCGCGCGGCATTAGAGGCGAAGGTTGTGACAACGACCCTGCCCTTGGCGGCCTTGACGGACTTGAGCAAATCATCCTTCACGCTGCCTTCACTGCCGCTGGTTTCTGGATTGAATACGTTGGTGGAATCGCAGACCATCGCCAACACTTTGCTATCGCCAATGGCGGTCAACGCTTCTTGGGTCGACGGCGTGCCCAATACCGGGCGCGGGTCCAGTTTCCAGTCCCCTGTATGAAAAATTTTCCCATAAGGCGTGCTGATCAAGCAAGCGCTCATTTCGAGGATCGAGTGGGCCAAGGTGACCAATTCAAAGTCGAACGGCCCCAAGGAAAACGCGCCTTCCATCGGGATCACGTTGAGTTCCACAATGTCGGCAATGCCTTCTTCCTCCAGCTTGCCGCGGATGAGCGTTGCCGTGAAGGGTGTGGCATAAAGTGGCACGCCCAAGTCGGCGGCAAAATAAGCAACTGCGCCGATATGGTCTTCATGGCCGTGCGTTAGGACGATACCTAGAAGGTCGCCCTTGCGCTTTTCAATAAATTCCAGATCAGGCAGGACAAGGTCAATGCCGGGATATTCCGAATTCGCAAATGTAAGGCCCAAGTCGACCATCACCCATTTGCCCTGACAACCGTATAAATTGACGTTCATTCCAATTTCGTTGGACCCGCCAAGGGCAAGAAAAAGCAGTTCATTTTTTGGGGTCGTCATGAGTTAATGTCTCTATTCCTGTATAAAAGCGCCAGCCCCCGCAGCGTCAAATCGGGCTCTACCCGGTCAAATAAATGTCCATGTTGCTGAAACAATATGGCCAAACCACCGGTTGCAATGACCGATACGGGTTCACCAATTTCAGCTTTCATCCGTGCGAGTATCCCTTCGATCATCGCCACATAGCCCCAATAGATGCCAATCTGCATTTGTCCAACAGTCGTTGTGCCAATAACGCTTTCATTTGGCGGCGGTTCGATTGCAATTCGCGGCAACATGGCTGCAGCGGCATAGAGCGCATCGAGTGACAGGTTAACGCCCGGCGCGATGCTACCCCCGCGATAGGAACCATCTGGCCCAATATAATCAAAGGTCGTTGCTGTGCCAAAGCTGATGACGACCTTGTGCCCGTCGGCCAAAGACTGCGCCGCAATCGCGTTTACGGCGCGATCAGCGCCAACGGCGTGCGGTTCCTTTACGCGCAAGGGGATACCCCAACCAACGCCTCCGCGTCCGGCAACTAAGGCCTCACATCCAAAATAGCGCGTCGCGAGCAACTGCAGATTGTGCAGAGCACGCGGCACAACCGTGGCGATAATGACCGCTTTAATATCATTGCGGCGAAAGCCGGCCATCTGGATTAATTGATCCAACCATACGGCATATTCATCCGCCGTACGCCGCGCATCGGTCGCAATGCGCCATCGCTGCAATATTTCGCCAGCGTCATCGACCAATGCAAATTTCACATTGCTGTTACCCGTATCAATCGCGAGCAGCATAGCCCACCCCTGCTAAATTAGAAAAACATCGGCAGCGTGAATGGCACGAATTGATCCATCCGCCAAGCGAAGCCGCAACGCACCATCATCATTGAGGCCGGAATAAAGGCCATCCACTTCCTCACCATCAGGTAATTTCGCCGACAAGGCTGTGCCGCGTGGGTGGGCGTGCGCGTCCCAATGCCGGACGATAATGTTCAGCCCCGACTGCCGCCAGATTTTGAGATAGCGCGCAAACGCCTCGGCCACGATCTCCAATGCTGTCTGCGCATCTGGCGGTGTTGCACCAAGCGTCAATAGGTCAGACACCTTCCGGTCCAGATTTTGCGGATGCCAGACAAGGTTAAGGCCAATGCCCACGACCACTGCATCCGACGCACGCTCCAACAATATGCCGCATAACTTTGATCCATCTTGCGCCAGAATGTCATTCGGCCATTTCAGGATGATATCAACTTGCGGCGCCAACTGTCGGACCACGTCATATACTGCAACGGCCGCTACAAAAGCTAGGCTCGCCGGCAAAGGGTCCGTATCGCGCAAGCGCACAATGCAACTGGCAAAGAGGTTACCCTTTGGGCTTTCCCAAACACGGCCAAGTCGCCCACGCCCGCCATCTTGCGCATCTGCGCGAAGCCATAGCCCTTCGGGTGCGCCTTGCGCCGCCCGGATTAAGAGGTCCGCGTTCGTTGACCCAGTGAGCGCAACTTCTTCAAAGATAGGCGTCAGAACAACGCCCTCGCAGCATAAGCTGTCCACAGGCCAAGCGCAGGTATGGCGAAATAGCCCAAAGGTGAGTTCGCAGCGGCCAATAGGCCACCGGTCCAGACGAGAACCTTATCATCGCTGTCAACAATCACATCCGCAGCATCATCAAAATACATGACCTTGACGACCTTCAGATAATAAAATGCGCCAATGACGGATGCGGTTATGCCGATGACCGCCAGTGGTAACAGGCCAGCGGCCACAGCGGCGTTGAACACCACAAGCTTACCCCAAAAACCGAATAAGGGCGGAAAGCCCGCAAGGCTGAACATGAAAATGGCCAACGCAGCAGCCAAGGGCGGACGCGTCTTGGATAGACCGGCTATGTCGGCAAACTCTTCACGATAGCCGCCATCCTTATCCTTCAACTGCATTAGGCAGATAAAGCTGCCTAAGGTCATGGCAACATAGATCACCAAATAGACCAGCATCGCAGAAATGCCCTGCTCCGTTCCCGTGGCTAGCCCAATCAGGATGAAGCCGACATTGTTGATCGAGCTATAAGCCATCAGCCGCTTCAAATTTTGCTGACCAATGGCGCCAACTGCACCGATGATGATCGACATCAACGCAACGGCGATAATGATTTGCTGCCACACCAATATTTGCGAGCCAAATGCCTCAAGCACGATGCGGATCGTCAGTGCGATGGCGGCAACCTTTGGCGCGCTCGCGAAGAAGGCGGTCACGGGCGTAGGTGCGCCTTCATACACGTCCGGCGTCCACATGTGGAACGGCGCGGCGCTTATCTTAAAGGCAAGGCCAGAGAGGATGAATACAATGCCGAAAATCAAGCCGAGGCCGACTTCCGCATCCATGGCCGCGCCGATAGCAGCAAAGCTTGTCGATCCAGCAAAGCCATATACCAAAGACGCGCCGAACAAGAGCATGCCGCTGGCGAGTGCGCCAAGGACAAAATATTTTAGTCCTGCTTCGGCTGAACGGCCGT
This sequence comes from Sphingorhabdus sp. EL138, assembly GCF_945890115.1. GTDB lineage: Bacteria > Pseudomonadota > Alphaproteobacteria > Sphingomonadales > Sphingomonadaceae > Sphingorhabdus_B. Next base: position 97,532 of record NZ_CAMDCK010000007.1, read on the forward strand.
CCGAGCGCACAAAGCTGGCGAGCACATAAGCAGATAAGCTCTGCAACTCTAGACCGATATAGAGAGAAATCAGGTCGGTTGCCGACACCATCACGCCCATGCCAACACAAGACAACAGGATCAGCACCGGATATTCGGCCCGCATGGCCCCCGCATTTTCCAAGAAGCGGGGCGCAATCATCAACGAGATCGCGGCCGCAATGAAGATCAGTATCTTGGAAAAATTCCCGAAGGAATCATTGACCAAAAGACCATCAAAGGCGGATAAATTTGTGCCATTCATCATAAAGCTGATGACAAACGCAGCAGCGGCACCAAGCGCCACTATCGCCAATATGCTAATCAGGCGGCCCGCCTGTTCACGCCACGCAGCCAAAAGCAGCAGGCCAAGCGCAGAAAAGCTCAAGATGACTTCCGGACGAACCAGAGAAAGAGAGGCGTTCAGTTCCATTATCAATGGCTCCCCTCAGCCAAGTTTTTTTCCGGACCATGCACTACTCGATACCGCGCAGTTGTCGGGTCGACTAATTTCAGCTTGCTGTCACCTACGGGTGCAGCACGTTCAATGCGGGCGACAATCGTTGCCACGTCGCGGCGAATGGGTGCTAGGAATGTTTCAGGATATACGCCCATCCACAAAACCACGACAGCAATCGGCGCAAGCAACCACATTTCACGGCCATTGACGTCCGACATTGCGGCGGCATCGGCATTAACCTGCGGCCCGAATGCAATGCGGCGGTAGAGATACAACATATAGCCAGCGCCAAGGATGATGCCCGTGGTCGCAATGAATGTGGCCCAAGTAGAAACCTTATACGCGCCAGCTAGGCTCAAAAACTCACCTATAAACCCGCTGGTGCCAGGCAAGCCTACGCTTGCCATGGTGAACAGCATGAACAACAAAGCATATTTGGGCATATTGACGCTGAGGCCGCCATAACGGCTGATTTCGCGCGTATGCAGCCGGTCGTAGATGACGCCAACGCATAAGAAGAGCGCGCCCGAAACGAGCCCATGGCTCAACATCACGATGATCGCGCCTTCAATACCTTGCTGGTTAAAGGTGAACAGGCCGACGGTCACAATCGCCATATGCGCCACCGAGGAATATGCGATCAGCTTTTTCATATCCTGCTGCACCAATGCAACAAGCGAGGTGTACACCACGGCAACCATCGACAGGCCAAAGACCAATGGAATGAAGTCAGCACTGGCCTCTGGGAACATCGGCAACGAGAACCGCAAAAAACCGTAACCGCCCATTTTAAGCAGCACGCCAGCCAATATGACTGAACCGGCGGTGGGTGCCTGAACATGGGCATCGGGCAGCCAAGTATGCACTGGCCACATGGGCATTTTTACCGCAAAAGACGCGAAAAATGCTAACCACAGCCATTTTTGGGCTTCTGCGGGGAAATCGGTATTTAGCAAGGTTGGAATATCCGCCGTACCCGCAAATTGGATCATCCAAAGCATCGCGATCAACATCACGAGGGAGCCAAGCAAGGTGTAGAGGAAGAATTTGTACGACGCGTAGATGCGGTCCTGTCCGCCCCAAATGCCGATGATGAGATACATTGGGATCAGGCCAGCTTCAAAGAAGATGTAGAATAGCAACAAATCCTGCGCCGCAAAAACGCCAATCATCAGCGTTTCCATCAGCAGAAACGCCGCCATATATTCGCCAATGCGCTTTTGAATGGATACCCAGCTTGCACCAATACAAATGGGCATCAGGAATACCGACAGCATAATCAAAGTCAGCGAAATGCCGTCAATGCCAAGCCGCCAGCCAATGGGGCCAAACAAGGTCGCGCTTTCGGTAAACTGCCACTGCGCGCCCGCTGGATCATAATTGATCCAGAGCACGACACCAAGCAGCAGGTTCAATAATGTCGCGGACAGCGCAATGATGCGCGCAAGCTCCGCACGGACAAAAAGGCAAATTGCCGCTGCGACCACCGGAATGGCCAGCATGATCGAAAGTACAGGGATATCCGGGGCGTTCATTACACTCTCACCATCATCCAGCTCACGGCGATAACTAAGCCAAGAAGCATCACAAGCGCATATGTATAAAGATAACCCGACTGCATTCGCACAGCCAATTTGCTACCGAAGGACACCAAAGCCGCCGAACCATTAGGACCAAAACGGTCAATGATCCCGACGTCGCCTTGCTTCCAGAACAGACGCCCGAACCAAAAAGCGGGGCGTATGAAAACGAAATTATACAGTTCGTCAAAATACCATTTATTGAGGAAGAAACGGTAGATTGGACCAAAGGTCGCCGCCAAACGTTGTGGTGCATCTTCCGATCGCTGATACATTAAATAGGCCGTGGTCAGACCAATGAGCATAGCCACCGTCGACGACAATTTCACCCACAAGGGTACCTCGTGCATGGCATGCATCAAATGCGCGTTGAAATAGAGCGTGCTGTTTGCCCAAAACGCTTGTCCAGCGTCCGCATCAATAAACGCATTGTGGAAAACAAAACCTGCAAAAACTGCGCCTATGGTCAGCAGCGCCAAAGGCATCAGCATCGACCATGGGCTTTCATGCGGATGATAGCCCGCCGTTCCGTCACTGGACGTGGCATGCGCATGTGCGTCATGGTCGCCATGATCATGATGGTCATGCACCGTGTGCTGAATATGCTCAGACTGGTCCCAACGTGGCTTTCCAAAGAAGGTTAGGAACATCAAACGCCAGCTGTAGAAACTCGTCAGCAAAGCCGCGATCACGCCGATGGCAAAGCCATACATATGGTAGGTGGACTCGCTCGCGAACGCGGCCTCGATAATCGCATCCTTGGAATAAAAGCCCGCAAATCCGCCCACACCCAAAATACCAACGCCGGTAATGGCCAACGTGCCCGCCATCATCGCCCAGAATGTCAGCGGGATGTGTTTCCGCAAGCCGCCATAATAACGCATATCCTGTTCATGGTGCATCGCATGGATCACCGAACCAGCGCCCAAGAACAACAACGCCTTAAAAAATGCATGCGTGAACAGATGGAACATGGCCGCACCATAAGCGCCGGTGCCTGCCGCAAAGAACATATAGCCGAGCTGCGAGCAGGTAGAATACGCGATCACACGCTTGATATCGGTCTGCACCAGGCCAACTGTGGCGGCAAAGATTGCAGTCGTCGCGCCAACTATCGTGACCACATCGAGCGCGAACTGGCTGGTTTCAAACAAGGGCGACAGACGGCACACCATGAACACCCCTGCGGTCACCATGGTCGCTGCGTGGATCAGCGCGGAAACTGGCGTTGGACCTTCCATCGCGTCCGGCAACCATGTGTGCAGCCCAAGCTGCGCCGATTTACCCATCGCGCCAATGAACAGCAATATGCACAGCAAGCTCATGGTATCCACGCGCAGGCCAAGGAAACCAATGCTTGATCCGACCTTATCGGGAGCCGCAGCGAGGATTTCGGGGATCGAAACGGTGCCGAACAGCCAGAATATGCCAAAAATGCCGAGCATGAAGCCAAGGTCGCCGACGCGGTTGACGACAAATGCCTTAATCGCCGCCGCATTTGCGCTGGGTTTTTTGTACCAAAAGCCGATCAGCAAATAAGACGCGAGGCCAACGCCTTCCCATCCAAAGAACATCTGCACTAGATTGTTGGCAGTCACCAACATCAACATCGCAAAGGTGAACAGCGACAGATAGGCAAAGAAGCGCGGCTGATCTGGATCCTCCTCCATATAGCCCCAGCTATAAAGATGGACGAGCGCCGATACGCTGGTGATCACCACAAGCATGACGGCGGTCAGCGCATCGACGCGCAATTCCCAGTCAAAGGTTAGATCACCCGACTGCACCCAACTCATCACGGGTTGAACATAAGCGGTTTCGCTGCCGTTCAGGAAACCGATGAAGATCGGCCAGCTCAGAAACGCGGCAATAAACAAACCAGCGGTTGTGATGGTCTTTGCTGCCAATGCGCCAATGAAGCGCTGCCCTAGCCCTGCGACAAGCGCAGCCAAAAGCGGCAGGAAAACAATGAAATGGATTGCAGTCACTGGATGTTATCCCTTCATCCGGTTGACATCATCAACGGCTATGGTTCCACGGCCCCGGAAATAAATAACCAATATCGCAAGTCCAATCGCAGCCTCACCCGCCGCAACGGTCAGCACGAACATGGCGAAAATTTGCCCTGTCAGGTCGCCCAAAAACACGCTGAACGCCACCAGATTGATGTTGACCGCAAGCAATATGAGCTCAATCGCCATCAGGATGATGATGACATTCTTACGATTCAGGAAAATGCCAAGCACGCCCATAACGAACAATATGCTGCTGACGACGAGATAATGTTCGATACCAATCACAGCTCAATCCCCTGCCCGACGGGCTGATTAACATTACGCGTCGCGTCTTGCGGACGGCGCTGGACTTGGCTGCTGATATTCTGGCCGCGCGTGCCGTGGCTGCGGCGATGCGTCAGAACAATTGCGCCGACCATCGCGACCAACAAGATCAACCCTGCAGTTTCGAAAAGGAACACATATTTGCTGTACAGCAAGGCGCCAATAGCCTCGATATTTGGCACCGTTGCCGATACCGTCGCGACCCCGACCTCGGGCGTGCCAAGCTTCACAGCACCAGCTTGATAGGCGCCAATGCCAAGCACAAGCTCCGCCACCAAGACAATTGCTAACAACAAACCCAGCGGCACGTTTTTGACGAAGCCCGCGCGCAATTCGGCAAAATCAATGTCGAGCATCATGACGACGAACAGGAACAAGACCGCGACCGCACCTACATAGACAATGACCAGCAACATTGCGATGAACTCTGCACCGATCAGCACCATAAGGCCTGCCGCGTTGAAGAAGGCAACAATCAACCACAGCACACTGTGCACCGGATTGCGGGCAAAAATGACCATCGCGGCGGACGCGATGACGATGCTCGCGAAGATATAGAAAGAGACGAGTTGGATCACGATGGGTCGCCCTTAACGATAGGGTGCATCGGCGGCAAGGTTCGCGGCGATTGCCCGCTCCCACTTTGCGCCGTTGTCGAGGAGCTTGGCCTTGTCGTAAAGCAATTCCTCACGCGTTTCTGTTGCGAATTCGAGGTTCGGACCCTCGACAATGGCGTCGACCGGGCAAGCCTCTTGGCAGAACCCGCAATAAATGCACTTGGTCATGTCGATGTCATAGCGCGTCGTCCGGCGGCTACCGTCCTCGCGTGGTTCGGACTCGATGGTAATGGCCAAGGCAGGACACACCGCCTCACATAATTTACACGCGATGCAGCGTTCTTCGCCATTGGGATAACGCCGCAGCGCATGTTCACCGCGAAAACGGGGGGAAAGCGGGTTCTTTTCGAACGGATAGTTGATTGTCGCCTTTGCCTTGAAGAAATATTTCAAGGTCAGCATGTGCGCCTTGACGAATTCCCACAGAGTGAAGCTTTTGATAAGATGCGTGATCATGGTCATGCGAAATGTCCTGTGAACATAAGATAGCCACTCACCAAAAATACCCAGAAGAGCGAGATTGGCAGGAATACTTTCCAGCCCAGACGCATCAATTGGTCGTAACGGTAACGTGGCACGGTTGCCTTCACCCATGCGAAGATGAAGAACATCAGCAGGATTTTGGCAAAGAACCAGAGTATGCCTGGAACGGCGTACAGCGGCGCCCAGTCAACGGGTGGCAAATATCCGCCCCAGAATAGGATCGCGTTCAAAGCGCACATCAACAAGACGTTGGCATATTCGCCCAACCAGAACAAAGCGAAGGCCATGGACGAATATTCGGTCTGATACCCGGCAACAAGCTCGCTCTCCGCCTCAGTCAAATCGAACGGCGCACGCGCGGTTTCTGCCATTGAGCTGATGAGGAACATCACCGCGATTGGGAATAGCAAAGGATTAAAGGCGTAAGCGTTGATGAAGCCGAAAACATGACTGCGCTGCCCCTCGACAATACCGCCGATATTGAACGTGCCCGCCCAAAGGACGACGCAGATCAAAATGAAGCCAATGGAGACTTCATAAGAAATCATCTGCGCGGCGGCGCGCATCGCCGAATAGAATGGATATTTGGAGTTGGATGCCCATCCGGCAATCACCACGCCGTAAACGCCCAAGCTGCTGATTGCCAGAATGTAGAGCAAGCCAACATTGATATTCGACAGCACGACGCCATCGGCAAATGGGATAACCGCCCATGCCATTAATGCGACAGTGAAGGTGATGATCGGCGCGATCAGGAACAGGCCGCGGTTCGACGCACTTGGGATGATGGTTTCTTGCAAGAACACCTTCAAGCCATCAGCGAAACTTTGCAGCACCCCAAATGGGCCGACGACATTGGGTCCCCGGCGCAGCGCAAAAGCCGCCCATAATTTGCGTTCGGCATAAATAATCATCGCCACCGCGAGCATCAGCGGAAGCGCAATTAGGAGGATTCCGGCTATGGTCGCGGTGAACCATGCGGCCTCATAACTCATGCCGAGATTTTGGAAGAAGGATGTCATGATACCATTCTCCCGTCGCCCCAGCGCAGGCTGGGGTCCATCACGTCTCTCCGTCTAAACCGCAAGACGAGATAGGCTCCAGCCACCGCTGGAGCGACGTGGTTGTGTGTTCTGAAGTTGAGCGTCATTCCGCCGCCTCCAAAAATTGCGTACCATTCACCAATTCCGCCGAGCATTTCTGCATCGTTTCGGACGCGCGGCAAATGGCGTTGGTCAGGTAGAAATCCTTAATCGGATAATCAGCGATTTTGCCGCTCACATCAGCAGGTAGCGATGGTTCCGACCAACCATAATCCGCCAGCGCTTCAACGCCCAAGGCAGGCACGGCCTTCGCCATTTCGGCGCGCAAGGCGTCGAGGCTGTCAAACGGCAAGCGCTTGCCCAAAACATCTGACAAAGCACGGAATATGGCCCAATCTTCACGGGCATCGCCGGGCGGGAATACCGCACGCTCGCCGCGTTGCACGCGGCCTTCCAGGTTTACATATGTACCCGATTTTTCGGAATAAGCAGCACCCGGCAAAATCACGTCGGCATGATGCGCACCCTTGTCGCCATGATGACCGACATAGACTTTGAAGCTATCCGTAAATAGGCTGTAATCCACCTCATCCGCGCCAAGGAAAAACGCCAGCTTCGGCTGAGCCGCTGCCAACTTTTTAATGCCGCCGTCATGCGCGTAGCCAAGCATCAGGCCGCCCATACGCGCGGCGGCAAAGTGCAGAACGTTGAAACCGTTCCAGCCATCACGCACCATTTTATACTTGCTTGCCAACGCCAACGCCGCGCCGTGGACGCCATCATAACGCAGCGCGCCACCGCCGACGATAATCGCCGGACGTTCAGCCGTCTTCAGCACATCAGACAAAGCCTTAGGCAATTTGGTCAGCGCGCTCAAATCATCGCCCAGCCACTCAACCTTATACGTCAGGTCGGTCACGGGACCGATGGCAAACACCTTTGCCCCGCGCTTGCGAACCGCCTTTTGAATGCGCGTGTTCACCAATGGTGCCTCACGCCGCAAATCGCTGCCGACCAATAAGATCACATCGGCATTTTCGATGCCAGCGATTGTCGTATTGAAATTCACCGCCGAAAGCGACGATGTGTCATAAGCCAATCCCGTCTGGCGGCCTTCTAACATCGATGTCCCCGCCAGTTCACGCGCGGCGAACATGGTTTCGCAATCGACCTGATCCCCCGCCAGAACCGCGGCTTCGCCAGACCAATGCGCTTTAATAGCGTCAAACGCCTCGGCCCAATCTGCCGCAACCAGCTTCCCATCCTTGCGGATATAGGGCTTGTCCAAACGGCGATGCGTCAGACCATCAACGGCATGCCGTGTCTTGTCCGACGCCCATTCTTCATTCACATCATCATTGATACGCGGCAAGGCGCGCAATACGGCCCTGCCCCGGCTGTCGAGACGGATGTTGGTGCCCACGGCGTCCATGACGTCGATGCTTGGCGTCTTTTTCAATTCCCACGGACGCGCCTCAAAAGCGTAAGGCTTCGCGGTCAAGGCACCGACAGGGCAAAGATCCACAACATTGCCCGAAAGCTCGCTTTGCATGGCGTGCTCGAGATAGGTCGTGATTTGCATATTCTCGCCGCGACCAATCGCGCCTACTTCTTCGATGCCAGCCACTTCTTCAGCAAAACGGACGCAGCGGGTGCATTGAATGCAGCGCGTCATCACCGTTTTGACGAGCGGACCCATATATTTTTCGGTAACCGCGCGCTTGTTTTCCTCAAAGCGCGAGACACCGCGACCATAAGCGACGCTTTGGTCCTGCAAATCACATTCGCCGCCTTGGTCGCAAATCGGGCAATCGAGCGGGTGGTTAATGAGCAAAAACTCCATCACGCCTTCACGGGCCTTTTTGACCATCGGCGTATCGGTGCGGATGATCTGCCCCTCGGTAGCTGGCAAGGCGCAAGACGCCTGCGGCTTTGGTGGCCCGGGGGCAACCTCCACCAAGCACATGCGGCAATTGCCCGCGATCGACAGCCGTTCATGATAGCAAAAACGCGGAATTTCCTTCCCCGCCATTTCGCACGCCTGCAAGACGGTTGCGCCCTGCGGAACTTCGAGTTCGAGACCGTCTACGGTGACTTTAGGCATTACAATCTATCCCCGTGCCGCTGTGCCATGGCACGTCGGGCAAGCACTAGAAGTGCGACTAGTATCGCACCAACGCCTACAGCGACCTGCACTATCGCAATAATTGGTATGGATTCGTAGGACTTAAGTGCTGCGCTCCCGATCAAAAACAAACCAACAGATAGCAAGATTGCGACCAATGAACCGGGTCTCGTTAAGATTGCCTTCATTCCGCCGCCTCCAGCATATTGTCGCCTTTGGCGTCGTTAATCCGGCGCTCCATCTCTGGTCGGAAATGCTTGATCAGGCCTTGGATTGGCCACGCTGCTGCATCGCCGAGCGCGCAGATGGTGTGGCCTTCGACCTGCTTAGTCACGTCATAGAGCGTATCAATGTCGCCAATTTCGGCATCGCCCGTGCGCATCTTTTCCATCACGCGCCACATCCAACCGGTGCCTTCGCGACAAGGTGTGCATTGGCCGCAGCTTTCATGCTTGTAGAAATAGCTCAATCGCGAAATCGCGCGCACGATATCAGTCGACTTATCCATCACGATAACTGCCGCCGTGCCAAGGCCGGAGCCAACAGCCTTACAGCCATCAAAATCCATCGGCACGTCCATCATCATCGCCGCAGGCACCAATGGTACTGACGAACCGCCGGGAATAACCGCGAGCAAATTGTCCCAACCGCCGCGCACACCGCCGCAATGCTTTTCAATCAGGTCGCGGAACGGGATGCCCATTTCTTCTTCGACAACGCATGGCTTTTCGACATGGCCGGAGATTTGGAACAGTTTCGTGCCATGGTTATTCTCGCGACCGAAGCTTTTGAACCACGCCGCGCCGCGCCGCAGGATCGTTGGCACGACCGCGATGCTCTCGACATTGTTCACGGTCGTTGGGCAACCGTAAAGCCCTGCGCCTGCCGGAAATGGCGGCTTCAGACGCGGCTGGCCCTTTTTGCCCTCAAGGCTTTCGATCATCGCGGTCTCTTCGCCGCAAATATAAGCGCCCGCGCCGCGATGGACGAAGACGTCAAAGTCATAGCCTGACTTTGCGGCGTTCTTGCCCAGCAAACCTGCCGAATATGCCTCAGCCACCGCCTTTTCGAGCACTTGCGCTTCAAAAATATATTCGCCGCGAATATAGATATAGGCCGCACGCGCGCGCATGGCGAAGCCAGCGATCAGCGCGCCTTCGATTAGCTTATGCGGGTCATGACGGATGATCTCACGGTCTTTGCACGAACCGGGCTCGGATTCATCGGCGTTGATGACAAGGAAATTCGGGCGTTCAGGCGTCGGCGCCTTGGGCATGAAGCTCCACTTCATCCCCGTCGGGAAGCCAGCGCCGCCGCGACCACGCAAGCCGGAAGCTTTCACTTCCTCAATAATCGCATCCTGCCCGACTTTCATCAGGGCAGCGGTCCTGTCCCAATCACCACGTTTCTGCGCCGCTTTCAGGGCAAAATCCTGATAGCCGTATAGATTGGTAAAAATGCGGTCTTTGTCAGCGAGCATTAGCCCAAATCTCCAAGAAAAAACCAAGCTGCCCCAGCGACTAGCAAACCAATAACGGCCAACTTAACGACGCCCTTGAGCAATTTCCACGCGACGAACGCGGCGATAACAATGCCGATGAGGGGGAGAAATTCCATTATGGCAATACCTCAATCATCATTTCGTCATCCTGAACTTGTTTCAGGATAACGAGCGGCAGGGCGTTGTGCTGAAACAAGTTCAGCACGACGAGCGATGGAGAGCACATCAATACTCCCCCCGATAGTCATGGTTCTTGTCCACCATCGCATGCAGGGTCGTTGCACCGCCATAAGGCTCCACCGTGTGACGGCCCGGCAATTGTGTGCCGACCTTCGGTTGCTTACCCTCGGCCAAGTCTTTGAGGATTGCGGTCATGCTGCTGTGATTGAGATCTTCGTAATTATCGTCGTTGATCTGAACCATTGGTGCAGACGCGCAATTGCCCATGCACTCCACTTCGGTCAGCGTAAACATACCATCAGGTGTCGTCGCACCTTTCAGCAGACCACGGCTCTTGCACGCCGCCAAAATATCATCCGACCCGCGCAACATGCAGGGCGTCGTGCCGCAAACCTGCACATGATAACGGCCCACGGGCGCGAGATTATACATCGTGTAGAAGGTCGCGACCTCATATGTCCGCATATAAGGCATGCCGAGATAGCCAGCGACATATTCGATCACCGGTACTGGCAACCAGCCTTGAGTCTGCGTTTCTTCGCCTACCTGGCGCTGCGCCAAGTCAAGCAGCGCCATCACGGCCGATTGCTGACGCCCGGCGGGGTAGCGGCCGATATACATATCGGCGGTTTTCGCATTAGCTTTGGACCAAGCGAAAGCACTCCATTTCGCTCGGGTTTCGGCTTCGTCGGGGATTGCTACTGAATCAGCCACCACACACTCCGTCACCCTGAACTTGTTTCAGGGTCCATTGATCCGCACGCTCAATTTTTGAAATCGAACGCAATTTTTCCGATTCAGTTTGCCCACTGCACGCGCCGGATTGGCTGCACGATGGATCCTGAAACAAATTCAGGGTGACGCATGAAGAGGGCGGAGGATTTGTCATCGCACAAACTCCACGCGACTGACTTTACCGCCTTCAAAACTATAAATCGCTATGACTTCAAAGGGCTCGGACGATGATGAACGATACACTTTTTCGTGCAAAACCGCATAATCACCCAAGGCATAATGTGCCAAAATCTCGGCCCTATTTTCCGGAAATTCAGCGAACATTGCTTTCAATCCCGCACGAACACCCTCTTTCCCGTCGCGTACAACAACCCCGCGATATCCCGCCTCGGCGGCATTATCGGTCATCAACGCCACATATGCGTCCGCATCTTGCGCATTATAATGCGCGATCATCTGCTGTGCGATAGCCAAGCGCGCGCTCATGACCGGAAACCTCCAAGCGACAGCGATTGAACTGCGCCCTTTACAATTTCAAGACAATGCGGGTCAGCCATGTGCTTCTTTCCGTCCCCAAATCCGCCCGATATATGCGCCAAACATCATGGCAGCAGCGGTCGAACCCACTTCCTTTGCCGACACCTCGGCATGAAATAAGTACAGATAGGCCGCAACCAACGCGACCGAACCGAAGGCCGCAGATGCCAAAAACATAAGTTCACGAGACATTAGCGGTCACATTCCCCAAACACGATGTCGAGCGCGCCCAAGATTGCGGTCGTATCGGCCAACATGTGCCCACGAGTCATGAAATCCATCGCTTGCAAATGCGAAAACGCCGTTGGCCGGATTTTGCAGCGATAGGGCTTGTTGCTTCCGTCGGCGACCAAATACACGCCGAATTCGCCCTTCGGGCTTTCTGTGGCGACATAGACGCTGCCTGCGGGCACTTTGAAGCCTTCGGTGTACAATTTGAAGTGATGGATCAATGCTTCCATCGACTGTTTCATTTCAGCGCGCTTGGGCGGGGCAATCTTGCGGTCGTCGCTGCATACTTGGCCTTCGGGCATCTGTTGCAAACATTGCTTCATGATGCGGACCGATTGGCGCACCTCCTCGACGCGGACCATGAACCGGTCATAGCAATCGCCGCGCGTGCCGACGGGAATATCGAAATCCATCCGGTCATAGACGTCATAAGGCTGGCTTTTACGGATATCCCAGGGGATGCCCGCGCCACGGATCATCGGGCCGGAAAAGCCCCATTTGATCGCGTCTTCTTTTGAAACAATCGCGATATCGACATTGCGTTGTTTGAAAATACGGTTGTCGACCACCAGCGACATCGCGTCCTCGAACAAGCGTGGCATGCGGTCATCGAGCCATTCTGCAATGTCGGTCAAAAGCTTCAACGGCACATCCTGATGCACGCCGCCGGGACGGAACCATGCGGCATGCATACGCGCGCCGCTTGCCCGTTCATAAAAGCCCATAATGTCTTCGCGGATTTCATAGAGCCACAAAGGCGGCGTCATCGCGCCAACATCGATAATGTGGTGCGCGATGTTCAGCGTGTGGTTCTTGATCCGCGTCAGTTCTGCGAACAATACGCGCAGATATTGCGCGCGCAGCGGCACTTCCAAATCCAACAGTTTCTCGATCGCGAGCACATAGCTATGCTCCATCGCCATCGGCGACGCATAATCTAACCGGTCGAAATACGGCAAAGCCTGCAAATAGGTTTTATATTCGATCAGCTTCTCGGTGCCGCGATGCAAAAGGCCGATATGCGGGTCAAGCCGCTCGACAATTTCACCATCCAGTTCCATCACCAGACGCAAAACGCCGTGCGCCGCAGGGTGCTGTGGCCCGAAGTTGATCGTGTAATTCTGAATGACTTCATCGCCAGTGGTCGGCGCTAGATCTTGCTGCATGCTCATAACGCCAACTTTCGACAATAAACGGCGTCATGCTGAACTTGTTTCAGGATGACGAAAGGGGGAAGTGCAATACTCATGCCTTGTCACCCGTCGCCTTTGGCTTGCGCACGCTGCGCTTGACCGCTTCTTTGTTCGCAGCCTTACCGGCGCCAGTCTGCGTCGCTGTATCGGTCGTTTTGGGCGTTGCCTGTTGCGGCACACCCTCGCCAGTTTTCTCATCGCCCGGCAGGACATAATCCGCGCCTTCCCAAGGGCTCAGAAAATCAAAATTGCGGAAATCCTGCGCCAATTGCACAGGTTCATATTTCACGCGCTTTTCCTCTTCGGAATAGCGCAGCTCAACATAGCCCGACAGCGGGAAGTCCTTGCGCTGCGGGTGTCCGGAAAAGCCGTAATCGGTCAGTATGCGCCGTAAATCGGCATTGCCGGAGAATAATACGCCATACATGTCGAACACTTCGCGCTCCAACCATCCGGCGACTGGCCAGATGCTGGTGACCGACGGCACCGGATGATCTTCATTTGTGGTCAGATGCACGCGAATACGATGATTTTTGGTGAGGCTCAGCAGGCAATAGACAATCTCAAAACGCGGATCGCGATCGGGCCAATCAACGCCTGCAATTTCCATGAGCTGCTGATATTCGCATGCATCACGCAGTTGGAGCATACACTCTAACAACGCATCGCGGTGAATGTGCACGGCAACTTCATTATTGGCCTCTTCAATAGAAACCATATGCTTACCAAGCACTTTTGAAATCGATTCTATCGTGCCATCGGGCGTTTTGATGAGGGGCGCAGAATGGGTCACCGTTCGATGGTCCCTGTCCGGCGGATTTTGCGCTGCAACTGCATGATACCGTATAGCAACGCTTCGGCAGTGGGCGGGCATCCGGGTACATAAATGTCTACAGGGACCACACGGTCGCAACCGCGCACAACGCTATAGCTATAATGATAATAGCCACCGCCATTGGCGCAACTGCCCATGGATATGACATATTTGGGTTCCGACATCTGGTCGTACACCTTGCGTAAAGCAGGTGCCATTTTGTTACAAAGCGTACCTGCAACAATCATCACGTCGGACTGACGTGGTGACGCGCGCGGCGCGATGCCAAAACGTTCAAAGTCGTAACGCGGCATATAACCGTGGATCATTTCCACCGCACAACATGCAAGGCCAAAGGTCATGGGCCATAAAGAACCGGTTCGCGCCCAGTTGAACAGATCTTCTGCCGAAGACACGACAAAACCCTTGTCGTTTACTTCGCTCTCGATATCTTTGAAGAACGCAGCATCTGGCGCTTGTAGGTCAGAGTGTGATGGCGTGATTACTCCCATTCGAGTGCTCCCACTTTCCATGCATAAATAAATCCGATGACCAATTCGAACAGGAACAGCATCATGGTGCCCCAACCAATCCAGCCTGTTTCACCCAGGCTGACCGCCCATGGGAATAAAAACGCCGCTTCAAGGTCGAAAATGATAAACAAAATCGCAACGAGGTAAAAGCGAACGTCAAACTGGCTGCGCGAGTCTTCAAAAGCGGGAAAGCCGCACTCATACTCGGCAAGCTTCGCCTCAGTCGGCTTATGCGTCCCAGTCAGTCGTGAAACACCCATCGGCAAAAACACAAATGCCGACGACAATGCGAGCGCCACCACCAAGAAAAGCAGTATGGGCAAATATTGCGACAAATCAGTCATATCAGACTCGCTTCCGAAACCCCGTGAGTTGCGGCGCTTTTAGGCAGAAGAGTCCTGACCTGCAAGGCCAAGACTCGTCATTTTTTCTGCCATTTTCGACGATTATTTTATGGCGCCAACCAACAGCTTGTGCAGCTTGCTGTGGAGGATGTCATTTGCCGCCAAAACCTGAACATCTGCGATGTGCGGACTGCGTCCTCGATAGTCAGTTACAAAGCCACCCGCCTCGCGCACAAGCAGGCATCCAGCCGCCGTATCCCAAGGAGATAAGCCACTTTCCCAGAAACCATCATAGCGGCCAGCGGCCAACCAAGCGAGATCAAGGCTCGCCGCGCCAAACCGCCGAATGCCCGAAACAGAAGGTCCAATGGCCCCAAAAATCTTGGTCCATTCTTCAAAATCGCCATGGCCCTTATAAGGTGTGCCGGTCGCAATGAGCGCTTCGTTCAACTGACGGCGCGCAGATACCCGCAAACGGCGGTTGCCAAGCCAAGCCCCCTTGCCACGTTCGGCCCAGAAGCTTTCGTCGGTGATCGGGTTGTACACAAGGCCCGCGAAAATATCGCCCCAGCCTGAACCGTCGGGCTTGGGATCTTGCACGGCAATCGAAATTGCAAAATGCGGGATACCGTGCAGGAAGTTACTCGTTCCGTCGAGCGGATCGACGATGAAGCGTGGTTTACCATCTGCGCCTGCAATCTCGCCGCCTTCTTCCATCAGGAAGCCCCAGTCGGGACGTGCGATCTCGAGCTCACGGAAAATCGTATCTTCAGCGCGCTCGTCCGCTTTCGATACGAAGTCAGCTGGCCCCTTTTGCGAAACCTGCAGATGTTCAATCTCGCCAAAGTCGCGGCGAAGCTTGCCACCCGCTTTACGGGCTGCTTTTTCCATGATGGTCAAAAGACCGGTTAATGCCGGCATTAATCAGCCTTCCGGACATATTCCCGTTCGTAAACATCGACCACGATCCGCGTACCTGCGCTGATGAACGGCGGCACCATAACGCGGACGCCATTGTCGAGAATTGCAGGCTTATAGCTGGATGACGCCGTTTGGCCTTTTACCACTGCGTCTGCTTCGACAATCGTAGCCTCAATCTGGTCCGGCAAAGCAACCGAGAGCGCTTCGTCATCATACATTTCCATGACAACGTCCATGCCATCCTGAAGGAAAGCAGCGGCGTCGCCGAGGAGGTCGCTTGGCAAAGTCACCTGATCGTAGGTTTCCTTGTCCATGAACACCAGATTATCGCCCTCGGCATAGAGAAACTGAAAATCTTTCTGGTCAAGGCGTACTTTTTCTACGCTTTCCGCCGAACGAAAACGGATATTGTTCTTGCGGCCATCGCGAAGATTTTTGAGCTCAACCTGCATATATGCGCCGCCCTTACCCGGTTGGGTATGCGCGGTCTTTACAACGCGCCACAGGCCGCCTTCATATTCCAATATGTTACCCGGCTTGATTTCAACCGCGTTGATTTTCATGAGTATACTCGCTTGACAGATGGAAAGAGCAGGCACGCAAAAACGTGCCGATAAACGCGGCCCTTAACGATGACGACGCCATTAGGCAAGCAATGCGTTGAACGCCTTGACCGCTTCGGCGGGACCTTGGGGATGGTTCCAGACCGCGCCGCTCACCGCAATGAAATCCGCGCCTGCATCGATCAATGGCTTGGCATTGTCTGAGGTGATGCCACCAATGGCAACGCAGGGGACTTCCGTCACAAACGACCATTTCTGTAATGTGTCGAGATTAGCGACATGCTCCACCGTCTTCGTCGCTGTGGGATAAAAAGCGCCAAATGCGACATAATCGGCCCCAGCCTCCGCTGCCTCCATCGCGAGATGACGGCTATTGTGACAGGTAACGCCAATCTGGGCGTCGCGGCCTAGCAGTTCCCGTGCCTCACGAACGTCGCCATCGCCCTGCCCCATATGCACGCCGTCGGCTTTTAACCGCTTGGCCAAAGCAACGCTGTCATTGACGATGAACGCAACGTCATGCGCAGCGCAAATGGCCTGCAATGGTTCCGCAAGTGCCGCCGCCTCATGCTGATCTACATCTTTGACCCGAAACTGGAAAGCCGCGACGGGGCCAGCGGATAAGGCGGCCTCAAGCCGGGCGGGAAAATCGCCACCGACTTCAAGCGGTGAGATCAAGTATAATTGGCAGGGAAATTCTCTCATGCCGAGGTCATTAGCGGGCCTTTAGGCCGGCGGCAAACATCTTGCGCATAAGCGGCCCTGCCCCTAGGTCGCGGAAGCCGCGTGGATTTCGTCAATAGCGCTGGCAAGCGCAGCATCAAATTCCTCAGCCGTCATCTGGTGACGCAAATCTTCCAACAAAGCCCGTGAGAAGCTCGCAATCATGCCTGTATTCTTGGCCAGTTCAGCGCATGCCTCTGGACGGGCATAGCCGCCGGAGAGCGCGACAACCCGCAATACACGGGGGTGATTGACGAGCGCGTCAAACGTACCTGCTTCTGCTGGAATCGACAGCTTCAGCATGACCTTGTTGTCAGCCGAGACATTATCGAGCGCTTTCATAACTTCATCGCGCAAGATGACGTCGCTGTGCACGCGATCAACGCTTTTGATGTTCACCTCAGGCTCGATAATCGGCATCAATCCAGCTGCGAGGATCTGTTCTGCCACATCAAATTGTTGTTTTACGATGGCGGCAATGCCGGATGGCGAGGCTTGGTTTATGACCGAACGCTTTTTTGTGCCAAACACGCCTTTGGCTTTGGCGCGGTGGAGCAACGCATCCAGCTCTGGCATTGGCTTCATCATTTGAACGCCGTCTGCTTCGTCCTCAAGCCCCTTGTCTACCTTTAGGAACGGCACAACGCCGCGGTCTTGCAATGCCGTCGGAACTGGCTTTCCGCCTGCTTCGCCGTCCATCGTGCGTTCGAACAATATCGCGCCCAGCACCTTCTCGCCGGAAAAGCTGGGTGCGGTAATGATCCGTGCGCGCATGTCGTGGATAAGGCCAAACATCTCTTCTTCGGTCGTATAGGCATCTTCCTCTATGCCATAGCCCTTGAGCGCCTTAGGAGTGGAACCGCCGCTTTGATCGAGTGCAGCAATAAAGCCCGAGGCGGTGGACACTTTTGCAAGCATTTCGGCGTAATTCATCATTGGCATCCTATAGACTGGCCTTGCATACCTATGCATCGGCAATTGAAAAAAACGGGGCATTGCCCCGCTGGTTTAAGTGATATTTAAAGCATCTACCCCCGGTAGTGGCTTGCCTTCCATCCATTCGAGGAAAGCGCCACCTGCCGTCGAGACAAATGTAAAATCCTCCGTCACGCCCGCATGGGCCAGTGCGGCAAAGGTGTCACCACCCCCTGCAACCGACACCAAAGATCCTTCACGGGTCAGGGCAGCCGCCGTCCGCGCTAATGAGACCGTTGCGGCGTCAAATGGTTCAATCTCGAACGCCCCCAATGGCCCGTTCCACACCAAGGTGCGGCAGTTTTTCAAAACATCGGCCAATGCTTCAACAGCAGCAGGCCCCACATCCAAGATCATTTCATCCGCCGCAACTTCATGCACATTCACTGTCCGGATTGGCGGGTTTGCGCGAAATTCGCGTGACGTCACAACATCATAGGGGAGATGGACTGTACAGCCTGCGGCATCAGCGGCTTCCATGATGGCATTGGCTTGATCCGCCAGATCATGTTCGCACAACGACTTGCCGACATTGACACCGCGCGCAGCCAAAAAGGTATTCGCCATACCGCCGCCAATAATCAGATGGTCAACCTGCGTTACCAAATTGTTCAATACATCAAGCTTAGTCGAAACCTTTGCCCCGCCGACAACCGCCGCCACAGGATGTTCAGGCGCGCCCAAAGCCGCCTGAAGCGCCTTTAACTCGGCCTCCATCGCACGACCAGCATAAGCTGGCAGGATATGCGCAAGCCCTTCGGTGGACATGTGCGCACGATGCGCCGCCGAAAATGCATCATTAACGTAGAAATCACCATTGGCGGCAACAGCGCGCGCAAGTTCCGGATCATTTTTCTCTTCGCCGGGCCAAAAGCGGGTGTTTTCAAGGAGTGCAATATCACCATCGGCCAATATACCAATGGACTGCGTAACAACGTCGCCCGCTATTTCTGGTACGAACATGATCTCACGGCCCAGCACTTCTTGCAAGGCATCGAGCACCATCGACACCGACATTTCGCTATGCTTTGCGCCCTTGGGACGCCCGAAATGCGCGAGCAGAAGGACCTTGGCGCCCTTATCCGCCAGTTCCAGCACTGTCGGCAACAACGCACGCATCCGCGTTTCATCGGTCACACGCCCGTCAGCCATAGGCACATTCAGGTCAACGCGTACTAAAGCACGTTTTCCCTTGATATCGCCGAGGTCGTCGAGCGTGCGAAATGCCATTGATCAATCCTTACAGAAACTTGCCCATGACACCGGCCGTATCGACCATGCGATTGGAAAAGCCCCATTCATTGTCATACCAGCTCAATACGCGCACAAGCTTTCCGTCGATGACAGCGGTTTCCAAGCTGTCGATCGTCGAACTGGCTGAGCAATGATTATAGTCAATTGAAACCAAGGGTTCATTCGAATAGGCCAACACGCCGTGCAAAGCGCCTTCCGAAGCAGCCTTCAACAGCGCGTTCACTTCCTCAACACTCGTATCGCGCTTTGGCGTGAAGGTCAGGTCGACGATGCTGACATTTGGCGTTGGCACGCGGATGGCCGAACCGTCCAGCTTGCCCTTCAACTCAGGCATAACTTCGCCAACGGCGCGCGCGGCGCCAGTCGTTGTCGGGATCATCGACATACCCGCAGCGCGCGCGCGGCGCATGTCGTCATGAATTTGGTCGAGGATCTTTTGATCATTGGTGTAGCTGTGGATCGTGGTCATCAACCCGCGCTCGATACCGATGGCATCGTTCAAGACCTTCGCCATTGGCGCCAAGCAGTTAGTGGTGCAGCTTGCGTTTGATACGATGATATCGGCGGCGCTCAGAACGTCATGGTTGACGCCAAACACAACCGTCTTGTCCACATTCTTGCCCGGTGCGGAGATCAGGACGCGCTTTGCCCCTGCCGCGAGATGCTTTTCGGCGCTGGCGCGGTCTGTAAAGAAACCGGTGCACTCCAGCGCGATATCGACGCCATTGGCCGCGTGCGGCAAATTGGCTGGGTCACGTTCTGCCGTCACATGAATACGCTTACCGTTGACAATGATGTCATTACCATCGGCTTCAACCGTGCCGGGGAACGGGCCATGCACGCTGTCCCGTTTGAACAGCAGGGCATTTGCCTTTGCGGGTGCAAGATCATTAATTGCGACCAGTTCCAGATCATGGTCATCACGTTCCAAAATCGCACGGGCGACCAAACGGCCGATGCGACCAAAACCGTTAATTGCTACTTTCACTGTCATATCTGCTCCTATCAGCCCAACCGGGCGACAATTTGCGGGGTGATCTTGTCAGCCGTCAGGCCAAAATATTCGTAAAGCGCGTCAATGGGCGCAGAAGCGCCAAAGCTGTCGATGCCGATCCGAAGCCCGTCGCCGACATATCGCTCCCACCCCATGGTTGTGCCAGCCTCGATGGAAACGCGCAGTGTATCTGTTGGTAGCAGCGCAGATTTATAAGACGCCGGTTGTACGTCAAACCGCTCCCAGCTTGGCATCGAGACAACGTCCGCGCCAATGCCTTGCGCTTCAAGCTTATCCGCAACCACATTAGCAATTTCAACTTCAGACCCCGTTGCAACAAGGATGACTTTGCGCGCGGCGGTTGCGGCACGCAGCCTATATGCCCCCTTGGCGGAGAAATTTTCGCTAATGTCCGTGCGCAGTTGCGGGAGATTTTGCCGCGATAGCGCCAGCACCGAAGGCGTGGATGCACTTTCAATCGCCAAAGCCCAACATTCGGCGGTCTCAATCGTGTCACAGGGCCGATACACATCCAAATTGGGGATGAGCCGCATCGACATAATCTGCTCAATAGGTTGATGCGTCGGGCCGTCTTCGCCAACGCCGATGGAATCATGCGTCATAACGTAGATAACGCGCGTTTCTTGCAATGCAGACAAGCGGATAGCGGCACGGCAATAATCCGAGAAGATCAGAAATGTACCACCATAAGGAATGATGCCACCATGTAGTGCCATACCGTTCATCGCCGCAGCCATACCAAATTCGCGAATACCATAATTGACATAACGACCCGAATAGTCGTTTTTATCCAATGTGTTGGTGGACGCAGTGCGGGTAAAATTGGAGCCAGTCAAATCCGCAGATCCACCCAGCAGTTCCGATATCGCTGCCGTCGCCGCCGTCAGCGCGATTTCGGATGCCTTACGCGTCGCAATCTTTTGCGGTGCGGCAATCAAGCTATCGAGATGCGGCTTCAGCCATGCATTATTTGGTTCGCCCGCCATGGCTGCCGTGAACGCGCTGTTCTTGGCCGATACGGCGAGCCTAGATTTCCACTCCGCATGCGCGGCTGCGCCTGCATCGCCCGTTGCACGCCATGCCCCAAGAATATCCTCGGGTATTTCAAATGCAGGATATGGCCAATCAAGAGCAGCGCGCGTCGCAATGATTTCGTCTGCGCCAAGCGGGCTGCCATGTGGCGCTTTCGTGCCTTCTTTATTGGGTGATCCCTTGCCGATTAAAGTCCGGCAAGCAATTAAGGAGGGCCGGTTATCCGCCAACGCGGCCTTAATTGCGCGTTCTATGTCATTGAAATCATGACCATCGCAAGCTTCCACATGCCAGCCACTGGCCAGATAGCGTCCCGCAATATCTTCGCTGGTGGAAAGGTCAGTCGAACCATCAATGGTTATGCAGTTGTCGTCCCAGAATACGATCAGACGACCCAGCCCAAGATGCCCAGCAAGACCAACGGCCTCGTGGTTAATACCCTCCATCAGGCAGCCGTCACCCGCAACAACCCAAGTCCGGTGATCGACCAGATCATCGCCAAAACGCGCATTCAAATGGCGTTCGGCCATGGCCATGCCAACGGCCATTGCTAGGCCTTGCCCCAATGGGCCGGTAGTGCATTCAATGCCGTCGATCAGGAAATTTTCAGGATGCCCCGCGCATGGGCTTCCCAATTGACGGAAATCGCGGATATCGTCGATGGTCGGGCTTGCATAACCGGTTAGATATAAGGTCGCATAAGCGAACATCGAACCATGGCCAGCGGACAACACAAAACGGTCGCGGTCGGCCCAATCGGGCGCCTTTGGGTCGAATTTCAGAAATTTTGAGTAAAGTACCGTTGCGACATCAGCCATGCCCATTGGCATGCCCGGATGCCCGCTATTTGCAGCCTGCACAGCATCCATAGCCAGTGCCCGAATTGCATTGGCCATTTGCTGGTCACTGACGGTCATGTTCTTTTCCCCACTGGTTACTCCCGGGCGGGAGCGGGTGGCGGAGCACATCTTTTCATGTCGCACCGCCGAATCGTTGGTGGAAACCCTTTGCGGATGCGAGGGCCTAGCGTCAAGTGAGCGGACGTGCTTTTCCCCATGAATTTGCGCTTATCATCGCGTTCACACATTTGCATTGCGCATGGTCTCTGCTAAGTCTCCTCAGCAAAGGAAACTAACCCATGCTAGACCAACGATTTATTGTGGCGATCGGCCGTATAGAGCGTGCCCTGTCCCGCATTGAAAAATCGGCAATCGCGCCTGCAGCGCCTAGCGATAATGACCTTGCCGAACGGCATGAGAAGCTGAAATCCGAAACGCTTATGGCTATTCGCGATTTGGACAAGATTTTGGCGGATGCGCGCTGATGCCCGACGTTAAATTATCCATCGCTGGTCGCGACTATTTCGTCGCGTGTAACGCCGGAGAAGAAAAGCGCCTACTGGAACTTGGGGCGATGGTGGACGCCACTGCGCAACAGGTGGCTGGCGGCGCACGCGGTCTGACAGAAACGCGCGGGTTACTGTTTTCTGCGCTGATGCTCGCCGACAGACTGCATGATGCAGGTGGCGCAGCGCGCCCCGATACTGCGCAACCTTCGGCCGCAATGGTTCAATCCGCCGATATATTAGAGGGGCTTGCGACCCGACTGGAAAATCTGGCGCTAAGGCTTGAGAATTAACGTAAGTGGCTTATATTGGATAACGGCGGAACTGTCCGGCACGAACTGATGAGAACATCCCTGAGGCGATTATCTATCTAAGGGAGCTGTCCCTGCCTGGGCCGTTTGGGAAACCTTAAGGTCCAGATCACACGGTGCCCACCTGACGTCCTGGCGTCAGAGGATATTCCGGGAAACGACCCATG
>NZ_CAMDCK010000008.1 GCF_945890115.1 Sphingorhabdus sp. EL138
CAGGGCATCCGCCATGCTTACATCAAACGTGGAACTCCACAGCTGAACGGCAAAGTCGAGCGATCCCATCGCTCAGACCAACAGGAGTTTTACCAGCTCCTGTCATACAAAGGCGACGTCGATCTCGAGGCCAAGCTCATCGAATGGGAAAACTTCTACAACTTCAACCGACCGCACGGTGCTTTCAACGGAAAAACACCCTATGAAGCCCTTCGCGAAAGGCTATAATCTCTCCCAGTCGATGTCCCGTTAGATCGTCAACCTTACACATAAATTTCCATGTCCCCGAAGGGTATGGTATTAAGTCATTGAAATATATGGTGAGCCCTGCTGGGTTCGAACCAGCGACCTACTGATTAAAAGTCAGTTGGGATAAATGTTTCACTGAATGTCATCTGCATTCACAATAGCTGTATACAGCATATAAACATTGAAAATAATACATTTTTATAAAGCATGCTGTTGCACCTTGTGTCATCCAATCTCACTCACTATGAAACCTAGGTGAAACCTTTTGAGATGAAGCATGGCAAAACGAGTTCCTGCGCTGACGGCTGTTGCGTTCGCTAAGATAAAACCTGATCCCACGAAGACTATAGAATTAGTCGATGGCGCTGTTGCTGGTTTGCGTTTGAGGGTGACACCTTCAGGTTCGAAGACTTGGTCACTTAACATCCGAGCAAATGGCGTAATGCGGCGCTTTGACGTGGGTAAGGAACTGGGTCTTGCCGATGCCCGAAAGAAAGCCGCAATGTTACGCCAACAAATAAACGATGGTGGTGACCCTACAGCGGAAAAGCGCGAGCAGCGCTCGAGGGCCGTTTCAGCGAAATTGGGTATTGGAACGTTCGAAGCAGTTATCGACGCATACTTTGCCGATGGAAATGGCGCAGGTTTAAAAAGTAAGGCCGAGCAGACCAAGCGGATCAAGCAGGTTCTTGCTGTCCACCTTAAGCGTCCCGCAAAAGACATTACTTCATCTGACCTGCAGCGTGCTGTTGATGCGTATAGTGCAAAAGTTGCGGCTGCACGGGCGGTTGGTTACGTTAAGCCTCTTGTAAAGTGGGCGCAAAAGCGCGGGCTGATGCAGGGCGTGTTTGATATTGAAAAGCCAATGCAAGACGCGCCCAAGCAAAGAGTTTTAACGGAAGATGATCTTGCCAGCCTTCTACCGACATTTACCGATCCCTATGGACGCTGCTGCCGGATGATTTTGCTAACAGGTGTGCGTCTTAATGAAGCCAGCAACGCAACGTGGGGGCAGTTTGATGTCGCGAATGCTATCTGGACAATACCCGGGGAGGCGCGAAAGGACACGCGGCTGCAAACGAAGCGAAGGGTGACGCCCAAGAGAGCGATGTCCATCCCGTTATCCCGACAAGCACTATTGCTACTGGAAGAAATTAAGGCTGCAGAACTATCACGCCGGGAGTTGGCAGGTAATGGTGATGACATTGCGCCAGGAGATATGGTTTTTGTCGGTCAGAAAGGCGGGAAGCTCGATAACTGGGACCGTTGGCTCAAAGCCCACTTTAAAAAATCTGGTGTTGACGCGTGGTCTGCACACGCACTGCGTCGAACGACGGCCACACTGGCGGGCGAAACGGGTGCTGCGCCACACGTCGTGTCTGTCATACTCGGACATGCGAACCTTGGGGGCCAGCTAGTCGCCGGCTACAACAAAAGTAGGTATGAGACCGAGCATGCCAAGGTCTTGCAGGATGTAGCGGATCGTATTGATCGGCTGCATCAACCAGGTCAGCAAACCGTTGAGGCGGCCTAGATGGTGAAGCGGTCAAGTAATCCTCCGAAGGACACAGTGAAGCTGCTACCTCCCTGGCACGAGGATATACTCGA
Organism: Sphingorhabdus sp. EL138; assembly: GCF_945890115.1. Lineage (GTDB taxonomy): Bacteria > Pseudomonadota > Alphaproteobacteria > Sphingomonadales > Sphingomonadaceae > Sphingorhabdus_B. The sequence goes on from NZ_CAMDCK010000008.1 coordinate 1,858, forward strand.
CGAGCACTTCAAGGGTCTGCCTGGTCTGTATGTTCGCCAACTTCTGGATAAAGCAAGCGCTGCTGATAGATCGGTATCTGCAACGAAACGTGTAAGCGAACGCCACAAAAAAAGGAATGAAGTCAAAAGCCTTGCGCGAGATTACTACCTTGCGAACCGAGATCGTTACAGGAGTAATAAAGAAGCGGCTAGGGATCTTTATAACCAATTTAAGTCTGCAGAATTTCGAACCTATGTAAACTGGGTTTCTAAATGGTCATCAGAATAATCACGCTACGCGTAGCGTGATCATGACCCTTTGCAGCTTGAAGCCAAGCTAGGCATCAGCGGGATAAATTCAATCTCGTGGGGATTCATAGTGGTCAAGCTGGTTTCATCAAAAAAGTCGGGCAGGCCGACGTTCGACTTCGGTCAGCTTTCGGATACTGCCTTCGTGCGTATTACGCAGATCGTAGGTCCATTGGTGCCGTGTTCGCGCTCAACTTGGTGGCGGTACGTCAAGACCGGGAGGGCGCCACAACCCTTTAAACTAGGCGCGGGCGTAACGGCTTGGCGCGTGGGTGATATTCGCGCCTGGCTGGCAGGTCAGCAACCATGACCCACCCATTGGTTCAATTCGCGCATCTACTCGACCCTTCGCCTAAAGTGAGGTTTAGCCTCGTCGCGATGCCGCACCGCGTCTCACGGGAGGCCTGCAATGCAGACTGCCAGTAAACAACTGCAACCCAGCCAAGACGTGATTGAGAACTTTCTCTCTGGCGTTGTTCAAACGGACATACATCTGGCTGCCATAACGCCTGACGGGGCTATATCAGGCAAGTACTTCGGTAGCGATGTGGAAGCTGCGACGAACTGGGCTGTGGATCAAAACGCGCAGGGGAGGGGGCTGTACTATACAGGCAACAGGTGCCACGCGGGCGTAACTATCAAGCCGACAAAGGCCGATATCACCTCGGCGCGGTTTGTATATGCCGATCTCGATCCCCCGAAGGATGGCTCGCCCTTCAATAAGGCTGCCGTAGTCAGTGCCTTGTTAAACTGTACCACTCCACCAACCCTCTTAAAAGACAGCGGTAATGGCATTCAGCCAATCTGGTTTTTAACGGACGGCTCAAAGGACTTCGATCGCGTTGAAGCAGTCAACAGGTCAATTGCGTCGCAGTGGGGCGGAGACAACTGCCACAACATCGAGCGTCTGCTTCGGTTGCCGGGTACAGTAAACTACCCAAATCAAAAAAAGCTTGAACGCGGCTGTGCTGAAATCCTATCGTGTGTGCTAAGCCAAGACCTCAACCTGACTTATACACTCGACGAACTTGAGGCAGCTTGGGGCCATGAAGCTGCTAAGCCGAAACCATCTCCCAAGGTAGCCATTGCGGTACCGAGCAACTTGACGCTGCTTGAAAGTGCCGACCTTAAGCGCGGAAGCATCGCGACGTTGTCGACCATGTTGGATGACCCAGACAAGCACTTCCGGGTGCCCGACCGTTCAAGCTGGGCTTACGGCATCGCGTGCCAAATGGTCGACGACGGCTACGGCGATGAAGAAATATTGGGCGTGCTTTTAAACCCAGCGAATGCGGGTTGTGCCCATATAGCCGATCAGTCTGATCCTACCCGTGCGGCCACGCGCGCCATTAGCAGGGCAAGGCAGCGCTATGTCCTTCCGCCCGGCGGTTCGATATTTGGAAACAAGACACTTTCCACCAGCAACCGGCCCAAGATTAAGATTGTAGGTGGCGACCTTGCCAACATGGCAGACCAAGCCGAGCAGTCTTTAATTGATGCTGACGTTGGTTACTATCAGGCGGGCGGCAGGATCGTTCGGATAGGCATTATTCCCAGTGCCAAGGTTTGCGACATGCTTAACGGACGCGTCCGGGTTTTTGATGTTGGTGAAGCAGAGTTGATCGAAGCATTTACGTCGATAGCTGACTGGATGAAGTTAGAAAAAGAGAGAGAGACCAAGGTTAACTGCCCGACAATAGTTGCTCAAACATACATGGCGAGGGGGGGTAAATGGAAGTTGCCACCTTTGACGGGTGTAATCGACATACCCACGATACGGCCCGACGGAAGCCTGCTTACTGTAAAGGGATACGATGCCAGCACTGGGCTACTGTATTCGCCCGGTAGTACAACTCTGCCAGTTATTGCGCAGTCACCGACAAAGGCAGAAGCGCTAGCAGCGTTGACTAAGCTGAAGGCGCCGCTCAGCAGCTTTCCGTTTCTGACAGACCCTGACGAAGCAGTAGCCTTATCTGCGATGTTGACCTCGGTTTGTCGGATGGCACTAAGTAGTGCTCCTCTACATGGGTTTTCTGCACCGACGGCAGGGTCTGGGAAGAGTATACTTGCCGATCTTGCCAGCATTCTGCGCACTGGCCGGGAAGCTGCTCCTATTGCTCAAGGTAAGACCGCTGAAGAACTCGAGAAGCGGCTGGGTTCAATGTTGCTTGAAGGTGACGGGTGCGTTGCCATCGACAACTGCGAAACGCCGCTTGGAGGAGAGTTTTTGTGTCAGGCGATTACCCAGCCCAGCTTAAAGGTGCGCCCGTTAGGTAAGTCGATGATGATAGAAGTGTCTACCGCTGCATTGTTCACGGCTACAGGAAACAATTTGACCTTCATCGGAGACATGGGGCGCCGCGCGTTGCTTTGTCAGCTTGATCCCGGCGTTGAACGGCCTGAACTGAGGAAGTTTGCATTCGACCCTGTGAAGGTTGTCAAAAATAGCCGGGGGGAGTTTGTTGCTGCCGCTCTTACCATCCTTCGTGCCTATCATGTAGCCGGGCGTCCGTTTCAGGTGGCCCCGCTAGGTTCCTTCGCTGACTGGTCGAATTTGGTCCGCAGTGCGCTTCTTTGGCTCGACTGTGCCGATCCTTGTGACACCATGGATAAGGTCCGCAAAGCAGACCCTGAACTCGCCCAGATAAAGCTGATGATGACCCAATGGGATCGCGTGAACGGCCAGAATGGTGTCACCACAGGCCAACTCACTGCACTGGCGGCAGAAATGGTGGAAGCTGGCACTGGTATCTTCGCGAAAAAACTGAAGCACCCAGAATTCAGGGACGCCCTGCACGCAGTGGCCAAAGATGGGCAGCATATTAACGGCAGGCGGCTTGGTAACTGGCTCTCAAAGCATCAGGATCGCGTGGTGGGCGGTAAAAAGTTCATCTCGACAGGCACGCGTGGTGGGCAGTTAGTTTGGCGCCTTGAGCATGTCGCAGCAGTTTCCAGGGCTACCACCCAATAGGGGGTTAGGTGGTTTAGGGGGTTATCTTTGGCTTATTCTTAAGAAAGTAAAAGGAGAAAGAGTATGATTATAAATAGTAAAGTGGGCGGAACTAAACCCCCAAAACAACCTAACCACCTCACCGGTGGGCGGATGCCGTCGCCTTCTAAGCTGGGTGCAAGGGGTATATTCCGCAACGCTATGCAGGAGCGGTTAACCAGTCGCCCATTTGACCGGATCAGCGCCTATAAAGTCCGTGAGAGCCGCAAAAATATTGAGCATGAACTTCGGGTCGTTTTGGGGCTTGAAGCCTATCTGTGGACAAAACCAAGTCGTCGTAATCCCTATGTGCTGGTGGGTTGCACACCGGAAGACAAGGCGCAGCGGTTGAAAAAGATCCCAGGTGTTATTGCTACGGAGCTTGGCGAGAACCTTATCCCAGCAATTGAAGCGCTGCACGTTGAAGGTATCCCGCGGCAGGATGTAGATGCATTCGTGGCGTCAATTAAATCGTCCGTCTTTAGGCTTCTTGACGACTGCGATAATGTGCTGGCGGTTACAGCGAGGTCAATCAGGGACGAATATGGTGCGGTTAGGAACGGGACATCGGGTTCAGAACAAATCTGCCGTGATGCACTGCGCATCGCCGACGTGGCTATGGACTTTGCAAAGAAGCATGGGGTGCTGTGATGGCCCAGCCCTTCAACCATGAGGTGAAGGTTTTTTGCAACTTCTCGTCGTCCTTCGGACCTTCTGGGGGATAAAATGCCTTTGAAAACGATACTATCAGGACGGGCAGCGCGTTGCACCGCGAAGGCAAAGAGCACTGGCGTCCGTTGTTTTCGGCTTGCGAACGCCAATATGGGCTGCCGGGTATGCCATGTCCACGGCGCCCGACGGCGCTCCACTATACGATGCGGCAAGGCGCACTGGGCCTACAAAGACGGCTTGGCAACTAAACAAAAGCGCGAACAAGACCGTCTTATTGCAGTTGAGCTAAGACTATTAGAGGACGTAGCGTTCCGCCTTGGCATTGCTTCCGGTCGCAGGTGGGTCGGCCGCAAACCGAAACTATAACTTCCCATTTTTGGGCAGATGTAAAAAGGCAGAAAAATTCGCCATCATCTCTCTGGACGACAAGAGACTGTTGCTATTGTGAGAGTTTAATTGTCAAACACGTCGGATGGGCCAGCAATTCTTTGAAGATCCGATTCTCAACTCACCATATGACCAACCCGGCCAGCACTGGGAACTCAGCAAGTCTGGGCAGCCGACCAACATAATCATCGACCAGCGGCGGCGTAGCGACCTAGTTTCGCCAATCCCCCCGTCGAAGAAGAATAAAGGCAAGGGGGACGTTGATACTAGTCTCTTCGCCGATGGAAATGACAGCGAGCGCTACAACCCGATCGAGTCCATCAACGGTATTCGTTCCGCTGTAGAAAGTTGGCGCCAGCTTCCTGAGAGCCAGTGGCAGGTTTCCCCTACAACCGCGCGGCTGCTTGGACATTGGCGCCATCATGAATTCCAAAACCAGCGGCCATTCTTTTGTCAGGTTGAAGCGGCCGAGACAGTCATTTGGATGACCGAAGTTGCGCCGAAGTCATCCGCCCAGGGCAAGCGCTTCTGGGAATTTCTTGAACGGGCTAACAAGGAAGCCAATCCCGAACTAATCCGCATGGCGCTGAAGCTGGCGACGGGCGCAGGCAAAACAACAGTAATGGCGATGCTAATCGCATGGCAGACGTTGAATGCGGTTCGGCACCCTAATAGCAAGAAGTTCACGACGGGTTTCCTTCTGATCGCCCCTGGCCTGACCATCAAAGACCGCCTGCGTGTCCTCCAGCCCAACGATCCGGATAGCTATTACAAGAGCCGCGAAATCGTACCCGACGACATGCTGGGTGATCTGGGTAAGGCCAAGATCGTAATTGCTAACTATCATGCATTTAAGCGTCGCGCCGAAGTTCCGCTGAATAAGGTGCAGCAGGCTGCTTTGCAGACCGAAGAAAAGCCTGAGACTGACGGTGCTATGGTACGCCGCATTGCTGGCGGCCTGATGGGCATTAAAAACATCTGCATCATAAACGACGAGGCGCACCACTGTTATCGTGAGCGCCAGCAGAGCGAAGAAGAAAAGCTAACTGGCGACGCTCTAGAAGAGGCTAAGAAGAATAACGAAGCCGCCCGGCTTTGGATTTCCGGCATCGAGACAATAAAACGCGAGTTGGGTGTCCGCATGGTTTATGACCTGTCGGCTACGCCGTTCTTCTTAAAGGGTTCTGGCTACCGCGAAGGCACGCTGTTTGGCTGGGCGGTAAGCGACTTCAATCTGATGGATGCCATTGAGTGCGGCATTGTGAAGCTTCCCCGCGTGCCAATTATCGATAACGTGCCGCAGAGCGATATGCCCATGTTCCGCAATTTATGGGACCATGTCGGTAAGAAGCTGCCCAAGAAAGGGCGATCGCAATCCGGCGTTATGGACCCGCAGAAGCTGCCGCCCGAACTGCTGACGGCCATCGACGCGCTCTATGGGCACTACGAGAAGACTGTCGACCTTTGGCGGGAGGCGAACATCGGCGTTGATCCGGTCTTCATTGTGGTATGCAACAACACGACGACATCCAAACTGGTTCACGACTATGTCGCTGGTTATGAGATTGAAGGGCCAGATGGTTCTATCCAACAAATCGCCGGGCGGTGTGAACTGTTCCGCAACTTCGACCCCAATGGCGTTGCCAAACCCCGGATGCGCACGCTGCTCATCGACAGCGAACAGTTGGACAGCGGCGAGGCCATAAGCAAAGAGTTCCGTGAAGCAGCCGCCGAGGAAATTGAACGGTTCCGAGCCGAAATGATCCAGCGCACCGGCGACGTACAAGCAGCGCAGAAGATTAGCGACGAGCAGTTGCTGCGTGAAGTTATGAACACTGTTGGCAAGCCTGACAGGTTGGGTGAAGGCGTTCGCTGCGTTGTTTCTGTCTCAATGCTGACCGAAGGCTGGGACGCCAACACAGTGACCCATGTCCTTGGTATCAGGGCGTTCGGTACGCAACTCTTGTGCGAGCAGGTGATCGGCCGCGCGCTTCGTCGGCAAAGCTATACTCTGCAAGCCGATGGGCGCTTCGCGGCCGAGTATGCCGATATTTTTGGCATACCTTTCGACTTCACTGCCCAGGCGGTGCCATCGAAGCCACACAAGCCGGTGGATACAGTTCACGTCCACGCTATCAGCCCCGATCGCGACGCACTTGAGATACGTTTCCCCCGGGTCGAGGGCTACCGCACCGAACTGCCTCAGGATGTCCTGCGGGCCGAATTCACCGAAAACAGTCGTCTGCAACTTGACCCAAATCTAGTCGGAGCATCGGAAACCAAGAACTCTGGCATAGTTGGTGAAGCCGTCGATATGACGTTAGAACATTTGGCCAGTGAGCGGATGTCCACTATCCTGTTCACGCTTACCGATCATATCCTCAAGAGGTACTTCACCGAGGCTGGCCAACCCCCGCAACTCCAACTATTCCCGCAGTTGAAACGCATCGTGCGAGAATGGATGGAAAACTACCTGACATGTGTCGGCCAGACCCATCCCGCTCAAGTGCTTTATCAAGTGATCGCAGATATGGCGGGTCAGCGCATTCATGCTGCCCTTGTCCGCGCCACGATCGATAATGGCAATGTCAAGGTGATCCTCGATGCCTTCAACCGCGAAGGGTCCAGTCGCCACGTCAGCTTCATAACATCCAAGCCGCGCGTCGAGACACAGCCCGACAAGTGCCATATCAACTATTGCGTACTGGACAGCGACTGGGAGGGCGAATTCTGCCGCGTGGTAGAAAAGCATCCCAAAGTTCTGGCTTATGTAAAGAACCACGCGATGGGTTTTGAAGTGCCATATAATTTTATGGGAGAGGTGCGCCGCTATCGGCCTGATTTCATCGTGAAGGTGGATGATGGGAACGGCCTTGACGATCCTCTCAACCTGGTGGTCGAGGTGAAGGGCTATCGCGGTGAAGACGCGAAGGAAAAGGCCAGCACCATGGAAACCTATTGGGTCCCCGGCGTGAATAATTTAGGTCGCCATGGCCGCTGGGCGTTTGCCGAATTCACCAATGTGTGGACCATGCAGACTGAACTGGACGATACTGTCACCCAGTGGCTGGATACCGTGCTGAAAGCGCGTGAAGCATGACCGGCGGCATCCTCTCAACCGCAACACGACCCTACCGTATTTTCCTGAAGGCAGCCCAATAATGGCCAAGAAACCGCTCTCCATCGACACACTGACCCATGAAGACGCGACGCGCCTGAATGCGCCGACGGCGGAACTGGAAGCCTTTGTCAGCAAGGAAATGAAGCGGCCGATCCAGGTCGCTTACGAACGTCGCAACCCTGATCTTGATCCGCAGTTGGTGTGGCGTGGCAAGGATATGGCCGACTGGTCCGACCTAGTAGTGGAGGCACCACCACTCTATATCCAAGAGAAGATCCACCCAAAGGCGATCATCGAAGACCTGAAGCGTTCGGCCGCACGTAAGGCAGAGCCAGAACCGATGGCGGACCTGTTTGCTGATTTCAACGGCATTCCGCCCGACGCGAAGACCGAATTCTATGCCCACGAGCAGCACTGGTCGAATCGGATGATTCTGGGCGACGGGCTGAAGGTAATGGCTAGCTTGGCTGAACGTGAGGGGCTGAAGGGCAGTGTGCAGAGCATCTTTATCGATCCACCCTATGGTATCAAATTCAACTCCAACTTCCAGTGGTCGACAACAGATACAAAAGTTCACGAAAGCAAAGCAGATCATCTAACACGTGAGCCGGAACAGGTGAAGGCGTTCCGCGACACCTGGCGTGACGGGATCCATTCCTACCTCACTTATCTGCGCGACCGCCTGACAGTGGCGCGCGACCTGCTAACAGAGAGCGGGTCTGTATTTGTTCAGATTGGGGAGGAAAATGTTCATCGCGTTCGGGCGTTAATGGATGAAGTGTTTGGGGAAGATAACTTTATCGGAATGATCTGGTTCCGAAAGAAAACCATGCCACTTGGAGCTACCTATCTGGAACGAATGGGTGACTACATAATATGGTTCGGTAAAAATAAAGATCGTACAAAATTTAGACGTCTTTTTAAAAAGATCGATATTGTTGGTGACTTCCATTGGAACTGGCGAGAAGCCGACGAAGTATCTCGCAGAAAATTTTCAAAGCAAGAACTCGAGCAGAACCCTGAAGGCGACCCATTTCGTCTTGTGTCAATGTGGCCGCCGTCTTTCAGTGCAAAGGATGTATATGCCGTTGACTTTCGAGGAAAGCGTTGGCTGCCTGGGGGCGGGCAGTGTTATCCTTCTGGCCCCGAAAAACTAGAACGTTTGATTAAGGCAAACCGGCTTGAACCGGAAGGTCAGTATCTTCGGTATGTGATGAAGTTATCGGATGACGATACTACCAAGCTGAATATGACTTGGACGGATACTGCAGGAGCACGAGACAAACGTTACATTGTCGAAACCAGTGAATTTGTCGTCCAACGCTGCATTTTGATGACTACCGATCCCGGTGACCTTGTGCTTGATCCCACTTGTGGCTCGGGTACTACAGCCTATGTCGCCGAACAATGGGGCCGCCGCTGGATAACGATTGACACCAGCCGCGTCGCAATGGCGCTGGCCCGTGCTAGGCTGATGGGTGCGCGTTATCCTTGGTATTTATTAGCGGACAGCAAGGATGGCCAGTTGAAAGAAGGCGAAGTCACCCGCTCCGTCCCGCGCGATGGGCAGACTTTTGGCAGGGTGCGGCAGGGGTTTGTCTACAAACGGGTGCCACATATCACGCTCAAATCTATAGCTAACAACGCCGAGATAGACACCATCTGGGAGCAGTATCAGCCTGGCCTTGAGGATCTACGTCATAAGATAAACCAAGCGCTAGGGACTACCTGGCAGGAATGGGAAATCCCGCAAGTGCTGACTGACGAACACCGCCAGAAGATCTCGCAGAACGAAGCGCAAGATGGGTTCTATACTGCTGATGATGGCCCGGAAAACTGGCTTTCTTACTGGTGGCGCGACCGCATCGACCGCCAGAAGGAGATCGACGCCAGCATCGCTGCCAAGGCGGATTCTGAATATCTTTACGATCAGCCTTACACCGACAATGCGCGCGTAAGGGTCGCCGGACCATTCACCGTAGAAAGTCTATCTCCTCACCGCGTACCAGCCGTGGACTTCGACGATAGCCTTTTCGATGAGATGGAAGCAACCGGTGGCAAGCGCGAGAAGCTCGGCGATGGAGGCGAAAGTGGCAACTTCACTAATATGGTGCTGGACAACCTTAAGAAGTCCGGTGTGCAGCAGTCGCATAAGGTCGACCGGCTGGTGTTCACCTCGCTGAAGGGTTGGCCCGGCCAATTTATCTGTGCTGAAGGAATGGTGCGTCAAAAGAGCGCGGACGAAGCTGCCGATGACGATACCGTCCCACAGAGGCGCGCTGCGATTCTCATTGGTCCAGAATATGGCACAGTCTCTCGCTCTGACTTGACCGCTGCCGCACGTGAAGCGGCCGAGGCAGGTTTTGACATGCTGATCGCGGCTGCGTTCAACTTTGATGCCCACGCTAGCGAAATGGACAATATGGGATCTCTGGCTGTTTTGAAGGCCCGCATGAACCCCGACCTGCACATGCCCGACTTGGCCAATACAGGGGCTGGCAACCTGTTCACTGTATTCGGTGAACCCGATGTGGTGGTGCATGAGGAGGACGATGGCCGTATCTCTATCGAGGTGCAGGGCGTTGACATGTACAAGGCGGGCGAAATTGTGAGCGCCAATGCCGATGACATAGCCGTGTGGTTCCTGGACACTGATTATGATTATGAAAGCTTCTTTGTGCGTCATGCGTACTTCCCGGGCGCGAACGACCCTTACAAGGCGCTCAGAACGACACTGAAGGCGGAAATCGACGAAGACGCCTGGGAGAGCCTGAAGCGCACCCGATCACGTCCATTCGAGCGCCCAGCCAGCGGTCGTGTGGCTGTGAAGGTCGTCAATCACCTGGGGGATGAGGTGATGAAGGTGTTGGAGGTATAACTTGGGACGCTATCGCCGCTCAGGACATTATCGTACAAACAGCAACGGTACGACTTTTTGGGTGAGTGGCCATAGAGTAGATAGGGACACATGGGGTTACTCATCGGCCGGACCTTCTATGGACGGATCTACCGAACGGAGAGACTTGTTCGGAGTTTCTCCGAGAAAAGCTAGTGGGAAAACGGACGGCACCATTCCGAGCTTTACAGTACCTAATGCTCGCTGCCCTGAATGCGGAGCATTAGTTTTCTTTTACCAAAACGCCTCTGGAAGTAGGGTTTTCTTCGACGACATTGGTCCACCTTGGCCGAAGCATCCTTGCACGGATTTTGTGGCTTCGAGTGGTAGCAAATCGAACCAGTCAGCAAAGACTGATACATCCCTATCGACCGCGGCGACATCGCGGGATGATCCTGAGGATTTGTTATCAATACTGCTGATGCCGGAAGAACTGACTGAAGACTACGCAAGTGAGCTTTTAGAGTTAACCAAGGATGGCTGGGACCGATGCATCGTCAAGAGAAAGACCATCAGGCATATCGGCGAGGCCAGCCGAATATACTATGTTGTGCATTCTGCGCTCGATCCAAAGGAGAAATCAGTTCGTTTTTCAACTGCATGGAGAGTGCCACACCCATTCGCTAAGGACACTGTCTACCTGAAGGGCAACCTTCTATCTTACTTTGATTTTGAGATTTTTGCACCTCGCGAAGTGATGATTGAAAGGAAGTTCACAAAAGCTGGTAGTGCAACGAAACGTCGCTCAAAAAAGCGGAAGGGTAAACGGAAAAAGACATGACGCTCCTCTATGCATCCACCTTTACTGACGCATTAGGCAAGTTATCTGCCCCTGAGCAGAAACAGGCCAAGCTGACGGCTTTCGATCTCCAAATGGATCCGCGTGGCAATGGGCTGCAATTGCACCGCATTGAAAAATCGCCTGGATTTTGGTCGGTCCGAGTTAGCGGCGATATTCGGATAGTCTTATTCAAAGACGCAGAAACCACACTGTTGGCTTATGTCGATCACCATGACGCAGCGTATCGCTGGGCGGAACGCAAGCGGGTAGTGGCCCATGAGCGCACAGGCGCGATGCAGTTTGTCGAAGTGCCCGTTGTTGCCGATGAGGTTGTACCTGTCCCTGTTGCGCAACCTGCACCGCAAGTGCCTACGACTATTCCGTTAGCAAAACCCTCCCATCAGCCCTTCGCTAACCTGACCGATGACCAGATGCTCGACGTGGGTGTTCCGCGCGAATGGCTAGATATCGTTAGGGCTACGCCTGAAGACGGCCTGTTCGACTTGCTGGATAAGCTGCCCGCTGAAGCAGCAGAGGCATTGCTGGATCATGCCACTGGGGGCAAGATCGAGGATCATGTTGCTGTTAAGTTGCCTGGCGCAGATCCTTTTGCCCATCCGGATGCCCAGCGCCGTTTCCGTGTTGTGGAGAACCTAGAGGAACTGAAGGCGGCTCTTGACCAGCCTTTCGAGAAATGGGCCGTTTTCCTGCACCCCGCCCAACGTGCTCTAGTAGAACGTAATTGGTCAGGCCCAGCACGGATTAGCGGCAGTGCGGGCACCGGCAAAACTATCGTAGCTTTGCATCGTGCAGCATTTCTGGCCAAATCGCGAGGCACGGGCGTATTACTGACGACATTTTCAAAGCCGTTGGCCTCTGCCTTAGCAAAGAAACGTGATATTCTAGCGCAATCAGAACCGGAATTGCGCGACTTAGTTACCGTGGCAGCGTTGGACCAGGCGGCTTTCGAAATTTACACCCGCCAATTTGGCCAACCCACCATGGCAACCGCTTCGCAAGTGCGGGCAGCGATCAAGGCTGCGCAGGATATAAGCCTAGGCACTAATTTCACCCCGCAATTTCTTTTTGAAGAATGGACGGAACTTGTTGACGCGTGGAATGTCACTGAAGGCTCTGCATATGCTCAAATACCCAGGTTGGGGCGCCGCACCCGGCTAGGTCCAGTGCAACGTGAAGCTGCCTGGCAGGTGTTTACCTTTGTCCAACAGCGGCTGACAGAGCGCAACGTTACCACCTGGTCGCAACTCTATGCGCGGCTGGCCGAATGGTTAGTCGAAAAGAATGGGCGGCTGTTGTTTTCTCATGTTGTGGTGGACGAAGCGCAGGACCTGTCTGTAGCCCAGGCGCGCTTTTTGGCTGCTATCGGCAAGCTGGATAAAGAGGCTATCTTCTTCACCGGCGATCAAGGTCAACGGATTTTCCACCTGCCGTTCAGTTGGATTAGCTTAGGTATCGATATACGGGGTAGGGGCCACAGCCTGAAGGTTAATTACCGCACGTCGCATCAAATCCGCTCTACTGCCGATAGGTTGTTACCATCGGTAATTGTGGACGTAGATGGGGTCGAGGAAGGTCGGCGAGGAACTGTCTCGGTATTCGATGGCCCAGACCCACAAATAATTTTGGCTGCTAACGAGGGCGAAGAGATCGAAATGGTGGCGGGTTACTTGAGGACCTGTTTAGCTGATGGGATGGAACGAGGCGACCTTGCGATTTTAGTACGTTCGCAACGGCAATTGTCGCGTGCACGGTCTGCTGCTGACGCGGCGGGACTGGATTATGACGGCCCAAACGGTGTCACAATCACTGCAATGCATGATGCCAAGGGGCTGGAATTCAGGGGCGTCGTCGTGATGGCCTGCGACGATGACGTTATACCGGATGGGGAGCGCATCGCCGCTATTGGCGATATGGCTGAGATGGAGTCGGTGTATGAATCAGAACGCCACCTGCTTTACGTCGCCTGCACCCGCCCCAGAGACCGGCTGATGGTTAGCGCGGTTGAACCTGGTTCAGAGTTCCTTGAGGATTTTAGGCATCGCCCAAGTTTGATCGGCTGATTAGAATAGCTGTAAAATAAAATGCAGCCAACTGAACGAGTAGAATAATATGTAAGAAGGAACTGTGGGTCCCATCAGCCAGAATAAGGGGGTGCGACCCCGGTAGGGTCTCGTTAGGTAGGTTTTTGAAGGGGGTAGGGGGGTAAGTTCACGAACCGGCTGGGCAGCGTGCTGAACGCCTGCAATGCAACGGTGAAACCTAGGTGAAACCTTTTTCCAACATAAATTTCCATGTCCCCGAAGGGTATGGTATTAAGTCATTGAAATATATGGTGAGCCCTGCTGGGTTCGAACCAGCGACCTACTGATTAAAAGTCAGTTGCTCTACCGACTGAGCTAAGGGCCCCCGCTTTGAACTATCATGGGTTCAAAGGAGAGCGCCCCCCCTAATGGCGGTGGGGGGTACGGTCAAGCGCCTTTGGTCGGTTTAATCGCGATTGCAGGTGACGAATGTTAAGGCCCGACACGGGGTCGCGCCAATCAGGGGCAATCATCGCGGCAGGTGTGAGGACAAAGCCGCGTGACCGCAGGCCCGGATGCGGAATGGAAAGTGCTGGATTGCTGTCGGCCCACATGCCGCCGGACCATAAAAGAATGTCGAGGTCCAACACCCGCGCGCGCCAGCTTTGGCCGCGACGGACGCGTCCGAAATGACTTTCGATTTCATGCAGGCGGGCAAGCAGGGCAGGCGGATCAAGTGCGGTTGCCACTATCGCCGCGGCATTGGCAAAGCGGCGTGACGATGGCCCCATCGGGCTTGACTGAATGATGGCCGAATGTGCGAACACATCAATGTCATCCATCTCCAGCGCAGCTATTGCCTGCGGGATGATGCGGTTTGGTGCGCCAATGACGGGATGTGGCTGATTTGAACCTATGCCAATAAGATAGAGATGCGACAGATCAAATATCCTGGGCCAAGCGGGTGTATAATGCGGGCCTGCGGTCGCGGAAGAAGCCCATGCTGGCGCGGTGCGCGCGGGCTTGGTCGAGGTCAAAGGTCGACACTAATATGCCGGTTTCAGCGTCGTCCAGGTCGCAGACCACATCGCCCCATTCATTGGCGATGAAGCTGGTGCCGTAGAATTTTTGCGCTGCCTGTCCGTGGTCATCTTCGCTGCCGACCCTATTGGCCGCAATCACGGGCATACAGTTCGACACGGCATGGCCAATCATCGCCCGCCGCCACATGTGCCGCGTGTCCAATGTCGCATCCTGCGGCTCTGCACCGATGGCTGTGGGGTAGAATAACAATTCAGCGCCCATCAATGCCATCGCCCGCGCACATTCGGGGTACCATTGGTCCCAGCAGATGCCGACACCAATGCGCGTGCCGAAGACGTCCCACACCTTGAACCCCGTATTGCCGGGACGGAAATAATATTTCTCCTGATAGCCGGGGCCGTCGGGAATATGGCTCTTGCGATACACACCCATGATTTCGCCATTGGCATCGATCATGGCGATGCTGTTGTAGAAATGCGCGCCGTCGCGTTCGAAGAAGCTGGCGGGGATAGCAACATTCAGGCGCTTGGCGAGCTTAGCCATGGCCCGGACGGCAGGATGTTCCAAGGTTGGCCGCGCGAGCGCGAAATGGGCTTCTTCCTGCGTTTTGCAGAAATAAGGGCCGGAAAACAATTCAGGCGGCAGGATAATTTGCGCGCCAAGGTCGGCTGCCTGCGACACAAGGTCGCTGACGGCATCGATGTTTTCGGCTTCGTTTGCCGACAAAGGCAATTGCAACGCGGCTACAGTGATGTTCCTAGTCATGCCGCGTCTATAGCCGCACGCAGAAACGCGCCGCAATCACCATTGTCGTCAGAGCGCATATTTTGCATGTTTTGTTTTTGGACAATATTTGACGCTACACTTAGCAAATGGGCGGCAGCGACACGCATTTGCGTCGCTGCCGCTACAAAATCATCAGTCCCGCTTTTTGAACAACAATGTCATCCGGTCTGTTTCGCCAATCGCTTCATATTTTGCGCGATCAACATCCTTCAAACGCAGCGCGGGCGGTAATGTCCACACGCCATCGGGCCAGTTTGCACTGTCCTTAGGGTTGGCGTTCACTTCGCTCTTGGCGGCAAGTTCAAAACCATGGATTTCCATGAAGTTGATGATGTCGGCTTCGCGCATATAGCCCTTACTGCCATTGGTGTAGCTGTAAGGCGCGTCCGCTTTCGCACGGTGTTGCTCAATGCCCAGTAGGCCGTCTGGCTTCAACAGATCGCGCATCGCCTTTATTTCCGAGTCCGCGATGTTCCAGTTGATCATATTGTGCATCATCCGCATCACCAAAATTCGATCAAAGCTGCCCTTGGCACCTTCCGGAATTTCGCTGAGGGAAAATGCGTTGAAGTCGGTTGCCGGACGGCCGGACACCGCCGCTACATCCGACGGGAATTTGGTAACTGCCGCAGCTATGCCCTGCTTTTGCTGGTCGCTGAAATATGTTTTTGTTCCGAAATACAGGCCAGTATATTTGCCATTTTCGTTCACGTAACGGCCAAGAATCCGCGACACCCATGCCCCGCCAGGGGCATATTCACCAACGACATGATCGGGATGAATACGAAAGAATTCAAAAGTCTCGGCAGGATGACGATACTGGTCGCGCTTTGCATCATTGGCACGGGCGGGGTCGACAAGTATCTTGGCTAACCGTTCCTGATGCGCCTTATGCATTTTGTCATGGTCGGCCTTCTTGGCACCATGATGGTCGGCAATTGCTGGAACGGCCAAAGTGGCGGCGGCGAGGGCGAATAGAAAAGCTTTTTTCATGGGAAATCCTCTTCTTGGTTGCGTGCTCCGGATATGGGTATGTGCGCTTAAAATTCCAATAGAGTTATGTCGGCACTTGTTGGCTGGAGCAATGAAAGCTGCCGCCGCCTGTCAATACTGCGTCCGCCATGACACCGACAACCTTTCGGTCGGGGAACAATGACGCCAAAACGGCAATAGCTGCATCGTCACTGCGCACGCCATAGATCGGCACGACAATTGCGGCATTGCCGATGTAGAAATTCATGTAGCTTGCCGGAACGGCTTCTCCATCCTGCAAGAAGCGCCCGACCGAAGGCATGAGGCTGACCCGGCACCCAAATGCTTCCGCGCGTTTCCGGGCATCTGCAAAAACGGCTTCATTGGGGTCATCGGACCCTGCGCCTTGCGGAATGAGGATATGGTTCGCACCCACAAAGCGAGCGAGATTGTCGATATGCCCATCGGTGTGATCATTCGCCAATCCGTCGCCCAGCCATAGCAGGCGTTCGATCCCAAGGTCATCGCGCAGCCGCGATTCAATCGCCTCCTTATCAAGCGAAGGGTTACGGTTCGGGTTCAACAAGCAATCGACCGTGGTCGCTGCCAAGCCATCACCGTCCACATCGATGGAGCCGCCTTCCAAAATCCAATCCGCCTTCGTGACGTCAAATCCCGCAGCAATAGCGAGGTCATATCCAATGCTTTTGTCGCCGGGATAATCGAAACGGTCCCCCCAGCCATTAAAGCCAAAATGGCGGGCGATACGCAGATCGCCGTCCTTCACGATAATACAGCCCGTGTCGCGTAGCCATATGTCGCCTATTTGCTGCTGTTCTACATGAACCCCGCTGTCCACAAGGTCCTTGGCAATCATTGCGGCTTCGGCGCTACCTGCGATCACATGGACAGCCTCCCCGTCGCCTGATGCGAGGACGGCGTTGGCAAATGCGGCAATCTGCAACTGGGCGCGATGCAGCGGTTCACCCCAAGCATCGGTCGAACTTGGAAAGCCGATCCAGACAGATTCATGGGGTGCCCATTCTGCGGGCATGCGAAACGCCATGGGTTATTTCCCGCTGCGGCTTTTGTCGCGAACGGCGCGGAATTCATCGCCTTCGTTCCAGTTTGGCCATGCATTGGTCATCGCAAGCATCCGGCCAACACGGTAATAAAGCTTCAGATCAGACATGACACCGGACCAGTCCCAATTTTCGTCAAATTCATCGCCGGGGGCGTGATAACGGTTCTTTTCATAATCATCTGCTGCTGCTTGGGCCGCTGCTTTACCGCCATTGACCAGATCATCGCCACCTTCAAAATAGACCATCGGCACGCCAAGTTTGGCGAAGCTGAAATGGTCGGAACGATAATAGAAACCTTTTTCTGGGGTCGGCTCCATTTCGGGCGTGCGACCTTCCGATTTCGCCGCCGCTTCCAAATAGGCATCAAGTTGCGACTTGCCTTTGCCAATGACGGTCAGGTTCTTGGCAGGGCCGGACATCGAAAACGCATCCATATTTACGCCGCCAACGGTCTGAGACAGCGGGAATACAGGGTTTTCGGCATAATATTTGGAGCCGAGCAGGCCGCTTTCTTCGGCAGTGACCGCAAGGAACACGACCGACCGGTCTGGTGCGCCAGCTTTGGTATAGCCCTCCGCAAGCGCAACCAGCGCGGCTGTCCCCGTGGCGTTGTCAACGGCGCCGTTGCAAATATCATCGCCATCCGCCGCGGCCGTGCAGCGCCCCAGATGGTCCCAATGCGCGGTGTAAAGCACATATTCGTCGGGCCGTTTTGTGCCTTTCATGACGCCAACAACGTTCTTGCTGGCTTTGCGCGCAATATCGTTGTCAAAGTTCAGCGAGGCGGTGAGGTTCAACGGCACGGCCTTGAACCCCTTTTGCTTTGCTGCAGCCATTTGCTTTTCCAGGTTCTGGCCTGCTGCGGCGAAAATATCCTTGGCGACGGATTTCTGAATCCAGCCATTGGCCTGAGTTTGGCTTTTGCCGCCATCTTTGGATTGTGCGAGGAACTGCGTCCCCGTCCAACTGGAATTGACGACATTCCAACCATAAGCGGCTGGCGCGGTGTCGTGGATGATCAAAACGGCAGCGGCCCCCTGACGCGCCGCTTCTTCATATTTGTAAGTCCAGCGGCCATAATAGGTCATGGCTTTGCCGCCGAAGGGACCATCAAGGCCGTCGTTTTCAAAATCGGGGTCGTTGACCATCACGACGACGGTCTTGCCCTTCACATCAACGCCCGCATAATCGTTCCATCCCTTTTCCGGGGCGACAATGCCATGGCCGACGAAAACCATATCGCTTTGCTTGATGTCGGTTTTGGGGGCTTCGCGATAGCTGCCGATCACATAGTCACTGCCATAGGCAAAAGACATGGCCTTTCCGTTCCGGTCGGCAATCCTTAAGGCTGAAACGTTTTTCGCGGTGATTTCGATCAGGGGGACGTCCTGTGTCCAACTGCCATTATTTCCCGGTTCGAGCCCTGCCGCTTTGAACTTTGATATCAAATAGGCGACTGTCTTTTCTTCGCCAATAGACCCAGGCGCACGACCTTCATACGCATCAAGCGACAATTCGCGGGTGACGTCCTGCATTGTCTTTTCCGACAGTGCAGGAACCGTTACGTCAGGCAGCGCTGATACCGCGACATCCGGCGATGCCGCCTTCTGGCACGCGCTGGTCAGGGCAAGCGCGGAAACAAGGGCCAAGGAAAGCAGGCGCATGGAAATCTCCTAAAGTGAAATATTATTGCGCGCCTTGTGCCAGACCCGTTCGTGCGGCTCAAATGAAAAAGGCGGCCACATGGACCGCCTTTTTTGTAATCTTTGCGTGGAAGATTAACGCGAATAGAATTCGACGACCAGATTTGGTTCCATCTTCACAGGATAAGGCACTTCATCAAGCGTAGGGACGCGTGCGAAGGTTACCTTGTCATTGCCATCAACGGCAACATATTCAGGAATGTCACGCTCGGCGAGGCCTTGGGCTTCGATAACCAACGCCATTTCCTTAGCTTTTGGCCCGAGGCTGATGACGTCGCCAACGGCAACCTGACGGCTGGCGATGTTGCACTTCACGCCATTGACGCGGATATGGCCATGGCTGACGATCTGGCGTGCAGCAAAAATAGTTGGTGCGAACTTGGAGCGGTATACGACCATGTCCAAACGACGCTCCAGCAGACCGATAAGGTTCTGCGACGTATCGCCCTTCATGTTGCTGGCTTCTTGATAGGCGCGCTTAAACTGCTTTTCCGTCACATCGCCATAATAGCCCTTAAGCTTCTGCTTGGCGCGCAGCTGGATGCCATAATCAGACAGCTTGCCTTTACGGCGCTGACCATGCTGGCCTGGGCCATATTCGCGCTTATTTACAGGGGATTTTGGACGGCCCCAGATGTTTTCACCCATCCGGCGGTCAAGTTTATACTTCGAGCTTTTGCGCATCGACATATTCAGTCTCCAATTGCTAACAACGTTGTTTCCGGTCCCGCGCGACACATTTGAAATGTGCCGGACACCTGCTTCACCGGAGTGCAGGGTCGATTGCGAAGCGGCGCCTATGGCCGTTGATGGGCGTTATGTCAACATCTGGCTCGACTTTACGGGGGCTGAACCGTAAAGGCGCTGCCATGAGTAGAACAGTCAGCCCAATTGAACCCGCCAAGTGCAATGATATGTCCGAAGTGCGTGCGGGTGTTGATTCGGTTGATGCGCAATTGGTCGAGCTTCTGGCTGTTCGCTTTGCGTATATGGATGCCGCCGCCCGGATTAAAACAGAACGCAACGCCGTGCGTGACGAAGCGCGCAAGCTGCAAGTTCTCAAAAACGTCCATGACGCGGCAAATGGCTCGGATATTCCCGTCGAGTTGGTTGCTGACCTGTGGGAGCGTTTGGTTGAAGCTTCTATCGCTTACGAACTCGATAAATGGGATGCCAATCGCGTCCGATAGTCTGGCCAGCGGTGGGCTAAAGAGCGAAAAACTCAACCTTCGGGCGGTCGCCGTCTATTCAACGTTGTGAGCACGCCGCGCAACGTCCTGACCTCAAGTGCATTCCATGCAGGCTTCGTCAGCAAATTGCGCAATGTGCGGCGGGTGACTGGCGCGCGGTCAATGGGCGTGAAATAATTCAGCGGCTCCAGCATGGCGTCCAATTGTGCAATAAGGCCATCCAATTCGAACTGCGTCGCAGGTGGCTCTAAATCCGTTTTGGGTGGGCTCGCGAGCGTTTGCGTTTTTGACCATTCATACGCGCACAGGATAACCGCTTGTGCCAAGTTCAGCGAACCAAATTCAGGATTAATCGGCACTGTAATGATGGCGCGGGCAACATTGACTTCGTCGCTTTCCAGGCCTGATCGTTCGGCCCCGAACAATATCGCGCTTCGCCCTATGTTGCCCAATACCTCTCGGGCGGCCGCTTCGGGGGTTATAACCGGCTTCGTCACGCCGCGCTTGCGCACCGTTGTGGCATAGACATGCGCAATGTCTGCGGTTGCCTCCCATAGTGTTGGAAAAACTTGGGCATTCGCTAACACAATGTCCGCGCCGGATGCCGCTGGACCTGCATTGGGGTTTGGCCATCCGTCGCGTGGGGCGACAAGACGCATTTCGGTTAGGCCAAAGTTGAGCATAGCCCTTGCAGCCTTGCCAATATTCTCGCCCAATTGCGGACGGCAAAGAATGATGATGGGCGGCGCGCTCATTTCAGCGCCGCTTCAACCACGCTTCCGGCGAAATCCTCAAAATCCTTGGCTTCGCTAAAGTCCTTATACACTGACGCGAAACGAATATAGGCAACGCTATCAAGCGCCTTCAACCCATCCATGACGAATTCACCAATGCGTTTGGTTTCGATTTCGCTTTCACCCAAGGTTTCAAGTTGCCGCTGGATAGCAGAGGCAAGCTTTTCGATTTGCGTACTGTCCACCGGGCGCTTTCGGCATGCGACCGACAGCGATCGTTCCAGCTTCTCTCTGTCGAACGGCTCGCGCTTGCCTTCGCTTTTGATCACCACCAACTCACGCAACTGAATGCGCTCAAAGGTTGTGAAGCGCCCACCGCAACCCTCGCACTGCCGCCGACGGCGGGTCGCGCTGTTGTCTTCAGTCGGACGGCTGTCCTTTACCTGGCTATCGTCATGTCCGCAAAATGGGCAGCGCAATTATTTTTCCTGATTCTTTTTCTTGTTTACGTGGCGGTAGGCAACAATAGCTGCACCAATCAATGCGCCTGTTGCCAGTCCGATTGGGGCAATGATACCGGCTGCAGCGCCGATGGCGGCACCACCCGCAACTTTCTTGACGGTATCTTGATCCGCTAAATGCTTGCCGGTGTGGAACGCATCCTTGGTCGCGCCCCACAATTCGTCCGCAGCCTCACCGACGTAATGCCGTGCCTGATTGGGTATGCTTTCGGCGGCCCGTTGTTCAGGCGTTTTGGCACCGCAATTGGCACAAAACTTAGCGCCGTCGCCATATGCCGCATCACATTCGTTACAAAATCCCATGGTCAATTCCCTTCTGTGTATTAGATGGGTAAGGCACCTGTGTAATTCAAGATGAGTAAATTGGGAAGCGGCTGCACAATTCGCGGACACGCAGTCGGACCTCGGCCTCGACCGCCGCATCGCCGTGCTCGCCCTTTTGACGCAAACCTTCAAGCACGTCAGAGATCATGTGGCCGATCTCCCGGAATTCAGCGACGCCAAAGCCGCGTGTCGTTCCGGCAGGCGACCCAACGCGAATACCGCTGGTTTTCATCGGCGGCAGCGGATCGTTTGGAATGCCGTTTTTGTTGCAGGTAATAGCCGCGCGCTCCAACGCCTCGTCAGCATCGCGTCCGGTGATGCCGAGCGGGGTCAGGTCAACCAACGCCAAATGCGTATCGGTGCCGCCGGAAACCAAGTTTGCGCCGCGTTCATGCAGTGTTGCGGCCAGAACCTTCGCATTGGCGATTGTCGCTGCGGCATAAGTTTTGAAATCGGGGCGAAGCGCCTCACCAAAGGCCACAGCCTTGGCGGCAATAACATGCATCAATGGACCGCCTTGCAGGCCCGGGAATACCGCAGAGTTGATCTTCTTGGCGATAGCCTCATCATTGGTCATGATCATGCCGCCACGCGGTCCACGGAGCGTTTTATGCGTGGTGTTGGTTACGACATGCGCATGCTCGAGCGGGTTGGGATGAACGCCGCCAGCAACAAGGCCGGCAAAGTGCGCCATATCAACATGGAAGATCGCGCCGACTTCGTCAGCAATAGCGCGGAAGCGTGCGAAATCAATAATACGCGGATACGCAGAACCACCGGCAATAATGATTTTCGGACGATGTTCCTTGGCAAGCCGCTCGACCTCGTCGAAGTCAATAAGATGGGTTTCTGGATTCACGCCAAACTGCACCGCGTTGAACCATTTGCCGGACATGGCGGCCTTTGCGCCGTGCGTTAAATGGCCCCCTGCATCAAGGCTCATACCCAATATCGTCTCGCCCGGTTTTACCAGCGCCAGCATGACCGCGCCATTGGCCTGCGCGCCGGAATGCGGTTGGACGTTGGCAAAGCCAGCATTGAAAAGCTTCTTGGCGCGTTCAATGGCTAATGTTTCAACTTCGTCCGAGGGCGCACAACCCTGATAATAACGCTTGCCGGGATAGCCCTCAGCATATTTGTTAGTGAAGACGGACCCCTGCGCCTCAAGCACAGCTTTCGACACAATGTTTTCGGACGCAATCAGCTCAATCTGGTTCTGCTCGCGGTCCAGTTCATGGGTAAGGCCGGCAAACACTTCAGCATCGGTTTCGGCCAAGCCGCGTGTGAAAAAGCCGTCGGGCTGAACATCGGAAAGATCGTGTGCGGGGCGCGTGCTCATGCTGGTTCCTTAGTCATGATGGGGTTGGATAATTTATCAACGCGCCGTTGGTGCCGGTCGCCACCAAATTCGGTTGAGAGAAATGCATCAACACAGGCCTTCGCCATTTCGATACCGATCAGGCGCGCGCCCATGGCAATGACATTTGCGTCATTATGTTCGCGCGACAGGCGTGCCGAAAGTGGTTCAGACACCAGCGCAGCGCGCGCGGTAGGATTGCGGTTTACGGCGATGGAAATGCCAATGCCGGACCCGCATAAAGCCACACCGCGTTCCGCCGAACCGTCGGCTATCGCGCTTGCAAGCCTGTATCCGTAATCGGGATAGTCCACTGAAGCTTCATCATGGGGGCCAAGGTCGGCAACATCATGTCCGGCAGCGCGCAGATATTCAGCTAGCGCTGATTTCAGCGCGAGAGCAGCATGATCTGAGGCGATGGCGATACGCATGGCACATCCTGTAGCAGCTTGAGTCGAACTTCGCCTGCCCTATGGGACCACGGCGCAAAAGGCCATGCTGAATTTCCCCGATTGCGAAGCTTATCCACCGTCTTTATGGATACGATTATGCTTAATGCCTTATTGTCCATCGCTATGCTGTCTGCTTTTCTGCTGCTTTATGGCGCGTGGAAACGCTGGCGGCAGGAGGGCGCTAGCCAGCAAATGTGGCTGATGGTCGCGGCGGTTTTAGTAATATTTGCTAATGTGGCGATTTGGGTGGTGCCGGATGAAAAGGGGCAGTCTTTGGTCACTGGGGCGGTTGATCGGCCCTGACTTGTTCACGCAGGGGCGCAGAGGGCGCGGAGATTGCAAAAGCTGATGTGATTCTGAACTTGTTTCAGAATCTTAATAATTGGCGACCACAGAAGTAAGACCCTGAACCAAGTTCAGGGTGACGGATGATAACAAGTTCAGAATGACAGCGGGAAAGCCTCCGCGTGCTCTGCGCCTCTGCGTGAAAAAATCACTTAATGGGCGAATTAGGGTCCAACCGGAAATCGAGATAGCTGTTCACCGACGCCATCAGCATGTCCATTTCATTTTCGAAGAAATGGTTTGCGCGGGGAATTTCGTCATGATGAATGGTGATGTGCCGCTGGGTGCGGAGCTTGTCGACGAGCTTTTGCACCGCGTTCGGCGTCACAACTTCATCATTCACGCCTTGAATGATGATACCCGATGAAGGGCAGGGCGCCAGAAAGCTGAAATCATACATGTTGGCTGGAGGCGCGACCGAGATGAAGCCACGGATTTCCGGGCGACGCATCAAAAGCTGCATTCCGATCCACGCGCCAAAGCTGAAACCGGCGATCCATGTGGTGGAAGCTTCGGGGTGGAAGCTTTGGACCCAATCGAGCGCAGACGCGGCATCAGACAATTCACCGATACCATTGTCAAATTCGCCTTCGCTTCGGCCAACGCCGCGAAAGTTGAATCGTAAGACGCCAAAACCGCGCGCCACAAAGGTTTTGTAAAGCTGTTGCGTGATGCGATCGTTCATTGTCCCGCCCGCTTGCGGATGCGGGTGCAATATCATTGCAATCGGAGCTCGTGGGCGCGGCGGCGGCGAAAAACGGGCTTCAAGGCGGCCTTCTGGACCTGGAATAGCAATGGCGGGCATATAAAATTTCGATTCTAAGAATGTGTGCCGAGCGGTGCCCGACGGATCGGGCTTTGCATGAGTTGGAAGCGGTATATAGAAGCAGTGACGATTTTCGCAACTGTCATGGAAATTATGCCCGACCAAAGCCGCATCTATCTTGATCATGCCGCCACGACGCCCGTCATTCCGGCGGCGCGTGCGGCGATGGCCGAAGCCATGGTGCACTGGGCCAATCCGTCATCGCCGCATCAAGAGGGCAGGGCAGCCCGCTTTGCGCTAGAGGACGCACGCAGGCGGATTGCAGCCGCGCTGGATTGGGATGGAGAAGTCATCCTGACGAGCGGAGCCAGCGAAGCGATTGCACTTGGGCTTCGGGGCACAACCGCGGTGGCGAGTGCGGTGGAGCATGATGCGGTGCTGGCGGTGGCTGGGCCGAACCGTTTGCCGGTAGGGGATGATGGGCAGGTCGATGTCGGTGCGATTATTGGCAACGCCCGATTTGCCGTTCAATCCGTGAACAATGAAACTGGCGTCATCCAGCCCATAAAGGAGATTGCGGGCGCTGTGCGGGCCGTTGGCGGCATATTCTTCGCCGATTGTTCCCAGAGCGCTGGAAAACTGCCGCTCCCCGATGCGGATATGATTGCGGTCTCGGCGCATAAATTGGGCGGACCGCCGGGCATGGGTGCATTGCTCGTGCGCAATCTTGGATTATTGTCACCGACGGGTGGTCAAGAGCAAGGCTACCGACGCGGGACGGAGAATTTGCCTGCGGCGATCGGATTTGCAGCGGCGCTTGAGGCGGGGTTTTTGTGGATGGAAAACGCGGTGCGCCTCCGCAAAACATTGGAGGTCGCGGTTGTCGAATCTGGCGGCGTTGTCATTGCATCGGAAAGCAACCGGTTAGCAACCATCGGCAGTTACCATATGCCAGGCGTTGCCGCATCGAGCCAGCTTATCAATTTCGATATGGCGGGGATCGCAGTTTCTGCGGGCAGCGCCTGCTCGTCGGGGACGCTGAAAACCAGCCATGTGCTGGGTGCGATGGGATGGGATGATAGATCCGCGTCCGAAGTCATCCGCGTCAGCTTTGGCGCTGCCACGAATGACGTTGACATCACCCGTTTCATCGATGTTTGGCGCAACATTGCCGCCCGCGCAAAAGCCGCATGATATATCTAGACTATCAAGCCACGACGCCGCTCGCGCCCGAAGCCTTTTCGGCAATGGAGCCTTGGCTAAAGACCGGATTTGCGAACCCGCATAGCATGCATGCAGCGGGCAGAGCAGCGGCAGCGGCGGTTGAGGTCGCCCGCGATCGGATCGCGGCTTTGTTGCCGCCCGGCGGGCGCGTTATCTTTACCTCAGGCGCGACAGAAGCAATAAATTTGGCGATTATGGGAACTGGTCTGCCGGTCAGCGCCGCTGCGACTGAGCATGCGGCGGTTCTGGATTGCGTAAAGCATTTGGGTGGTAATATCCTCCCCATCGACTTGCGATGGGGAGGTGGCAGTTGCCTTGCAACTGACGGAGGGGCTTCTTCAATATTGGGACAGGTTGTATCCAGTTCCCCTCCACCGCTCGACCTTGTCGAGCGGTCCCCCTCCCCATCGCAAGTCGATGGGGAGGAATTGCTCGCCATCATGCTTATCAACAACGAAATTGGAACCATTCAACCTATTGCCGATCTCGCCGCCGCCGCCCACGCTCAAAATAAGCTGTTCCTATGCGATGCCGTGCAAGCATTTGGCCGTATGCCTATTCCAGACGGCCCGGACATGATCGCGATTTCCGCGCATAAAATATACGGACCAAAGGGCATCGGCGCTTTGTGGGTGCGCGATGGCGTTTCACTGGCCCCACAAATGCTGGGCGGGGGGCAAGAGCAAGGCATGCGCTCTGGCACGCTCTCACCTGCTTTATGTGCTGGCTTTGGCGCTGCTGCAAAATTGGCGGCAGAAAGGATGGAAACAGATGCGGAGCATGTCTCCGCCCTGTGGGACCGCGCTTTGGCAGCGTTCGCAGACTGGACCATCAATGGCGCGACGAATGAGCGCTATAAAGGTAACCTCAACATCCGCCGCGAAGGTATTGACGCGGGACGGCTGATCTCGGAATGCCGAAACATCGCATTTTCCGCCGGCAGCGCATGTGCAAGCGGGTCCGGTCGGCCAAGCCATGTGTTACGCGCGATCGGTCTGACTGACGCACAGGCAAAATCTTCCATCCGCTTGGGCTTTGGCCGCTATACGACGGCTGCAGAGATTGATATTGCAGCCGAGGCTATCAACCGAGCAGCAGAGGCGATGTTATGATCACAGTCACGTTCATCAATGCCGACGGCGAATCGCGGGAGGTGCAAGCGGTTGACGGCCAGAGCTTGCTTGATCTCGCGCAAGCCGCCGGACAGCCGCTTGAGGGCACCTGCGAAGGCCAAATGGCGTGTTCCACCTGCCATGTGATCATTGATAAGGATTGGTTCGACAGGCTCCCCCGCGCGGTTGAGGATGAGGAAGATATGCTTGATCTCGCTAGTGGCGCACGACGCACGAGCCGCCTGTCGTGCCAAATCATCCTGACGCCCGAACTTGACGGGTTGCTTGTCCATGTTCCGGCGGAAAGCCGAAATATGCAGGGTCTGTGACCGCCTTCACTTCCCATTCACGAAAAAGCGCCTATATGTGTCGTTGCCGGGTTCGCCCGGCTATGGTGATAAATTGCGATGTGCAATAGGTGCAGCGGACCCGGGGGCGGTACCCGGCAGCTCCACCAAAATCTCTGTTTGTCAGAGGTCTTGGAGGGGCTGAACTAGGATCGACGTGCGTTGAAAAGCATTGTTTTTGCCCGGCATGAATAAGCCGTGAAATGGTTCATAACCAATAGGTGCAAACGATAACTCAGCACTTGCTCTCGCAGCGTAATTTTGGGCCTCACGGTCTGAATTTACACTAAAAGAACGCGGCCGAACCGGCCGGGCAACAGAAAGGTTACAGCGGCCCCCCGGAGCCGGGCAACAGAATCCGGGACCTTTTTTATACGCGCGTGCCGGGCAACAGAATCCCCCCGCTAACGCCACGCATTTGCAGCGACAGGGATGTTTGAGTCCTATTTGCAGATTAAAGTCCGAACTGCGCGCTTCTGGTAAGACTTTCGATGGTCAGGCGAGCGCGATAAGGTCCGTGGCTCTCAACAACGCCAATCGCGCCGACCGGACCTTATTCAACAAGTCGGGGTCGCCAAGCTGGTTCGGCGCAATGGTTTCGGGCCAGTGCGCGGCAACAACTTCCTTTATGGTGTCCAGTTTTTTCGCATCGGCGATAAAGCGTGGGTCAACGGTTGCAGGGTCGGCAACGACACGCAGGCGCAAGCAGGCCGGGCCGCCGCCATTTGCCATCGATTGGCGCACGTCCACCGGTACAAGCTTGCGGATGGGGCCATTACCGTCGATCATTTCGGTCAGCCAGCCCCAAACCCGCGCATTTTCTTGCGCTTCATTGGGCAGGATAAGCGCCATGCCGCGGTCGGGCAGTGTCACCAACTGCGCATTGAATAAATAGCTTTGAATGGCGTCTGCGAGGCTAACGCGGTCTGCTGGGACGATGATGATCTCTGCCTCAGGCATAAGTCGTTTGATGTCGGCATAGGTCTGTTCTGGGTGCTCAAACGCCTGTTCATGCGTGAAAAGCACGCGTTCATTTGCCACGGCGACGACATCATTGTGAAACGCCCCAGCGGCGATGGCCATTTCGGATTGCTGCACGAACAAAGTTTTGGCCGGATCAAGCCGGTGCGCACGCGCTATGGCCTTTGACGCCTCAATATGCTGCCGCGCAGGGAAGGGCCCGCCGGTTTTGCCATAGACAAATATTTCGATACCCGCTGCATCATGCGATACACATAAACGCATGAAATTGGCTGCACCTTCGTCGCCAAATGGCGCTGGCACCGGTCCATTCACCGCAAAATACCGTTCGTTCGCGAAGGCCAACTGCAACTGCGCCAGCGTCCCTGTCCACTCATGGCTTCGGTGGGCCATGGTGAGCAGATTTGCCGCCGACAGATGGCATTTGCCATCGGCTGTGTCCGGTGCAGGCGAAACGGTAGCTGCGTTTGCCGCCCACATGGACGAAGCCGAAAAAGCGGCAGCCCGAATATGTGGCTCCGCCGATTGCATATCGGTTGCAAGTCCGCTGAGCCAATGGTGGTTTGGTCGGTCGAGCGGCATGAAGAATCCTTGTGCCAGCCCAAGAGCAATGTTGGCGCGCATTTTCTCAATGCCCTGCAACGCCGCAGCTTTGGGGTAAGATGCCGCGCCAGCGTTGTTTGACGATGCCAAATTGCCAAGGCTTAGCCCGGCATAATTATGGCTTGGACCTATGATTCCGTCAAAATTGATTTCGAGCAAAGCCATTAAGACCGCTCCACATAAGTCACCTGATCGCCTACCGAAATATTCAGCGCCCGCGCACATTCCGCATCCATAATGACGTTATCGCCGCGATCATCAATCCAGCCATAAGCGGCCTTAAATGCGTGCAAGCGGCCTAAGGTAAGCAACTTTTTTTGGTCGCTTTTCTGTTCGCCTGCGGAATGGCTTATCTCCGTTATCGTCACATCCTTTGCCTCGCGGATGCTCCGGATTTGGTCCGTGCGGGCGGTCATGGTGGGGCCGCCGTCAAAAATGTCGATGTAATTTTCCCATGCGAATCCCTCATTTTCCAGCATACGCATGGCCGCGCGGCCAGAAGGATGCGGCACGCCAATAACGGTCTTTGCGCTTTCCTGAAGCATGGCGATATACACTGGGTGCTTGGGCATGAGGTCGGCGATGAATTGGTTGCCGAATTTCCCATTGAATTCGTCTGCTTCTTGAAAGCTCATCCCGAAAAAGCGTCCGGCAACACCATCCCAAAAAGGAGAGCCTCCCGCCTCGTCAATCACGCCGCGCAATTCGGCAATGGTTCTGTCGGCGAACCTTTCGCGGTGGTTACGAATGAAAAGATAACGGCTGCGCGCTATCAGCATGCCTAGCCCGCCAGCGCGTTCACCGGGGTGCAGGAACAAACCGCCGACTTCGGTGGTGCCTTCAAGATCAGTCGAGAGGTTGAGAATGTCCGCCCGGAATGTGCGTTCCAATTCCACACTATGCTGAGTCAGCGCGCCAATGCGATAGCTGTAAAAAGGCCATCTCTGTCCAACTTTGCCAAAGATCTGGCAAGTGCCGCGCACTTCGCCGGTGAGGCTGTTCTGCAATACAAACACATAGAGGTCGTCGGCAACATCATCCGCCACTCGGTCAAATCCAGCGGCAGACCGTTCCAGTTTTTCGGACAGCGCTTTCTTGTCCGGCGGCAGGTTGGTGAAACCACCGCCGGTGCGTTTCGCCATTTCGTAAATTGGTTGCAAATCGCCCATATTCGCCGGGCGGATGAGGAAAGTCATAAGGCCCCTTTTTCTGATAAACGCATGATGGTCAGTGCGGACAATTGCGCGCGCTCGGTTAGGCTTTCGACGATGAGGAATTCATCCTTGCTGTGAATATTGCCGCCGCGAACGCCCATCGTATCGACCACCGGGACGCCACAGGCCGCGATATTGTTACCATCGCACACACCGCCGCTGGAGCGCCAAGCGATGGATAGACCGAGATCAGCACCACATTGTTTGACGAGGCCAAATAGCTTAGCGGCTTCGTCGTCGATTGGCTTGGGTGGGCGACCAAAACTGCCATGCAGATGGGCGCGCACCTCATGTTCGCGTTCGATGTCGGCGATGATCCGATGCAAATCTGCCTCAGTTTGTGTCACAATCTTCGGAGTGCGTGGCCGGAAGTTCACGCGCAATATTGCGTGATCGGGCACGACATTATTAGGACCGCCACCTTCGATTTTGGCGGGGTTAATCGATAGCCCTTCGCGCGAGAGCCGCTTGAGGCGAAGCGCGAGATCCGCTGCCGCCAATACCGCATTGCGGCCATCATCGGGGTTGCGGCCAGCATGAGCGGCTATGCCTGAAAAAATCACCGAGAAATTGCCACTCCCGCCACGTGCCCCAGCCAGCGTGCCGTCGGGCAGTGCAGGTTCATAGGTCAACGCTGCCAACTTGTTCTGCGCAAGCTCGGCAATCAGTTTCGCGGATGAAGGTGAGCCAACTTCCTCATCGCTGTTAATGAGGACTTGGTACCCTGTACGCGAAATTTTTGTCGAAAGTTCCATCGCGCGCAATGCGGCGAGCATGACGGATATGCCGCCTTTCATGTCGGCAACACCGGGACCATTTAGGACGCCGTCATCTAACCAGCGCAGCTTCTGAAACTCATGGTCTGCAGGAAAAACCGTGTCCATATGACCCGTGAACAACAATTGTGTTGGCGCATGAGGGCGCACGGTAACCAAAAGATGTTGCCCATGCGCGACCGTTTTGATCGATCCGTCGGCTAGTACGCGGTCGACCGGTTCGGGATTAACCAGAGCAACCTCGCCAGGAAGAACCGAAAACGCGTCGGCCAACATTTTCGCGGTCGTCGCTAAGCCATCGAGATTGCTTGAACCGCTGTTCACCGCGGACCAGCTTTGCACTTGCTCAAGCATGGAGCGCTGTTGAATTGTTTCAAGAACCTGTCGTTCGCTGTCGGTTAGCCTATGCATGACCTGATCTTAGCTTTGGTCGCTTAAAAGGACCACCCCTAGCGTATGGGATTATCCAACTTCCCGTGCGAGCGCGCACCATTCGGCTATGTTTATGGTTTCAGGACGTCGATCTTCGGCAATGCCGGTTTTATGGAGTGCCTCCAAAGCGCCAGGGACGCCCTTCAGGCTTTGTCGCAGCATTTTGCGCCTCTGCCCGAAGGCGGCACCCGTCAGATTTTCCAAAACGGACATTTTAACGCCACTGGCCGCGTCCTTTGGCGTGATGTGCACTACGGCGGACATGACCTTTGGCGGCGGGGTAAAAGCGGAGCGATGGACTGGCATTGCAATTGACGCATTCGAACGCCACTGCGCCAAAATCGCTAAGCGGCCAAAAGCGCTGGTGCCAGGGGAGGATACTATCCTGTCAGCAACTTCGCGCTGGAACATAAGCGTCAGGCTTTTCCAAATTGGTGGCCATGCATTGCCGCTAAGCCAGCCAACGGCCAGTGCCGTCCCAACATTGTAGGGCAGGTTGGAAACGATGTGAAATGGCGCGCCGATTTCGGCAAAAGGATCGATTTTGAGGGCGTCCCCTTCAATAAAGCGCAATTGGCCGGGAAATGCCTCCGCCAACTCGGCAAGCGCTGGTAAGCAGCGATGGTCGCGCTCTACGGCCACAACATGTGCGCCAGCGCGTAACAGCGCGCGTGTGAGGCCACCGGGACCTGGTCCTACCTCATACACATGCTCGCCCGCCAACGGGCCGGGAATAGCTGCGATGCGATCCAGCAGCTTCTCATCAAAAAGGAAGTTTTGGCCAAGTGCCTTGCTGGCAGACAGGCCATGGCGGGCAATGACGTCCCTAAGTGGGGGCAGCGAAACCGTCATCAACCACCATCGGTGGCGGCAAGGCGGTGTAATGCCGCTGACTCCGCCATTTTGATTGCTGCGATCATCGAATATGGCAGGGCTTTGTTTTGGCCAGCGATATCGAAAGCCGTGCCATGATCTGGTGATGTCCTGACGACGGGCAATCCAAGAGTGATGTTGACAGCATCATGGAAATACAGCGTTTTCAGGGGTATAAGCGCTTGGTCATGATAAGCGCATAAGGCGGCGTCATATTGTGCGCGCGCCTCGGCATGAAACATCGTGTCGGCAGGCAGGGGGCCTATGACGTTGAATCCTTCACTCCTGATCTGCGCAATGGCGGGCTCAAATATTTCAAGCTCCTCGCGGCCCATATGGCCCGATTCTCCGGCATGGGGGTTGAAACCAGCGACCGCGAGCCTTGGATTTTCAATTCCAAAATTGCGCTGCAATCCCTTTGCCGTGGCGCGCAGGCGTTGACGGATCAGCCGAGCATCCAGCGTCGTTGCTACATCGGCCAGCGGGATGTGTGTCGTCATTGGGACCACACGCAGGTCCGGGCCGGCGAGCATCATGATCGCATTATCCTTGGCTACGCCGCAGCGTTCAGCAATAAATTCAGTCTGGCCAGGATGCGTAAACCCAACGGCATAAAGCTGCGATTTGGAAACGGGGCCAGTGACCAAAGCGGCGGCGCTCCCTGCCCGGGCAAAGCCGATCGCCATTTCCAGCGCTTGGTATGCACAATGCGCACCGTCCAAGTCCGGAATGCCGGGGACGACCGAAAGGCAGTTGTGCAGTTGAATGACGGGAAGGGCGGTATCGAAATGCTTGAACGTATCCGCTGGGTCTTCAATGCGGACAACTGGGCCGTGCCAGTGCGGCGCGAAACTTCCAATGTCGCCAATGGCAAAGAATGGCGCCAAGCCAGAGGCGTGACGGGCTTCCCACGCTTTTCCTATAATCTCCGGCCCGATACCAGCCGGATCACCGACCGAAATGGCCAGCGGCAGTTCCAATCGGCCGGGCGGCATCAGTTATATTCGATAACCGCATCGCGGCGCAAATCGCGTAGGTAAATGCGGGCGCGCTTGTTCACGCGCTCTTCTTCCAATCGCGACATGATTTCGTCGAAACTTTCGGACGCAGCCTCTTGCGGTGCGTCGCGACCACATAGGACGAACACGCGAACGCCATCTTCCAAAGATCCATAAGGTGGCGTTGATTGGCCAACCTGTAAATCGAGCATAACCTGCTGCAATGGAGCGGGTAGTTCGCGGATTTTGATACCGTCTCGGTTAACCACATCGGCGCCAAGTTTGCGTGCCATCTCGTCCGCGACACCGCAGCCAGAAATTTGTTGTGTTTCTTCGCTGAACGTCTTGATCAATGGCGTTACTTGAGCTTCCGTTGTGCCCTTCGGGAAGTTGATTGCAATTTGCTTCAAGCTTAACACGGAGTCTCTCGGATCAGAGGTCGCCACCTGACGCTTATCGATCAGTAACAGGATCGAGATACCGCCAGGCGATGCAACGGCGTTAACCTCGTTACTGTTCATGCTAGCTGCTGCCGTGGCCAGTGACTGAGGTAATTGCGCGAGCGATAACCAACCGAGATCCCCGCCGACGGATGCAGTGGACGCTTCAGAAAACTGACGAGCGTAAGCTACAAAATTGCCGCCTTGGCGCAATTGATCAATTATTTTTCGCGCGTTTTCCTGAACTGCCGGCAAGGTTTCAGGCGTCGCCGCCAAATAAATTTCGCCCAAGCGATATTCCGTCGTGCCTTTGGTTGCCTTAATGCGTTCAATGATAGCGTTCACTTCGTCGTCGCTTACATTGGCAGATGGGCGAACGTTGCGCGAAAGCAGTCGGCTCCAAGAAAGTTCGCCCTTAATTTGCCGCTTGAGTGTTGCGACCGACGCACCAATGGATCCCAGATATTTTTCGACCTCGTTTGCTGGGCGGTTAAAGTTCTGCTGGGCGACACGGTCGAAATATTGATTTACTTCAGCCTCAGTGACTTCAATTTCATTGGCTGCTGCCTCTTGGATCTGCAGTGTTTCATCAATCAAATTCGTCAAGATTTGTGCGCGAAAACGGGCGAGTTCTTCGGGCGGTAATTTGTTTTCATTCGCCGCTACGATGAGCGCTAGGCGATGATCAATGTCGGTACCCGTGATGATTTCACCATTTACCTGCGCGGTCGCACGACGCACATTGGGGTCATTTTTGCCGAACAACTGCTGCCCTTCGGGTATATCCAAATTGGACTCAGAGGCGATAGTATCAGAGGCCGTTTGCGCAATTAGTGGTGTCAGTGCCGTTGCAGAAACGAGCACGGCAACTAAGGACAGGCGCGTGAATAACTTCATTGATATTGATCCAATACAGTATCAGTTTCGGACGGCCAATTAGCCAATGCCTGCTGAACAACAGATGAGCGGCCAGAAGCCCGTCAGAATATTTCTTAACGACGCCTTACACACCCAGATTGCGAAATGCCAGACGGAACAGGAAGCTGTTGCCGCGCTGGGAATCGCCCACAGGCTGATAGTCACGCCGCCACGTTAGGCTTAGCGATAAGCAATCGTCATCATAAGAGACGCCAAGCCTGTGCCGGATTGGGTCGAAGCCATCCGAGAGTATTGTGGGGTCTTCGTTGGTACCGGTAAGGTCAAGAATGGTCGATCCAAAAACCGACCAAAAGCGCGCCACACGTACACGACCAGCGAGCCGAATTTCTTCGCGGTCCTTTAAATCTTCTAGCGTCGGACCAATGTTGCGCTTCAACTTAAGATAGCCAGCCTGCAAATAGGTTCCGCGCGAACCGACAGTGGCGTCGATTTCGTTACGCCGGAAGGCTAAATTGTCCTTATCCAGTCTGAAACGGTGCGTTAACTTTACGATGTTTTTAAAGCGAAATTCTGAACGGCCGACAATGTCTGATGCTTCGTCCGACAGTCCTGTCCCGTCAGGGAAGATCGAAGCTTGGTTGGACAGGCGATAGCTTTGGCCCAAATTAACGTCGGCCGTAAAATAGGTTTTCCGTAAGGCCCAGTCAAAACCATATGTCACGCGATAATCGTCTTCGAACCGGTCATAGCCTGGAAACCGGTTCAGCGCGAAGATATTGCTATCCTCAAGGTCGACAGCCCGCGAATCTTCGTTTGGCATCTTCAGATTGCTAATGGTCGGCGCTGCCACGACCTGAAGGCGTGGCGTGAAAATCTGCGTACCGCCAAAGGCCTGTCCTATGAAAGGCCATTTAACGTCTGCCGCCGCTGCAAATATGCTGCGCGTTTGCCAGCCTGTTTCACCGCGGTAAATTGCCGTTAACGTGCTTGCATTGTCGTCACTGTTGTAAACATCGCCCCGCGCAAGCATTATAAAGCTCACTTCTTGACCAAGGCCATTAATTGTCCGCAAGTCCCATTTGGCAGAGGCAAAGGCCCGTTGTGTGTCTTGTCCCTCCGTGCGGGCAATGGCTAGGCTGTTGGCCTGAAGCTGGATAGTTCCCCCAACCACCGGGGCATCCATACGCAAGCGGTAATCTAGTTCGGGCAGAGCAATGGGCGCAATCCCCTGCGGGTCGGCCGTACGCAAGGTCTGTACAGCCCAGCCTGCCAATGAAAAGTAGCTGTTCTCCCCGATGCGTTCCGCCGAAAATGTCGACCGCAGCCTGTCGTCGCGGCTTATGTCATAGCGCCGAAGGAATGTTCGGTCGGATGCATAGCGACCGGATGCCGAAAATGACCAATGTGGGTCGAATTGAAACCGGCCAGCGCCCTCCAGATATCCCCGAAACACATTTGACCCAACAGAGGTTGCAACGCCGCTGGTGCTAATGCGGTCGCTATATGTGCCATATGCCGTCAGGTCGACTGCGCCATATTTTTCCAATGACCGAAAATTCACGCGGCCCAAAGGCGCTGCATCGGAAAATGCAGTGACTGATCCAGTAAAATCCCGATTTTGGGTGATGCGCCAATAATAAGATTGCCCCAGCTCAACGCCGTTGTTGCGGGAGAAACCAATGCTTGGGACGAGAAAGCCGCTGCCCGCATTTGTACCGACAGGGTGCGATAAAAACGGTAACGGTATAACAGGCAACCCAAAAAGCTCGATACGCGCGCCTTCGTAATCAACACGTTTCTTGGCGGGGTCATAGACGACTTTGACGGCCTTTACCTCCCAGCTTGGCCTCTTCGGGCAGCCATTGGCGGTTTCGACGCTACATGCGGTGTAGGCTGCATAGTTTAGCGTATAGACTCCATCTTTGCGTGCGCCGCTATTGGCGGCGAGGCGGCTCTTGTCGGCCAGCACCACCAGCAGATTGTTGATAACGCCGTCTTTTAGGGCGTCAGTAAGCCCGATTGTGTCGCCATAAGCGACGTCGCCTTCTGGTCCAACCGTCCGGATATTGCCCTCGGCCACAACTCGGCCGGTTGTGCGGTTCCATATAATGGAGTCTGCGCGGACGAAATACCCGTCGCGATTTGCAATTACGTTGCCTTTGGCCGTTACAACTTCGGTATTCGAGTCATATTCCACAACCGCCGCAGAAAACCCAATCTGGTCGCTGGTCTGCTGCGTTGGTTCGGCGGATGCTGCGGTTTGGGCCATCGCGATTGCTGGCAACGAACCGCATCCGAGCAATATCGGCATCAGCAGAATGCGAACAAGGGTGGGCCGGGGGGCGGGAATAATCATAAAAACCAAACTGCCCTTTATCGCCGCTATTGCCGTGGGTCCACCCATGTTGCCACGCATGGCATTATTTGCGGCTAAGCGCTGGCATATTCTGACCATCTTTTGCTTTAATCGGAACGGATAATAGGCCTATAGAAATGTCAAACATGACACCCAGCGGAAAGGCTGTTTATTTCCATGAAAATCAATTTTATCGATGC
This sequence comes from Sphingorhabdus sp. EL138, assembly GCF_945890115.1. Classification (GTDB taxonomy): domain Bacteria; phylum Pseudomonadota; class Alphaproteobacteria; order Sphingomonadales; family Sphingomonadaceae; genus Sphingorhabdus_B. Next base: position 38,748 of record NZ_CAMDCK010000008.1, read on the forward strand.
GCGCCCCAAAGATGCCGACGTGATCGCATTTATCGTTACCAAAAGCACTTTTGCCGATTTCGAATTTCCCTTGGAAAAAGCGGACATTATTCACGCGACCGCAAAGCTTGCGCGGTTTGAAGGTGTGGCGGGGCAAAACTTCCTGTTGATCAACGAACAAGACGGCAAGTTGGTGCGCATCATGCTGCTTGGTGTGGCGGAAGGTGAGGCGGCGGATTACCAGAAAGCTGGCGGAGACATTATCGCCAAGGTGCAGACATCTGGCGCAAAGCACATTGCCCTTCATGGGGCTAATTTGACGGCGCAGTTCGCGGCAGAGGTTGCTTTTGGCGCAACGCTGCGCAACTGGCGGATGGACAAATATCGCACCAAATTGGCCGAAACGTCAAAGCCGACGGTGGAGTCGTTCACCGTCGTTGCTGCGCCTAAAGAAGCCAGCGCGCATTGGACAAGTTACCAAGCGGTCGCGCAAGGCGTTGTCTTGACCAAGGAATTGGTGACGGAGCCTGCAAATATCATTTATCCAGAAAGCTTTGTTGATCGTTGCCAGCATTTAAAAGAACTGGGCGTCGAAATCAGCGTGCTGGATGATAAGGATATGGCGGCGCTTGGCATGGGGGCGCTGTTGGGCGTGGCGCAAGGCTCACGTCGCCCGGCACGGCTGTTGGTGATGAAGTGGGACGGCACCGACGGCGCGCAGCAACGGCCAGTCGCCTTGGTCGGCAAGGGTGTGACGTTCGATACAGGTGGTATTTCCATCAAACCAGCCGCAGGCATGGAAGATATGAAATGGGATATGGGCGGTGCCGGCGCGGTTGCAGGTGCCATGAAGGCATTGGCGGGACGCAAGGCCAAGGCCCATGTCGTTGGCGTTTGCGGCCTTGTGGAGAATATGCCCGACGGTAATGCGCAACGTCCCGGTGATATCGTTACGTCCATGTCGGGCCAAACGATTGAGGTGCTGAACACCGATGCAGAAGGCCGCCTTGTTTTGTGCGACGCGCTCCATTGGGTGCAGGAGAAGTATAACCCAGAATATATCGTCGATTTGGCGACACTGACGGGCGCGATCATCGTGTCGCTTGGCAGTGAATATGCGGGGCTATTCTCGAACAGTGACGAACTTGCCGATAAGCTCACGGCAGCGGGTAAGGCATCAGGCGACCCTTTATGGCGTCTCCCCTTGTCAAAGGCTTATGACAAGATGATCGACAGCCCGATTGCCGATATGAAGAATATCGGCGGGAAAGGCGCAGGCTCCATTACCGCCGCGCAATTTTTGGGCCGCTTCATTAAGGACGGCGTGAAATGGGCGCATCTTGATATTGCTGGCACCGTGTGGGCCGACAAGCCGGGCCCCGTATGGGACAAGGGCGCAACCGGATTTGGCGTGCGTTTGCTTAATCGCTTCGTCGCCGACAATTTCGAAGGCTGATGTAGCGGCATCATGCAGGTCGATTTCTATCAGCTCACCCGCGATCCTGCTGAAAAAATACTCGCCCTCATCGCCCAGCGTATATTGGACGATGAAGGGCGGTTATTGATCGTCAGTGACGACAGCGTGCAATTGGACGCCATATCGTCCGCGCTTTGGACGGCAAAGGCGGACAGTTTTCTCGCGCATGCCAAGGCAGGTGAGGGGGAGGATGCCCTGCAACCCATATTGTTGTCACATGATGTCGCAGCCACGAATAAAGCGCGGTTTGTGGCCATTGCCGATGGAAACTGGCGCCCGATTGAAAAAGAATTCGATCGCATTTTTTACCTCTTTCCGCCCAGCCACACCGACAACGCGCGGGCCGCGTGGCGCAGCTTAAGCGAAGGCGTGGAGCGACGTTACTGGAAACAGGACGGCGGTAAATGGGTGCAAGGCCCATAAAGCTTGCCAAAAAGGCCAAGCATCGTTATCTGCGCGCCAAATTCACCCCTATATATTTGGAGTATCTCATGGCGGTTACGCGCACATTTTCGATCATTAAGCCCGACGCAACACGCCGCAACCTGACAGGTGCCGTGACCAAGATGCTTGAAGAAGCCGGCCTGCGCGTCGTGGCTTCAAAGCGCATCCACATGTCGCGCGCACAAGCCGAGGGCTTTTACGCCGTACACAAAGAACGCCCGTTCTTTGGCGAACTCGTCGAATTCATGATCAGCGGACCAGTGGTCGTGCAAGTGCTTGAAGGCGAAAATGCCATGCAGCGCAACCGCGACATCATGGGCGCAACGAACCCTGAAAATGCGGAACCCGGCACCATCCGCAAGGAATTGGCCGAAAGCATCGAAGCCAACACCGTCCATGGTTCGGACAGCGATGAAAACGCCGCCATCGAAATCGCCTATTTCTTCAAGCCTGAAGAGATTGTTGGTTAAACTATTCTCGAAAAGGCGATTTTTTCCATAAATCGTCGAGTACTTGCAGTGTATCTTCACTGATCCGCTCGGCAGGCGGCCAAGGACCGTCTGCCGACATCGCGCGAAACTCTTTTTCGCGTGCAACTTCAGTAGGCCAAAGCGCAATTGCGACTAGTTCTTCATTTGCGCCACGACCAAGGCATGAGCCAAAAGACCCATGCTCGGACCCTTGGCGTGTTACTTCGCACCAACGATTTCGAAAATCAGTCTCATGTTCAGGAGCCACCCGCCACCGATAAATGGCAATAAATCCGGTGCTAGCGTTAGAATTCATTGGCCACATCCATAAGCCTAGTCAGCTTCTTCGGCGCAACAGCGCGCCAGCTTTTGGCGATCCAGTCGCCAATATGGTCCCAATCGGTGTCGCCAAGGTCCAGCCTGATTGCCACCCAGCCATCCCCGAAATAGGCAGGGCGGTAGTAACGCCCGGCGTCGCTGTCGATCAGCATCGCTTGCTCCTCCGCGCCGCTGATTTTGACCAGCAAGGCAGTCTTGCCGTCGCCGTGATGGTCGATAGACACATAAGCGAATTTCTTGCCACCAACGATGCCGAAGCACGGCATGCCGTGGGACATAACTTCATCGGCTTCAGGCTGGGCGAGGGCGAGGGTACGGACTTGCGCCGTCAGATATTCCGGGTTGGTGTCGCGCGCGACAAAATCTGCCAGCGTCTTGGGGTATAATTGATACTCCGCCATTTTAACGCGGTCGGCGAGCGTATCTGCTGTGTCGCCGGACAAAATCGCCACTTCGATTTGGCCAAGCACGGGGCCATCGTCCAATTCCGCCGTGACCAAATGCACGCTGGTTCCCGCGACTGTGTCATTAGCGTCAATAGCTCTTTGATGGGTGTGCAGGCCCTTATATTTAGGCAGCAAAGACGGGTGGATATTGAGCATGCGTCCATCCCATTTTGCGACAAATTCTGTAGACAATATCCGCATATATCCAGCCAAAGCGACATAGACCGCACCGGCTTTGACGATCGCGTCATGCATGACCGCGTCATGCGCGGCACGGTCAAGGCCGATATGTGATACCGCAAAGGTCGGGATACCCTCTGTCGCCACGACTTTCAGCCCTTCTGCATCTGGGTTGTTGCTGGCGACCAGAACAATTTCATAGGGGCAGCTTGGCAATTTAGAGGCATATAACAAAGCCGCCATATTCGTGCCCGCGCCGGAGATCAGGACGGCGACTTTGGCTTTCATTTGCTCTCCCCTCCCGCAGGCGGGAGGGGTCGGGGGAGGGCTTCCACATTAAACGCTGCACGCGAAGCTTCGGTTCGCCCCACCCCTAGCCCCTCCCGCAGGCGGGAGGGGGATAAAGGTAGTTTAGCCCACATAAGTCGCAGTCCAATCGGATTGCGCGCTCCATGTTTCGACAGAGCCCTTAACGGTGCAGCCCTTGTCACCTGCTGCAATGTGACCGATATTAAACACCGTCTCACCAGCGGCCTCTAGCGTGGCCGTGACGTCGGCCACATCCCCGTGCGCCACGACGACAGCCATGCCGACACCACAGTTAAATGTCCGCGCCATTTCCTCGGGCTCGATATTTCCCTGTGCTTGCAAAAACGCCATCAGGCGCGGCTGTGTCCAAGCGTCCGCGTTGACATGCGCATGAAGCCCCGCTGGCAAAATGCGCGGAATATTCTCAAGCAAACCGCCGCCCGTAATATGCGCCATCGCGTGGATTTTGCCCGTGCGCACCAGCGGCAGCAAGGATTGCACATAGATACGTGTGGGCGCCATCAGCGCGTCGATCAAGATGACATTCTGGTCGAACAGAGCGGGGCGATCCAGCTTCCAGCCCTTGTCCGCCGCAAGTCTGCGCACCAACGAAAAGCCGTTGGAGTGCACACCCGACGATGCAAGGCCCAAGATGACGTCGCCCGCTTCAATTTTGTCGGCGGTGAGAACTTGGTCGCGTTCCACCGCGCCGACGCAAAAGCCAGCAAGGTCATAATCACCGTCGGAATACATTCCGGGCATTTCCGCGGTTTCGCCGCCGATCAGCGCGCATCCAGCCAGTTTGCAGCCCTTAGCGATGCTGGCCACGACGGACGTCGCAACCGCATTGTCCAGCTTACCAGTCGCATAATAATCCAAGAAAAACAGCGGCTCTGCGCCCTGTACGATCAAGTCATTTGCGCACATCGCAACGAGGTCGATGCCGACGCCTTCATGCCGTCCGGACTCTATTGCTAGCTTCAGCTTTGTGCCCACACCGTCATTGGCCGCGACCAGCAACGGGTCGTGAAACCCCGCTGCTTTCAAATCGAAGAACCCGCCAAATCCGCCAAGGTCGGCGTCCGCACCTGCACGACGCGTTGCTTTGGCCAGTGGCGCAATGGCGCGCACCAGGGCATTGCCGGTTTCGATGGAAACACCCGCCTTGGCATAGGTGTAGGATTCTGGGGTTTGATCTTTTGCGTCCATTTGACGCCGTTAGCGAGAACAGGCTTGGAATTCCACGTCTATGTCGCCTAAAGGTGACGAGATGACAAATTTGCCCAAGAATTGGTTCCGCATTGCTGCAATCGGCTTGCCTTTGGCGCTGGTTGGCGGTGGCATCGTCGTTGCGCAAATTGAAGGGCCAAAGCGCGGTATTGCGCCGATTGCGAGCGCCGGCGACTTTGAAGTTACCGGCGTTTCGGTCAACGTGGTTGGCGACAACGCCTTTGAAGCACGAAAAAAGGGATGGGAGCAGGCGCAGCGCATTGCATGGGCGGCGTTGTGGCGCAAAACCCATAATGAAGTAGGGGCTGGCCTGTCCGATTCGACATTGGACGGCATTACCGCCGCGATTGTGGTGGAACAGGAACAAATTGGCCCACGCCGTTATGTTGCAAAGCTGGGCGTCCTATTTGACCGTGCGCGCGCAGGTCAGTTGCTGGGCGTCAGCGGCGTTGCAAGGCGTTCTGCGCCTTTGATGTTGTTGCCCGTGACCTATTCCGCAGGTGCACCCACGGTGTTTGAACAGCGGACATCATGGCAACGAAGCTGGGCCAAATTTCGTACCGCAGACAGCACCATCGATTATGTCCGCCCAAGCGGGGCAGGTGGCGAGTCGCTTTTGTTAAATGCAGGCCAACCGGAACGCCGCAGTCGCATTTGGTGGCGCACGATCCTTGACCAATTCGGTGCGGCGGACGTTATCATTCCCATCGCGCGGATTGAACGGCAATGGCCGGGTGGTCCAGTCATAGGTCGTTTTTCGGCGCGTTATGGTCCCGATAACAAGTTTCTGGGTGCATTCACGCTGCGCACGACGGGCAGCGCTGGCATTCCTGCGATGATGGATCAGGCAGTGATGCGGATGGATCAATTGTTCCAATCGGCCTTAGCCTCAGGGCGCTTGCGGGCGGATGCATCTTTGGTCCTTGAACCCGAAGTGGTTGAGGGCGAGGATTTGGAGAGCGAAGTCGAAGACGCTGCGGCTTTGGATGAAACTGGCGCGCCGTCACAGGAACCCGCCGCGCCATCGCTTGATGACGTCGTCAGATCTATTGTGCCAGAGGGGCAGGCCCCTTCTGCGCCTCAGCCCCGGCCATAAGCGCATTTAGCGGGTCGATGCGTCAAATTGCTTTGCCCTTGGATGAGTTGCGCGGTGGCGCGTCGTCCAGCCTCATCATCACGGATTCGAATGCAGCGGCCTTTGCCGGACTGTCCAAGGCGGCTAGCTGGGCCAAGCGTTGTGCGATCTTAACTGGGCCAGCCCGCTCCGGAAAAACGCTGATGGCGCGGTATTTCTCGGGACAGAATGGCACTGTCATCGATGAAGCCCAAGCCAGTTCCGACGAAACACTTTTCAATGCGTGGAACCGTTCACAAGAAAGCGGCGTGCCATTGTTATTGATATCGCGTTGGCAACCTGCGGAATGGAATATTGCACTGCCCGATTTGCAGTCGCGATTAGGCGCGGCAATGTTGCTCGACATTGCGCCGCCGGATGATGAGATGATTGAACAATTGCTGCAAAAACAGCTCGCCGACCGGGGCGCTGCGATCAGCATCGATGCCTTAAGCTATGTGAAGCGGCGTATCAAACGTAGCTATGTTGCCATTGAGAAATTTGCGCGATCTGCAAACGCCATGGCGCTCTCGGAAAATGCGCCCGTAAATTTGACCTTGGTAAAAAAAGTTCTCGAAGACTGATCTAAGTTCAGGATCTAAGCCGGCGTTTCGCGCACCATATCTTCTTCATGTGTGAGGGTCATCTTGAGCTTGCCGTTGACCACGGCAAAGGCCAACCGACCTTCCACAAGATCCAGAGCATCGCGCCCGAATTGGTCAAAACGCCATCCCGTTAACACTTCAAGGTCTTCGCGCTCGCCCGCAGCCAAGCGCTCAAGTTCTTCCGTCCGCACAATCAAGCGCGGGGCTACGTTGATTTCGCGTGATCGGATTTTGAGTAACAGCTTTAGCAGATCCGCGACCAGCGAACCGTCTTTGCCACCGCTAGGGGACGATCGGGCACGGTCTGGCAAATTGTCACGCGCCATAGGCTGGCTCGCTTCAATCACTCCGATCAGACGCGCACCTATGTCATTGTCACGCCATGCGGGCGAAAGGCCACGCACTTTGGGCAGATCCGCCTGACTTTTGGGGGGATGCGCGGCGATATCGGCCAGCGTTTCATCCTTCATAATGCGGCCACGCGGGATATTCTTGCGCTGCGCCTCTTTCTCGCGCCAAGCAGCCATGGCTTGAAGCCGACCAAGCACGTCAGGTTTGCGCGATTGCACCTTAATCCGTGCCCACGCGTTTTCAGGGTCATTGCGATAATTGGCGGCGTCGGAAATGCGCTCCATCTCGTCATTCAACCACGCGCCACGGCCAGTAGTTTTAAGCTTTTCCAACATCATCGGAAAAATAACCGACAAATGCGTTACATCCGCAATGGCATAATCGATTTGGCGTTTGTCCAGCGGACGCCGCGACCAATCGGTAAAGCGGGCGCCCTTGTCCAACTGGATACCCATCCACAGGTCGACAAGGTTCGAGTAACCGACTTGTTCACCCTGACCCAGCGCCATGGCGGCAATTTGCGTGTCGAACATGGGGTGCGGGGTTTTGCCGGTCAGGTTGAAGAATATCTCGATATCCTGGCCACCTGCGTGGAAAACCTTTAACACATCCTCATTTTCGCACAGCAGCTCAAGCATTGGCGTCAGGTCAAGACCTTCGGCCTTGGGGTCAATCGCCGCGGCCTCATGGGCGTCGGCCAATTGCACCAAACATAAGTCGGGATAATATGTATTTTCCCGCATAAATTCGGTGTCGACCGCAACAAAAGGCGATTGTGCAAGGCGTGCGCATAATTCGGCGAGGCGTTTGCTGTCAGTGATGAGTGGATGAATCTGCATTGGGCATCGCCCTAGCACCCATTCACGACTTGACAAAGTGCCGCTGCACTGTTGACAGGCCCGCTTTCCACAGCTTTTTTGAATTGAGTAAACAATGCACGCTTATCGTACGCACAAATGCGCCGAACTCCGCGATTCCCATGTGGGCGAAACCATCCGCCTGTCGGGCTGGGTCCACCGTAAGCGCGACCATGGCGGCGTGTTGTTCGTCGATTTGCGGGACCATTATGGCATGACCCAGATCGTCGCCGATACCGACAGCCCCGCTTTACCGATATTAGAGGCGTTGCGCCTCGAAAGCGTCATCACCATTGATGGCGAGGTGAAGGCCCGCAGCGCAAGCACGGTCAATGCCCATCTGCCGACCGGGCAGATTGAAGTTTTTGCCCGCAGCGTCACGGTGCTGAGCAAGTCGGAAGAACTGCCATTGCCAGTTGCCGGTGAGCAAGAATATCCCGAAGAAACGCGATTGAAATACCGCTTTCTCGATTTGCGCCGCGAAACGCTCCACGCCAATATCGTCAAGCGCACGCAGATCATTCGCGAAACGCGCCGCCGGATGGAAGATATCGGCTTCACGGAATATTCAACGCCCATCTTGACTGCATCCAGCCCTGAAGGCGCGCGCGATTTCCTCGTGCCAAGCCGCATCCACGCAGGCAAATTCTTTGCGCTGCCGCAAGCGCCACAGCAGTATAAGCAGCTGTTGATGGTCGCCGGCTTCGACCGCTATTTCCAGATCGCACCATGCTTCCGCGATGAAGACCCGCGCGCCGACCGTTTGCCGGGCGAATTTTACCAGCTTGATCTGGAAATGAGTTTTGTCACGCAGGAAGAAATCTGGGACACGATGGAACCCGTGATGGCGGGCGTGTTTGAGGTATTTGCCGACGGCAAAAAAGTGACACCCGCCGGACAGTTCCCGCGCATCCCGCATTCAAAGGCGATGCTGGATTACGGCACTGACAAGCCGGACTTGCGCAACCCGCTGATCATCCACGACGTTACGGACCATTTCAAAACCTCGGGCTTCGGTCTGTTTGAACGCATTGTTGACGGCGGCGGCGTTGTCCGCGCTATTCCTGCGCCAAAAACAGCGGATAAGAGCCGTAAATTCTTCGACGACATGAACGAATGGGCGCGCAGCGAAGGTCACGCCGGACTAGGCTATGTGACCCGTAAGGGTGGCGAGTTTGGCGGCCCAATCGCCAAGAACCATGGCGAAGAGGGAATGCGCGCGCTGTACGACGCGATCGGCCTTGGACCTGATGATGGTTGCTTCTTCGCCGCTGGCAAGGAAGAGCAAGCGGCAAAGCTGGCTGGCGCGGCGCGTACGCGGACGGGCGAGCAACTTGACCTGATTGAAAAGGACGCGTTCCGTTTTTGCTGGATAATCGACTTCCCATTCTACGAATGGAGCGAAGAAGACAAAAAGGTCGACTTTGCCCATAACCCCTTCTCAATGCCTCAGGGCGGGCTACAGGCGCTCGAAACGCAGGACCCGCTCACCATCAAGGCCTATCAATATGACATGGTCTGTAACGGCTATGAGCTTGCCTCAGGCTCGATCCGGAACCAGCACCCCGATTTGATGGTCAAGGCGTTTGAACTGACTGGGCTGACGCAGGCCGACGTTGAGGCGCGCTTTGGCGGCATGTATCGCGCATTCCAATTTGGTGCGCCACCGCATGGCGGCATGGCCGCAGGGGTGGACCGGATGGTCATGCTTTTGTGTGGCGTTCAGAATTTGCGTGAAATCACCTTGTTCCCGATGAACCAACGGGCGGAAGACCTTTTGATGGGTGCGCCGTCGCCTGCGATGGCCAAGCAACTGCGCGAATTGCATATTCGCGTGGTGGAGCAGCCGCCCAAGGCCTGATTTCAGGGATAAGTTGAGCAGCAGGATCTGTCCCTTTTGGGGACAGAGCTGCGCTTTCGCTTGTTTGTCCGCGCAATAGATGCTGGAAAGCTAGAATGTCTATCGACCTTTCCCAGTTTGAAGCCGGTAAAATATATGACGGCGCTTATGATAAGGACCTGAAAAGTCTTCAGGACCGCTTGTCCGAGCTGCAGGCACTGCACATTCTGCATGAAGCGCGCACCTTAATCATCGTCGAAGGCTGGGATGCCGCAGGCAAGGGTGGTGCAATTAAGCGCATGACCTCTTTGCTTGACCCGCGATTTTATCAGGTCTTCCCTATTTCTGCGCCAACCTTAGAAGAAAAGGACAAGCATTTCCTGTGGCGCTTCTGGAATAAATTGCCGGGCAAACGGGAAATCAGCATTTGGGACAGAAGCCATTATGGCCGCGTACTTGTGGAACGTGTTGAGGGATTTTGCACCGAAGCCGAATGGCGGCGCGGCTATGACGAAATCAACGAATTTGAATCGCGCCAAGGCGAAATCGGCACGAAGATTATCAAGATATTCTTGCATGTGACTGCTGAAATACAAGACAAGGTTCTGACAGAACGGCTGGATGATCCAACCAAAAGGTGGAAAGTCACTGCAGAAGATTTTCGCAATCGCGAAAAGCGGGAGGAATATCTCGACGCGCTAAAGGATATGTTCAAGCGCACGCATACGCATTGGGCACCTTGGACCGTTATCGACGGCAATAATCAAAAGGCGGCTCGGATTGCGGTCCTTACGCATGTTATCGCAGAATTAGAGAAGAGTGTGCCGCCGGAATTTCCAGAGGCTGATCCAGCGGTCGTGGCTTTGGCGCAGCGGACGATTGGCTATTCCCCCAAGGGATAGTCTATCCGTATTATTTCCCATTCTTTGGGCCCTGTCGGCAAATTCACAGTTTTGACATCCCCCACGCGCGCGCCGCGTAAGGCGCGGGAAAGGGGTGCGTTCCAGCCTATGCGTCCGTTGCTGGCATCCGCTTCATCGTCGCCAAGGATTGTGATCGTGCGTTCCACGTCATCGACATCCGCAATCGTAACGCACGCGCCAAAATATATGCGGCTTCGGTCCTCTTGCTTGGATGGGTCGAGTATTTGGGCGACTTTCATCTTTTTGGACAGCTGACCCAATTCCCGGTCAATCGCGCGGAGCTTTTGGCGGCCATAGATATAATCGCCATTCTCGCTTCGGTCGCCATTGCCTGCGGCCCAATGGACGATTTCAACCACTGCGGGTCGGTCGATGGCGAACAGCTGTTCATAGCGTTCGCGTAAGGCCGCGAATCCGGCTGGGGTAATCGGGTTGGTGCGTTCGGCCATGCATCCGCCTTAGCCGTTCGGGGCGAGGAGAGTCGAGAGAGCCCAGAAGTGCGGCGTGACCTAGCGATACCTTGACCCCGCTCGAGCCGAAAGGGTGGGTATTAACCCGGCGTTGGCTTGCCCAAATAGGTGCTGAGCGGCGTTGCCGAGCGCACGCGTGCCTTTTCGGGGTGAAGATGGTCATACATCACTGCATTTTCCAAAACGCGATAGACATAATCGCGGGTTTCGCTGAGCGGGATTTTCTCAATCCAATCCATGATATCGATACTACCTGTGCGTGGGTCGCCATAAGCACGGAGCCATTTGTTCACATTGCCTGGACCGCCATTATACGCAGCGATGGCCAAGGGATAACTTCCGTCATAATAATCGAGCATGCGCTCAATATAGGTGGCACCCAAGGCGATATTGTAATCGGTATCAACGGTCAGCGCATCAGGACGATAGGCCATTGAGATTTTGCCCGATGTCTCCCGCGCTGTTCCGGGCATCAACTGCATCAGGCCGCGGGCCCCTGCGTGGCTGACGGCGGCGCGGTCAAACTGGCTTTCCTGACGCATGATTGCATGGGCGAGCGTCCAGGTCTGGCTATGCGCCGCTGGAACATTGACGGTGGGGTAGCTGTTACCCAGCAAATCTGGGATGCCATCGGTGCGCGCTGCACGACCCGCCATGACGGCCAGATCCGGACGGCCAAGCTTTTGCGACAGGCCAATCGCAGCCGTATATTCCTCACGGTCATCCGCGTGGCGGGCAATGGCCCTGAAAAAGTTGCTCTGGTCACGCCAGCTGCCATATTTTGCGGCCAGGGCTGCTGCCAAATGCACAGGGGGAACATTGCCGTCCGCCAGAATTGGCGGGGTGGCTGCCACGCGCGGAACTTGCGGCAAGGGACGACGCAGCTGCTCCAAGGCCAACTGGCCAAAAAAGCTCTCATAAAATGCCGCTGCTTTTTCATAATAGCCCGTCGCGCCTGACGGGTCTCCCGCCTTGGCTGCGGCCTTGCCAGCCCAGTAAAAACCCCTTGATCGCGTTTGTGCAGTTTTTGCGGCAGTCGCATAAAGTTCGAACATTTTTACGGCATCACGCGGGCGGCCCAAGCGGTGCATAGCCACCGATCCGGCCAGCCAAGTGAGGCTGGTATATCGATCACGCGTAGCCAGATCCTGATCCGCCAATATAAGGCCAGCAGGGACGGCGTCGTCCACACGAGAGGCGATGCGATAGGTCATGTCATATTGACCATCATTTTCAGACGCGCGTGCTTGCGTCAGCAGCAATTGGTACCAATCCTTGAGGACGGGCACGGGTGCGGCCAGATTCCGTCGGTTTGCAAGCAATTCGCGCACAGCCAAGCCGTTACCAGCGGCCCGCATTGCGTCCGCTTGGGCCGCCAGAAGACTGGCTTCGCTGCTTGCTAAAGCGCCTGCCTCTTGCACCTTTAAGTCGGCATCGGGGGACTTTATCCGCATTGCCAATGCCGCCACAAATGCGGGGCGACGCTGCGGCGAGGTAAAAGCGATCCAGCGTTCGGCGCCGCGCGTCAACCCTGACCACAGCAACCGGTCGACTCGTGCATCATGGTCAGCAGAGGTCAGCGTGCCGCGGGCAATGCGGAAAACCCGTCCTTCATCTTCGTCGCTCAATGCGCCGCCGCGCCATGCCTCGCGCGCTTGCGCTTCACCGCGGGCCTTGTCGCCAACACTATCCAGCGCCAACGCAAATTTTGCGCGACCTTCATTGCTGACTGGCGGCAACCGGTCAAAATAAGCCACGACTTGGTTAGGAGAGTAAGACAGGGGATTGATCGCCTGTTCCGCTTTTTTGCGCATGTCATCGGCATTTGGCCAATCGGGGTAGAGCATCAAAAATGAGGCGTAATCGTTAAAGCTATAATTGCCGGGTGCGCTTAACATTTTCCAACGCTGCAGCGCGGCGGGGATTTTACCCTCGCTTGGGTCGTAAATGACCAGTGTAGACAATATTTGTCCGGATGGCGTGGATATTTGTCCGGTGCCGGTGCCGCTTTGCCATATAATCCCGTCGGATTTCTGTGCGGATGCGGACGCAATAAATGGAATAATCAGCACGGATGCGGAAATGAGATGCTTTACCATGCCGGACATATTATGGACCCCATCCTTATCAATTGCTGAACAAGCGACTGTAGTAAGCTTAGCGTTCAATTTGGATCAGAATGAAAGTCTTATAATATGTTCTCCGGATCAATACCGGCTCTAGTGACTCCTTTTTGCGACGGAGCGTTTAGCGAAAAGCATTTTCGTGCGTTGATCGATTGGCAAATCGAGCAAGGCTCAAGCGCGCTTGTGCCCGCAGGAACCACTGGAGAGGCGTCGACGCTGTCTAACGCGGAGCATCATCGCGTTATTGAGATATGCATAGAGCAAGCTGCTGGACGCGTGCCTGTTATCGCGGGTTGCGGATCAAACGACACGAACAACGCTGTTCTGCACCTCAACTTTTCCAAGAAAAGCGGGGCTGCCGCCGGATTGGTGGTTGCGCCTTATTACAACCGGCCAAACCAAGAGGGTATTTACGCGCATTTCGAACATATGACGAAAAAGAACGAACTGCCGATACTGCTCTACAATGTGCCGGCGCGTACGGTGACGGATATCAAGCCAGAAACCGTTGCCCGTCTGGCAAAGTTACCGACCGTAATCGGCATTAAGGATGCCAGTGGCGACATGCCGCGCGTTACCGATCATCGTTTGGCTTGTGGGCCGGACTTCTGTCTGTTGTCAGGGGTCGATGAACAGTCGCTTGCGTTCAATGCGGCGGGAGGAAAAGGCTGTATTTCGGTGACGGCGAATGTCGCGCCGAAACTATGCGCTGAGTTTCAAGCGGCCTGTGCCTCAGGTGACTATTATTTGGCGCGTGAACTGAATGACAAGCTCTATCCCCTCCATTTGTCATTGTTTTCTGATGCGTCCCCTGGTCCAATCAAATATGCTTTGTCTCGGGTAATCGAAGGCTTCCCGACGGAGTTGCGTTTACCAATGACGCCGCCGAGTGAGGCAAGTCGTCGTCAGGTTGATGCCGCTTTGGAGAATGCAGGTCTCATCTAATGACTCGTCCAAAGCCGGAAGCATTTAACAAGGTCAAAACGGTCGCCGAAAACCGGCGGGCGCGGTATGACTTTCATATCGATGACAAATATGAAGCTGGCATTGTCCTGACTGGTACGGAGGTAAAGTCCTTACGCTTTGGCGAGGGCTCAATTGCCGAGAGTTATGCCGAAGTTCGTGATGATCAAATTTGGCTGATTAACGCCAATATTCCAGAATTCAGCCACGGAAACCGTTTCAATCATGAACCGAAGCGCCCACGCAAATTACTCCTTAATGAACGTGAAATAAACAAGCTACATGGAGCTGTAATGCGTCAAGGTATGACGCTCGTTCCGCTGTCGATTTACTTCAACGGCCGGGGCAGGGCGAAAGTGGAGCTGGCGTTGGCAAAGGGTAAAAAGGCCCCAGACAAGCGTGCGACGGAAAAAGAGCGCGATTGGAAGCGGGAACAAGGAAGAATTATGCGGGATCGCGGATGAGCAAATTCAACGCCTGGTTACATAAGCAAGCGCCGACTCGCGACAGCTTTGAACGCAGCCGTTTTCTGCGTCCTTTTGCGCAACGTGTTTTCCACCCGGCATTGTGGCGATTTACGCGCCGGTCGGTGCCGCGCGGCGTCGCGCTTGGCCTGCTCGTCGGCATTTTCCTTTTGGTACCTGGTGTTCAAATTGCCGGCGTCGCATTATTGGCGTTGCCGCTCCGCGCCAATATTCCAATCGGCGCGGCGATGACTTTTCTCAGCATGCCAGCGACCACGCCGTTCATATTTTTTGGGTCGATCTATGTTGGTGAATCCGTTTTGCGGCTAAACAACGGTTCCGGGCGCTTTTACGAACTCGTTGAAACGGCCGCGCCCTTATCTGCTTGGGGCGACTATGTCTGGAATGAAGCGCCGCTTGCACTCGTTCAGGGGATAGCTGGGCTCGCCATTATTTCAATCGTTGCTGCGGTCGTTGGTTACTTCGTTGCTGCTTGGTTTTGGCGCTGGCGGGTAAGTGCCAAATGGCGCCGCCGGTCGAAGTCACTTTCGTCGGGCAGATAATGCACTGGTTGGATTAAAGCAGGGAAGTTGGTTCTGTTTAGCTGTGATTTTATTTCAACGGAACCTGCTGCGCAAAACGGTAATTCCATGTTTCAGCCGTGGCAAAACAATGAGAAGCGAAGCCAATAACAGCATTGAGTGCGTGATTATGTGAACGTCAATCCCGAGCTCCTCAGCCCAATGCGCCGCCGTAACCACCGCAAAGAGCGCGTAGAACGCAGCGTAGATAGTCAACATCGTTGCAAAAAGCGCAAAAACTACCGGTAAAACGCGCATATGCCTGCTCCTGCGGCCAAGCATTTGATAACCTGCCCCATCAACACACGTCAATCGGCTTCGATGCAACTTAATGTAAATTATATCAGATGGTTGATGTATTATTCAGTTTCAAGAAATTCGCACAGCCCATTGGAAGAACCTGCATGGCGATTACGAAATCTTGACAAATGGTCCGATGCGTTCCAGCCCAAGGCTATGGTAAACTGTACCTTAAGTCTAAGCAGCATGATTTTATCGGGTAAGGGGCCAATTTGAACAAGATATCGCCGCCGACTGCGCGAAACGATCAGTCTCGACAATGTCGCTTTCTTGGCTAAGCCGTTTTCCGTCCAGCAAATTGCCGAGGCGGTCAACGACGTGCTTGCGCAGGGCAATTAGGTTAGGTACTGAAAAACAACATGTAAATTTATTTGTTCCACTCTTGTTCTTTTAGAACAGAAAGCGTACAAAGGATGCGTTCCGGGGAAGTCCTTCGGAGCAGGCATGACGCTAAGGAGTGGAAAAATGGCAGCAAGTCTCAAGATAATTGATGGGAATCAGGCAAACGGTATGAAAAATTCGGAACGTGAAAAGGCCCTAGAAGCAGCTTTGGCGCAGATTGATCGCGCATTCGGCAAGGGTTCGGCGATGAAGCTTGGCAGCCGCGAGGCGATCAGCATTGATGCCGTCTCGACCGGCTCGCTTGGGCTGGACATTGCGCTTGGCATTGGTGGATTGCCCAAGGGACGCGTGATTGAAATTTACGGTCCTGAAAGTTCGGGTAAGACGACATTGACCCTGCACGTAATTGCAGAGGCGCAAAAGGCAGGCGGTACAGCGGCCTTCATCGACGCAGAGCATGCGCTTGACCCCGGCTATGCCAAGAAGCTTGGCGTAGACGTAGATAATTTGATCGTGTCGCAGCCGGATACCGGTGAACAAGCGCTCGAGATTGCCGACACGTTGGTGCGTTCAAACGCAGTGGACATCATCGTGATCGACTCGGTGGCGGCACTTGTTCCGCGCGCAGAAATCGAAGGCGAAATGGGCGACAGCCATGTGGGTTTGCAGGCGCGCTTGATGAGCCAAGCGCTGCGCAAGATTACAGGTTCAATCAGCCGTTCGAACTGCATGGTCATCTTCATCAACCAGATTCGTATGAAGATTGGGGTGATGTATGGTTCGCCAGAAACCACGACGGGCGGCAATGCCCTGAAATTCTATGCATCGGTGCGTTTGGATATTCGCCGCACAGGCCAGATCAAGGCAGGCGAAGATATTGTTGGCAATGCGACCCGTGTGAAGGTTGTAAAGAATAAGGTCGCGCCGCCATTCAAACAGGTCGAATTTGACATCATGTATGGCGAAGGCATTTCCAAAACGGGTGAACTGCTCGATCTGGGTGTGAAGGCGGGATTGGTCGAAAAATCGGGTAGTTGGTTTAGCTATGATTCGATCCGTATTGGCCAAGGTCGTGAGAATTCGAAAAGCTATCTGACCGAAAATCCGGAGGTTGCGGCTCGGTTGGAAGCAGCCATTCGCGGAAAGACAAAAGAAGTCGCTGAGGTCCTGATGACCGGGCCAGACGCGGAAGACGACGCTTAAGATTTTTACGAACAAGCGCGGCCTTGCCTGAGGCTGCTGCTTTTGGCCCGTCCTGGTCCACCCCGGGGCGGGTCATTTATATGCTGGTTGGTAGATGCTGCCTTTTTCTTTGCGTGCCGCATCGGCGGACGCACGGGCCTAAGTTCTTGACAGGCACATTGGCTGGGGCACAACGGTCGGCATGAGGCCCGTCATTCATCTTATCGGTTTACCGACTGATCAAAACAGTTCGTTCGCGCGTGGGGCCGCATTGGCGCCACCGGCTATCCGCGCGGCATTGTGGAGCGACCGAGGCAATCTATCCGCGCAATCCGGCCTTGAAATTGGCACTGACGTCATGCTCAAGGACCTCGGAGATTTGCCCTTATCGGATGTTGACTGCGCCGCCGATGACGCATTGATTCTAAAGGCGGTGACCGAAACCGTGAACGCAGATGCTATCCCGTTGTTGCTGGGCGGTGATCATGCGGTGACATACCCCATCGTTGCGGCGCTGGCGGCGCGTTATGGACCGCTGAACATTCTGCATTTTGATGCGCATCCGGATATATATGCTGATTTCGAAGGCAACCCGCGCAGCCATGCCTCGCCCTTTGCGCGCATATTGGAAGCGGGTCATGCAAAGCGTATCGTGCAGGTCGGCATTCGCACGTTGAATAGGCACTGCCGCGAACAGGCGGATCGGTATAATGTCGAAATTCTGCCGATACTCAATTTCGAAGTCGCGATGGTGCCCATCCTTGATGGCCCGTTGTATATCAGCATCGACCTTGACGGCATTGATCCTTCCGAAGCGCCCGGCGTGGCACATCCAGAGCCCGGCGGCTTAACGATCCGCGAAGTCCTGTCCATTATCGCCAAGCAACGCGGGCAGATTGTCGGCGCAGATATTGTTGAACTTAACCCCGCGCGGGACGTGAACGACATTACCGCCATCGTGGCCGCCAAGCTGGTGCGCGAAATCGCCGCGCAAATGCATCAAAATTACGACCATCCATAAGGAAGCAACCATGACCATCATCTTACACCATCTCAACAATTCGCGTTCGCAACGTATCTTGTGGTTGCTCGAAGAACTGAACCTTCCTTATGAAATCCGCCATCATGCGCGTGATGCTGTGACCAATCTTGCGCCCGAAGCGCTTTTGAACGTGCACCCTTTGGGCAAGTCGCCGTTGATTGAAGATGACGGCAAAACCATTTCCGAATCTGGCGCAATCGTCGAATATCTGTGCGAACGGCATAATGGCGCACATCTTGTCCCTGTTCGCGGCACGGATGCACATATCCGCTATCTGGAGTTCATGCATTTTGCCGAAGGCTCGGCGATGACGCCGATCTTGCTGAACCTGTATACGGCCCGTTTGGGCGATGCTGCTGCACCCTTGCATCCGCGGATAAATCAGCAGCTTGAAAGCCATTTTGCGTTCATGGAAGATACTTTGAAAGCGACGGGTTGGTTCGTTGGCGACAGCCTCACGGGCGCTGACATTATGATGAGCTTTCCGGCTGAAGCCGCGGTTAAAATGGGCCGGGCGGCGAACTTACCGAATCTCACTGCTTTCGTCGAAAAAATCCATGCTCGCCCCGCGTATCAGGCCGCTCTGCAAAAGGGCGGACCTTATGCCTATGCGTGATAGCGACCGCAAACTGCACATCCGGCTTGCAGCACGGCGAGTCGTTCCCTAAGTCGCAGTCATTATGACCTCGACCAATGACATTCGCCGTGGCTTCCTCGATTATTTCGGTGGTGCCAATCATGACATAGTGCAGTCTGCACCGCTCGTGCCCTATAATGACCCAACATTGATGTTCGTCAATGCTGGGATGGTGCCGTTCAAGAATGTGTTCACGGGCCTGGAAAGTCGCGAAACGCCGCGTGCAGCCTCAAGCCAGAAATGTGTGCGGGCAGGGGGCAAGCATAACGACCTCGATAATGTGGGCTATACGGCGCGGCACCACACGTTTTTTGAAATGCTCGGCAATTTTTCGTTCGGCGATTATTTCAAAGAGCAGGCGATTACCCATGCATGGACATTGTTGACCAAGGAATGGGGGCTTGACCCAGCGCGGTTGACGACCACCGTCTATCATACCGATGATGAGGCGTTCGACCTGTGGCGCAAGATTGCCGGCCTGCCTGAAGAACGGATCATCCGAATTTCCACCAACGACAATTTCTGGTCGATGGGCGACACTGGGCCATGCGGACCATGCAGCGAAATATTCTACGACCATGGCGACCATATCTTCGGTGGGCCTCCCGGAAGTCCGGACGAAGATGGTGACCGTTTTGTCGAAATCTGGAACCTCGTATTCATGCAGTTTGAACGGCAGGATGACGGCACCGACGTGCCATTGCCAAAGCCGTCTATTGATACGGGCATGGGGCTAGAGCGCATTTCTGCCGTCATGCAGGGCGTAACGGACAATTACGACACCGATACGTTCAAGGCATTGATTAACGCGTCTGAGGAACTCACCAGCACAAAGGCGGTTGGCGAACAAAAAGCCAGCCATCGCGTCATCGCGGATCATCTACGTTCGACCAGCTTTCTGCTCGCCGATGGCGTGATGCCGTCGAATGAAGGTCGCGGCTATGTCTTGCGGCGGATTATGCGTCGCGCCATGCGCCATGCGCATATTCTTGGCGCGAAAGAACCGCTGATGCACCGTCTGGTCGGAAGCCTTGCCGCCGAAATGGGTGCGGCCTACCCCGAATTGCTGCGCGCGCAGCCCATGATTGAGGCGACGCTGAAGCAAGAGGAAACCCAATTCCGCCGGACGCTTGATAAGGGCATTAAGCTGCTCGACGAAGCGACCGCTGGCATGACGCCGGGCGATATTCTGGCGGGCGATACCGCGTTCAAGTTATATGACACATATGGTTTTCCCTATGACCTGACCGAAGACGCATTGCGTGCGCAAGGTTTTGGGATTGATCAGGCGGGTTTTGAAACCGCGATGAACAGTCAAAAAGCGATGGCGCGGGCCGCATGGAAGGGTTCGGGCGCGAAGGCTTCGGACGATGTGTGGTTTGACATTGCTGAACGTGTCGGCAGCACCGAGTTTACAGGCTATGCCGCGAACGAAGGCGAGGGGCAAGTTGTTGCACTCGTCAATGACGGCGTTGAGGTGCAATCGGCGGTCGCCAATGACACTATCACGGTCATTACCAACCAGACGCCATTTTATGGCGAGAGCGGCGGACAGATGGGTGACGCTGGCGTGATTTCTAGTGGTAACATGCGCGGTGAAGTGACCGACACGGCAAAGCCATTGGGCCGTTTGCACGCGCATCAAGTCACGATTGGCGCAGGCGAAATTAAAGTCGGCGATTTCGTCACGCTGAAAATCGACATCCAGCGTCGTGACGCGTTGCGCGCCAACCACAGCGCCACGCACTTGCTGCATGCGTCATTGCGCCACCGTTTAGGTGAGCATGTTAGCCAAAAGGGCAGCATGGTTGCACCAGATCGCTTGCGGTTCGACTTTTCGCATAACCAAGCGGTAACGCCGCAAGAGATTGCGATGATCGAAGCAGATGTAAATGCGCAAATCCGCGGCAATGACGCGGTGACGACGCGGTTGATGACCCCCGATGACGCCGTCGCCGCTGGCGCACTTGCCTTGTTTGGCGAAAAATATGGCGAAGAAGTTCGCGTGCTAACCATGGGCAAGAGCGAGAACACGCATTATTCGTTGGAACTGTGCGGCGGCACCCATGTCAATGCATTGGGCGACATCGCTTTGCTCACGATCATCTCCGAAGGCGCGGTGGCAAGCGGTATCCGCCGCATCGAGGCGCTGACGGGAGAGGCGGCGCGCTTATGGCTTGTTGGCCGTGAGACGCAGTTGAAAAATGTGGCCGCAATGTTGAAGACTGCTCCGGACGAAGTAAGCGTGCGTATCGAAACGCTGATTAACGATCGCAAGCGGTTGGAGAAGGAGCTTTCCGAAGCCAAGACCGCGCTCGCTTTGTCAGGTGGCGGTGGTCCAAAGGCAGAGGCCGAACACATCGGTGATATCACCTTCATGGGGCAAGTTATCGCGGGCATTGAGCCAAAAATGCTGCGCGGCCTTGCCGATGACCAAATGAAGGCCATTGGCACGGGTATCGTGGCCATCATCGCTGCGAATGAAAACAGCAACACGGTGGTGGTTGCCGTTTCGCCTGCCTTGCATGGCACCATAAATGCGCCTGACCTTGTGCGGGCGGCAACAGAGGCCATGGGCGCGCAAGGCGGCGGTGGACGCCCTGACATGGCGCAAGGCGGCGGTCCTGCAGGTGCCGAATTGGCACAGGCGGCGTTGGATGCGATTAAGGCGAAGATTGCTGGTTAAGAGGTAAGTTTCAGCTTGGGGGCCTCATCAAGGCCTCCGGCTTCCTTAATCTGACGCCGGAACTCATCGCGCTTTTCGTGAATCGACGCGATCACTGGGCCCATGGGAACGCCCAAGTCCACCAGAACCGCTTCGGATAACTGGAGCGAGCTTTCCAGCGTTTCGGGTACGGCGTCGGTCGCGCCTGCTTGATAGAGCCGCGCGGCATGATCTGGATCACGGGCGCGCGCCACAATTGTGATATCGGGCAACCATTTACGAACGCGCTTGACGATATGTTCGGCCAATACCGGCTGGTCCATTGTCAGGATCAGCGCCTTGGCATGGCCCAAGTTCAATTTATCCAACGTCTCGGGCCGTGAGATGTCACCATAAACCACCTTGTACCCCGCACGCCGCGCGTCTGTTACTACGTCGACATTGGATTCCACGGCGATATATGGTTGGCCATGCATCGTCAGCATGTCCGCCACCAGTTTTCCTACCCGGCCAAAGCCGATCACGACCGTTCGTGGTTCCTGCGACGTGTCTTGTTCTTGCACCTCTTCATCGCTCTCGCGTAATTCCAGACGGCGGGCCATATCATGACCGATACGCGCCAAAATCGGCGTGATCGTTAGACCAATTGCAGTGGCCACTTGCCAGAAATTAACGGTAGCAGTGTCGATGATCTGCGCTGCGCCCGCGACGCCCAAGACGATGAGGGTCGTTTCGGACGGGCTGCCCATAAGGACGCCTGTTTCGGCCGCGGTGCCGGTGCGTGCCCCGTTCAACTTCAACAAACTTGCGGTCACAGCGGCTTTAACAAGCACCACAGCCGCCACAGCGCCAACCAGAGCGGCCCAATTGGCGGCGACGAAACGCAAGTCGACCTGCATCCCAATGCTGATGAGAAAGACACCCAGCGCCAGCCCTTTGAAGGGTGCAGTCATAACCTCAACTTCTGCATGATAATCGGTCTCGGCGATTAACAGGCCAGCGATCATTGCGCCCACGATGGGCGAAAGGCCGACCGCGCCCGTCGCCAGACTTGCAACAATGACAACGAGCAAGCTGACCGATACAAATAACTCAGGGCTTTTTGTGCGTGCGGCTTGTCCGAATAAGCGGGGCAGGAAGAATCGGCCAAGCACAAGCATGGCGACGATGACAAGGCCACCTTGCCACAATATAGCGACGAGACCTGACCATGAATCCGCGCCGGCTTGTGGCGCCAACGCCCCCAAAACGAATATTATCGGCACAATGGCCAAATCTTCGAACAGCAACATGGCCAAAGCCGACTTACCCACGGCGGAATGCGTGCCGGATATGGGGAGTACCAAAGCCGTCGACGAGAGCGCTAATGCAACCCCAATGCCGATGGCGGCGGTTGCGTCATATCCGAAGGCATACAAACCAGCCGCAATAATCAGGCCAGCGCCAAATAACTGTGCCGCACCGACGCCGAACACCAAGCGTCGCATCTTCCATAATCTGCGGAAGGATAGCTCAAGACCGATGGAGAACAGCAACAATATAATGCCATATTCGCCTATGGGTTGAATAGCCTCCGGATTGGTGATGGTCACCCATTCGAGCATTGGGTAAACTGGCACCAAGGATCCAAGCCCCATCGGGCCAACCATTATCCCGACCAATATAAAACCGATGATAGGCGTGATGCGAAGCCTGGCAAAAGCAGGGATGACTATTCCCGCTGCACCCAAAATGACGAGCAGATCGCTCATGCCTTCGGTTTGTAGTTCACCTGCCATGACCTGCATTTACGCACAGGCGACAGGAGAAAGAAAGGGTAGGGCAATAAAAAAGCGCGGGAGTTGCCCCCCGCGCTCTCACTTATTCAAATGTGTTGGAGTTACATCCAGCTACCCATTTTGACTTCGAGATTGGCACGAACCTGCTCAAAAAACTGTTCTGTGGTCATCCAAGCCTGATCTGGGCCGATGAGGATCGCGAGGTCCTTGGTCATATGGCCATCTTCAACGGTTTGAATGCAGACTTCTTCAAGCGTTTCAGCAAAACGCGTGACGTCGGGCGTATCGTCAAACTTCCCACGGAATTTGAGGCCGCCCGTCCATGCGAAAATGGACGCAATCGGGTTGGTTGAGGTTGCCTTACCTTGCTGATGCTGGCGATAATGGCGCGTAACCGTGCCGTGCGCGGCCTCGGCTTCAACGGTCTTGCCATCTGGTGTCATCAGGATGGAGGTCATCAGGCCAAGCGAGCCAAAACCCTGCGCAACCTGATCAGACTGCACATCGCCGTCATAATTCTTACATGCCCAAATGAACTTGCCCGACCATTTCAACGCCGATGCGACCATGTCGTCGATCAAACGGTGCTCATAGACAATGCCGAGTTCCTTGAACTTTGCGGCAAATTCAGCTTCGTACACTTCTTGGAATAGATCCTTGAAACGGCCGTCGTAATATTTGAGGATCGTGTTCTTGGTCGACAGATAGACTGGCCATTCGCGCGTTACGCCATAGTTCAACGACGCACGGGCAAAGTCGCGGATGGAATCGTCGAGATTGTACATCGCGAGCGCCACGCCGGGTGAAGGGTAACGGAAAACCTCTTCGTCAATTTTCTGGCCATCATCGCCATCCCATACGAGACGCAGTGTTCCGGGACCGGGCACCAAGAAATCCGTAGCGCGATATTGGTCACCAAAAGCATGACGACCGATGACGATGGGGTCCGTCCAGCCCGGAATCAAGCGCGGTACGTTGTCGATGACGATTGGCTCGCGGAAAACTACGCCGCCCAAAATGTTGCGGATGGTGCCATTGGGCGACTTCCACATTTTCTGCAGGCCGAACTCTTCGACGCGCGCTTCATCTGGCGTAATCGTGGCGCACTTTACGCCGACGCCGAATTCGCGGATGGCGTTAGCGGAATCGACAGTGACCTTATCATTGGTCTTGTCGCGATACTCCATCCCAAGGTCGTAATATTTGAGATCGATATCCAAATATGGCAAAATGAGTCGCTCACGGATCCATTCCCAGATGATCCGTGTCATTTCGTCGCCATCAAGCTCGACGACTGGGTTTTTGACCTTAATTTTTGCCATGGCAGAAAGCACTTTCCATTAGGGAGATGGGATGTTTAGCGGTGCCATAGCAAAGTCTGCCATATGTTCAACTGCATCCCCAATATTGTCTGAAAATGGCTGAAATGGCATCTTAGGTTGTAAGATGGTGTCGCATCCCCTAGCTAGACCGGATGAGCAGACAAGAATTGACAAACCGGGGCACCGGGGTTGCGAAATGGTCCTTTCCACCCATCCATCCTGAGGGCCGCAAGTTCGGCCTTATCGCCGCAGGCATAACCCTGTTTTTCGCCTTTATGGCATGGGAAACGCTGGCTTGGCCTATGGCAGCCGTCACCGTGTGGACATTGGCCTTCTTTCGCGATCCTGTGCGTGCGACGCCGATCGACGAGCGATTTATCGTGGCACCTGCCGACGGGCTTGTCACGTTGATCGAACAAGTCCTTCCGCCACTGGAATTGCGCGGACCTGATGGCTTGGGTGACCAGCCCATGACGCGCGTGTCGATTTTCATGAGCGTGTTTGACGTGCACATCAACCGGACACCTATTCGCGGCACTATTAAGCGCGTCGTGTATATCGCGGGCAAATTCCTCAACGCCGACCTTGATAAGGCTAGCGAAGAAAATGAACGCCAACATTTTCTCGTGGAACGCAGCGATGGCGTGCGCATTGGCTTTACGCAAATCGCTGGCTTGGTGGCGCGCCGTATCGTTGCTTTTGTTAAAGAAGGCGACAATGTTGCCAATGGGCAGCGCGTGGGCCTGATCCGCTTTGGCAGCCGCGTTGATGTTTATTTGCCGCATGGCACGTCGTCGCGAGTCATCAAGGGCCAGCGTTGCGTTGCAGGGGAAACGGTTCTCGCCGAAATCGGCGTTGATCAGGACCTGATCGCCGTCGCGCATTGATGGACGCGCATCCCTCCCGTCCCGGCATATCCTTGCGCGCGCTTGCGCCGAACGCGGTCACCGCGCTTGCTTTGTGTACGGGATTGTCGGGTGCGTGGTTTGCCATGCAGGGCCGTTGGGAAAATGCCGTTGCCGCAATTGTTATTGCCGGCGTGCTCGATGCCATAGATGGTCGCATCGCGCGAATGCTGAAGGGGGAAAGCCGGTTCGGTGCTGAACTGGACTCGCTGTCGGATGTGATTGCTTTCGGGGCGACGCCTGCTTTGATAATATATATCTGGGTCATGCAGGATATGCCGCGTTTTGGCTGGACCATATCGGTATTCTTTGTGCTGTGTGCAGCATTACGTCTGGCCAGGTTTAACGCACAGATTGATACCGAGAACCAGCCACATAAATCGGCTGGATTTAATACAGGTGTTCCATCGCCAGCGGGCGCGGCGCTGGCTTTATTGCCCATGATGATCTGGTTTGAAACCGGCGCGGATTGGGTGCGCGATTATCGCTTTCTTGCGCCATGGCTGCTGCTGTGTGCGCTGTTAATGATTTCCAATGTCGCGACGTATAGCTGGTCTTCGATCAAGGTGCGCCGCCGCCTGCGCTTCATGGCGCTGGCGGGCGTGGGTCTGTTTACCGCAACCTTAGTTGCGGCGCCGTGGGTTGCACTCATCGGTGTCGGCGTCATTTATATTGCCCTGCTTCCGCTGAGCATGATGAGCTACGCCCGGGTTACGAAGTCGCGCCGGAGCTTTGCCGAAGCTACTTGACCTCCGCCCAGCATGGGCTATGTTCTATTTTCGTTCTAATTTGGGAGGTGGCCGTTGGAGCCGTTGATTGTCATTGTCGTGGTGATTTTTGCCTTGTTGGGCGGACTAGCGCTTGGCTGGTTGGCGGGCAGCCGCGCTGGCAAAGCAGGGCAGGAAACGACCACACAGTTGCGGGCTATGCTCGATCAGGTGGTGCTCGAACGCGATGGTGCCAAGGACCGCTTGGCGCGGCTTGAAACCAGTTTGGAAGAACGCGAGCGGAGCTTTGCAGAACAGATCGCGGCGTTGGGCGATGCGAAGGAAAACCTGTCCGCCCAATTTGGTGAGATTGGGCAGAAATTATTGGGCGAAGCGCAGGCGGCGTTCCTGCAACGTGCCGATGAACGCTTCCACCAAGCCGGTGAGAAGAATGAGGAGCGGCTGAAGCAATTGCTTGGCCCTGTAGGCGAAAAGCTGAAAGCCTATGAAGAGCAGGTCGGCAAGATCGAGAAGGACCGGACCGAAGCCTATGGCGACCTGAAGGGGTTAATCGGCGAAATGCGATTGGGTCAGGAACGCGTATCGAGCGTCGCGTCGGGCCTGATGAACTCGTTGCGTAATGCGCCCAAGGCGCGGGGTCGCTGGGGTGAGCAGCAGTTGAAAAATGTACTCGAAAGCTGCGGCCTTTCTGAACATGTCGATTTTGATCTGGAAACCAGTATCGATGTTGGCGATGGCTTACGACTGCGGCCCGACGCGGTCATCCATGTCCCCGGCGGCAGGACGTTGGTGATCGACGCAAAAGTGTCGTTGAACGACTATCAGGACGCATTTGATTCGGTGGACGATGATGTGCGTGGGGTTGCCATGGCGCGCCACACGCAATCGATGAAAAACCATATCGATGGCTTGTCACGCAAAGCTTATTGGGATCAATTTTCCGAAGCGCCCGATTATGTCATCATGTTTGTGCCGGGCGAGCATTTCCTCGCGGCCGCGCTGGAGCATGAGCCGCAATTGTGGGACTTTGCCTTTGACAAAAAGGTGTTGTTGGCAACGCCGACAAACTTGGTGGCCATCGCCCGCACTGTTGCCAGCGTCTGGCGGCAAGAAGGGCTAGCGCGCGAGGCGAAGCAAATCGGGGCACTTGGTAAGGAAATGTATGACCGTATTGCTGTTGCAGCACAGCATCTGAAATCGGTCGGCAGCGGTCTGTCGTCGGCGGTGAATAACTATAATAAATTCGTCGGCAGCTTCGAACGCAATGTCATTTCAACGGGCCGAAAATTTGCCGATCTGAACATCGAAACCGGCAAGCGTGAATTGGAAGACATTCCTATGGTCGAGGCTTTGCCCCGTTATGGCGAAGGTGAGACGCCGTCGCCACCGATTGAGGATCAACGCGAAGCTACTGTCTGAGGCCTAGCGGGCTTCGGAATGCCTAAACTGGTTCAGGACCTCATAAGCCATAACGGCGGTCGCGACAGCCGCGTTTAAGCTGTCCGCCTTGCCACGCATCGGCATTTTGACGCGTAGGTCGCATTCGGCTTCATAATCGTCGGGCAGGCCCTGCGCCTCATTCCCAGTCAGGATGAAGCATGGCGCGCTGTAGCGGGCGGCTTGATAGTCGGTATCGGTTTGCAGGCTGGTGCCGACCAATTGCCCTTCGCCCGCCCGCAACCATGCGGTGAATTCCTCCCACCGGCATTGCACGACCTTTTGCGTGAAAATGGCCCCCATGCTCGCGCGGACGGACTCAACAGAAAATGGATCCGTGCAATCATCAATCAGGATCAGCCCGCCAGCCCCCACCGCATCGCCGGTGCGCAGCATCGTACCAAGATTACCCGGATCACGCATGGATTGTGCTACAAGCCAGATCGGCGCTGCCGTGCGGTCCACGTCCGCCAAAGCAGTTCCATGGTCCCGATAGACGCCAACTACGGTCTGGGCGTTGTCCTTGCCCGACAGTTTCGCCATAATCTCGGCGCTGGTTTCGATAACGTCGCCACCATGCGCCAGAACATCGGCCTCTAAAGCCACCTCAAGCTCGTGTAAGGGCCGATCTTTAACGCGGAACAGCATTTCGGGAAGAAATCCCGCCTCACGCGCTTCGGTCATGATGCGCAGCCCTTCGGCAAGGAACATCTCGGCGCGCTTTCGGAGCTTCTTTTCACGAAGCCCGCGTATTTCCTTTAGCAGCGGATTGGAAAATCCGGTGATTTCACGGCGCATCAATCTTCGCCAAAACCGTCGACAACCAACCCGACCAGCTTTTCAATGGCGAGTTCGGCCTGTTCACCTTCGGCATGAATGATGATTTCGCTACCCTTGGCCGCGCCCAGCATCATGAGGCCCATGATGGACGTGCCAGCCACGGATTGACCATCTTTCTCGACTTCAACTTTGCCCCCTTCGGGCAAGCGGGACACGAACGTCACAAATTTGGCGCTGGCGCGGGCGTGGAGGCCCTTTACGTTTACTATCGTGACGGTGCGGCTAATCCGCGTCATCGTGAAGCTTCAAGCACTTCAGAAGCAACGCTGATATATTTGCGTCCAGCTTCACGCGCAGCAGCGACCGCCTCTTTCACGTCTAGGTTTTTGCGCGCGCTATCAAGCCGGATGAGCATGGGTAGGTTGACGCCCGCGATCACCTCGACACGCCCGCTGTCGAGTAAGGAAATGGACAGATTTGACGGCGTTCCACCGAACAGATCGGATAAGATGATGACGCCTTTGCCGGTATCGACCTTTTTGATGGCAGCCGCGATTTCATTGCGTCGCGCTTCCATATCATCATGCGGACCGATGCAGATGGTCGCAACGTCCTTTTGTGGCCCCACAACATGTTCAAGCGCAACAAGAAACTCGTTCGCCAGCTTGCCATGGGTGACTAAAATCAAACCGATCATGTGATATTGCTGCCCTGTCGCGACGTTAAACTGTCTGCGCCGTTAGCAGGCTCTTCCAGCGCGTCAATTGGTCTTGATGCCAGATCGCGATGTGCAACCGTTAAGGCAAAGCCATCTGCACGCAACCAAGTGCCAAAAGTTTCCGCAACATGCACAGACCGGTGATGCCCACCCGTGCACCCAAAGGCGATGTTGATATACGCCTTTCCCTGCGCGTCGTAGAGTGGCACTAGGAACCGCAGCAGGTCGCGGATTTTCTGCATGGCTTCATCATATTTCGGATCGGCGGCAACATAATCGGCAACCGCCATATCCAACCCCGTCATGGGCCGTAAATTGCTGTCCCAATGCGGGTTCCGTAAAAAACGCACGTCGAATACCAGGTCGGCATTGTGCGGGACTCCGCGCGAAAAGCCAAAGCTTGATACCGTGATATTAGCGTGCGGTGACGTATCGCTGCTGAACCGTTCGCGGATGACAACTTGCAAATCATGCGCGGACAGCTTGCTTGTATCAATCACGGCCTCCGCCCATCGCCGAAATGGCTCCATCACAGCCCGGTCAATGGCGATGCCGTCCAGCGCGGGCCGGTCTTGGGCCATGGGGTGACGGCGGCGGGTTTCCGCGTAGCGACGTTCAATTTCGGCGCCCGCGCAATCCAAAAACAGCGTCATTATTTCGAGATTAGGTTGGGTCTGCAGTTTCCTGATTTGCCGAATCAGCGCCTCGGCATCAAAACCGCGTGTCCGGCTATCAAAGCCCAGCGCCAGCGGAATATTGGGCCCATTCTCACCACCCGACGCAGGAATTTTAAGTAACTGGCCCGCCAGCTTAATCGGAAAATTGTCGACCGTTTCCCAGCCGAGGTCTTCAAGCGTTTTCAGCGCGGTTGTCTTTCCGGCCCCAGACACACCGGTAATAAGCAGAATTTTCTGAGGTTCGGATGCTGTGTTCTGGGTCACATTGTTACGCTTTCATTAGACGCGGCAATCGGGTTTGCCACTGGGTGCAATGCAGCGTCAATCACCGAGCGGAGCGCCCATTCCACCTTTAATGCACTGCTCGCCTGAAATGGGTCCAGCTTGAACATGGGCACCGAGAAACGAGCTATGGTCATGCTCTGATGCTCCGGCGGCATGCGCTCTACATCTTGCGCCAATTGCACTACAAGGCGCAGCGGTGCGGATTGGACGAAATCGATTGGGCATATCCCAATGCCACGCACTTCTATTTTTCCGGCTATATTCGGCGCAATGGTCAGTTGCGGCAGGCCATATCCGTTTTCGATGTTTAATATGTCGTCGCAAATAAGCTTTGCTCCGCGGTCAATCAGGCGAAGCGCTAGGTCCGATTTTCCACTGCCGGACGGCCCAAGCAACAGCACCCCATTCCCGTCAATTGCAACGGCGCTACCATGCACGATGTCCGACATTAGCGTGTTACCGCAGCAGCGCAGGGCAGCGCGATTTCGAAGCATGCCCCGCCTTTGCCATCGACGCGGTCGCGAACCCCAATACGTCCATGATGCCCCTCGATAATGGTTCGCGCTATGGCGAGGCCAAGCCCGCTATGCTTCCCAAAATTTTCGGTCGCTGGCCGTTCGCTGTGGAATCGTCGGAAAATGGCCTCCCGCTCTTGTGGGGGCACCCCGGGGCCTTCATCGCTGATCCGGATTATGACGTCATCATCGGCAAGCGTCGCGGATATTTCGACGACTGCCCCCGGTGGGGAGAAGGACACTGCATTGTCGATCAAGTTGGTCAACATCCGTTCAAGACGGACATCTTCACCCATAACTGTCGCGATTTTACGGCGTGGCCGCGCAAAAGCAATGTTGACGTTTTTGTCGCTACCCCGGTCATCGCGTGCCTGAAGCAATTGTTCGATCATGTCGCCAAGGTCGATGGGTTCAAACTTCGCTTTGGCCAGTTGCGAATCCACACGGCTGGCGTCCGAGATATCGCTGATTAGGCGATCCATGCGCTGGACGTCGGCCTTTGCAACATCCATCAATTGTTTGCGCAATTTGGGGTCTTCAATCCGTTCTGCGCCATCAAGTGCGGAACGCAAAGATGCCAGCGGATTTTTAATTTCATGCGCGACATCGGCGGCAAAGGCTTCGGTGGCATCGATCCGTTGACGCAGCGCTATGCTCATATCCGAAAGCGCGCGCGCCAGCATGCCGATTTCGTCGCGGCGCGAGGGCAGGCGAGGAACGGTAACCTCTTGCGCGCGGCCAAGCCGAACCTTTACGGCGGCACGGGCCAGATGGCGCAACGGACGGACGATAGTGCGGGCGAGAAATACAGAAAGCAGAACGCCGATGCCAAGCACAAAAAGGAAAAACATGCCGACGTTGAAGCGCTCTGCTCGGACGAACAAGCGGATATCGCGTTCATTGGCGGTGGTCAGAACAATAAGGCCACTGTCGCGCGCTGTTGAGGCTGCGCTAATCATATGCGTGAGGTCGGGCGCAAAACGCACCATCGAGGCGGCTTTGGAAGGCGTTGCCGCGCGAATTTCTGGCCATGCGGAAGGGATGTCTTCTGCGGGTTCAACATAGCGTTCCAGCTTGGCCGCGCCGACGAGGAAATCGAACAGGACGTCGATCCAGCGTGCCGCAATTTTAGGCCAAGGTTCGCGGTCGGCGTCACGAAAGACATAAGTGGGTTGTCGGCCCGCAAAGCTGTCTAATAATTTCGTGCCATCTTGGTCGTAAACGCGGATTCGCGCCAGGTTCAATTGACCGAATCTGGCGATATAATCGTCCCGCTTTTCCGTGGCGATAAATGGCAGGCTGGATACCAAGAAGCTGGCCTGAACACGGGCTGCGTTTTCGCGCTCTGCAATTAACCGGACGCGATAGCTGTCGAGGAAGAACAGACCGGCGCCCAGCAGAGCAACTACGAAGATGTTGACGGCAAGTATTCGGGCGGTCAGCGATAACCCCCGGCTCCATCCCAGCTGAAGATTCGCTGGCTCAGCTGTCTGCAAAGCGATATCCGGCCCCATAAAGCGTATCAATAGCGGTGAATTCAGGGTCAATTTCACGGAACTTGCGCCTGAGCCTTTTGATATGGCTGTCAATGGTCCGGTCATCCACATAGACATCGTCCTGATACGCCGCATCCATCAGTTGATCACGGGTACGAACGACGCCAGGGCGATTGGCCAGCGCCTCAAGTATCATGAATTCTGTCACCGTAAGTGTAAGCGACCTGCCGTCCCATTTGACGTGATGCCGTGCCGGATCCATTTCTAGCTTGCCGCGCACCATGGGTTCTGGTTCCGGCTCCGCCTCGCCATTGCCAGCGACCTTGTCGTAGGTTGCGCGCCGCAAAATTGCTTTTACGCGCGCAATCAACAGGCGTTGCGAAAATGGTTTGGTTATATAATCATCAGCACCCATGGCGAGGCCAAGTGCCTCATCCAGCTCCTCATCCTTTGAGGTCAAGAAGATGACGGGCATATCGCTTTTTTCGCGCAGCCGGCGCAGCAATTCAAGCCCGTCCATACGCGGCATTTTAATGTCGAAAATACCCAAGTCTGCCGGATTTTCGAACAAAGCCTTTAGCGCGGTTTCGCCGTCCGAATAAATCCGCGTCACATATCCTTCCGCCTGCATCGCAATCGATACAGAGGTCAGGATGTTCCGATCGTCATCAACCAAGGCGATATTGGCGCTCATCCTCTGACTATAGGGTGGCAATGTCGGGGGTTCAATCTATTGCTCATTCTATACAAAGTCTGTCGTGGATAACCTTTGTCCCTTGGGGTCCTGACCCTAGATGATGTTGCCTCTATTTGACCTTCTATGACGCATCGTATACCGGCAGCGCCACAAAAGTGCATACGTATGCACTAGATTCGCAATTTTTGCCGGAGCATTTAATGTCGACACCACTGAATATCTCACTCTCGCAACAGGGTTTCGGGACGGATGCCACACTGTTTTGCAACCTTGGAACTGCGCCATTGATAGAGGCGGCTCTGGCCAATGACGAAGGCATATTGGCCAAGGATGGCCCGCTTGTTGTCAAAACGGGCACGCATACTGGCCGCTCGGCGAAGGATAAATATATT
Source organism: Sphingorhabdus sp. EL138 (assembly GCF_945890115.1). Classification (GTDB taxonomy): domain Bacteria; phylum Pseudomonadota; class Alphaproteobacteria; order Sphingomonadales; family Sphingomonadaceae; genus Sphingorhabdus_B. The sequence continues at coordinate 71,814 of NZ_CAMDCK010000008.1, forward strand.
GTTCGCGATGCCGAAACTGAAAACAGCATCTGGTGGGGCAAGACCAATGTCGCAATGGATCCCGCGCATTTCGCCGCGCTGAAGGAAGATTTCATTGCGGCGCTTGGCGGTAAAGACAAGTTATACGTCGCTGACCTGTTCGGCGGGTCCCAACCAGAGCATCGCGTCAATGTGCGCGTTATCAACGAATTTGCGTGGCATAACCTGTTTATTCGCACCCTGCTGGTGCGCCCGTCGCCGCAGGAATTGGCCAGCTTCGTTCCCGAATACACCATCATCGACCTGCCAAGCTTCCGCGCTGATCCTGCGCGCCATGGGTGCCGCAGTGAAACTGTGGTTGCGGTAAACTTCACTGAAAAGCTGATCCTGATTGGTGGTACCGCTTATGCTGGTGAAATGAAGAAGTCGGTGTTCGGCATCCTCAATTATTTGCTGCCGGTAAAGGGCGTCATGCCCATGCATTGCTCCGCCAATATTGGCGCGGATGGTCATACCGCTGTGTTCTTTGGCTTGTCAGGCACCGGAAAGACCACCTTGTCGGCCGATGCCAGCCGAACATTGATTGGCGATGATGAGCATGGCTGGTCCGACACCGCCGTTTTCAACTTTGAAGGTGGTTGCTACGCCAAAATGATCCGCCTGTCGCCCGAAGCCGAGCCGGAGATTTTCGCCACGACCAAGCGTTTTGGCACCGTTCTGGAAAATGTGGTGATTGATCCGGAAACACGGGAATTGGATTTCGACGATAATAGCCTCGCCGAAAACAGCCGTGGTTCTTACCCCATCGAATTCATTCCGAACACTTCGGAAAAGAATATGGGCCCTGTGCCTAACACGATTATCTTCCTGACCGCTGATGCCTATGGCGTATTGCCCCCTATCGCGCGGTTAACCCCCGATCAGGCGATGTATCACTTCCTTTCGGGCTATACGGCGCGCGTTGCCGGGACCGAAATTGGCGTGACCGAGCCGGAGGCGACATTCTCCACCTGCTTTGGCGCGCCATTCATGCCGCGTCACCCAAGCGTTTATGGCAATTTGTTGAAAGAGCGTATTGCCAAGGGCAATGTCCAATGCTGGTTGGTCAACACCGGCTGGACCGGCGGTAAGGCAACGATGCCCGGCATCAGCCGCATGCCGATCAAGGCCACGCGCGCGCTGTTGAACGCGGCGTTGGATGGCAGCCTGAACAATGCAGAATTCCGCAAGGATCCCAATTTTGGCTTTGAATTTCCGGTTGCAGTGTCGGGCGTCGATAGCGGTATTCTTGACCCGCGTGCGGCATGGTCGGACAGCGCGGAATATGATGTGACCGCGCAAAAGCTGGCGCAACAATTCATTGATAATTTCGCGCAATTTGCCGATCATGTTGATGAAGGCGTAAGACAGTCGGCACCTCAGGTTCGTTAACCCGTCCGGATAGGCCGGACCCGTTAGGGGGTCCGGTATCCGGTCATTTCAGGATGACGCGCCTCTGCTGCCTAAAATGCCGACGCCGCGATCTTTGCATTGGGCGTCTCCGGTTTCAATGCGTCTTTACTGCTGAAATTTTTTGCCGGCAAAGACCGTCAAGACGGACAATATGACGAACATTGCGACTTGATAGGCAAGGGTGATGGGTAGGAAATAGTCCGCTACCCCAATTATCAACGCTGCAAAACCGACCCACATCAGGTAGCGTCCCCGCGCAACAAATTCGGCCACCACAAAGACGAGCCCAAGCGCGAGCCAGAACCAATGCGTTGATATTGTATCGAGCCATGCAGCCATTTTGTTATTCCCAAAGCTAAGATGCGTTATCATAGTTATTTGTGACTCCCGCGAAAGCCGCAATCTGTGGTGTTGCACGTCTGTCTTAACTTATTCGCAGAAAATTGCGGCGAGTTGAGGCGCGTGTCGATCATTTAAGGGTCGCATCAATGCATTGATGGATGTAGGGCGTGCCGTTGACGACAGAGCGTTCCCGACATGCGACGGGGGACGTCTATTCTTAGTCTGGAGCGAACCCTAATGCGTCTTGTCCATTCGCCAATATTCCTCGGTCTTGTAGTCTTGGCGGCAAGCCCATCTTTTTCCAAGGCGGTGACCGAAGCGGATTTGCGCGGTCATATTGAAATACTTGCAAGCGACGCATTTGAAGGCCGCAAGCCTGGCACTGCGGGCGAGGCAAAGACGGTCAAATATATCGCCGAAGCATGGGCTAAAGCGGGGCTGAAGCCGGCTGCTGCGGATGGTGGCTGGTTTGACCCAGTGCCTCTTATTCAACGTGGGCGGGCCGGTTCTACTTATACTTTTACCGCAAAGGGCCGCAAATTGCGGATCGTTTCGGACGATATCATTCTGATTGGTCAGCAAGCGGCTTATGCGCGCAGCAACTTGCCATTGATATTCACAGGAGCGGGCGTGACATCGGACGGTAAGGTAGCCGCTGACGTCAAGGGTAAGGCGGCTCTTGTGCTGTCTGCTGCAGACAATGTGCCGGACAATATGAAATCACCCCGGGCGCGGCGCGAAGCGTTGATTGCGGCGGGTGCCGAGGCCGTGATTTTTGTGGGCGATAGTCAAGGCAATTGGCCGACATTGCGCCGTCAGCTTTTGTCGCGACCCATCGCGCTGGAAAGTCGCGAAAAGCGCGCGCCATTGGAGGGCGCCATCAGTACCGAGTTCATGGTCGGTTTGGTGACAGCGGCTGGACAGGATTGGGACAAGTTGCGCGCCAACGCCAAACAGGCCGATTATGCGGGCGAAGCGCTTGGCATTGACGCAGATCTGGATGTGAAAACAGACCTCTATCGTTTCAACAGTTCAAACGTCATCGGCAAGATTGCTGGGCGCAAAAAAAACAGCGGTGCGTTGTTGTTCATGGGGCATTGGGACCATCTGGGCATTTGCGCCCCCGAAGGCGCGCCCGACCGTATCTGTAATGGCGCAGTCGATAATGCCAGCGGCATTGCGGTGATGAACGAAGTTGCCGAAGCTTTGGCAAAGAAGAAGCATGACCGCGATATCTATTTTCTGGCGACCACAGCAGAGGAAAGCGGTTTGCTGGGCGCTTATGCCTTTGCGGATAAGCCTGTGCTGCCTTTGGACCAGATCATATTGTCGTTAAATGTCGACACCATCGCAATTGCACCGCGCGGGTCGAAGGTGGCGATTATTGGTCGGGGAACAACACCGCTCGATGCCGAGGTTGAAGCCGTGGCAAAGAAGACGGGCCGTGCGATTGACAGCACAAAAGATGCGAATGCCTTCCTTCAACGGCAGGACGGATGGGCGCTGACGCAAAAGGGTGTTCCTGCGTTGATGGTGGGCGGTTCATTTGCCGATCTAAACCTTTTGCAGAAGTTTTTGGGTAGTGACTATCATGGCCCAAATGACCAGTTGACCGATAGGACGGAATTGGGCGGTGCAGCCGAAGATACCGACCTGCACATTGCGCTTGGCCGCCACTTTGCCGACACGCGAAAATATAAATCGAAGAAGGCTGGCGAATAAAAGGGTTACTGTTTACATGGGCCGCCACGAATCAAAGCTTAAAGCGGTGGCCCCATGAAAGAAATTCCCCTCGGTCTGACATTTGACGACGTGCTGTTGCAGCCCGGTGCGTCCGACATTTTGCCCAGCCAAGCGGACACGCGGACGCGGCTGACCAAAAGCATTGCGTTGAATATTCCCGTTTTGTCATCCGCCATGGATACGGTGACCGAAGCGCGTATGGCCATCGTCATGGCGCAGTTGGGCGGCATTGGCGTTTTACACCGCAATCTCAGCATCGAAGAACAATGCGCAGCGGTGCGTCAGGTAAAGCGTTTTGAAAGCGGCATGGTCGTCAATCCCATCACCATTGCGCCAGATGCAACTTTGGCGGAAGCGCAGGCGTTGATGTTGGCAAATGCCATATCTGGCATTCCGGTGGTCGAAGCGAGCGGCAAGCTTGCGGGCATATTGACCAACCGCGACGTTCGCTTTGCGGAAAATCCGGCGCAGCCTGTGTCCGAGCTGATGACGCACGAAAATTTGGCGACGGTGTCGGCGTCGGTCACACAAGAAGAAGCCCGCCGTTTGCTGCATCATCGGCGGATTGAGAAGTTGTTGGTTGTCGACGATGCCTATCATTGCATTGGGCTGATTACGGTCAAGGATATCGAGAAGGCCGTACTCTACCCCAATGCCACCAAAGATAGCTCCGGACGGTTGCGCGTCGCCGCAGCGACCACCGTGGGTGAAAAGGGCTTGGCCTATACAAAGGCGTTAATTGACGCGGAATGTGACCTGATCGTCGTTGACACCGCGCATGGTCACAGCGCGATGGTTGCCGCTGCGGTTGCCGAAATCAAGCGTATGGCGCCAGAGGTTCAGATTGTTGCTGGCAATGTCGCAACCGCCGCTGCCACCCGCGCCTTAATTGATGCGGGCGCGGATGGCATCAAGGTTGGCATTGGCCCCGGGTCAATCTGCACCACCCGCGTGGTTGCAGGCGTTGGCGTGCCGCAATTGACGGCGATTATGGAATCGGCAGCAGAAGCCGCAAAATCCGGGATACCGGTGATCGCCGATGGTGGTTTGCGGACATCAGGCGATGTTGCCAAGGCGCTTGCGGCGGGTGCATCGTCGGTGATGGTCGGATCTTTGCTGGCGGGCACCGAAGAGGCACCGGGCGAAACATTCCTGTATCAAGGCCGCACCTATAAAAGCTATCGCGGCATGGGCAGCGTCGGGGCGATGGCGCGCGGATCCGCAGACCGCTATTTTCAGCAAGATATTAAGGATCAGCTTAAGCTTGTTCCCGAAGGCATTGAAGGGCAAGTACCCTTTAAAGGGCCCGCACGTGATGTCATTCATCAGCTTGTCGGCGGCGTAAAGGCTGCGATGGGTTATACAGGTTCGCGCACGATCGCTGACCTTCAGGAACGCGCGCAATTTGTGCGCATCACCAATGCCGGATTACGGGAAAGCCATGTTCATGACGTTACCATCACACGCGAAGCACCTAATTACCCGACGCGTTAAGATATGAGGCCCGCTGCGCGCCTACAATCGGCGATTGAGCTGGTGGACCAAATCATCCTTGCGGCCCGCGATGGCGGTGCCTCTGCAGACCAGATTGCCAAACGCTTTTTTGCCGAGCGGCGCTATGCGGGGTCAAAGGACCGCCGCGCTGTGCGTGATTTGGCATGGGGTGTTATCCGGCGCTTTGGCAAGCGCCCTGCGACCGCGCGCTCGGCCTTCGCCGCAATGGCGGATGTGGATCCGGAAATTGCCGATTTGTTCGATGGCAGCGATTATGGCCCGGCAGTTATTGACCCGGCGGAGGCGCGATCAACGGGCGGCGCTTTGCCCAAATGGATAAAGCCTTTATTCTCCGCAGTTGTCGATGAAGCGGAGCAAGCATCCTTGCTGGACCGCGCGCCGATGGACCTGCGCGTTAATGCGTTAAAGGCCCGCCGCGCGGAAGTTGCAGCTTTGTTACCGGAAGCGGAGATATTGCCAGCACTCGACTTTGCGCTGCGCTTACCCGGCGGCACCGCGATCGACAGCCATCCCGCGGTCGAAAATGGACAGGTCGAAATTCAGGATTTGGGCAGTCAACTCATTGTCGAGGCGTGTCAGGCCAAGGGGCTTGGCACGGTGCTTGACCTTTGCGCTGGTGCAGGCGGCAAGACGCTTGCCTTGGCCGCGGCGATGCGCAACGCGGGGCGTCTGATTGCCACTGACACCAACCGCAATCGTCTGGACCAGCTAAAACCGCGTGCCGCACGGGCAGGGGCGACGAATGTCGAAACACGGTTGCTGAACCCAAATAAAGAGAAGGATATGTTGTCCGACCTTAAGGGCGGCTGCGACCTTGTGCTGATCGACGCGCCTTGTTCTGGTAGTGGCACTTGGCGGCGGAATCCCGAAACGCGCTGGCGTTTGGATGCTGCACGGTTGAAGCGTGTGGTCGATGAACAGGCCAAGCTGATGGACATTGGGTCGGAAATGGTCGCGCGCGGCGGGCATTTGGTATATGCTGTATGTTCGCTCATCGAAAATGAGGGCAAGGGACAAGTGGCAGCGTTTTTGAAATCGCATAATGGCTGGCGGGCGGTGGAAACTGGCGTTTCCATGGGCCGTGCCGATGGCGATGGTGTGCTGCTGACGCCTTTACATGACACTAGTGACGGATTTTTCTTCGCGAGGCTTCAAAAGCTGTGATAGCGAAGCGCACCGAAAATTTTTGGATAAATTGTATGCGTTTTTCACCCGCGGCTATTGCCCTGTCACTCACGCTCGCTGTTATGTCGAGCGCCAGCATTAGCGGACGGGCGGATAAAGATATTGATTCGCGTTCAATCGCTCTGGTGAAAACTGGCGACGAAGAAGCCAGCGCTGGCCGAGTCGATAGTGCCATCGGCTGGTATGAAAGCGCGCTTGCCGTCGATCCGCGCAACCGCGCCGCTTATGTCGCCATGGCACGCGCCGTAAAGGCCCAAGGGTTGACCGGTAAGGCTATTGGTTTTTATAAAGAAGCGCTTGAGATCAATCCCAACGACCAGGTCGCTTTGTCGGAGCAGGCTGATGCCTTTATTGCAAAAGGCGCGCTGGAACAGGCACGCAAGAATATGGCCCGTCTGACCAATGTGTGCCGCACCGATTGCGCCTCCGTAGACAGGCTTTCGCTCGCCATCGACGCGGCGTCACGCAAAGAACAAGCGCAGGCAAGTGCGGTTGACCTGAAAGCGAAATTGGGCGCAGTGCCCGAGCCAAAGGCGAATTAATTGACTAAGGTCCTGACCCTAAATCAGGTCGGAAAATTCAGCGAGAATATTTTCGTACAACCGCTTTTTAAACGGCACGATAAGTTGCGGCAAACGGGGAGCATCCACCCATTGCCAACTACTAAACTCCTGATGCTCGGTTTCAATGTTGATATCGCCGTCTGTACCCTTGAACCGCATGAGAAACCACATTTGCCGCTGACCGCGATATTTGCCCTTCCAAATCCGCCCAATCATATCTTCGGGTAGGTCGTAGAAATGCTCATCCTTGCTGCGGGCAAGTATATCCACCAAATCAGCGCGCACGCCAGTCTCTTCGAATAATTCCCGCAATGCGGCGGCTTCGGCGTCTTCGCCGTCGTCAATACCGCCCTGCGGCATTTGCCATGCGTCGGTGCCTTCGGGCTCGTCCATGCGTTGCCCCACGAATATCTTACCTTGCATATTCGCAAGCATGATGCCCGCGCAAGGGCGGTAGGGAAGATCATCAAATATAGCGGTCATGCCGCGAGCGTTACTTCAGCGAGCATGATTTTCAAAGCCTTGATATAGCCGTCAACATCATTTTGAACCGAAGGAATGGCTTGGCGAATGTTGATATGGCCGTGGATATTGCCATCGGCGCTGATATGTTGAACGCGCACACCCGCTTGTTTCAGCTTTTCGACATAAGCGAGGCCCTGATCCCGCAAGGGGTCAAGGCTGGCTGTGGTCACCAGGCTGGGCGGCATACCTTCTTGGGAGAAGTTTAGCGGTTCGGAGCGATAGTCACCCGGCACCGCTGCATGGCCTTGGCCGAAATAGGTCATGGCTTCTTCAGTCAGCAAATAGCCATTAGAAAATTCGCGCATGCTTGGCCAGTCGGGGTCAAGCGTGACGACAGGGTAAATGGGAAACTGCACCAGCACCGGAACAGCAGCAGGTTTATCGCGCAGGGCCATAGTGGTCACAATGGTCAGGTTGCCACCCGCGCTATCGCCTGATGTGATGAGGCCAGTTACCGTTAGGCCCAATTCTGCGGGACTGGATGCTATCCACCGGGTCGCCGCTTCGCAGTCTTCTGCAGGGGCGGGAAAGGGATATTCTGGCGATAGACGATAATCGATGGAGATGACGGGTAGGTCAAGCAAGCGCGCGACTTCGGCGCAATAAGGCGCATAGGTATATAGGCTGCCGATCACAAAGCCGCCGCCATGGTAAAACACCATGACAGGGCCAGGGCCACGGTCGGGGCGGCTGTCATAAACTTGGGCCGGGATCGTTCCTGCGGGACCGGGAATATTTATATCGCGCATGACGGCAAGTTCACCCACGGGCGCATCGGCGACATCGCGCATCGCAGATGTAATCGCGCGGGCTTCATCCGCAGGAACCTCCCAAAATTTAGGACCGGGAACCGCATTCAAAAACTGCAGGAACAAGGCCACATCTGGGCGGACAAAGGGCGTGGTTTCAGGCATTTATATCTCCATGTTCAAAGCCTAATAGGTCGGCTGGCGAAGCAGGTCCAGCATATTGGGTCGTGCGGCGATTTGGTGCGCACGAATACACGCAGAATACAAGAAGTGGCACACGCCTGAGCGGCGCGTAAACTTGATATGGCCGTTTACCGTGCGTCATCCAAGCATTCGCTGAAATGACGAGCTAGGGCAATTTGCTCAAACTTGTTTATTTTGCTTCTCCGCGTCCTCTGCGCCTCTGCGTGAGTCCATTTTTTGCACGCAGAGGCGCAGAGGACGCGGAGGTCAAAAAAACAACAACATAAACCGTTCATGTCGAATGGATCGATGCGACGGGGTATTTGAGGATATCGCTTTCCCACACCACCACCACTTAGCGTGCACAAAATCAGCATAGCGATAACGCCGTATTGCCATTCCGACACCATTCCGCCAGCAGCGGGGTTATGGATAATCTCACACATAGCCTTGTAGGCGCGCTCATTGGGCAAATGGGGTTCAAGCGGAAAACCGGGCTTGCGATGCCGACGCTTATCATCGCGGCGAACATCCCAGATATTGACGCCGTGGCGACCTTGCTTGGCGGGCAACAGCATCTCGCGCTGCGCCGGGGGTTGACGCATGGGCCAATTGCGATGCTGGTCTTGCCATTGTTGCTGTGGGGAATCATGCTCTGGTTTGACAAGTGGCAGAAAAAACGCGGCAAGCGGCCGGAAAAGCGATTAGCGTTGGATAAGGGCTGGCTGCTGGCGCTCGCCTATATCGGTTGCCTCAGCCACCCCTTGTTCGACTGGTTCAACAGCTATGGCATCCGCTTGCTGGAGCCATTTTCCAGCCAGTGGTTCTATGGCGATACTTTGTTCATTATCGATATCTGGCTTTGGGCCGCGCTGATTGCGGGTGTCGGGATGTCGCAACGTCGTGAACGTCTTGGCGCAAACTGGCGCGCGCCGGCGTTGGTGAGCTTCACGGCTATCTGCGCGTATATTCTGGCCAATGGCCTGATAAGCGGTCGCGCGGAACAATTGACCAGAAAGGCCGTGCAGCAAAAACATGATCTTGTGCCCACCCTCATCGTTGCAAACCCGGTACCCGTCCAATTTTGGAAGCGTGAGATGCTATGGCGTGACGACAGATATTATGGGCAGGGCAGTTACATAGCGTTCGATGATATCCGCATCGACGACACTGCGCGCCCGCATTATATGGGCGTGGAAGATAAAAAGGCGTTTGCGGCGAATGTTACCGCGCAATCGCCATTTTTATTCTGGGCACGCATGCCCGTGGCGCAGATTATCGATGAAAGCGACAAGAAGGGTTTGAAAGTCTTCGACCAACGCTTTGTCGATCCGATGGTTGGCGACCGATTTTCCGTGACCTTTCCGATCGGAGAAGAGCGTAAATGACCGCCCCAGTCATTCTCTGGTTCCGTCGCGACCTGCGGCTGGCCGATCAGCCAGCATTGGCGGCTGCGGTTGCCAGCGGCGCGCCAGTCATTCCGCTCTACATTCTCGACGACGACACGCCAAAGCATCGCAAGATGGGCGCGGCTTCGCGTTGGTGGTTGCACCATAGCCTGATGGCGCTGGATGCAGATTTACGGGCGCTTGGTTCAAGGCTCATCCTGCGGGCGGGCAAATCCGACGAGATTTTGGGCGCATTGGCCGAAGAGACCAAGGCTGCGGCGATTCATTGCATCCGCCATTATGAACCCTGGTGGCGTAATGCCGAGAAGGCTGTTGCGCACGGATTGCATGAAAGCTGTTCTCTCATCTGCTATGATGGTAATTATTTGCTGCCCGCAGGGGCCGTGACGACGGGTAGCGGCGGGCAGTATAAAATCTACACGCCGTTCATGCGCGCTTTGTGGAAGCATATGCCGCCGCCAGCGCCATTGGCACCGCCCACGCAACTCGCTGCGCCGCAAGAATGGCCAGTGAGCGAGGATATCGGTGCATGGAATTTGCTACCGACAAAGCCCGATTGGTCAAGCAACATGGTAAGCATGTGGACGCCCGGTGCGGCGGGGGCCGAAAAGCGGCTGGAGGATTTTGTCGACAAGGCAAAATTCTATGATGAGAAACGCAACCTGCCGTCGGTCGAGGGCTCCTCCTTTCTGTCCGCGCATTTGCACTTTGGCGAGATTTCGCCTGCGGCTTGCTGGCATGCAACCATGCAGGCGGGCGGTTCGGTCGATGTGTTCCTCAAAGAACTGGTCTGGCGGGATTATGCGCAGAATGTCATTGTCCAGATGCCGGAATATGGAACCAAGAACGCGCGCGATGCATTCGACAAGCTGCCTTGGCGCGATCTATCCGATCCAGCGGTGAATGCGGACTTTGTCGCGTGGACCAAGGGGCGGACGGGCTATCCCATCGTCGATGCCGGAATGCGGCAATTATGGGCAACAGGTTGGATGCACAACCGCGTGCGCATGATTGCGGCATCGTTTCTGGTCAAACATCTGCTGATTGACTGGCGCGAAGGCGAAAAGTGGTTTTGGGATACTTTGGTCGATGCCGATTATGGTAGCAATAGCGTCAATTGGCAGTGGACCGCTGGCACCGGTGTCGACAGCAACATGTTTGTGCGCATCATGGCACCATTGTCGCAATCGGAGAAATTCGATGCCGCACGCTATATTCGTGAATGGGTGCCTGAATTGGCGGAGCTGCGCGAGCCTTATATCCACGACCCCGATGAATATGGCGCGCGCCCGAAAAATTACCCACGCAAGATTATCGGGCATAAAGCGGGGCGGGAACGGGTGTTGGCAGCATTTACTGCAACGAAAAATTAATCGAGCCAAATCCCTTGTCATTCCCGCGAAAGCGGGAATCCATGACGGAAGCTGTTCGCGAAAACCGCACCCTTGGTCTAAACTGGGTCCTCAGCCTATGGATTCCCGCTTTCGCGGGAATGACAAATTTTGATTTGGTAAAGCTAACCCGCGACCACCAACCTGTGCCCGGTCGTGAACTCGCTCGTCAGCAACGTGCAAATCGCATCCGCCACAACCGAGGGTTCTTTGACCGTTGATGGGTCTTCGCCCGGATAGGCCGAAGCGCGCATTTTGGTGCGTGTGCGGCCTGGGTCGACGATGGCTGTACGGACTTGCGACAGGTTCTTGACCTCATCGCCATAGCATTCGACCAGATTTTCCAAAGCCGCTTTTGATGCCCCATAGGCGCCCCAAAACGCCCGCGGGCTTGCGCCAACGGAGGAGGTTAGCGCCACTAACCGGCCTGCTTCGCTTTTGCGTAATAAGGCATCAAATGACGCGATCATCACTTGCTGTGCCATGACGTTCAATGTGAATAATCGCGCAAATTCCGCGCCATCAATCGCGGGCACCGGGGTTAAGGTCCCAAGCATTGCCGCGTTCAAGACAAGGATATCGAGCTTGCCCCAGCGTTCGGTGACGGCCGCAGCAAGACGGGCAATGCTGTCACCATCTGTCAAGTCTAAGGGCGCTATTGTGGCACTGCCGCCGGCGTTAAAAATTGCGTCTTCGACAGCCTCAAGGTCTTTTGCCGTCCGCGCGGTCAAAATTACATGTGCGCCATGCGCCGCCAGCGCCGTCGCCGTCGCCGCGCCAATCCCGCGACTTGCACCGGTTACCAGCACAATCTTGCCTGCAAATGCGTTCGTCATGGTTATACCCGTTTTTGGTCGCCAAGCATCATGAGGTCACTTGCCTCATGCTCCTCATGGTCGGTCAGGGTGGTGGGATAATCGCCCGTGAAGCACGCATCGCAATATTGCGGTCTGTCCGCATGGCGCGAATCTTCGCCAAGCGCGCGATAGAGGCCGTCAATGGACAAGAATGCGAGGCTGTCGGCCTGAATAAAATGTCGCATTTCTTCGACATCCATGTGGCTGGCGAGCAGTTTCGAGCGCTCCGGGGTATCCACGCCATAAAAGCAGCTGTTCATGGTTGGAGGACTTGCAATGCGCATATGCACTTCAGCAGCACCTGCTTCACGCATCATCTGCACGATTTTCAAAGATGTTGTGCCGCGCACGATGGAATCGTCGATCAGGACAATGCGTTTGCCCGCGACGAGATTACGGTTTGCGTTATGCTTTAACTTCACACCCAAATGGCGGACGCCGTCGCCGGGCTGAATGAAGGTGCGGCCGACATAATGCGAACGGATAATGCCAAGTTCAAACGGAATTTTGGCAGCTTCGGCATAGCCAATGGCCGCAGGCGTGCCGCTATCGGGCACGGGAATGACATAGTCTACATCAATGCCATTTTCGCGCGCAAGTTCAGCGCCAATCGCCTTGCGGACCGAATAGACGCTGATGCCTTCGACGATCGAGTCAGGTCGTGAGAAATAGACATGCTCAAAGATGCAGGGGCGTTGTGAAATGGGGATGAACGGCTTGTGCGAGTGGATTTCCGTTCCACGTACGACAACCAGTTCGCCCGGTTCTACCGAGCGGATAAATTCCGCGCCAACAATATCAAACGCAACGGTTTCCGAAGCAAAGATGATGGTGTCGCCAAGCTTGCCCATAACCAACGGCCGAATGCCCAACGGGTCGCGGCAGGCAATCATGCCCTCTGTCGTCAGGCACAGGAGCGAATAGGCGCCCTCAACCCGCTTCAGCGCGTCAATCAGTCGGTCAAGCAACGTCCGGTAACCGGAGGTCGCGACCAGATGGATGATGACTTCGGTGTCGGACGTGGACTGGAAAATTGAACCACGACGCACAAGGTCGCGGCGCAGGGTAATCGCGTTCGAGATATTGCCATTGTGCGCAATAGCAAATCCGCCGGTGGCAAGATCGGCATATAAAGGCTGCACATTGCGCAGTGATGTTTCGCCAGTCGTTGAATAACGCACATGGCCAATGGCGCATCGCCCGACCAAGCCGCCGATGATTTCTTCACGGTCAAAATTGCCCGCGACATGGCCCATCGCCCGATGCGTGTGGAAATCATGCTCATCAAAGCTGGTGATGCCCGCTGCTTCTTGGCCGCGATGCTGCAGCGCGTGAAGGCCGAGCGCCACCATCGCAGAAGCACCTTCCGTGTCGTAGACACCGAAAATCCCGCACTCCTCACGCAGTTTGTCATCATCAAAAGGGTCGGTGGTCAGCATATATCGAATCCCGCTGCGCTTCGCTGCGTCGCCTATAGGCATGGCTGTTACAATTGTCTCCCCCTTGTCGTATGATTGTAACAAAGAAAATGTTGGCGAGGCAAAGATGGTTGGGTTACGAACCCAATATGACCGACGAACGAGAGAGCGGATGGACGCTTGACCCCAAATATGACACCAATGGATTGGTGACTGCCGTCATCACGGATGAAGCCGATGGCACAGTGTTAATGGTCGGGCATATGAATGCAGAGGCGCTTGCGAAAAGCATAGAAAGCCAATGCGTTACATTCTTTTCGCGCAGCCGCCAGCAGCTATGGCAAAAGGGTGAAAGCAGCGGCAATGTCTTGCATATTGTCGAAATGCGTATCGATTGCGATCAAGACGCCTTATGGATAATCGCCCGGCCGCAAGGTCCGACCTGCCATACTGGAGCAAGAAGCTGTTTTTATCGCAAGGTGACCGATGGGGGCTTGGAGCCTGTTTGAAAGCGGCGGCGATGCTGTGGGCGCGGCACTGGGTGCCTAAGCCTAGATAAGCTTCCCGCCCTTTAACATGTGCCGAACGCGGCCTTGAACGGGCAAGCGGTCGAAGGGTGTGTTGCCGGCCAGCGCGGCCATGCGATCACCATCGACCTGCCATGGTGCATCCGGATCGATCAGAATCAGGTCCGCCTCTTGTCCTTCCAATATTTGGCCTGCGTTTAATCCCAATATTTTCGCGGGGTTCGACGCGAGTAATTCAAACATACGGCCCATCGAAATCACATTATCGCGCACGAGGTTGAGCGACAGCGCCAGCAATGTTTCTGCCCCCGCCATGCCGGGTGCGCTTTCGGAAAAAGGCAGGCGCTTGTCCTCTGGTCCGCGCGGGTCATGGCCCGACGCAATAACGTCAATCGTGCCATCGGCAATCGCGGCGATAGTTGCCAGCCGGTCGCTTTCGGACCGCAGCGGCGGCGAAAGCCGCGCAAAGGTGCGGAAATCGGAAATGGCGTTGTCGGACAGGAACACATGCGCGGGCGTGATTCCGCAGGTGACGCGCAGGCCCTTCGCCTTTGCCGCACGCATAAGATCAAGGCCGCGCGCGGTGGTGACTTGCCGGAAATGGACATGCGCGCCGCTTTCTTCCGCCAACATCAGGTCGCGGGCGATGGCAAGTGTTTCGGCAATGATTGGCGCGCTTGAAAGGCCAAGCAAAGTGGCCGTTTCGCCCGCCGTAGCTACCGCATGGCCGGCTACTCCTGAATCCTCATTATGCAAGATGACGGGAAGGTCTAAAGCGGCGCAATAATGCATGATACGGAGCATGACGCCGCTGTCGGATATCCATCTGCGGCCCGTCGCCACACCCACAGCGCCCGCCTCTTTCATCAGCGCAATTTCCGCCATATGAAGCCCGTCAAGGCCTTGAGTTGCGGCGGCAAGCGGATGAACCCATAGATCGGGCTTACCCTTCAATGCGGCAAAGCGGACGGTCGCTGGATCGTCATGCACAGGCGACTGATCGGGCATCAATGCCGCGCGGGTTATCCCGCCAAATCTGAATGCCGGTTTATCGGTTTTGAACACACCCAAATCAATGATGCCTGGGGCAATGATCAACCCGCTGGCGTCGATATTTTCCGCCATCGGTGCCGCTTTGCCGACCGAGGCAATTTTGCCGTCCTCAATATGCACATGCAGTGGCTCTGCTCTATCCGCGCCGGGCAGGATGACATTGCCTTGAATGATGTTCACGCCGGTCATGCCCAGCCCTCCTGACCGCGCGCCTTGCGGGTCAATATGTCGAGACAGGCCATTCGCACTGCAACGCCCATTTCGACTTGCTCGGTAATGGCCGAGCGCTCGACATGGTCAGCGACGCTGCTGGCAATTTCGACGCCGCGGTTCATGGGGCCGGGGTGCATGACAAGCGCGTCGGGCTTGGCCAACGCTAACCGACGCTCATCAAGGCCATATAAATGGAAGTATTCACGTGGCGACGGGATGAAATCGCCCTGCATCCGCTCGCTTTGTAGGCGCAGCATCATAATGACATCGGCCCCGTTCAGTGCCGCGTCGAAATTGCTAAAGGGAATGGCACCAAATGCCTCAATCGCATTGGGCATGAGGGCAGGGGGCGCAACCACACGCACGTCCGCGCCAAGCGATTTGAGGCAAAACAGATTGGATCTTGCCACACGGCTGTGCAGAACGTCGCCGCAAATGACGACGGTTTGACCTTCGACCTTGCCCTTGCGGCGCAGGATGGTCAGCGCGTCTAGCAAGGCTTGCGTCGGATGCTCATGGCTGCCGTCGCCAGCGTTGAGGACGGGGCAGTCGACCTTGCTTGAGATTAATTGGACCGCACCGGAACTGCCGTGGCGAATCACAATGGCGTCGGCGCGCATGGCGTTCAGCGTCATGGCCGTGTCGATAAGGGTTTCACCCTTTTTCACGCTCGATTGCGCCGCGTGCATATTCACCACGTCGGCGCCAAGCCGCTTTCCGGCGATTTCAAACGACAACAATGTGCGCGTTGAATTTTCGAAAAAGGCGTTGATAATGGTCAGGCCGGACAGCGTATCAGCATGTTTTGCCGCGCCTGATCGGTTGAGGGCAACCCATTGCTCAGCCTCCTTGAGGATATAGAGAAGTTCCCACGACTGAAGTCCAGCGATGCCGAGCAAATGCTTGTGCGGAAAGGCATCCGACCCGCTTGGAAAGCTGTCGGATACGAAGGGCGTTGTCCATGTCATTAAAGCGATGCCCTTAATGGGAATTGGGCTGAGACTCAAATGATTTGTCGGGTGGGGGTTTGGGCGCGCCGTGCAGCGCGGTTCTAAAAAAATTATCTGTCACCCTGAACTTGTTTCAGGGTCCATTTAGCCTCTCTAGCTCTGGGCGTGCTGCGCGATAGACCCTGAACCAAGTTCAGGGTGACGGCATTGCTTCTAGGGTGACGGGGTGATTTAAGGGAAGTGGGAAAAATTATGGCGATCAATAGTGCCTTAGCCAACCAACATCACCCACTCGTCAGTGCATCAATCGCGCCTTGCAGGATGAACGCAGCTGCGCCGCTGTCGATTTTTTCGGCGCGTTTGGCGCGGCTCATGTCGGCGGCGATCATGTCGCGTTCGACAGCTTGGGTCGACCAACGTTCGTCACGCAGCAAAATTGGAAGGCCCAGATCTTCGATATTTTTCGCAAAGGCCCGGCTGGACTGGCTGCGCGGGCTTTCGCTACCATCCATATTTAACGGCAAGCCAATCACAATCCCGCGCGTGGGCCGCGTCGCGATAGTGGCCTTCAGTTCGAACTTATCCTTGGTAAATTTGGCGCGTTTGATGAGGTCCGCGGGCGAGGCAAAGGTCCAGCCAGCATCGCAAAAGGCCGTGCCAATGGTTTTGCTGCCAACATCAAGCCCGATTAAAACACCGCCGTCAAGCAGTTGATCGCGAAAGCTGGCAACCGATTCAAAAATCATTTCTGCAGATATTTCTGCACGCGCCATGTTGCATCCGCCCGCACATTGGCCCAAAATAAGGGAAAGTCATATACATGGTAATTGTTGCCGGGCAGGACATAGGGGCCAATTTCCGGTGGATCGCCAATCAGCAGGAACCCCTTGTCATCGCATCGTGCTGGCACCGCACCAACAATCATTTCGCCAGTTTTCAATTCATCATCGGGCTTTAACGTACCCAAATTCGCCTCCATCAACGTGGCAAGTTCTGCACCGCCATTCAACGGGTTGGTGCATAGCATTGGCGTGTCCTTGCGCGGCGTACCGTCAAATCCGGTTGTGGCGTTGTAGACTTTGACGATCCGGTCATATTCGGCAGGCTCGGCGAAGCTTTGCCACGCCATGATGCAGCCGGTGTCATCGGGACCCGTACATGCGGGTAAGCCAATTTGTGGCATATCAGCGGTTATCGATATCGGCCAACCAACGGCATAGACCGCGACAATGCGTTTGGCGATTGGCTTGCCCGCCACGCGGTCCTTGAGCAAATGTGTGAGGTGCAGCGCGCCTTGGCTATGCCCGGCCAATATGATCGGGCGGTCTTTTTGGACCTTTGCCGCAAATTCATCAAAGGCCAGAAGAACGTCTTGATAAGCAGCATCCAACGCTTGCTGGCCCTCTGGCTTAGTGGTCAGGAACGCGCCAATCGCCGCCTGACGGTACCGCGGGGCCCACATCTCGCCTGCACTCGCCAGTGGCGAAGCAAGGCCGCGTAGGAACATGCGCGCGCGGTCCTGTGATTCTGCGTCATTTAGGGGGGCGTTCCAATAATCCCTGCCAATGTAAGATGTAGGATGCACAAAAAATATCGCAGCAGAACCGGGCATTTCCGCCTTCGCTGCGCCCATCGGCAACCAATCGGCAGGATTGCCTGTTTTGCCGGGGCGCGCAAACCACATGTCATTGCCTGCATATTTGCTGGGTTCAAAGGCCGGTTGCTGTTCAAACTTGGCCGTCGGGACAAAGGCAAGCTCCGTCAACTCGCTTTCATAGATACGAATGACAAAGCCGCCCGCAATAACGAGGACGATAAGCGCTGCGACGATATAGAGAAATTTGCGTGCCAATTTTACATCCTGAGATTTTGTTGCGATTTACCCGATTAGATAGAAATAGCATCGGAAAATTGAATGGGGCCTGAAAGATTAGCATCAGGACCACTTAAATCTGCCATTTTGCGCATAAAGTCTTTGGCAAGCTTCGACGTGAAAGCGCCTTTCTTGTCCGTTTAATTGCGGCACTTGCCAATCGCCACAGCCGGTCTTGCAATTCGATAAGGTCGCGGCCATATGCGGCGTGGGAGTCGGATGGACGTGGCACTCGCCAACCTGGTCAGATCCTGACGGAAGCAGCCACAACGAATTCGCTGCGGGTCATTCGGCTCCTACTTTTCCCCATATTCCGGTGGAGAAGACTTCGACAAAGGTCGGTGATGCCTCTATTATGATGATAATGCCCGACTCCGACAGCCCAGATTTCGCGCCGCGCGACCCGGATATGCCCGATGATGCGTTGGGACTGGGGCTGAATTTGCCACCAACTGCCCCGTCACCAGTGGCTTCCGCGCCCGTCCCGACCGGCGGCGCGGCCTATCGCGTTCTGGCACGCAAATACCGGCCACAGACCTTTGCTGAACTTATCGGGCAGGACGCCATGGTGCAGACGCTGGGCAACGCCATTAAGCGGGACCGGCTGGCGCATGCATTTTTGATGACTGGCGTGCGCGGGGTAGGAAAAACATCTACCGCGCGGCTGATCGCTAAGGCGCTGAACTGCATTGGAACCGACGGGCAGGGTGGGCCAACTATCGACCCGTGCGGCCTATGTGAGCCTTGCGTTGCTATCGCCGAGGGCCGGCACATTGATGTCATCGAAATGGACGCCGCAAGCCACACGGGCGTTGACGATGTGCGGGAGATTATTGAGGCGGTGCGCTATTCAGCCGTTTCCGCGCGCTACAAAATTTACATCATCGACGAAGTGCACATGCTGTCGAAAAACGCATTCAACGCGCTTTTGAAAACGCTTGAAGAACCGCCGGGGCATGTGAAGTTCCTGTTTGCCACGACTGAGGTGAACAAGGTTCCGATCACCGTCTTGTCACGGTGCCAGCGTTTTGATTTGAAACGTATTTCCACCGAGAAGCTTTCAGCGCATTTTGCGGAAATCTCCGCGAAGGAAGCCGTTGCCGCCGAAGCAGAGGCGCTGACCCTGATCGCGCAAGCGGCGGAAGGTTCGGTTCGTGATGGCCTCTCGATCCTCGATCAAGCCATTGCCCATGCCGATATGGAAGGCGATGGCCAGGTCACCGCCACGCAGGTGCGCGACATGTTGGGGCTTTCTGACCGTGGCGCAATCCGCCGTCTGTTTGGGCTTATTCTTAAAGGCGACGCGCCGGCAATGCTGGCGGAGGCGAAGAACCAATATAATTTAGGCGTTGAACCGCTGGCGATGTTTGCCGGGCTTTTGTCCGAGGTCCATCGGCTCACGCTCGCAAAGGTTGGTGCGCCGCGTGATAAAGCTTTGGATGCCGAGGCTGCGGCGGTGGTTGAGGATCAGGCCGACCGCTTATCCTTCCCTGTTTTGCACCGCTTGTGGCAGCTGTTGCTGAAGGGGCAAGAAGAGGTCGCCCGCGCTTCAGTTCCGCTGGATGCGGCGGACATGGCTCTGCTGCGTGTGGTTCATGCCGCAACACTGCCTGATCCTGGGGAATTGGCCAAGATGATTGGCGACGGGGCGTTCACCGCTCCAGCGCCAGCTTCTACGCCTATGGCGCGCGATGTGCCGCCAACGGCAAATGTGCAGTCATTGATGCCAGCGAATTTCAATGCATTGCTGGAACGATTAGCGCGGGATGGTTTTGTCAGCCTTGAGATGACTATGCGTGATGTGGTCCGTCTCGTGGATTACGCGCCGCCTTTGCTTGCGTACCAATTGGCCGGGCCGGTTGCGCCGACCTTCTTGGCCGAATTGCGGGATGCATTGGCCAAGGTCACGGGCACCCGCTGGGACTTAGAAGAACGCGCCGGCGAAGCGCAGCCAAGCTTGCTGGAGCAAGAACAGGCGGCAGAAGAAGCGGATAAAAAACATATATTGGAGTCACCTTTGGTCAAGGCTGCTTTTGCCGCATTTCCAGAGGCGGAGCTGCTCGACAGTGACGAGAATGACATGAAATGGAGCAAGAGCGCATGAAAAGCATGGAAGAGATGATCAAAGCGGCGCAGGAAGCCGCCCAAAACATCCAGCAGCAGATGGAGCAAGCGCAGGCGACGCTTGACATCATTCAGGTTGAAGGCGTTTCCGGAGGTGGTCTCGTGAAAGTCCGCGCGACCGCCAAAGGCCGCATTTTGAACGTTGCGATAGATGACAGCCTGATCGTGCCTGCGGACAAGGGCATGTTGGAAGACCTGATCACAGCAGCCCTCAACGATGCCCGCGAAAAAGCGGATGCCGCCAGCAACGCCGAAATGAGCAAGATGTCCAGCGGTATGGCATTGCCGCCCGGGTTCAAACTGCCGTTTTAATAAACAGAATGGCTTTGATGCCGTATTCCAATACGGCTTTTCCCCAGTTAAATGCGTTCCACCGAAGCACATGCATTGAAAGCGCGTGCAAAGCGCTCATATTAAGGGGGAACAGGTAGGTCGTCGTTTTTGGCGACTGCCAATTGGAGTATCTATGGATCTGAACCTTCCATTATTGCCTTTGCGCGACATCGTTGTTTTCCCCGGCATGATTGTGCCTTTATTTGTCGGACGCGACAAATCGGTGGTTGCACTTGAAAGGGCTATGGCCGCCAATAAAGAAATTTTTCTGGTAGCCCAGCTTGACCCTGCCGAGGATGATCCTGACAAGGATGATCTATATAATATCGGCGTGACTGCCACTATCATGCAGTTGTTGAAACTGCCCGATGGCACTGTGCGCGTGCTGGTTGAGGGCAAGCAGCGGGCGGAATTGCGCGATCTTGTCGAGCGCGGTAACGATTATGTCGAAGCCAATATCAGCCTGATCACCGAAAAGAACGCTGAAGGGCCGGAGGCCTCTGCGTTAATGCGGTCGGTTACCGAGCAATTTGAGAATTATTCGAAGCTGAATAAGAAAATGCCTGCCGAAACGGCGGTGCAATTGACCGAGATTGAGACACCCTCTGCGCTGGCGGACGCGGTCGCGGCGAACATGCAATTGAAAGTGGCGGACAAGCAGTCCTTGTTGGTCGAAGCTAACCCGCTGCGCCGCTTGGAGATGGCCTTTGCCTTCATGGAGGGCGAGCTTGGCGTTTTGCAGGTGGAGAAGAAAATTCGTGGCCGCGTGAAGCGGCAGATGGAGAAGACCCAACGCGAATATTATCTGAATGAACAGATGAAGGCTATCCAGCGCGAGCTTGGAAATGATGATGGCGAAGGCGGCGACGAGATTGCCGAGCTTCAATCCAAGATCGATACAATGAAGCTGTCCAAGGAAGCAAAGGCGAAGGCCAATGCGGAATTGAAAAAGCTGCGTAGTATGGCGCCCATGTCAGCTGAAGCGACCGTGATCCGAAATTATCTCGATACTTTGCTGGGTATACCTTGGGGCAAGAAGTCGAAGCTGAAGCGGGATATCGCCAAGGCGCAGGATGTGCTCGATGCCGACCATTTTGCGCTGGAAAAGGTGAAGGACCGGATCATCGAATATCTTGCGGTGCAAGCCCGCACGAACAAGCTGAAGGGGCCAATATTGTGCCTCGTTGGTCCTCCCGGCGTCGGCAAGACCTCGCTTGGGAAATCGATTGCCAAGGCCACCGGCCGTGAATTTATTCGCCAATCCTTGGGCGGCGTGCGTGACGAAGCGGAAATTCGGGGTCACCGCCGAACCTATATTGGTTCGATGCCCGGTAAGGTCGCGGCAAATTTGAAAAAGGCAGGCACGATGAACCCGTTGTTCCTGCTCGACGAAATCGACAAGCTTGGACAGGATTTCCGAGGCGACCCCGCGTCGGCTTTGCTGGAAGTGCTTGACCCGGAACAGAACAACAAGTTCAATGACCATTATCTGGAAATTGATCTCGATTTGTCAGACGTCATGTTTGTGACGACTGCGAACAGTTTAAACTTGCCGCAAGCCTTATTGGACCGGATGGAAATCATCCGTCTTGAAGGCTATACCGAGGACGAGAAGTTTGAGATCGCCAAGCGGCATTTGATCGAAAAGCAAATTGAAGCCCATGGCTTGAAGCAAGATGAGTTTTCCATCAGCGACGACGCCTTGCGTGACGTTATCCGTTATTACACACGTGAAGCCGGCGTCCGCACTCTGGAGCGTGAAATTGCAAAGATTGCACGCAAGGCGCTGCGCCGCATCTTAGAAGGCAAAGACAAAAGCATTGCCATTACGCCGGAAAATCTGGCGGATTTTTCGGGTGTCCGCAAATATCGCCATGACATGGGCGAGGAAGAAAACCAGATTGGCGCCGTGACAGGCCTTGCCTGGACCGAAGTGGGCGGCGAATTGCTAACGATTGAGGCGGTTACGGTGCCCGGTAAGGGGCAGATCAAAACCACGGGCAAGCTTGGCGAGGTCATGAGTGAGTCCATTCAGGCCGCCTTGAGCTATGTGAAGGCGCGCGCGCCGAGCTATGGCATCAAGCCCAGCCTGTTTGCCCGCAAGGATGTGCACATTCACCTTCCCGAAGGCGCAGTGCCAAAGGATGGCCCCTCCGCCGGTATCGGCATGGTCACCTGCATCGTGTCTACACTAACTGGAATTGCTGTGCACCGTGATGTCGCGATGACTGGTGAAGTGACCTTGCGCGGAAGAGTGCTCCCCATCGGCGGCTTGAAGGAAAAATTGTTAGCGGCCTTGCGCGGCGGGATTAAAACAGTTCTCATTCCGCAAGAGAATGAGAAGGATCTCGCAGATATTCCGGCAAATATCAAAAATGGCCTGGAAATCATTCCCGTCAGCCATGTTGACCAAGTTCTGGCGCGTGCGCTTGTGGCACCATTGGTCGCCGTTGAGTGGACTGAGGCCGATGATCTGGCTGCGGCGTTGCCAGCAGGAATCGGCGGAGAAAATGGAGCTTCGGTGACACATTAATTGGGTGATTTCTGCCTATAATTGTATCTAATAGGCAGGACACGCTGTTTTTAACAGAAAATGACGGTTTTGGGCCGATATTTCCTTTGACAGTGTCGACAATGTCCCCATTATCCGCGCACCGGTCTAGGCCGCGACTCAATTTAGCAATAAGTGAGTGCCACATAATTTTAAGAGGGGGTTCCCATATGAACAAGCAAGATCTCGTCAGTGCAGTTGCCGACGCTAGCGGTTTGACCAAGGCTGACGCCGGTAAAGCTGTTGAAGCCACATTTGAAGCCATCACTGGCGCTCTGAAGAGCGGCGGCGAAGTGCGTCTTGTTGGTTTCGGCACTTTTGGCGTTGCAAAGCGTAAGGCATCGACCGGACGTAACCCACGCACTGGTGAGCCGATGACCATTAAGGCATCGACTCAGCCAAAGTTCAAAGCTGGCAAGGCGCTCAAGGACGCTGTCAACTAAGACATAGGCCAAGAAATTGGTAAAAAGGGCGGGGCGAAAGCACCCGCCCTTTTTTGTGAATTGAGGGAATTGAGGGAAGGGACCGTATCTCTCGATATTGTGCAACTTGTCCGCACAACGCATATTGGCGATGCGCCAGCCCTTGGGGTCAGGCGGCAACTAGGTCCATTTTGATACCCATTTATATTAACGGGTGACGATGTCGCCCATGCTGCATCTGCTACGCGGCCAAACGGTCTGCGTTTTGCGCGCGGGGCGCATTTGGAAAAGCGATGATCGCAGCAGGCGCCAATCGCCGCATATCGCCGAGAATAATCCGGCGCTCTCGCTGCATCGCTGGTGCAAATTCCATATCGATAACTTCTTGGATGCGCGGCATGGCGCTGTGCATGGACAGCATGATCACGCCAATGGATGCACCCAGCGCAGTGAGGAAGAGAAGGGAAGCGATGATAGTCATGGCACTAATCCTTTTTGGTCTCCGCCCCAAATTAGGCGGAGTGTTGATTCGGGTTTTACGCCGGATTGGCATCTTTGTTCACTATTTGTTCTTACCTGTCAAGCGGCATGACGCAGCCGGAATAACGCCGGGCAAAATGGGGAATGAATATTGGGTGCATTTGGCAGGAGCAAAAATGCAGCGATGACGCTCAATTGCATTTTTATGTTGTTTTGCGGTCCATCCAATCGCCTTTATGCAGATCAAGCTAAACCTCTTATTCATGGCGCTACTGCGGGTTTTTCATCTTAAGAAAAGCATTGGCGCTTGACGAATCTAGCTATCAACGGTAACGGCGCGCTCATTCCACATGGGAAACGCACATACCGGTGCTGATCTATGCCTTTCAGGCAATAGTGACGTTCTAGTTTCCCAGAGGCTCAACCGGAAGGAGAAGTACCATGGCGGCACCTGTCGTAACCATGCAGCAATTGCTTGAAGCTGGGGCCCATTTCGGCCACCAAACACATCGTTGGAACCCGCGTATGAAGCCGTATATCTTCGGCGCGCGCAACGGCATCCACATTCTCGATCTGTCGCAGTCCGTGCCATTGTTTGCACGGGCGCTCGATTTTGTCGCGCAGAGCGTTGCGTCTGGCGGTAAGGTTTTGTTCGTTGGCACAAAGCGTCAGGCCCAAGGCCCAATCGCCGATGCAGCCCGCGCATCGGGTCAGCATTTCGTCAACCATCGCTGGTTGGGCGGCATGCTCACCAACTGGAAGACCATTTCAAACTCGATCAAGAAGCTGAAGACGCTTGAAGAGCAGCTTTCGGGCGACACGCACGGTTTCACGAAGAAGGAAATCCTTCAAATGACCCGCGAGCGCGACAAGCTTGAAATGAGCCTTGGCGGTATTCGCGACATGGGCGGTATTCCTGAGGTCATGTTCGTCATTGACGCCAACAAGGAAGAGCTTGCCATCAAGGAAGCCAATGTTTTGGGTATTCCAGTGATCGCGATCCTCGATTCAAACGTGTCGCCTGACGGCATTGCATTCCCCGTTCCTGCAAATGATGATGCCGCACGCGCCATTCGTTTATATTGCGACGCTGTTGCCACTGCGGCAACAAAGGGCAATGTAAACGCTAAGGTTGCCAAGGGCATCGACCTTGGTGCGGAAGTTGAGCCAGCGGCTGAACCAGCCTTGGTTGAAGAAGCTGCGCCAGTAGCCGAAGAAGCAGCGCCTGTTGAAGAAGCAGCGCCTATTGCCGAAGCTGCTCCAGCCGAAGCATCTGCCGCAGAAGCGCCTGCCGCCGAAGCGTAATTAATCTGTCGTCACCCCCGCGTATGCGGGGGCCCAACTCCGGACGTTCATCAATAAGGTGAGCGTAGGTGTTGGATCCCCGCTTTCGCGGGGATGACGAACTTAAATGAGGTCTGTTGGCCTCCTGCACATTTCGAAAGGACACATTTATGTCTGCAATTACCGCTTCAGCCGTCAAGGAACTGCGTGAGCTTTCCGGCGCTGGCATGATGGATGCCAAAAAGGCGCTTGAAGAAACCAATGGCGATATCGAAGCCGCCGTTGATTTGCTGCGCGCTAAGGGCCTTGCAACCGCTGCCAAGAAATCCAGCCGCACTGCGGCCGAAGGTCTTGTCGGTGTTGCTGTAATCGGCACCAAGGGCACGGCTATTGAAGTAAACAGCCAGACCGACTTCGTCGCCAAGAACGAACAGTTTCAGGAATTCGTTGCTGCCGTTAGCCAAGTTGCCCTTGGCTTGGCTGCTAACGAAGCCGAGGCCGTTTTGGCTGCGCCTTATAACGGCGGCGAAACCGTTCAGGAACGTCTGACCAACAACATTGCAACCATCGGTGAAAACCAGGTTATCCGCCGCGTTAAGTCACTTTCGGTTAGCAATGGCCGTGTGGTTTCTTATGTGCATAACGCTGCGGCGCCCGGCATGGGCGGCATTGGCGTTCTCGTGGCGCTTGAGAGCGAAGCCGACGCAGCCACGCTGGATGGCCTTGGTAAGCAATTGGCGATGCACATTGCGGCTGCATTCCCGCTGTCACTTGATGAAACCGGCCTTGACGCTGACACGCTTGAGCGTGAGCGCGGCATTGCCCGTGAAAAGGCATCAGAAAGCGGCAAGCCTGCCGATATCGTCGAAAAGATGGTTGAAGGTGCTGTGAAGAAGTTCGCCAAGGAAAATGCATTGTTGAGCCAGCCATTTGTCATGGACGGCAAGACACCCATTTCAGACGTGGTTGCCGCCGCTGCTAAAGAAGCGGGCAAACCGATCGTGCTGAAGGACTATGTCCGTTTTCAGCTTGGTGAGGGTATTGAAAAGGAAGTATCCGACTTTGCGGCTGAAGTAGCTGCGGCGGTTGGCGCATAAGAACAAAAGTGCCGTTCGCATCTCGAGTAAGCGGGGCGCGCGCGGAGTTTATGCGCCGTCATTTAATTACGGCATAAGCACTTGGCGATGTGGCGCGCGGCTTCTATAGCTGGGCGCCATTATCGTATTAGGGTGAGGGACATTATGGGCGCGCACGGCTATCGTCGCATTCTACTGAAATTATCAGGTGAAGTGCTTATGGGCGACCAAGCCTATGGCATTGACCCCGACACGGTCGCGCGCGTTGCCGAAGAGGTAAAGGCGGCGCAGGATACGGGCCTCCAATTATGCTTGGTCATCGGCGGGGGTAATATCTTCCGTGGGATGGCCGGCGCTGCGAAAGGCATGGATCGCGCGCAGGCTGACTATATGGGCATGCTTGCGACCGTTATGAACGCGCTCGCGATGCAAAATGCGCTGGAACAGCTTGGCGTACCGACCCGCGTCCAATCCGCGATTGAGATGGATAAGGTTTGCGAACCGGTCATTCGCCGCCGTGCGGAACGGCATCTTGAAAAAGGGCGCATTGTCATTTTCGCCGCTGGCGTTGGCGCACCGTTCTTCACCACGGATAGCGGCGCCGCGTTGCGCGCGGCCGAAATGCAATGCGATGCCTTGTTTAAGGGGACCTCGGTTGATGGCGTCTATGACGCTGATCCTAAAAAAGTCTCAACAGCAAAACGTTACGAAACATTAAGTTACAACCGTGTCTTGGCAGATAATCTGAAGGTTATGGATGCCAGCGCGGTATCTTTGTGCCGTGATAACAACATTCCAATTGTGGTGTTCTCTATCCGTGAGCAGGGCAATTTATTGAAAGTGCTCGACGGAAGCGGCACTTCAACTGTGGTAACAAGCGAAGGAAATTAACCCATGCCGCAATATGACAAAACCGATGTAGAGCGCCGCATGAAGGGCGCCGTCGATTCATTGAAAAGCGATCTTTCAGGCTTGCGGACGGGCCGCGCCAACGTGACCTTGCTCGATCCGGTGGTGGTTGAAGTCTATGGATCGCACATGCCGTTGAGCCAAGTTGCCACCGTCAGCGCGCCAGAACCGCGTCTGTTGTCGGTTCAGGTATGGGACCGGTCAAATGTGACCCCAGTGGAAAAAGCCATTCGTTCGGCAGGCCTGGGCCTAAACCCGATCACCGATGGCCAGACGCTGCGCCTGCCAATCCCCGACCTTACCGAAGAACGTCGCAAGGAACTTGCAAAGCTCGCGGGCCAATATGCGGAAAAAGCCAAAATCGCGATCCGCAACGTCCGCCGCGATGCCAATGACGCGCTAAAGACCGATGAGAACAAGAAGGAAATCAGCGAAGACGACCGCAAAAGGTTGGAAACTGAAGTCCAGAAAATGACCGATGACATGATAAAGGCGGTCGATGATGCGGCCGCGCACAAAGAAAAGGAAATCCTGAGCCAGTGATTTTGGCCAGTCCTGTAACTGCATCGGGTTTAGCTAACTGATGGCTGTCGCTGACGCTCAAGAGCGCATTGCCGCCGGAACGGGCAAAATGCCGCGTCATGTTGCTATCATCATGGATGGCAATGGCCGTTGGGCGAAAAAGCGCATGTTACCGCGGGCGATGGGGCATAAGCGGGGTGTGGAGACTGTCCGGAATATCGTCCGTGCGGCGGGTGAGCTTGGGCTGGAAACGTTGAGCCTATACGCCTTCTCCAGCGAAAATTGGAAACGGCCCAAGGATGAGATCAGTGATCTCATGGGCATCATGCGCGATTTTATCAAATCTGACCTTGATGAGTTCGCTGCGAACGATGTGCGCCTTAAAATTATTGGTAATTATAAAGCATTAGCGCCAGACATTGTGGACATGCTTGAAGAATCCATTGCGCGGACGTCGCAGAACAGCCGCACGACTTTGGCGGTTGCCTTAAACTATGGATCGCAAGATGAGATGGTCCGCGCGGCCCGCGCTGCCGCTGCGCAGGGCGAAATAAATGCGGCGGGCATTGAGGCTAATCTCGACACGGCTGGCTTGCCGCCGCTGGATTTGCTTATCCGCACGTCAGGGGAGCAACGGCTGTCTAATTTCATGCTGTGGCAGGCGGCTTATGCCGAATTGTGGTTTACCGAAACTTTATGGCCGGATTTTAGCAAGGACGAACTCGCGGCTGCCCTCAACGAATTTGCGCGGCGTGAACGGCGCTATGGTGGTCGATGAACGATAAGGTCGCGCCGCTGCTAAAACCCCGATCGGACCTGGGCATACGGACATTGTCGAGCGTTGCTATGATGTCGGTTGCAATCATTGCGATCTGGCTGGGCGGCTATGTCTTTATGGGCCTCGTTATTGCCGTTGGCCTTGGCGTGTTTTATGAATTTACCAAATTGGTGCTTGGTTTCACACACAGTCGCCAGGCGCGGATATTGTGGCTATTGGGCGGCCTTGCCTATGTCGGCTTGGCATGTTTCACTTTAATTCTGTTCAGCGCGCCTTTCTTTGGCATGACGCCCGCAATCCTATTGATCGCAGGTGTCATCGGCACGGATGTCGGTGCATATTTTGCCGGACGAAGTATCGGCGGAGCCAAGATCGCGCCACGCATTAGCCCGTCCAAAACATGGTCCGGCCTTTTTGGCGGCATGATTGGCGCGGGTCTTATGATGGTTTTTATGCAAGCAGGCATCTACGCCTTCAGGAGCGGTGAAGCTGGCGATGGCGATGTTTATCTGGCTTATGGCTGGTTTCGCCTCCTGCTGACGGGGGGCGCGCTCGCGGTGGTCGCGCAAATGGGCGATTTTTTCGAAAGCGGGATGAAGCGGCGGGCAGGGGTAAAAGATTCCGGCCGATTGATTCCGGGCCATGGCGGGTTATTTGACCGGACGGATGGCCTGATTGCTGTCGCTTTTGCCGCCGGTGTTATCATGGTCTTTCAAACTGTAGCGGGAAGCTGACCCCATGACCCGCAGCGTTTCCATCTTTGGCGCAACAGGTTCGGTCGGGTTATCGACACTGGACCTCATTCGGCAGCATCGCAGCCAATATCGCGTTGTCGCGCTAACCGCGAATGGCAATGCTGCTGCCATAGCGCAGCTGGCGCGGGAATTTGATGCCGAATTGGCGGTCGTTGCGGATGAAACGGCCTATGCCGATCTCAAGGACGCATTGGCAGGGACAGGCATAGAAGCCGCATCAGGCGCAGACGCGCTTGTGGAGGCCGCTAGACGCAATGCCGATTGGACCATGGCCTCGATAGTGGGATGTGCGGGATTGCCCCCCACGATGGCTGCAATCGAGGCTGGGAAGACCGTTGCTTTGGCCAATAAGGAAGCCTTGGTCTCCGCAGGTGCATTGATGATGGCTGCGGTACGCCGGTCGGGCGCCGCTTTGCTGCCCGTCGACAGCGAACATAATGCAATATTCCAGTGCCTTGCGGGCGGAAAAATTGACCAAGTACGCAAGATCACGCTGACCGCAAGCGGTGGGCCGTTTCGTTCTTTCTCGCTTGAGGCAATGCGCGGCGTAACGCCAGCGCAGGCCGTGGCGCATCCCAATTGGGACATGGGCGCGAAGATCAGCATCGATTCCGCGACCATGATGAACAAGGGCCTTGAACTGATTGAGGCCTATCATTTGTTTCCGGTGGGCTTGGATAAAATCGAAATCCTTGTGCATCCACAATCGGTCATTCATTCGATGGTCGAATATGTAGATTGTTCGACTTTGGCGCAGCTTGGATCGCCAGATATGCGTATTCCCATTGCCAGCGCATTGGCATGGCCGGAGCGCATAATGACAACGTGCAAGCCGCTGGATCTAGCGACCATTGGGCAGTTGACGTTTGAGCAGCCGGACATCGCGCGGTTTCCAGCATTACGACTTGCCCGCGCGGCGATATCCGAAGGCGGCGCAAAGCCGGCAATCATGAACGCGGCCAATGAAGTTGCCGTGGCGGCGTTCTTGAATGGCCAAATCGGTTTTCTCGATATCGCAGCTTTGGTGGAAGATACGCTCTGCGGTTATGCACCGAACAACCTGCCAACCTGCATCGATGACTTGTTCAGCATAGATGCAGCCGCGCGCCGTTATGCGCAGACGCTCATACAAAAGGTCACCTAATGCCCATGGAATCGCCAAATATTGTTGTGACTGTCCTCGCGTTTCTTGCGTTGATCGGCAGTCTGGTTGTTGTTCACGAACTTGGCCATTATTTCGTCGGCCGCTGGTTTGGCGTGAAGGCGGAGAAATTCTCGATTGGCTTTGGCCCTCAAATTTGGGGCCGGGTAGACAAGCGCGGAACGCTATGGCGCATTGGCCTGCTGCCTTTGGGCGGCTTTGTCCAATTCGCAGGCGATATGAATCCCGCCAGCCAAGCCGACGAAGGCTGGAAGCAGTTGCCAGATGAGGAGCGCAACCAGACGTTCCAGTCCAAGACATTGTGGCAACGTGCGTTGATTGTCTTTGCCGGGCCAGCGGTCAATTTCATCTTGGCCATCCTGATCGCGATGGGTTTCCTGTTGGCGTTTGGGAAATCGGTGACGCCACCTGTAGTTGACGTTGTGCAGCCCAATAGTGCGGCTGCGGTGGCGGGCCTGATGGAAGGAGACCGCATCCTCACTTTGAATGGCCGGACCATCGAGACATTCGACCAAATGGCGCAAGAAATTGTGATGATCCCCAACGAACAGGTTGTGATAGAAATCGAACGCGACGGCGCAGCCATGACAAAGCAGGCCAAGGTCGCTGCGGCTATCGAAGTTGATCGTTTCGGCAATGAATATCGTATTGGTCGGCTCGGCGTTGGGGCCAGTAAATTGGAAGTCCGCGAAGTGGGCCTGCTTGAGGCACCTTGGGCTGCGGTTGTTCAAACGGGCAATATCTTGCGGCAGCAGGTGATTGGCCTTGGTCAGATTATTTCAGGTCGTCGGCCAATTTCCGAACTTGGCGGTCCGTTGAAAATCGCAAAAGTATCTGGTGAGGCGATGAGCCTTGGTATTTTAACATTCATTAGCCTTGCTGCGTTGATCTCGATTAACTTGGGGTTCATCAATCTGCTGCCAATCCCGATGCTCGATGGAGGGCATTTGTTGCTCTACGCCGTGGAAGCTGTGCGTCGGCGTCCAGCCACGCCAGTTGTGCAGGAGTGGGCTTTTCGTGCAGGATTTGCGATGCTGGCGGCATTTATGATAATGGTAACATTCAACGACCTTGCCTCTTTCGGTCTTTTCGAAAGCGGTTGAGGGCATTGCATACTTGATTGCGCGCGCTGCATGGGGCAGGGACGCAAAACTATTCTATCGGCAATATGCCATCGCCCAGTGGGGGCGGACATCAGATCGGATGACAATGAAAAGTAGACCTCGCGGCAACTTCAAAAGCTTTGGCATATATTTGTTGGGCTCGACGGCGCTTGCCGCGACGGGTTCCATGACTCCCGCTTTGGCGCAGACCGCAACGGCGACGCCCGCTGCGCAGTCTGAGGCAGCTGCACCCGCTGAAACCATTCAATCCATCACTGTTGTTGGCACGCAACGACTCGAAGCCGATACCGTTCGATCATATATCCGCTTACGCACGGGGCAGCCATGGACGCAGGTCTCTGCTGACCAAGCGTTGAAGGATCTGTATGCGACCGAATTGTTCGCGGATGTTGCTGTCCGCAATAACGCTGGCGCAGTTGTTATTGAGGTGCGCGAAAACCCAGTGGTGAACCGCATCATTCTTGAAGGCAATAAGCGCATCAAGAATGACAAAATTGAACCAGAAATCAAACTTGCGCCGCGCCAGATTTATTCGCGATCCAAAGTGCGCGCCGATGTTGCGCGCATTGTTGAACTCTACAAGCGTCAGGGGCGATTTGCGGCGGTCGTTGAGCCTAAATTGGTTCAGCTCGACCAAAACCGCGTAGACATTGTTTTCGAAATTACCGAAGGGCCAAAGTCCAAGGTTCAGCAGATCAACATCATCGGCAACGACAAGTTTTCCGATGGCCAGCTGCGTGGCGAGATGGTCACGAAGCAGGCGCGTTTCTACCGGTTTTTCAGCTCCGGCACCAGCTATGACCCGGACCGCTTGGCGTTCGACCAACAAAAGCTGCGTCAATTTTACCTGACACAAGGCTATGCCGATTTCCGCGTTGTTTCCGCAGTCGCCGAACTGACGCCTGATAAGCAGGACTTCATCATCACTTATGTGGTGGAAGAGGGTGACCGGTATAAATTTGGTGACGTCAAGGTTGATAGCCAAATTCGCGATTTTGATTCAGAGCGGCTGACGACGACTTTGCGCATGAAAAAAGGCGACTGGTATGACGCCAAGATGGTGGAAGACACCGTCGAAAGCCTCTCGGAAACCGCAGGTTTGTTTGGCTATGCCTTTGCCGACGTAAACCCTGATTTCCAGCGGGATAAAGATACGCTGACTATGGGCATTACGTTCAACGTGGCGGAATCTCCGCGCGTGTTTGTGGAACGGATCGACATTAACGGCAACACGCTGACGCATGATAAGGTTGTCCGCCGCGAATTCCGCCTGAACGAAGGTGATGCGTTTAATAGCATTCAGGTAAAGCGGACCGCAGAACGTATTAAATCGCTCGGATATTTTCAGGAAGACCTTGAAGTCGAACAGGCGCAGGGCAGTGCGCCCGACCGCATCATCCTGTCCACCAATGTCGAGGAAAAAGCGACGGGCGAATTGTCCTTGTCCGCAGGTTTCTCCTCGATTGAAAACTTCATTTTCCAAGGTTCGATCAAGCAACGCAACTTCCGCGGCTTGGGTCAAGAATTGCGGACGAATATTTCGTATTCATCTTATTCAAAATCAGCGGAAATTGGCTTTACCGAACCTTATTTGTTTGATCGTTCGATTGCCGTTTCGGGCGACATTTTCCGTCGGGATTTAAACAGCTTCAACTTCTTCAACAACCAACGCAACACGACCTATGAGCAAGCCACAACAGGTTTGCAGGTGCGCGTTGGTGTGCCCGTCAATGAATTCATTTATTTTCAGGTGCGTTACGGCTTGAGCCAAGATGATATTTCACTTGATGAGAACACCTTCTTCTCTGACCCGGATGGCTTCGGCCCGCTTCCACCGTCGTGCGACCCGATCATTGCCGGACGTTTTCTGTGCGATGCGCTGGGTAAGCGTTTGACGTCCTCCATTGGTTACACGTTGCTTTATGATGATCGTGACAACCGCATCCGCCCGACACGCGGCCAAAGCATCGGCTTAAGCCAAGACATTGCCGGGCTTGGCGGTGATGTTAAGTATATTAAAACGCGCATTAACGCAGACAAATTTTGGAAGCCCTTCGGTAATTTCATTTTCGGATTGTCGTTTGAAGGTGGCTATATCCACTCGTTGGAAGACCGCGGTTTGACCTCTCAGGGTATTGACGATGTTCGACTGACCGACCGTTTCTATCTGGGTGAGCCGCAAATGCGCGGGTTCGACATTCGCGGCATCGGCCCACGTGTGCAGCGTGTGTTCTTCGAAGGTCAGGTCGTAAACGGGTTGGCCGTTAATACGCCACTGACGGATCGCAACCAGATCCAGGATGATGCTATTGGCGGACGTTTCTATTATCTTGGCCGTGCCGAACTACAAATTCCGCTGGGCAGCGGCGCAAGAGAGCTGGGCTTACGTCCTTCCTTGTTCGTCGATGTGGGTTCTGTGTTTGATGTGACACGTCCCATTTTACAGACGGTGGCGCAGCGCGAAGTGCTGGCGAACGGCACGCAAGGCGCTCCATTATATTATTTTGTGGATTCCGCTGGCGCGCTTCAAACATCCACCACGGCTATCAATGCCGATGGCTCGACCCGGGTTGCCGCGCTGCGTTTCGAAGAGCGCTTTTTCGGCGACAGTTGGAAACCGCGCTTGTCGGTTGGCTTTGGCGTCAACTGGAATTCACCTTTTGGTCCGTTCAGAATCGATATAGCCCGCGCTCTGCTCAAGCAGGAGGGTGACGACACCAAATTATTTACATTCAACGTAGGAACGCAATTCTAATGAAAATTCGTAAAAACATTCTAGCCGCAGCCTTTTTGTCAGTAGCTGCCATTTCGGCACCAGCGTCTGCCCAAGTTGCAGGCATCGCTACCGCTGACACGGCAGTTGCAATCACCCGTTCAAAGGCGCTTGGCACAGCCTATCAGCAAATCGGCACGCAATACGCCCCCGTGGCGCAGCAGTTGCAAGCCAAGCGGGTAGAGATCAACAATCTGAACGCGCAGCTTGATATCAACAAGGACAAGGAACTGACGCAGGCCGAGATTGACGTCGCGATTAAGGCGAATAGCCCCTTGCTGAAGCAGATCGACACAAAGCAGATGGAACTGAACACACTTCAGGATCCTATCGTGCTTGCGCAGCTTTATGCCGTTGAACAGATTGCGTTGAAATATGACGCTGCACAGCAAGCCGTCATTACCGCCAAGAAAATCAATGTCATCCTTGCGCCCGATGCGTTTGTGTGGGCTCCAGATGCCGTCGATGTGACTGCCGCGATCACGGCTGAATTGGACAAGGCCGTTCCATCAGCGACGATCACGCCGCCCGCCGGCTGGCGTCCGTCGCGCCAGATTGGCGCCTTATATCAGCAGATTCAGCAGTTGATTAACGCCGCAACGCAGCAGGCCCAAGCGGCTGCGGCTGCGGCTGCGCAGGCACGTCCAGCTGCGGCACCAGCAGCGCAGCCTGAAAGCCGCTAGACTTTATGTCCGGGGGCGATTTCAGCAATTTTGACGTACGCCGGGTCATGGCGGTGCTTCCGCACCGTTACCCCATGCTTTTGGTCGACCGCGTAGAGGAGCTTGTCGTTGACGAGCGTATTTGCGCGGTCAAGGCCGTGACCATGAATGAAGGGTTTTTTCAGGGGCACTTTCCGGGAAGACCCATCATGCCGGGTGTTATGATTGTCGAGGCACTGGCCCAAGCGGCTGGCGTGTTGGCGATGGAAAGCCTTGGGTTGATCGGTTCGGGCAAGCTTGTGTATTTCATGTCGATTGACAATGCCAAATTCCGTGCGCCCGTTGAGCCAGGATGCTTGTTGCATTTGCACGTTGAATTTGTGCAGAAACGTGCCCGGGTATGCAAATTTGCCGGACGCGCCATGGTTGGCGACCAAATCGCTGCTGAGGCCGAATTTATGGCAATGATTGCCGAGCCACCTGCTTGATGAGGCATAAGGGTAAATAGCACAGAGTTGTTAATCCGCCACACCCGCGTTCTGCAATATTTCCATGTTGCTATCGCGCCCGCTCCCCGCTATGCGCGGCGCTTCCGAATTTAGGGTTACCGGTCGGAAACCGGTGACTGAACAAAGGATTTATGTATGAAAGCCGACATTCACCCCGATTATCACATGATCAAGGTGCAGATGACCGATGGCACCATCTTCGAAACGCGCTCCACTTGGGGCAAGGAAGGTGACACCCTCGCTCTGGATATCGATCCGACATCGCACCCTGCATGGACCGGCGGTTCGGGCCGTATGCTTGACACTGGTGGCCGCGTTGCTCAGTTTAACAAGCGTTTTGGCGGCCTCAGCCTCAAAAAATAAGATTTTCCATGTGCCGGGCGAAGGCTCGGCACATGACAAATTTACGGTCTAAGATGAGACCGAAAAACGGGATCGCGCCTGCCTCAGTGGCGCTATGGCGACCGTAGCTCAGTTGGTTAGAGCGCTGGTTTGTGGTACCAGAGGTCGGGGGTTCAAGACCCCTCGGTCGCCCCATTTCTCCCACGCCAAAATCTATGTGACATTTGCGAGGCGTAATATTATTACGCCTGCACGTAATATGATTCCGAACGCCGAAGGGCGATTTGTCGCACAAGGATATATACCATGCCCGCCATTTGGGACCTGCCTGATTTTGATTCGCACGAGGCTGTGCACGTCTTTGACGACCGCGTGACTGGGCTAAGGGCGGTTATCGCTGTGCATTCTACTCATTTGGGGCCAGCAGCAGGCGGAACGCGTTTTTGGCATTATGCCGATTCTCAGGCCGCGATTACAGATGCGCTGCGTCTGTCGCGCGGCATGAGCTACAAAAACGCACTGGCGGGGCTTTCTGCCGGCGGTGGCAAAGCGGTCATTCTTGCGAACCCGCAGCGCACCAAAAAGCAGGATATGCTCGACGCATTTGCTCGCGCGGTGGACTCGCTCGGCGGGCAATATATCACGGCGCAGGATGTCGGCATGTCAGAGGCAGACATGGTTTCTTTGTCGAAGGTTACGCCGCACGTTGCCGGATTGCCGGAGCAAGGCGGCGATCCGGGTCCTTATACAGCGCGCGGTGTGTATCTTGGCGTTCAGGCCGCGGCAAAGCATGCACTTGGTGCCGACAGATTGTCTGGTGTCCATGTCGCCATTCAGGGCGTTGGCAGCGTTGGCGGCGGTCTGGCGCGTTATTTGGCGCAGCAAGGGGCCAAGCTCACATTGGCCGATGTCGATGCGCAACGTGCCGCCGATCTGGCTGCGGAACTTGGCGGCAATAGCGTCCCTGCCGACGCGATCATGACCGTCGATGCAGACATCTTCAGTCCCTGCGCTTTGGGGGCCATACTTACGCTAGCCAGCGTGCACGCCTTAAAAGTGCGCGCGGTTGCTGGCGGGGCGAACAACCAATTGGCCTTAGGGCCCGAGGGCCGACTGCTGGCGGATAGGGGCATCCTTTACGCGCCTGATTATGTCATCAACGCAGGCGGCATTATCAACGTGTTACGCCATATCGAAAATGCCGATGATGCGGAAATCAACCGTCGCATTGATGCCATTCCGGATCGTCTTTCCGCCATCTGGACTGAAAGCGATTCGACCAACAGAACGCCAGCCGAAGTTGCCGACAATATGGCACAAAAGCTTATTGGCAGATGATCGCAAATCCGTTGGCGTAAGGCTTTTGCGGTGCTAAAGGCGCTGCTTAATGATGCATCTCTTTGCCAATCCTGCCCGATTCTTGCGTATCGCAAAGCCGCTCACCCCAGCATTATTTTGGCCAGGGATCATGCTCGTGCTCGGCGCTTGCATTTGGGGTGTGTTTTTTACGCCAACAGAACGTCTCATGGGCGATACTGTTAAGATCATCTTCGTACATGTTCCCGCCGCTTGGCTGGGCATGGGGGGGTGGAC